>JAPOTT010000010.1 GCA_026709025.1 bacterium
TTCAGGTAGATTTTCAGCTCCCAGAGCGGTTTGGGTTGGAGTATGTGGGTGCCGATGGTGGCCGCCACCGGCCGGTGATCATTCACCGAGCGCTGATGGGTTCCATAGAGCGGTTCTTTGGAGTGCTTATTGAGCACTACAGCGGGGCTTTCCCCGCTTGGTTAGCCCCAGTGCAGGCTGCGGTGTTGCCGGTGGCTGTTGCACACGGCGACTATGCCGCCGAGGTAGCGGCGAATTTGCGTAACGAGGGGTTCCGCACCGAGGTAGTAGAAGCCCAAGAGCCGTTAGGTCGCCGTATCAGGGCCGCCAAGCTCCAGAAGCTGCCGTATGTATTGGTGGTAGGCGATGACGATGTAGCTCACGGCACGGTAGGGGTAAACGCCCGTGGCACAGATGCCCCCAAGCGAGATGTGCCCCTAGCAGACTTCAAAGCCCAACTAGCCCAAGAAGTAGCCACCCACAGCTAAAATCTTAGGTATTTGCACTGCTAATTAGCGCCATATATTAGTATATTTTTTTAAAAAAATCTTAGAAATATAGTTGATTTAGGGTTGTTTTATCGTAGGGTGCTTGTATACTTACAGGCATGAAGTTTCAGGGTAATATAACTACTAAAAATGAACCCAATACAATAGCTAGCTTGAACGTTCAAGCGCCTACTTCTGCGGGTTTTGATTTTCCAGGTTTCGCTGATTGTGGTGCTGGTGATCTTGTGAAGTTGGCTGTGCGGGCTAATGCTTTTCGCCAAACGGTTGAAAGCTACTTGAGTGCAGTGTTAGTGCAGTTGGGTGAGTTGGAGGGTGAAGATGCTGTGCTTAGCGTTTGTAAGCAGTTTGATTTGCCTGCCTATAAAGCCCGTCGTCAAGCTCGCACTGCTAAGGGGCTTAGGGCTATGCCTGATGTGATGCGAGCTGCTAAGGATGGTTGGATAACCATGGATCACGCGGAGTTGATGGCCGCGTCGCATGGTCGGGCTCCCATGAACACAGATGAGCAGTTAGATTTGTTGGCTATAGGTGTGCAACAAGGCCCAGACGTGTTCAAAACCACATTGGCCAAGTGGGAAACTAAACGTTTGGCTGCTTCAGGGTTGAACCCTACAGAGCAACAACGAGCGCGGCGTACCGCCAAGATCTTCAACGGTGATAACGACATGGTTATCTTGCACGCTGAGTTAGACCATGTTGCTGGTGAGCGGGTGAAAACCGCTATGGACGCGTTAACCACACGAATGCTCAAAAAAGATTTTCAAACCGGTGTAGAACGCACCTTTGAACAGCGCAACGCTGATGCGCTTGTAGAACTTGTAACCAGCCACACCAAACCTGCGAGAACTAAATCTGTAGAGGACGATCTCCAAGAAGATGAAACAGGCGCAGACACCGGTAACACAGACACCGGCTGCGAACCAGCATCAGAACTAACTCCGCAGGCCACCACCATCATTCTCACAGCTGATTACGATGCGATTACCGGTGAGCTAACAGCCGCTGGGCTTATAGATGGCACACCAATCGGGATAGACGAAATCCGCCGCTTAGCCTGCGAAGCCGATATTTTACCGATGATCTTCAACAGCAAGGCCCAACCCCTCTACGTAGGCCGCACACGCCGTAAACACACCAAAGCCCAAAAGCTCGCCCTCTACAAACGAGACAAACGCTGCACCTCATGTGGAATACGAGCTAGCAGCTGTGAAGTACACCACATCGTCCCATGGGAAAACGGTGGCACAACCGACATCGATAACCTCACCCTCCTCTGCCCCACCTGCCACCGCCAAACCCACAAACACCCACCACCCCCCTCACAAAATAACGGCCCCTAGAGCCGCAGTACCCCCTAACCAACCTCCTTGTCACACCTAGAGCAAAGCTGGGCTACATAAAGCTGGGCTACTTATTGTCATAGTGCAAAGCTAGAGTGCAATGGATGGAGAATGAGCCAAACGCACAGCGCCGCTGGGAGCAGGAGTGTTCCTTCGCTGCTATTGATTTTGAGACTGCTACTCGTCAACGCTCCTCTGCTTGCGCTTTGGGAGTTGTAGTGGTTGATTCTGGGCAGATTGTGAATGAGCAGTATTGGCTGATTCAGCCACCAAATAACGAGTATGACCGGTTCAATACGTCTGTGCATGGGCTCAGTGCTACCGACACTAAGCACGCTCCCTCGTTTGATGAAGTTTGGGAACAGGCTGTTTGTTTGGTTGGAAATCATGTGCTCGTAGCCCACAACGCCAGCTTTGACATTTCTGTTCTTCGTAACTCTGCTGCTTTTCATAGCTACACACCTCCAGAAGCATCATTTCTATGCACACTTCGGTTAGCACGTAGTCGTTTGCCAGACCTTGGATCATGGAGATTGCCAGATGTTTGTGAGGCTTTAGAGGTTGCAGGTCTAAATCATCATGATGCTCTCTCAGATGCCCGTGCAGCTGCCAAGGTGCTGCTAGCTATGTGCAATCTTGAAAATAGTGGTGTAACAGAGGTGTGCGAAAACTTAGGGTACAGATTTGGCGAGTTATCCACTAGTTACTACGTATCTTTCTTTAATGCCATACAACGATCTTCGAAGTTATCTAAGTCAAGTTCGTCAAGTCCACGAGTATCAGAAATTGGCCCCAATGTTGACAACGTTGATTCTGATGGCGCTTTGTTCGGCAAGCTTGTTGCCTTCACTGGCACTTTAGATTCCATGACACGTGATACTGCATTTCAAGTTACAGTCAACTCAGGAGGAAAGCCATCTAATTCGGTGACTCAGAAAACCGAGATTTTAGTTTTGGGTATGACCGATTACACAAAAGTTGGAACTGATGGTATGTCCAATAAGCTCCGAAAGGCAGTAGCTCTTCGAACCAAAGGTGCAGCCATTGAGATCATCGATGAGAATGATTTTCTACGAATGGCCGACTCCAGTGCTTTTGCCTGATCAAGATTGCACCTGTTTATAAAGTAACGACCTGCTGTTGGGCGCTGTGGGTTGCTTATGGTTGGTAGGGCAGTGAGGAGTGGTGGAGCACGATGCGTAGCACGCCGTTAGCGTCTTTTGTGTAGCCGAAGCTTTTGTCCACTGTGGTGATTTGGCCTTTTTTGTTGGTGATCATTACGTGCCCCATCCACAAGGCAACATCGCCGTGGATGAAGCTAGCTGCGGTTTCCGATTGGACACTTTGCCACTGGTTGAGACCGAACCCGTTGTCAAACCGATACTCGGGGTCGTGGCCTACAAAATACGACAGTGCTCCTTGTTTTGTGGGTCGGAATGTTTGGTGGCCGCTGGCCATGGTTGGCTTGAACAGCACTGGTCCTAGTTGGTACCCGTAGAGTTCATCTAGCATCCGCGAGGCAACTGTACGAGCACTCTCGATCCCTCCTGTTTCGTGTGCCTCAGCTATCTTCACCAAACCAACACCCCACGCACTTCGGGCTGTTGTCAACTCGGGTTCTGTGATTGGCACTATGACGGGCACCGTGTGCTCCTTTGCTGATGGGCGATTTGTGTGGATGTGAAATGAGGCTACCTACGCCCGGCAACTGTGGGCTATTTGCGGAAGACTGCCTACTCTTAATTTTTTCTGTTAAGGGTTGCTTTTGTGTGAAGATGTGCCATTTGTGGGTTGGTGTTGGGTAGCCTGTGTAATCGGCTATGCATAGGTCAGTAGCTATTTTGTGGTCTAGGAGGATTTTGTGACAGACACTTTGGCGCGCCCTGTTGAGACGCGTGAGTTAAACCGCGTGGTGGTGCGTTTCGCAGGTGACTCTGGGGATGGCATGCAGCTCACTGGAGACCGCTTTACTAGTGCTAGCGCGTTGTTTGGCAACGATTTAGCCACTCTGCCTGAGTTCCCCGCAGAGATCCGGGCACCACAGGGCACGGTGGCCGGTGTGTCGTCTTTTCAGGTGCAGGTGTCCGACCACGATGTCACCACGCCCGGGGATGCCCCCAACGTTTTGGTGGCCATGAACCCTGCAGCGTTGCGTAAAGAACTCAGTCAACTAGAGGTGGGCGGCACCGTTATCGTCAACCATGACACTTTCGTGGAGCGTAACCTAACCAAAGCTGGTTATGAGAGCGATCCCCTAGAAGACGGCACTTTAGACAACTACACCTTGTTTAAGGTGCCTATGACCACCATCACAAAAGAGGTGTGCAAAGACCTCGGCGTGAAGCCCCGCGATGCGGAGCGGTCTAAAAACTTCTTTGCACTTGGCTTAGTTTCATGGCTCTATAACCGGCCTGCTGAGCCCACCTTGAATTGGATAGATGCCAAGTTTAATCGCCAAGAACTTGTCGCCGGTGCCAATACGGCTGCTTTTAAAGCTGGATTTGCCTTCGGAGAAACTGCTGAGCTGTTTGATTTTACTTATGAGGTGCGCCCGGCATCACTAGAGCCGGGTACCTACACAAACATAAACGGCAACACAGCGTTGTCTTGGGGGCTAGTGGCTGCCAGCCAACAAGCAAAGGTGCCGTTGTTCTTGGGCTCATATCCCATCACTCCAGCTAGCGACATCCTGCATGAGCTGAGCCAGCGTAAGAACTTTGGTGTTCGAACACTGCAAGCTGAAGATGAAATTGCTGCAGTGTGTGCTGCTTTGGGTGCTTCATTTGGCGGTAACTTGGGAGTGACAACCACTAGTGGCCCCGGCGTAGCCCTAAAGGGTGAGTCCATTAGCTTAGCAGTCAGCTTGGAGTTGCCGTTATTGGTGATTAACATCCAGCGAGGTGGCCCGTCTACCGGCTTGCCTACCAAGACAGAGGGTGCCGATTTGATGCAGGCCATGTACGGGCGTCATGGGGAATCTCCAGTGCCTATTGTGGCTGCATACTCGCCAGCGCAGTGCTTTTTTGCTGCTATTGAAGCTGCCCGAATCGCCCTCAAGTATCGCACTCCTGTGATTCTGCTATCTGATGGCTATTTGGCTAATGGCAGCGAGCCGTGGCGTTTGCCAGATGTGGCAACCTTGCCAGATCTAACCGTGGAGTTTGCCTCGCAGCCCAATCACACCAACGAAGATGGTAAAGAGGTTTTTTGGCCTTATTTGCGTCATCCCGAAACGATGGCCCGGCCGTGGGCTATACCTGGTACTCCCGGGTTGACACATCGCATTGGTGGAATCGAAAAAGAAGATGGCTCAGGCAACATCAACTACGAGCCCGCAAACCACTCCTACATGGTAAATCTGCGCCATGATCGTATTGCTCATATCGTCAACGACATCCCTCCAACGATGCTCGAAGGTGATGTTGAAAATGCTGATCTTTTGATTGTGGGTTGGGGTTCTACTTGGGGCGCGATTACTAGTGCGATGATACGGGCACGCCAAGAGGGGCGAAAGGTTGCACACGCTCATCTCACCCATCTGAACCCGTTGCATAAAGATCTGGGCGACATACTTCGTCGCTACCCCAAGGTGCTGGTGCCCGAAATGAACTTGGGTCAGCTTTCTCGCATCCTTCGAGCAGAGTTCTTGGTGGATGCCAAATCCGTTAGCAAGGTGGAGGGCTCGCCCTTTACCTCTGGCGAGCTTTATCGCCACATCATTGGAGCATTAGATGACTGATACGCCCACAATAACTAAGTCCGATCTGCCTGTTACCACTAAGGCCGATTGGACCAGCGATCAGGAGGTGCGTTGGTGCCCTGGTTGCGGCGATTATTCCATTTTGACTGCGGTGCAGTTGCTCATGCCAGAGTTAGAGGTACGACGCGAGGACACCGTGTTCATATCTGGAATTGGTTGTGCCGCTCGGTTTCCCTATTACATGAACACCTACGGTTTGCACGGGATTCACGGTCGGGCACCTGCTCTAGCAACCGGTTTGGCTATGGCCCGACCCGATCTGCACGTGTGGGTTGTGGGTGGCGATGGCGACATGTTGTCGATTGGCGGTAACCATCTTCTGCACTCTCTGCGGCGCAACGTGAACCTCAACATTTTGTTGTTTAACAACCAGATTTATGGGCTCACAAAGGGTCAATACTCGCCCACAAGCGAGCTTGGCAAGGTAACCAAATCCACTCCAGCAGGCAGCATAGACGAGCCCTTCAATCCTATTTCGGTGGCACTTGGAGCCGAAGCTAGCTTTGTGGCCCGCACTCACGACATGGATCGTCAGCACATGATGGAAATGTTTAGGCGGGCACACGATTTTCCAGGCGCTGCTTTTGTGGAAGTATTCCAGAACTGCAATGTCTTCAACGACGGTGCCTTTAATGCAGTCACCAAGAGAGACAGGCGGGCTTCGATGCTTATCCAACTTGAGCACGGCAAGCCCATTCGTTTTGGAGACGACAACGAAAAAGGCGTGATCCTAAACAGATACGGCAGTGCTGAAATTGTGGAAGTAGCAGACGTGGGTGAAGATGCTGTGTTGGTGCATGATGAGAACCGCCAAGACCCTAGTTTGGCTTTCGCTTTGTCGCGACTTGCCGCAGGGCCGTTTGAGCCAACGCCTGTAGGTGTTTTCCGGGCGGTAGAGCGTCCAGAATATGCAACAGAGGCCAGTGAGCAGCTCGCCATGGCCCAAGAGGTTTGGGGGCCCGGAGATATGCACAAGCTGTTGCATTCCAGGGCCACGTGGGAAGTCGCCTGAGGTTAGCTTGTTTTTGCCAATCAGGTTGTGCGCAACAGTCTGCTGGCCTACACAGGGACATTGCCTACACCGGGGCATTTTGAGCATCTCTGAGCATCGGTGAACAGCCCCAGGCGAAGGTTAGATGTTGAGCTAGTACGGCGTGGTCTTGTTGCGGGCAGGGCACAGGCTACTACAGCAGTTATGCAAGGGCGGGTCACCGTAAACGGGGTGATTGCCCAAAAGTCTGCTCGGTTAGTTCTAGCTGCAGATGCGGTGGAGTTGGCCGGACCTCCTGCCCGCTATGTGAGCCGGGGTGGGCAGAAGCTACAAGGGGCGCTTGAAGCTTTTTGTTTGGATGTTGGTGGTTTGCGATGCTGCGATGTGGGTGCCTCTACCGGGGGTTTCACCGATTGCTTGTTACAACACGGTGCCGCCCATGTGGTGGCCGTGGACGTGGGACGGGCGCAGATGCACGAGCGTTTAGTTGCTGATGATCGGGTTACCCTTTATGAACGCACAGACATCCGCAACGTAGACCCGACCGCTATAGGCGCGCCGTTTGATTTGGTAACAGCCGACTTATCTTTCATCTCGCTTCGGGCAGTAATGGGCGTTTTGGCCAGCTTGGTGGCACCAAATGGGTCTGTGGTTGTTCTTGTGAAGCCCCAGTTTGAGGTGGGCAGAGTTGAAGCTAGCCGTGCCCGGGGTGTCGTCTGTAACCCGGATCTCTGGCAGGCCGCTATTGTTCAGGTTCTAGATGCGGCAACCTCAGCAAGCTTCGTGCCGAAGGCCGCTATTGTGTCACCGCTAAAGGGCGCTCAGGGTAACGTGGAGTTTTTCTTGCACTTACAGTTAGGCGATGAGTTTGGCGATGAGAGGCTTGTCATCCCTCGTCACTTGGAAATCGATGAGCACACCGCGAGAGCTATATTGAGAAGAGTACAGCAATACTTTGGGAGCAGTGATGGTTGAAACTCCAATGCCCTATTACACCAAACCAGTTATGGCCTAGCCACATGGCGGCGATTGCTCTTTTCGTTCACGTTGACAGGCAAGAAGCCGTAAAGCTGGCGGTTGAGCTGATCGATTGTCTCAAAGGTGATGGGCATGAAATCCGGTTGCCGCCCGAGGTTGCTGGCGAGCTGGGTTTTAGCGAGCTGGCCCACTTAGAAGACGATATTGGGCAGACGTTGGATTTGGCGGTGAGCTTGGGGGGAGATGGCTCAATGCTCCGAGCGGTAACCGCAGTTGCCGATAACGGCGTGCCGGTGCTTGGAGTTAACTATGGGGCGTTGGGTTATCTGACAGGCACTGAGCCAGCTTATGCTTTAGCGGGAATCCAGCAGTTTTTGTCTAACAACTACACCATAGAAGAGCGCATCCGGCTGCGGTGCCAAATGGGAGCTGGTGCCGAGGTGAGTGCTCTTAATGAGGCCATCGTAGAAAAGGTGGATAGCGGAAGAACCGTGCATCTAGCTGTATACCTAGATGGGGAGTTCTTCACAAGCTACGCAGCTGATGGCCTGATTGCTGCTACCCCCACAGGTTCAACTGCGTATTCTTTGTCGGCAGGTGGGCCGATATTGGCACCAACTATGAATGCCATGATTCTCACCCCGGTGGCCCCCCACATGCTTTTTGATCGCAGCTTGGTGTTGTTGCCGTCTAGCAAGCTGGTGTTAGAGGTTTTGGGAGATCGTCCTGCTGCGGTAGCAGTTGACGGTCGCTCCCTAGGACAGCTGGGCGAGGGTGGTGTGCTAACCGTCTCGGTGTCGGATAAGCCCGCTCGTCTTGTCACCTTAGGGCAGAGGGGCTTTCACCAAGTTCTCAAGTCGTCCTTTGGCTTGTGGGATCGATGATCGGCACACCAGACGATGCTTGCTGAGCTTTCGGTAGAGAACTTAGGAGTTATTGGGCAGCTTAGCTTGGTGTTAGAGCCGGGTATGACCGCGCTCACCGGCGAAACCGGTGCCGGTAAAACCTTGGTGGTTACAGCTCTAGATTTGCTGTTGGGAGGCCGCGCTGATCCTGCCATGGTGCGCCAAGGTGCAGACGAAGCTGTGGTAGAGGGGCGTTTTTTTTATCACGATGAAGAGATGGTGCTGCGGCGGGTTGTGCCTGCAACCGGTCGCGCTAGAGCTTATGTGGACGGCCGTTTAGCATCTGTTGCAGCTCTAGAGGAGTTGGGCAGCAAGCTGGTGGATTTACACGGGCAGCATGCTCATCAGTCCCTTTTGAAACGAGCCCATCAGCGAGCGGCACTAGATGTTTACGGCAATATAGATTTGGCCCCACTTAATGAGGCTCGGACACAGTTGGCAGCGCTAGAACGCCGTCAAATGTCCCTAGGCGGTGACGAGCGGGCGCGTGCCCGCGAAATTGAGCTGTGCCGCTATCAGCTTGGAGAGCTAAATGAAGCTGGCCTAGAAGACCCAAACGAAGATGAGGTGCTCAAGGCTACAGAGGTGTTGTTGAGCGATGCCGCAGACAGTCGAGATGCTGCTCGCAAGGCCGCAGCCACCCTCGGTGCCGACGGTGCCGTGGGTGCTGGCTTGGCACAGGTAATCGCATCGTTGGATAAAAGAGCCTCTTTGCATTCCCAACACGAGCGCGCAAGCGGATTAGCAGCAGAGGTGGCCGATCTTGCAACAGAGTTGCGTTACGCAACAGAAAGCATTGAGGAGAACCCTATCCGTTTAGCCGAGGTGCGCCAGCGCCGCGGGCAGTTGGTGGATCTGCGCCGCAAGTACGGCGACACGTTGGCTGATGTAATGGCCTTTCATCGGCAGCTTTCGGAGCGGTTAGCAGAATTAGAGGATTTTGACAGGCTGGGTGCCGAGCTAGATAAAGAGCACCAACGTTGTGTTGAGGCAGTGGCAGTTGCTGGCGCAACAGTGGGTGCTGCGCGCCGGGTTGCTGCGGGTGGGCTCAGCAAAGAGGTAACGGCCCGGCTTGGGGAATTGGCTATGGGCAGAGGTGAGGTGCAGGTAACGGTGTCAGATGAGGTGGGCGACGAGGTTGACATCTTGCTGGCAGCAAACAGCGGAGCACCTAGCTTGCCGCTCGCGTCGGCCGCATCTGGAGGAGAGCTGGCCCGGGTGATGTTGGCATTGCGGTTGGTGATAAGTGCAGGCCCGCCCGTGTTGGTGTTTGACGAAGTAGACGCAGGTATCGGCGGGCAGGTAGCCCAAACTGTAGGTCAGGCGTTGGCGCGGCTCACCTCTGATCATCAGGTGTTGGTGGTAACCCACCTCCCACAGGTGGCGGCGCATGCCCACAATCATCTGAGGGTCGTCAAGCATGATGATGGCGCGTCGGTGTCGGTTAGCGCTGAGGTACTTACCGGCGAAAGCCGTGTGGTGGAGTTATCGAGGATGTTGTCTGGGTCTCCCGATAGCCAAACCGCGCGCCAACACGCTTCTGAGTTGTTGAGCGTTGCAAGAAGCTAACACGAACCGAAACAGTGGTGTTGCCTGTATGCAGTGTTGCCTGTGTGTAGTGTTGCCTGTGTGTAGCGCTGCCTGTGTGTAGCGCTGAGCTTGGCGGTGTGAGTCTGGCAGTTGAGGCTTGTTGGCGCTAGGCTTGGTGGGCGTGACCAAACACATTTTCGTCACTGGCGGGGTTGCGAGTTCGCTAGGCAAGGGTCTAACCGCCGCATCGTTAGGGAGATTGCTAAAGCAGCGAGGCCTTAGGGTGACGATGCAGAAGCTAGACCCGTACATCAACGTAGACCCTGGCACGATGAACCCATACGAACACGGGGAGGTGTTCGTTACCGATGATGGTGGCGAGACCGACTTGGATCTGGGCCACTATGAGCGCTTTATAGACGAGAACCTCACGAAGCTCTCCAATGCCACCACCGGCTCTATATATTCATCCGTTATTGCTGCTGAGCGTCATGGTGAGTACCTGGGCAAGACGGTGCAGGTAATACCCCATGTTACCAACGAAATCAAAAACCGGATTGCTAGCTTGGTGGCTGAGGATGTAGATGTTGTTATCACCGAAATTGGCGGCACGGTTGGTGACATTGAGATCCTGCCCTTTTTGGAGGCCATTCGCCAGGTGCGCTTAGATGTGGGTCGCGCCAATGTGTGCTATATACATGTCACGCTGGTTCCCTTTATTGGCCCTACTGGTGAACAGAAAACCAAGCCCACGCAGCATTCGGTTACAGAGCTACGCAGTCGCGGTGTGCAACCCGATGCCATCGTATGTCGCAGCGAATCACCCATTTCTGATGAGCTGAAGCGCAAGATATCCGGGCTGTGCGATGTAGACCCTTCGGCGGTGGTGAACGCGGCTGATGCCGCAAGCATCTATGAAATACCTTTGGTGTTGCATGATGAGGGGCTAGATCAGGAGGTGTGTGGCATCTTGCGTCTTGGCGGGCACAAGCCCGATTTGAGTGCTTGGCGCAAGCTAAATCAGCGCATAGAAGATGCCAATGAGACGGTGCGAATTGGGTTGATTGGCAAGTACGTCACCTTGCCAGATGCTTATTTGTCTGTAGTGGAGGCTCTTAACCACGCAGCTATATATCACGGCGCTTCGGTGGACATTGAGTGGATACAATCCGAAAGCGTGGAAGGTCTTATGGCCGAAAGCACCTTAAGCGGGTTAGATGGCATTGTGATTCCCGGTGGCTTTGGTGAGCGAGGAGTGGAAGGCAAGATCAATGCCGCCGCCTACGCTAGAGAAAACAACCTGCCGTGTTTGGGTATTTGTTTAGGGCTTCAAGCCATGACTGTGGAGTATGCTCGCAATGTGTTGGGCTTGACCAATGCCCATTCCAGCGAGTTCAACCCCCGCACACCATGGCCGGTGATAGACCTAATGGAGTCGCAGCGCCAGATAACCGACAAAGGTGGAACCATGCGCCTCGGTGCCTGCTTGGCCAAACTGCGTGCTGGTACAAAGGTGGCGGAGGTGTATGGCACCGAGGTTGTTTCAGAGCGCCATCGTCATCGCTATGAGTTCAACCCCAAACTGCGGAGTCGTTTTGAAGGCCAGGGTTTCATAATTTCTGGCGAATCCCCAGACGGGCTCTTGGTGGAGTTCATTGAGTTAGCTACTCACCCGTGGTGGGTAGGTACACAGGCGCACCCTGAGTTTAAGAGCCGCCCAGATCGTCCAGCACCACTTTTTTGTGGCTTGTTGGAAGCCGCTTTAGATCGTAGCCGTAGTCGTACTGCTGCGCGGCTATCTACAGAAACGGCCCAACACATCAAAAACATCTCGGAGGTTTCTGTAGGGTGATAGATCCTAACGCTACGCGCAGCTTTAGCTGGGTGGGTGAGCGTCAACAATGGCAGGGCAATGTGGTGTCGCTCAGCATTGCTGAAGTTCAAGGCCCAGACGGCAAGGTGTATGAACGGGAGATAGTCCGTCATCCGGGTGCTGCGGTAATTGTGGCCCTAGACGGCGACGAAGTGATCATGGTGCGCCAGTATCGGGCAGCATTAGATGCGGAGTTGTTGGAAATCCCAGCAGGCAAGCTAGATGTTCCCGGCGAGCCTCCCGAGCTAACGGCTCAGCGGGAGTTGATAGAGGAAACGGGCAAGCGGGCAGGACATTTGGAGTTTTTGGCAGCGTTCCACAACTCCCCGGGGTTTTGTGACGAGATAACCCATTGCTACTTGGCCACTCAGCTGAGCGATGCCGAGCGCGAGGCTCACAGCATTGAAGAACAGCACATGAGCATTACTAGGATCAAGCTGCAAGATGTGCCTGAGTTAGTAGCCTCGGGAGAGTTGCGAGATGCCAAATCTATAGTTGGGCTCATGTTGGCTCGTGAGTACCTGAGGTGAGCGCTTCTGGCGTTGGTGTTGAGGAGTTCTTAGCTTGGTTGACGCTTGAACAGCGCCGCGCGCGGCTCACGTATGAGGCATATCAGCGTGATTTGTCTAGGTACTGTAGTTTTCTAGCTAGCAGGGGAGCTAGCACAACAAGCGCCACCGAAGAAGACATTTTGGCGTTCTTAGCGTATGAACAAACGCGTGGCAAAGTACCGGCCTCAGTAAATCGAGCCATGACGGTAGTGCGTACCTTTCATAAGTATCTTGTGTCAGCAGACATTCGCACGGACGATCCGGCTGCCGATGTGGAGTTACCTCGGGTGCTTAGAGGAGTGCCTAAGGCATTGAGCGAAGCTGAGGTGGAGGCCATAATCAACTCGGTACACTTGGCCGAAGGTTCAGAGGCTAACGCACTGCGGGATCGTGCCATGTTGGAGATGCTCTATGGTACGGGTGTGCGGATTAGCGAGTTGGTAGGGATGTCTCTAGCTCATCTCGATATCTCTGGGGCTTTGGTTCGGGTGATGGGCAAGGGGAACAAGGAGCGTGTGCTGCCTTTGGGACGTTGTGCCCACGATGCTCTGGTTGCCTGGTTGACCCCCGCAGGCCGAGGCCAAATGGAACCCAAGCGCTGGAAGAGTGCAGATGATCAAGAGGCGGTTTGGCTTAACGGGCGCGGCGGTCGTTTGTCGCGCCAAGGAGCTTACGACATGGTAAAAAAGCGAGCCCGTCAAGTAGGAATGGGTGCCAAGGTGTCTCCGCATGTGTTTCGCCACTCTTGTGCCACTCACATGCTAGATCGCGGGGCCGACATCCGCGCCGTACAGGAACTTCTAGGTCACGTGTCCATTAGCACCACGCAGGTTTACACATTGGTAGCTAATCAAAAGCTCATGGAGGCTTATCGGGCGGCTCACCCTCGGGCAGTATTGGTTAGTGGTGTGTCTTGAAGTTTGTTGGCGTGTGCGTTGGGGCAATCACACTGCATTGTGATGTTGAGTTTAGTTGCGCTAAGACCTTGTTGAATTAGGGTTATGTGATGCGGTTAGCAACATGGAATGTGAACTCCCTCAATGCTCGGCTACCGCGTGTGCAGGAGTGGCTGGAGCTAGCCAACCCAGATGTGTTGTGTATGCAGGAAACCAAGATGACCGATGCAGCCTTTTGCGGGGATGCCTTTGAGGAGTTGGGCTATGAATGGGCCCATCATGGCCAAGGGCGCTGGAACGGCGTGGCAGTGTTGAGCAAGGTGGGGCTACAAAATCCTCAACCAGGTTTTAGCGACGGTGCTACCCCCGACCCTGATGCCCGCATCTTGTGGGCTACTTGTGGTGGGATCAGGGTGGCTAGCGCTTACATTCCCAACGGTCGGGAACTCAACCATGAGCACTATCGCTACAAGCTGAGCTGGTTAGCCCGTTTGCGTGCCCACCTAGAAGCCAACGCTAGCCCCGATGACCCTGTGGTGGTGGCCGGCGATTTCAATGTGGCTCCTTTAGATAAAGACGTGTGGGATGTTGGCGCATTTGAAGGGCTAACCCACGTGAGCCAACCAGAAAGAGAAGCCTTGCAAGCAGTTTTGGATTGGGGTTTGGTGGACGTGTTTCGTCAGCGCTGGCCTCAAGACAACCTGTTTACATTTTGGGACTACCAAGCTGGCCGTTTTCACAAGCGTCAAGGTATGCGCATCGACATGGTGATGGCTACCGCGCCGCTGGCACAAACCGCTACCACAGCGCTTATGGATCGCAATGCCCGCAAAGGCAAAAAACCCTCAGATCATGCCCCAGTGCTGGTGGATTTTGCATTGGAGAATGCTGTTGAGGCTAGCTCTGGTTACAGTTAGGGGAAGTTGCTAATGGTCATAGCAGCTGAATCTGTTGGTTTCGACTTATTGGTTTTTTGGGTACAAATCTTGGCCTTAGTTGCCACCGCGCACCTGTTCGGGATGGTGATGCGTAAGGTGGGCATGCCTTCTGTGGTTGGGGCGCTTTTGGCCGGGTTGGTGTTGGGGCCTTCTGTTTTTGGAGTGGTGTGGAAGTCTGGGTTTGAGTGGTTTTTGCCTTCTGAGGTTGGTCAAGACGCGGCCCTTAGCGCTGTTAGCTGGGTTGGGGTGGCTTTGTTGTTGGTGGTTACTGGTTTTGAAACCGACTTGGGTCTCATCGGTAAGTTGGGTCGTCCTGCAATTTGGGTAACCGCAGGCAGCTTGGTGGTGCCTTTTGCAGGTGGTATTGCGGTTGGAGCGTTGTTGCCAGCGGTGTTTTTAGATGAAGGCGCTGAGCGTCTTACCTTCACGCTGTTTGTGGCTTTGGCCCTCAGCGTTTCTTCGCTTGCGGTGGTGGCAAAGATACTCAGCGAATTGGGCTTGATGCGTCGTGATATAGGTCAGATAACGGTGGCCGCAGGTATGGGTAACGATGTAATTGGGTGGGTGTTGTTGGGGGTTTTCACCGGTTTGGCCACTTCTGGGGAGGTTTCGGTTTTGCAGGTGTTGAGCACTCTGGGTGGCATAGTGGCATTTGGGTTTTTGGCGCTCACGCTTGGGCAGCGATTGGTAGATGCTTCTTTGCGACAAGTGCGGCGCAGGGGTGCGAGCTTGGCCGCAGCCCTTGTGGTGTGCATAGTAACAATGCTGATATTTGGTGTGACAACCGAATGGCTTGGTGTGGAGGCTGTGCTGGGAGCCTTTGTGGCTGGGGTTGTTTTGAGCCGGTCTCGCTTTCAGCATGAAGACGTTGCTGGACACTTAGAAGGTCTGACCGGAGCCTTCTTTGCGCCGGTTTTCTTTGCTACAGCAGGTTTACAAGTGGATCTGCGTTTGCTAGATGATGCGGAGGCATTGTGGTGGGCGCTTGTGATTTTGTTGGTGGGCATTGTTTTCAAGTTTGCTGGAGCCTACGGGGGGGCTCGCCTAGCTGGGCGCACCCATCGTGCTGGCCTTGCGTTGGGTGCTGGGCTCAACGCCCGCGGTGCTTTGGAGATAGTGATCGCAACCGTAGGGCTCACGGTTGGGGTGTTCAGCCCCACTGCATTTTCGGTGATCGTGTTGGTGCCGGTTATCACCTCGCTGTTCGCATCGGTCACCTTGCGGGGGGTGGTAAACAACTGGCAAGGCACCCCAGATGAGGAAGAACGCTTAGGGCGTGAGCGGGCTCTAAGTCGTAATTTGGTGGTGCGAACCTCCCGATTGCTTTTGCCCACCAGAGGTGGTCCCGAATCCATAGCAGCTGCGCAGGTGCTGCACTTTGCATGGCCCACGCAGGCCGGGGCAACAGTGCTTACGGTGGGTCCAAAAGATGCCGATGTAAACATCACGCCGTTACGCAATGTGCTTTATGACCGGCCTCTAGAACATCGGCAGGTGCGCGATGCCGATCCCGTGCGGGCCATCATTAACGAGAGCCAGCTTGGATTTGGGGTGATTGGTTTAGGTGCAATCGACTACGCCGATACTGGCCGGGTTATTTCACCGCTAGTAGATGGTGTGTTATCTGAAAGCCCTATACCGGTGGTGGTGGTGCGCCGTGCCCGCAACTTAGATAGGCCTTTGCCGGGGGCCTTTAGTCGTGCGGTGGTTCCTGTTACCGGCAGCCCAGTGTCTAGAGCGGCTCAAGAGGTGGCATTCAATCTCAGCGCTCAGCTAGGCACCGAACTGCACCTGACGCATGTGGAGAGCGCAATAGGACAATCTGCGGGCCTGCCATCTTTATTGGGGCGTCGCATCATCGCCCGCCCTGGCTTGAACGTGGGGCAACAGGTGGTGGAACAGGCCATGGCTTTGGCCCACGAGCTAGGGGCAACCACCCGCACCGCAGTACTTGAAGGTGCCTCGCCTGCAGAGCAGATTGTGCGTTTGGTAGAAGATATTGATGCCGATTTGGTGGTGATGGGAGCCCATTTGCGCCGTGTGGGGGATCGTCCATTTCTGGGCCACCGGGTGGAAGAAGTTCTGCGTGAATGTGATGCCACAGTGGTGGTGGTGCTGATTCCGTTTGACCTTTAGCACTTGTGGTTGCCCCCTCAGGCGCGCCACTAGCGCTTGTAATCTACCCCCAAGATGGCGCGTAGATAGGGCGAAGGGGAGCGGGTAACTGTTTTGCTGCCGAATCTGCGTTCGGTGGCCCAATGACAATGGAGTTGTTGTTTGGCACGGGTGATGGCTACATAAAGCAGCCTACGTTCCTCGCGTAGTTCGCTTTTGGTTTGGGCGTGGGCGATTGGTACCAAACCTTGTTCCATTCCCGCTAGGTGAACGATGGGCCATTCCAAGCCTTTGGCGGCATGGAAGGTGCTAACCGCAACAGCATCGCCGTTGTGGGTTTGTTGGGTTGGCTGTTGGTTTGGCTGATTCTCTTGAGCGCGCGTTCCGTTTGCAGACGCTGCTATCTCGTTAGCGGTGTCTTGGGTGTCTGCGCTCAGAACTTCACCACGGCCTGTAGTGCGTACGTAATAGGGAATGTGGGCGCGATCTAATGCTGCGGTAATTGTGGCTGTTTGGGCGTTGGTGCGGGTGAGCACTGCCATCGTACTCCAGGCCACCTCGGGACCTTTTGCAGCACGCAGCGCTTGAGCGATGGCGGTGGCTTCATCGCTGTCGTTGGCGTGAGCTATCACTGCAGGCTTTGGTCCATCTGTACAGTGAGCTTTGAGCGTTCCTGTACCTGTACCAATTACGCAATGGGCTACTGCCAAGATTTGGGGGCTAGAGCGGTAGTTATCGCGCAGATGTTTGATGGTGGCAGCGTCAAACCAATCTCTAAAGTGTTCTATGTAGCCCGAATCCGCCCCATTCCAGCCATAGATTGCCTGGTTGGGATCGCCAACAGCGCACAAGTCGTTGCGGTCGCCTAGCCAAGCTTGCAGCAGTTTGAACTGCAGTGGGTTAACGTCTTGCATTTCATCTACAAACAAGTGCTGAAACCTCCAGCGGCGAGCCTCGGCGTAGTGAGGATGTTCTTGAAGCTCGCGTAGCGCCAAGATCAACAAGTCGTCAAAGTCCAGCAAACCCCGTTTGGTTTTTTCGGCTTCGTAGCGCTCATAGAGATCGCTCAGCAAGGTGCTATCTAGCGATGTGGCTCGCCCGAAGCTCGCTAGGTGTATGGGGTATTTGTGGGGCGATATACCTCTAGCCTTAGCCCACTCTATTTCCAAGGCGGCTTGTTGTAGCTCTGTGCTGGAAAAGCGCTCTCCCATGTTGTGCGCTGTTCGTGCTAGCAGCCTTTGTTTTTGTTTTAGCAGGTGTGGCGGCTGCTGGCGTTTTTCTGCCCAGCGAGTTTGCAGCTGTGCGTAGGCAGCGCTGTGGAAGGTGCCAGCAGTTACCCACCCTATAGATTCCTGCATACCCAAAGCCGCTAACCGGCTTCGTAGTTCCCTTGCAGCTTTGCGGGTGAACGTGAGCGCTAGGGTGTGGTTGGGTGCAATGTTGCCCTGTTGTGATTGATAGGCAATGCGGCGCGTGAGCACTCTGGTTTTGCCGGTTCCTGCTCCAGCAACAATGCAAAGGGGAGTATTGGGCACACAAACGGCTTCGCGCTGCGATTCGTTGAGCCCGTCCAACAGGTACTCTGAGTTAGTCGCTTTAGCCGCTGTAGCTGCTTGAGTCGATTGAGTCACTCCAACAAGATACCTACGCTTGCGACAATTTCTGGTTATTGGGTTGGTAAGGTGCGCTAGCTTAGAGAGTTGATGATTAGAAGTTAGGGCTAAGCGCCCCATTCGTGGAAGAGTATGGGCTATGACTGCAATCACAATGCTTTGGCACACCACCGCAATGGATGCCGACTACGACAAGCTTTTTGGCCCGTTTCAGCGGCTGTTCGGTGCAATATCCATGCACGACACCGCCTCAGATGAACCTGGCATTGGCAGGCGGGGCGGGATGACCTGGCTAGGCGACAACTCAATTGAGTTTGGGGCACCGGTGGGTGAGCAGTCGCCGGTTCGTAACTTTGTGGAAAAGTGGGGCGGCGGGATGCACTCCATCGCTGTGCAGGTGCCAGATGCTAAAGCCACTGCTGAGCGGCTTTTGGGCATTGGCGTTTCGCCACAAGTTTGGTTGGCAGACAACATCTTTTTTACCAAGCCTAAAGAAACGGCCGGGTTGTTGCTGGAATGGTCGTCGCACCATACCGAAGACGATCCTCGCTGGGGCTACGCTCTCAACCCTTTGCCCGTAGATCCGGTAGTTCCAGTGTTGCAATACGCCTTTGTTACCGCCGTGGTGCAAGACCCGCTAAGGGTTGCGGAGCGTATGGCCGATGTGTTTGGAACCGAGGTGTTGCGCAGCAACGCCAACGCCAGCAGCGATGAGATAGCAGCTGTGGTGTCGTTGGGGGACTGCGCGTTGGTGTTGTTTGGGCTACCCGATGCCGGACACTCGCAGCAACTTTGGGGTAGCGACATCACCCGCAATCGCTTTCACGCTCATGGTTTGCGGGTGGATAATTTGCCCGAGGCGTTGGCCAAGCTTGCCGAACAAGGAGTAGAGCCCACGGCACAGATTGGTGGTATGGCTTACTTTGGGCCTAGCGCGCTGCCACTGCCTACATTTGTAGTGGGAGAGCTTTTGCCTGAAGATCCACGCAGGTAGCCAGATTTCAACGCCAGTGGTGGTTCGTCATACGTAAGTTAAATAAGTTAAATCGAAAAGGAGTGAGCTCATGAAGGTGGGGATTGGCATGCCCGAACAACAGATCGGTTTTGATCCGGGGGTGCTCAAGGAGTTTGCTGTTCGTGCAGAGGAGTTGGGTTTTGATTTCATCTCCTGTGTGGATCATGTGTTGGGCACACCGCATGACCGAAGAGACCCTCCTTTTGCCCAAGGGGGTTTTTATGACGAAAAAAGCGTGTTCCACGAGCCCTTTACCTTGTTGTCGTTTTGGACAGCGCTTACCACCCGGATCAACTTGGCTACCTGTGTGTTGGTTCTGCCGCAGCGTCAAACCGCATTGGTAGCTAAACAGGCAGCCGAGTTAGCTATCTTGAGCAACCATCGCTTCGTGATGGGTGTTGGCAGCGGGTGGAACTACATCGAGTATGAGTCTTTGGGTACCGATTATCGCACGCGGGGTCGCCGCTTAGAAGAGCAGGTGATCTTGATGCGTCGGCTGTGGAGCGAACCGGTTTTAGACTTTACCGGAGATCATCATCGGGTAGATCGGGCGGGTTTGAACCCCTTGTTGGAGCAGCCGGTACCAATTTGGTTTGGTGGGTTCGCCAAAGTCCAACAAGACCGCTGTGCCCGTTTGGGTGATGGGTTTATGTGGGCTGGAAACACAAGCTGGTCTAGAGCCGGGATTGAGTTCATCCGGCAGAGGGCAACTGAGGTGGGTCGTAATCCAGACGATATTGCTTTCCAAGCTGGCTTAGGTGAAGCTGAGGGTTTTGTGGAGCGGGCTAACCAATGGGCTGCAGTGGGCGGCACTCACGCTTCGGTAAGGCTGGGCGAGGGGCATGGCGCAGAGTTGTTAGACGATCTGGTGCGGGTGCGAGATGAGGTGGGCGAACTGCTAGGTTCTGCGGTATGACAGCATCCTACTTTGTACCCCGCGATGAGGAGTGGCAGCCTCAAACCCCCGAGGAGAAGTTAGATCTTCTGCAATCTACGCAGCAGATCAAGCAGTTGCCGATGCGCTATGGCTTAGCCGTAGACAGCCGCAACATAGATGCCTTGATGGAGTTGTTTGTGCCCGATGTGCAGGTTGGTAAAGATCTGCGCGGACGCGCCGAACTAGAAAAGTGGTATCGCAAGGCTTTGAGTTCAATCCAAAGAACCATTCATTTGGTGGGAAACCACATCTTGAGCTTCAGCGATGCCGACCATGCCACAGGGGTTGTCTACTGTCGAGATGAGGTAGAAAGTGATGGGGTTTGGACACTCGGGCACATCCAGTATTGGGACACCTATGAGCGCCAAGAGGGTCGCTGGTACTTCGTAAGGCGCCGCTACACCCGCTGGAAGGTGGTGGATAAAGTAGTCAGAACCACATCTGGCGGCGAATCGGCCGACCTAGCAGCCCAAGAACTCCCCAACGCCTGGCCCACATGGAACGAGTTCTGGCACTAACCTTTTCTTTGGTGTGCGTCAACTCCAATAGCGCGGTTTTATCTTGACGTCGCCGAAGAGATCAAAGCCTGCTGCGGGAAAGTGTTAAACCTGTACTCGACGAACTCGCCCATGTGCAAAGTCCGACAATCGCTCCTCGCCGATGCCTTCTTGCCTAAAGCGGGAGAAGTCACGCGGTTAGAGGTCAGATGCGACATTGTAGTTGTCATCTGAGCCGCTACGCTGGAATTATGATCGCTACAGTTGCTTCGCAGTCAACTCAGTACGTTTCTTACCTAGGGCGGGGCATCTATGACATAGCTGAGGTAGCGCGTCTCATCAAGCGCACCAAGAGACGGGTTGAGGGCTGGACCCAAACGGGGGCGAAGAAGGAACCACTGTTGTCGGGGGAGCTAGACGGTCTTTTTAGCTTTTGGGACTTGCTAAGCCTGCGTGTGATTGATGAGCTTGTGAAGAGGGGAGTCCCAAGACATGAGATCGCCCGTGGGGCTAGGTATTTGGCTGGAGAACTTGTAACTCACAGGCCGTTTGCGCATGAGGGATTGGCTACGGTTGGACGAGGGTTCTTTGCTGACATCGGGAGTTGGGTAGATGTGGGAATGGGTGGTCAGCAGGCATTTCAGGTTGTTATAGAGCCTTTGATTAAACCGATAACGTTCAACGACTTGGGCATGGCGGCTATTTGGCGGCCTCATGCAAATGTGTGGGTGAATCCCGCAGTACAGGCAGGAACTCCCTGTGTGGACGGTACTCGTGTTCCGACCGCCACGCTTGCCGATCAATACAATTCTGGGTTGGTGGTTGATGACCTATCGGATGATTACCGGCTCTCATCAGAGCAGGTACGAACTGCTATCGCTTATGAGGCAAGTCTGGCTGCGTGACCTCTCAACCGGTAACATCTAGGCAGCGCCCTTCAATACGGTTTATTTTTGACGAGAATTTGCCATGGAGAGTGGCTGCGGCCCTAGATATTCTCCAGTTTAAAACTACGTATGTGGGGAATCAGCACCACTCCAATATTCCATCTAGGGGTTCATCTGACGAAGAAGTTCTCGCTTTTGCTCAGAGAACTAGCCAGGTGATTGTGACTTCTAATCTTGACATGATCTTGCTTTGCGCTGAACGTTGTCAAACAGTGATATGGATTGACCCAAGAGGTCGCCAATTTCGGCGCGAAGATTTGGTGCTACTGGTGTTCAAGAACATTGCCGACTGGAGTGGAAGGCTACAAGTAGCAGGCGGACCAGTGTGTATACGAGCTTTGCGGACGAAAACCGACACATTGAGTTTGGATGAGGCACGCGGTCATGCATATCGGCGTATGCGTCGCATTGCTGCTGCGTTGACACGCAAGAAGCTCCAGAATCCTCTCGACCCAGTCATGTCGCTTGAGGAAAATCCAAAATGAGTGTCTTTTTTCGTTAGCTCTTGCGTGGTGGTTTGTGGGTTTTGGCTTAGGTTTGGTTTGTTTTTGTTGGGTTTGGTACCCCCCCTGGGATTCGAACCCAGAACCTGCGGATTAAGAGTCCGTTGCTCTGCCAGTTGAGCTAGAGGGGCCAGTTGAACCAACAGACCTATTGGGCGGACCGAGGGGACTTGAACCCCCGACCTCCGGGACCACAACCCGGCGCTCTAACCAGACTGAGCTACGGCCCGCAAGGCTCTTGTAGTCTAGAGGGCCAAGTACCAAGTGGAGAAACTGTTTTGTGTGGATGTGGTTTAATTCTTGGTTGTGAGGTGAGCTTAGCCAACCGGTGGCAATACGCTTGAAGCGTGGAACAGTCGGTGTATGAGCAGGTTGGGGGTCAGGCTTTCTTTGATGAGTTGGTAAGCCGCTTCTACGACGGAGTAGCCAACGATCCCCTGCTTCGGTCGATGTATCCAGCAGATCTAGGCCCGTCACGTAAGCATCTAGCGCAGTTTTTAGCTCAGTATTGGGGAGGCCCGCCCAACTACAGTGCGCTACGAGGGCACCCCCGGTTGCGGATGCGTCATGGGCCGTTTGTGATTGGAGTAGCCGAAAGAGATGCCTGGATGTACCACATGGGTGAGGCATTAGCCGCTACAGAGATGCCTACAGATGTGCGAACCTCCATGCTGGAGTATTTTGAGTCTGCTGCCACCCACCTCATCAACAAGCGCCATCCCGAACCACCAGAAGGCACTCGTCGTTTGCCGCTTCGATAGCTCAACGGCTGTGGCTAGGCAGCTAGATAGTCTTTGTGCCGTCCACCCCGAGGGCTATGGCCAGCACCACAGCTGCGCCTCCTAGCAATCTAGCCAATACGGCAAGCAAAGGAGTTGGCACCGAGCGCAGCCACAGCAAAGTTGCGGTGGCACCGGCTGCCAGAGCCACACCCGCCAGGGTACGCCACACTCCGTCGTGGGCGGCTGTGGCTAACACCGTTGCCACCAACTGTGGTGCCAACAACCCGGTTAGGGCGATGAGGGCAACCTGAATCCCGGCGCGAGGTTCGTCTGTAACTGCTTTGGCGGGCCAGAGCATCCAGCGCAGGCCCGCTACAGCTACGGGCAACGCTGTGGCTAGGCGCCAGGTTCCAGTGGTTACCGACAAGCCTTCCAATATAGGATCGGCCAGCGCTGCGATAAGCCACAACATAGCCACACCTATAGTGGTAGCCAGCACAACCCGAGGTCGCCAGTGATCCCAATTAGATGGCCGCCATGTGAGGGATAGGGCTATTGCCGCAGGGTTAGCTGCCACCAACACCAGTGCCATTGTTGGCCCTAAGCCGTTCATGTACATGCTCTCATGGTTTGTTGCCTCCAAGGTTGAATTCGAAGTCGGCCATCAACAGCGCAGAGACGGCGTGCTGTTGATCGTCCACTCTGGTTTGTTGATGGTAGTACCACGCGCCATCTGAAGCTTGGGCTTCAATGAGCCGCGCAGCACCGCATCGCAAGCGCTGCGTGATAGCGCTCTGGTGCTCACCGAGACGGGGTTCATTGGCCCACAACCATTCCAGCGCGCCTAAGCCCTCCAAAATTGTGCCGTAGCCTCCACCCCGAGGCATGGGCAGGTGGGTAGCTTTAGCCAACCCTTCTCGTTGTGAATCCCAGCGGATCATCTGACTGAACCTGCCTGCCAAACTCTGGGCATAATCCAGATGGTGCTGCGCCAGCCCCCATTCCACCATCTCCGCTAAGCCATAAGCTGCCCACTGATCGGGCCAGGGTGGGGGCCACAGTTCCTCTAGGCTGTCGCGTTGGGTGGCCAGGTAGTCCATAATGGCCCAAGTGGGTTCGTCCCAGCCTTCTTCTGGAAAAGCCTCATGCAACAGAGCTAGCCCCCAAGCTGCCTCACCGGTAGCAAAGCGGGATCTGATTTCTGGCACCACAGCATTGGTGTGGGGATCCCAGAAGTTAGCCATGCCGCCGTCGGGCAATTGTTGGCCCACCAAAAACCGCCCTAATGCTCGCATCTCGGGGTCGTAAGCGGTGTCTTTGGTTGCGATGCGACGATGAGCCAGCGACACCAAAGTAAGCGCCGCTGTGCCGGTTTTGGCTGGGCCAGAGGGCGAAAGCGCGGGTGCGAGGCCGCCGTTGTAGGTGGGAAGCCCGCGCTCTAGGAGGTAGGTAATGCCTTTGTCGGCTGCCTGTAGCACCTCAGGTTGGCTGTGACGTTGGCTGTTACGTTGACTGTTGCGTTGGCCGTTGGGTGGTTGGGTTTGCTGAGCGCTGTGAGCAATCGCAAGCTGATATAGCGCCATTGTGGCACCAGCGTGGCGCACCAAGTTGTAGCCCGGGCGTGGCCCACCGATGCGCTGATCGTAGTGATACAGGTACCTGCCAGCTGCACTTTGGTTGTTGACGATCCAGTTGCTGGCCGCTTCAATCCCAGCCTGCCCATCTCCCGGAGAGTATTCGGGGCAAACCTCCGGCGCAGCTAGGGTTACCCGCAGCACTCCCACAACAACCACCCACACCACTAACCAACCAACCAGCCGCCTGTTGGCTGAAGATTTGAACACTCTTAAACCCGCGCCCGCGCCAACCCAAGTTTTTGTTGCCCAAGCCACGATTTTTGCCGCTGGCTTGGGAGCAACCTCTTTCTGCCCAGAGTTCATGGCGTGAAGCTCACCTGAAGCGCCAGAAGCGGGAGAACAAGAAGGTGGCAGGCAGGCGGCTGAACACGAAGCTGCGAGCTGCGGAGCCTTCTAGTTGGGTGTTGTTGCGGTCTGTTACGCACCATGATGATCCTGGCACAACGGTGATGTTGAAACGGGCTGTCCAGTCCAACCATTTCACCCAGCGATGAGGGGTGATGAGGTTGCGGTCTCGGGTAGATGGGGTGACCCAGATTACAAGAGCACCAATGGCGATAGCACTAAACACCTCCACTTGAGCACTTATCTCGATACCCAGATGGAAGGCTACTGCCACCCATACAGCAAACAAGCGAGTGCGGCGAAACCATAGCCCGCAGGCAATGAACAGCTCCGTGGCGACAGCCATCGGTGAGAGTACCCAGTGGAAGGTTCGTGAGGTGAGCACCTCCAAGATAGGGTTGCCCAGAGTTTCCCCTAGCACGCTCATAGCATCGTCTTGGTAACGCAGGGTTCGATCATGCAGAACTCGCCCGCTTACCCAGTCGGGGTCGATCAGCTTGGAAAAACCTGAGGCAAAGGAGATGGCTGCTGCCTCAAAGCGAAGCAACCAGATGGGCCATACGAATCCTTGATCGTTTGGGTCTGGCCTCACAGCGCCCAGATCCACAGCGCCTAGCCCCACAGCGCCCAGACCCACAGCGCCTAGCCCCAAAGCGCCCTGGTGTAGACGATCTGCGCTCCGTTGGTTGTGGCGACGGCGCAAGCGTAGCGCATCCACAGAAAGCACCTTGGCGTTGTTGCTGAGTGCTACGCCAGCCAACAAGATAATTAAGAAGGCTCTGTTATGCCGGAAGTGGGTTTCAGACAAAAAGAAGTTGTAAGCCACCACTGTTAGCGTTACCCAAGTTGCAGGCCGAGCCCACAGCCCCACAGTCATCAAAACCGCGCAAGCCACTCCCACCCATAAAATCGCCACATACAACCCGGCGGGCACGTTGGGCACCCACGGCCACCACTTTTGTTGGAAAACGTCCAGATAGGTGGTTCCAGCTAGGGCATCTTGGAGGAAAGGGCGCAGGTGCCAGATAGCCGCCGGGCCCAACACGATGCGTAAAATTGCCATAGAACGCAAGCTGGCTGGCTGATCAAAGATCGTATCTAGCCACTTCGCAGGGGTGGCCAGCACTAGTTGGCCCTGCTTTGGGTGTGAGGTGGATCAGCAGATGGCAGGGTTCGGGGGTTGCTGCGCAGTACCTTTATGTATGGGCCGCGGGCGTTGCGGTAGTAGGTGACGGTGGCTTCAAGGTAGCGGGTTCGGGTGTCACCGGGGGTGTTGTCGGCTATCCAATTTAGGGCGTTTTCTAGGTAGTCCAGCACCGCATCTACTCCTGAGAAGGCATGGCGCTGGTGCCACGGGCCTTGTAATGCACGCCAGCCCACCAAGTCATCCCAGCGGTAGCCCTCCCAATGTCCGTTTGGCGCCTCAATTCGCTGTCCGTTGTTTAGCACCCGCTCTAGGGTGAGCGCGTAGGTGCTGGATTCGTTGAAGGGTTGAAACGCAAAGTAGTTGTGCGGGTCTCGGTAGCCGTTGATCACCAGCGCAACTTGGGTAATCACCACAACGCTAGCTAGCAGCCTCACCCCCCTGCGCCGCCATGCAGGGCGGCGACGCACCTCCAGCGGGGTGTTGGTGAGGTTGGATTCTTGTGGGCTAGCTGCTGTGGTGGTTGGTTTCACCGAACATGCACACAGAGATCCAGCACATCCACACAGGCATTAGCTGTTGTTTTCGAGTCTGCGCCTGTAGGACTCCAGGTTGGGGGGTAGGCGGTCGCGCTTTAGCTCTGAGAAGTTGTCGTAAGCGGTGAGCCAGCGCACATGCTGCCATAACTCCACAGCCTCTTTGGTGCTAGCAGGTGGGTTGCTGATTACCGGGCCAAACAAGGCTGGCCTTGTTTGGCTAGCTGCGCTATCTGAGGAGGGGCCATCGGCTGTGCTGGCTGCGTCGTTTGCGCCATCTGTGGGGTTGGCTATATCTAGGCGAATGGTGGGCACCCCAAAGCTACGGGTTTCGTCGCACAACACAGTGTGTTCGGATTTGAGTGCTTCCCAGGTTGCAGGGTTTGCCAACGCATCGTCCACCAAGCTGCTAGAAAAACCAGCATCGGTAGCTGCAGCCTTGAGGGTGTTGATGTCATTCACAGATTCCACTAGGTCAAACGCCCGATGTCCGACAGCCTCATAGTAGGCACCTATCCCGGCATTGCCACCCACGTTGCGTGCTTCGATAGCAGTGCGAAGCGAATGCACTCCAGCACCCTTGCTTGGATCAAACTCAGATAGGGGTTTATCCCAGTTGACGATGGCCAACGAGAACAGTCCCCAAGTGGTGTGTACCTCTCCAGCGGCTTCTATCTGACGAACCCAACGGGATGTCTGCCAGCACCATGGTCAAAGAGGATCAAAGTAGAAGGTGATAGGTTCGCCCATGCGGGGATTATCTTAGTGCGGATGCTCTAGTGCAAGTACCCCAAACGAACAATTCAGGTGTGCTTACAGATGCTAAGAGCCGTGTGGAGAGTTTATTTTGTTTGTGCAACTCATGGCTACACCGGGTATGGTTGTGGCTTATGTCCAGTGTCTGTCAGGTGACCGGTCGTCGCCCATCTTTTGGCAATAATGTGTCCCACTCCCATCGCAAAACCAGACGTCGGTGGAACCCCAACGTACACAAGCATCGCTTCTGGTTGCCTTCAGAAAAGCGCTGGGTGGTGCTCAACGTGTCTACTAAGGGCCTGAAAACAATCAACAAACATGGCATTGAGAAGGTGGTTGCTCAGATGCGTCGCCGGGGAGAGAAGGTGTGAGGCATGGCTAGTGATAAACGCCCTATTGTGAAGCTGAAGTCCACCGCTGGCACCGGTTACACCTATGTGACCACCAAGAATCGCATCAACGACCGTGAGCGCATTGAGTTGAAGAAGTTTGATCCAGTGGTTCGCAAGCATGTGATCTTTAAGGAGGAGCGGTAGTCGCCGATGTTGGCGAGAGCCGGGAGATGCTCACTGCCGCTTTGTTGGCAGACGATCCCGCACCGCCCTTATGGCACCTAGTCGACTCTGGTCTCGCCCACGATATTGTTCCCGAACTGCCTGCGCTTCGCCTAGAACAAGACCCAATTCACCGTCACAAAGACGTACTAGCTCACACCATTGCGGTGGTTGCCAAAACCCGTGTGGACTTGATTTTGCGTTTGGCTACCCTGTTTCACGATGTGGGCAAGCCTAAAACCCGCTCTTACGAAAAGGGTACCGTTACCTTCTATCACCATGAAGCGGTTGGGGCGCGGATGACAAAAAAGCGGCTCTCAGCATTGGCCTATTCGCCAGCTGTGGTGCAAGACGTAACAGAGTTGGTGCGATTGTCGGGGCGTTTCAAGGGGTATGCAGATGGTTGGAGTGATACTGCTGTGCGTCGTTACGCCCGTGAGGCTGGTCACCTGTTGGGCTATCTCAACGAGTTGGTGCGCGCAGATTGCACTACGCGCAATCGCCAAAAAGCTGCCGATCTGCAACATCACGTGGATCACTTGGAAGCTCGCATCGCCCAGCTAGCTGAAGCCGACCGCCGAGCCGCAGAGCGCCCTTTGATCAACGGTAACGAGGTGATGGCCCGCTACAAGCTAGCTCCTGGGCCCGAGGTGGGTGCAGCACTGAAGTTTTTGTTGGCTTTGAAGCGAGCCGAACCTGACCTGGATCGCGCAGAAACTGAGGCGCGCTTAGATAAATGGTGGGCAGAATTGAAGCAATGACATAAGACAGGGGAACCTACCCGCTAGCGTGAGACTTGAATGTCTAAGTGCGTTAAACAGCGTGTTCAGCAAGGCCGATTGCACCCAAAACGTGGCGGTTTTGTATGTCTGATTGGCGTTGCATTTGTTGTTGTGTTTGGGCTTTTGGCCTCGGGTTGTAGCACAAATGGTGCTGCTGTAGATACTCTGGATTCTGTTGTAACGTCTTCTGCTGCAACTAGCACCCCTGAAGGATTGGCTAATGGTTCGCCTGAGTACGGCAACGGGGAGTTCCAAGCTGCTGACAGCGCCACGTCGCAAGCCGTCCGTAGCAACCTAGAAGTACTTGACCCTTCGCCCGCTCCTGATGTGTCTGCATCACCGCCTAGTGTGTCTGTTCTCTCAACTGCTACCCCGCTGCTACCAGCACGTGACTGTACGTGGGAGTTGCCTGATTTCTTGGAGTTGACTTACGAATCGCTGGCAGATGCAAGCATGCAGATGTCTCAAGCTGGCTTTGAGTGCGCCGATGAGGTAGGACTGGCATTGGCAGCAGATGATGCAGCCATTGCTGCTTTGCGGGAGCTTGGCATTGCTGGTCCGCTGTTGTTGGTGGATGAGTTGATGGATTCCACCTTTAGGGCAGAAGTTGAGCGCTTAGCCCCACAGCGTATTTTGGTATCGGGTTTTGCTGCACCAGAGGTTCGAAAGGCTTTGGGCGGCATGGATTTAGACGTGCTCTCAGTGCAACGTACGGAAACGTATCCACCAGCCACAGCAGAGCCAGCCCCCACCCAGGAAGCTCAAGCAAGCTCGCAAGAAACAGACGGCTCACAAGCAGCAGAAACAGATGGGGTAACAAACCTGCAGGCAGCCCCAGAAGACTCAGCCGCGCCAGCGGAGCAACAAGGGCCCGAACAAGCACCTGTTGATGCTCAGCCTGTTTGGATAATCGGCACCCCAGAGCTAGAGCCAATTCTTGAGGCTTCGTTTCGGCACATGGGTGAGGCTTTGATGATTTCAGCTAGCGATTTTCGTGCCGCATCATCAACAGAACAAGCAGCGTTGCTGTCGGCCAGCGAACTAAAGGTGATTTGGACTGCCCACAGCCCTCTAGCCTGGCCTATTGGGGCCATGCGCGAGGGCCTTGAGATACCCGGGGGCGGTTTGTTTATGTTCGACGGTGGTGTGGACAGGCGCATGGTTGCTATGTATGGTCACCCCTCGGGGCCAGCGTTAGGGGTGTTGGGCGAACAAGGTATTGAAGCGGGCATTGAACGCCTCAACACGGTTACACAGGGCTATGAGGCCGATGGTTCTGTGGTGTTGCCCACCTTTGAGATCATTGCTACTGTGGCTTCAGCCCACGCTGGGGCAGACGGCGATTACTCCGCCGAAACCCCGCTAGATGATTTGCGGCCCTGGGTGGCTGCAGCTGCCGAAAACGATGTTTATGTGGTGTTGGATTTGCAGCCCGGGCGCAACGACTACCTTTCGCAAGCCAAGATATACGAAGAGTTTCTGCGCCTGCCCCATGTTGGCTTGGCCCTAGATCCTGAATGGCGGCTCAAGCCCGATCAGCGTCACCTCCGTCAGATTGGTACGGTGGATGCCGCAGAGATCAACACGGTTGTGGAATGGTTGGCCGATATCGTGCGCCAAGAGAACCTGCCGCAAAAGTTGTTGATCCTGCATCAGTTCAGCACACACATGATCACCAACCCCCACCTCATCCAGATTCCACCAGAGTTGGCCGTGCTAATCCACATGGACGGTCAGGGATACATAAACGAAAAATACGGTACATGGAACAGGTTGACCAGCAAACCTAGCGCTAGCCGGTTCCACTGGGGCTGGAAGAACTTCTACGATGAAGACAGCCCAACCCCAACCCCAGCCCAAGTTCTAGCCCTAGAACCCAAAGCCGTTTACGTCTCCTACCAGTAACGCAGGTGCTGGTGCTAGGCAGGGTGGGGGTGAGCGCTGGTGGGGTTAGTTGGGTGGGTTGTGGCTTGTACTAGAGTGCTACCACAAGCTGAAACCCACTAGGGGGGACACGATGGAAGTGGCAGTTACAATCAACGGGCAGACCTACAGCCATGATGTAGAGCCCCGCACTTTGTTGGTGCATTACATCCGCGACACGGCAGGGCTTACGGGCACCAACATTGGCTGTGACACCTCTTCTTGTGGGGCCTGCACCGTTCACATCAACGGTGAGTCTGTAAAGTCTTGCACGATGCTGGCTGTGCAGGCCGACGGGCAGACCCTAACCACCATCGAGGGTTTAGCTGATGGTGATGTGCTGCACCCCATGCAGGAGTCCTTTCGTCAGTGCCACGCTTTGCAATGCGGCTACTGCACTCCGGGCATGGTTATGGCAGCAATCTCTTTGCTAGATGAGAACCCCTCGCCTACTGAGCGGGAGGTTCGCATCGGGCTAGAAGGCAACCTTTGTCGCTGCACTGGTTATCACAACATAGTTAAGGCTGTTTTGCACTGCGCGGAGGCATCGGCATGATTCCATTAGGTTTTGATTACATTCGCGCCGAATCAACTGACGAAGCACTTGCGGCTCTAGCCGATCACGGCGATGAGGCAAAGCTGCTAGCGGGGGGCCATTCGCTGTTGCCCTTGATGAAGTTGCGTCTTGCTACCCCCGCAGTGCTAGTAGACATTGGTCGCCTAGATAATCTCAGTTACATAACTGATGCTGGCGATCACCTAGCAATCGGGGCGCTTACGCGTCATAGGGCTGTAGAAACCAGTGATTTGGTGCGTTCTTTTGCCGGGTTGCTGGCCGAGGCTACCAGTCACGTGGGTGATCCACAGGTGCGTCACATCGGCACTATCGGCGGTTCAATAGCTCATGGCGATCCAGCATCAGACCTGCCTTCGGTGCTTGTTGCCATGCGCGCCACGTTGGTTGCCCAAGGCCCCTCTGGGAAGCGTGAAATAGCGGTGGACGACTTCTTCACCGGCTTTTTGGAGACATCATTAGCAGATAATGAGATGCTCACCGAGATACGGGTGCCTAAGATGCCTGATGCAACCTGGGGGTTTCAGAAGTTCAACCGCCGGGCTCAAGATTGGGCAATAGTGGGCGTGGCTGCGGTTGTAAACAACGCAAGCTCTGGTGTTGGCTTGGTGAACATGGACAGCCTGCCGGTTCGTGCCGCTGGCGTGGAGGCGGCTCTTGATGCAGGAGCGTCGGCTAGTGATGCAGCCGCAGTTGCCGCTGATGGCACCAACCCGCCGTCTGATCTGAATGCTGGCCCTGAGTATCGTGAGCATCTAGCTCGTGTGCTAACTCGCCGAGCGCTTGAAGCCGCTGGTCGCTAAATCTGTGTGGAAATTTGGCTTGTTAAGGTATGGGATCAGTCCGTAGCACCGAGCCCACGTCTGTATCCGAGGTGGCCGAAGGGTTAGGCGAGGCAGACTACCTAGCCGATGAGGGCTTGGCCACGGCTGTGTTCTTGGCGATGAAGCTGGCGCGTCCGTTGTTGCTTGAAGGCGAACCCGGAGTGGGCAAGACCGAAACAGCTCGGGCACTAGCAACTTGGACTGGTGCCGAGTTGATTCGCTTGCAGTGCTATGAGGGCATCGACGTAGCCCAAGCAGTGTATGAGTGGGATTACTCCCGTCAACTATTGCACTTGCGGACAGCAGAAGCCACCGGTGCTGCAACCCTACAGACTGACGGTGCATTAGAAGACGAGATGTATTCTGAGCGTTTTTTGATCAAGCGCCCCTTGTTGGAGGCCATCTCTGCTACACAAGGCCCGCCGCCGGTGTTGTTGATAGATGAAGTAGACCGCGCAGATGACGAGTTTGAGGCATTCTTGTTGGAGATACTGTCGGATTATGCGATAACGGTGCCCGAGGTGGGCCGTTTTGTGGCTACCACCCCGCCTCGGGTGATCATCACCTCTAATCGCACCCGCGATGTTCACGATGCTCTCAAGCGGCGTTGCTTGTATCACTGGGTTGAGCATCCTGATTTTGAGCGGGAGGTGTCTATCATTTGTCGGCGCGCACCGCAGGTTAGCGAGCGCCTAGCCACACAGGTGGCAGCTGCGGTGGCAGCATTTCGGGAGTTGGGCTTGTACAAGCCTCCCGGTGTGGCCGAGAGCATCGATTGGAGCTTGGCGCTAGGTCGGCTTGGAGCAGCTGAACTGAACCCTGAAATAACTCAGGCCAGCTTGGGGGCGGTGCTCAAGTACCGAGAAGATCAGCAGCGGGTGGCCGACCATGGCATCGACATGCTCATCCAACAAGCCACGGCTCGGGCAGTTTAACTACATGGCTCGGGTTAACTACATGGCCCGGGCAGTGTGAACAACAGTGCAAGCCGATGAGCTAGCCGTTGGCTTTGTGAACTGCCTACGGGGCGCAGGCGTAGATGTAGCGGTGGGGTCATCTGTGAATTATTGGCAGGCACTCGGTGCTTTGGGTGTGGCCGAGCGCAGCGCAATGTATTGGGCAGGCCGGGCAACTCTTATAACCAACCCCGAAGATATCCACCTCTACGACAAGGTTTTTGCGGCTTATTACGAACATGAGGGCCTCGTAGCTACTCCGATTTTGGAGGTAGTGAAACCCCTAGTTTTGGCGGTAGATGATGACGCTGCCGATGATGCAGATCAAGATAGTCACACCCAAGAGATGCAAACAGATCCATCTGTTACTTTGCGGTGGAGTCGTCAAGAAGTGCTGCGAGATAAGGACTTCAGCGAGTACAGCAAAACTGAGCTAGACGAGGCGTACCGTCTTATGGCATCTATGGCCCAGATTGGGGGTACTCGCAAGTCTCGGCGGCTTAAACCTACCCACCGCAGCATCGGCCACCCCGATTTGCGGCGTACTGTGAGGGCAGCTCTTCGAACGGGGGGCGAGCCGGTGCGCCGCAGCTTCACGCAACCTGGCCAGCGTTTGCGCCGTGCTGTGTTGCTGTTGGATATTTCAGGGTCGATGGAGCCGTATGCAAGGGCACTTTTGCGTTTCGTTCACGCTGCGGTAGTTGGTCGCCGCAAGGTTGAGGTGTTCACCATCGCCACCCGCCTCACCCGCATAACTAGAGACCTAACTTGGCGAGACCCAGATAGGGCGCTGAGAGCAGCCACCACAAGCGTGAGCGACTGGTCTGGAGGTACTCGATTAGGTGAAACGTTGGCTGAGTTTAATGAGCTTTGGGGGATTCGGGGCATGGCTCGCGGGGCCACTGTTGTTGTGCTAAGCGATGGCTGGGATCGCGGCAGCCCCGATGTGATGTGCGAGCAGATGGCTCGATTACACAGGGTGACGCATAAACTCATTTGGGTGAACCCGCTCAAGGCAACTCCCGGCTATCAGCCGCTAGCACAAGGCATGGCTGCAGCACTGCCTTATGTAGATGATTTCATCGAAGGCCATTCGTTGCGCTCGCTAGAGCGCTTAGCTGAGGTACTAGCCCAATGAAGGAGATTCTGGCCGACCTAGACACCTGGCGAGCTCAGGGCCGCAAGGTCGCCATAGCTAGAGTGGTGAACGTGGAGGGTTCTGGCCCGCGCGATCCGGGCGCGGCCATGGCGGTGAGCGATAGCGGCGATGTAATTGGTTCGGTTTCGGGAGGGTGTGTGGAGGGCGCTGTAGTAACTGAGGCTTTAGCTATCCTTGAGACAGGTGAGCGCAAGATGGTGAGCTTCGGCTACAGCGATGATGAGGCTTTCGCTGTGGGGCTCACCTGCGGGGGCACCATCCACCTGTTTATAGAGCCGTTGGACTGGTAGGGTGTCGGAGCTTTACGAGCAACTGCGAGATGCCATCACCGATGAACGACCGGTGGTGCTGGCCACCGTAATTGAAGGCCCGAACGCTGGTGCCAAGCTGGTGTTAGACCCTGAGTGCGCTGATGGTTTTGTAAGCGTGGGTACTTTGGGAAACCCTGGGCTAGATCGGGTGGTGAGCCGAGATAGCGTAGGCGAGCTAGCCGCCGGGCGTAGCGGGGTGCGCCACTATGGGCCGGAGGGTCAAGCCAATGAGCAACACGTCTCGGTGTTTGTGGAGTCTTTTGCACCGCCACCCATCATGTTGGTGTTTGGGGCGGTAGATTTCACCGCAGCTCTGGCCCGTGCAGCCAAGCTGTTGGGTTTCAAGGTGGTAGTGGCCGATGCGCGTTCTATGTTTGCCACCGTCAAGCGTTTCCCAATGGCTGATCAGGTGATGGTGGCTTGGCCGGATGAGGTTTTCGATGTTTACGCCGAGCGCCTCGGCCATCATGATGCTGTGTGCATTCTTACTCACGATCCAAAGTTTGATGTTCCAGCGGTGCAACGTGCAGTAGCCACCGAGGTGGGCTACATCGGGGTGATGGGAAGCAGGCGCACCCATGCCACACGTTTGAAGCGATTGGCCGAAGTGGGTGTGCCCCAGCAAGGGATTGACCGCCTCATGGCACCCATCGGGCTAGACATCGGTTCGCGCACGCCCGAGGAGACAGCGGTGTCGGTGTGCGCGGAGATCATTGCCAACCGTACAGGGCATGCCGCTCCGTCGCTGCGAGATAGCGATGGCCCTATCCATCGCCAAGCCCCAACCTAATGAAGCTTCGTGCAACTCCAACAGCTTACATAGCACGTATCACTGGACTTGTTGTGGCTGTGTTGGTTGTGACTGTGTTGGTTATGACTGTTGTGGCTGGCTGTGGCAGCAATATCAACGGCGATGTGGCAACCGACCCCACAGAGGTGTCGCCCACAAGCCCTGCTTCCAATCTAGATGCAACCCAGGGTTTGGCCACCTCAACCCAAACGGTTCTTGATGTTGATGATCCTGTAGGCACCCAAGCTGCCACCACACCGGCCACAGCGCCACCGGATCTCACAAGCGGCTCTGCCACAGTACCCCCGCAGGCGTTGATCACCGATGGTGCTGGCCCTACGGGCCCGCTGGCTGAGGTTACTCGCGGCTGGGGCACCGATTTTTCTAGACGGATCATCGAGCTAGATGAGCTGTTGATCGGTATTCAGGCCATTCCCATCCGCGATCGTATCCCTCCTATTGATAACCCGCAGTTCGTGCCGATAGCAGAGGTAGGTTGGGCTGACCAAGAGCCCGGATTGGTGTTGGTGGATGGCACCGAAGCTCGCTTTTACCCCCTAGCTATGCTTATCGTGCATGAGATTGTCAACGATGAGATCAACGGTCGGCCCGTAACCGTTACGTACTGCCCATTGTGTAACAGCGCTTTGGTGTTCAACCCCGAAGTAGAAGGGCAAACTCTGCGGTTTGGCACTTCAGGGTTGCTGCGTAACAGCGATTTAGTGATGTGGGACGATGCCACAGAGTCGTTATGGCAACAAATTGGCGGGCAGGGCCTAGTGGGGGCTTATGCGGGTTATCGTCTAGAGGTGATCGGGTCGGCAATAGTTTCTTATGGGGATTTCAGCGATAGCTACCCCCAAGGCACGGTGCTTACCGCGCCGGGACGACCCGCAAGCACTTACGGCAACAACCCGTATGTGCTTTACTCTTCGCGCGATGTTCCGTATCAAGGATTTTTTGATGCCTCACAGCTTGATGAGCGTTACCCGGCTTTGGAACGTACCGTGGGGGTAACCATTAACGGCATCGCCAAGGCTTACCCCTTCACTACAGTGCAAGCCGCGCAAGCCGTCAACGACACTGTAGCCGATGTGCCGGTGGTGGTTTGGTGGTCGGCTGGCACTGCTGATGCCCTAGATGCTGCCCAAACAGCGCAAGGTGCCGATATAGGTGCTGCGCTGGCCTTTGAGCGTCGCTTAGCCGATGGAACCGTTTTGGGGTTTTCTCCATCTGGCGATGCCCAGTTCAGCGATGATGTAACTGGGTCGGTGTGGAACCTGTTGGGTCATGCTATTTCTGGTGAGCTGTCGGGCAGTCGGCTCACTCCGGTGGTACACACCAATGAGTTTTGGTTTGCTTGGTCGGCATTTAACCCACAAGGCGAGGTGTATACCCCGTGAGCATCGCTGCCGTGTTGCTAGCCGCAGGTGCTGGTAGTCGTTTTTTGGGTGAAACCCACAAGCTAAGGGCTCCTTTTCGCGGTTCTACGGTGGTGCAACATGCTCTAGCGGGGGCTCTGCAAGCTGAGCTAGATGCCACCTACATCGTAACTGGCGCAGTGGAGTTGCGCGACCTTATCGGCTCAGATGTGATCTTGGTACAAAATCATTCTTGGGAGTTGGGTCAGGCTAGTTCTTTGCGCGCTGGGGTGTTTGTAGCCGAAAACGATGGTCACGAAGCGGTGGTAGTAGGTTTGGGCGATCAACCCCTTATCGGCAAACAGGCATGGCAGGCAGTCTCGGAGTGCTCGGGCGATTTGGTTACCGCAACCTTTGGAGGTCGCCGCAGCCCGCCAGTAAAGCTGGGGGCCGCTGTGTGGCCGCTGCTTCCTATTAGCGGCGATGCAGGCGCTCGAGTGCTGATGCAAATGAGCCCAGAGAGGGTTACCGAAGTATCATGTACAGGAGAGCCGGTTGATTTAGATACTCTAAAAGATTTGAAGTCTTGGAGTTGACCGGCAACTGGCCCGGTATCGTTTCTGTTGACACCTGAGAGCACCTGAGAGGAACAGCCAATATGGAGATGAGCAACGAGATTGAGGTAAATGCCTCTGTCAGCGATGTATGGCAAGCCTTTAACGATGTGGAGCGTATTGCACCCTGTTTGCCCGGGGCACAGCTCACCGAGATTGAAGATGAGGAGTATCGCGGGGTTGTCAAGGTTAAGGTAGGCCCTGTAAATGCTCAGTACAAGGGCAAGGCCACCTTTGTGGAGCGAGACGAGGATACCTTGAAGGTGGTGATTTTGGCTGAAGGGCGTGAAACCCGCGGTCAGGGTAACGCCAGCGCGCAGATTACTGCTGTTTTGGAAGATCTAGGTGATGAGCGCACAAAGGTACGCGTGGACACAGACCTTAAGATAACTGGCAAGGTGGCGCAGATAGGGCGCAATCTCATACCCGATGTGAGCGCCAAGATAATGGGGCAGTTTGCAGAGAACCTAGAGGCACTGCTGTCTGATACCGATGGTGCTAATGGTAGCGAAGTTCCCGTTGATGATGTGGCTTCTGATCCTGCAACAGCAGCCAATGCCAATGGTGATAGCAGTCAAGCCCAATCTGAATCTGGGTTGCGTTCGGTTACATCACCTGAGCCCGAAGCGGTAGACCTACTAGGTGTGGCAGGAGCACCGGTGGCTAAGCGGGCGGCCCCTGTGGCTGCAGGTATGGTTTTTTTGTGGTTGCTGCGCAGAATCTTCAAGAGAAGGAACAAAAAGAGCGCCTAGCTGATGTGACAGACCATGAGATGGTAAAGACCCTGTTGGGAAGGGAACCTCAGGGTGCTTATGAGGTGGTAGTTCGCAGCAGCGATGGGACACCCCGGGTGTTGTGCAATTCCCCTATTTTGGATGATGGCACGCCTATGCCCACTCGCTACTGGTTGCTCGGACCTCAAGATGTGTTGCGGGTAAGCCGCCTAGAATCAGCAGGTGGGGTTAGCCAAGCTACCGCTGCGGTGAACCCTCAAGAACTAGCAGAAGCACATCGGCAGTATGCTGCCGAGCGGGATGTTGCCATTGCAAAGACCCATAGCGGGCATCGTCCCAGCGGCGGTGTTGCGGGCACACGCCGAGGGGTGAAATGCTTGCACGCTCACTATGCCTGGCACTTGGCTGGGGGTGACGACCCGGTAGGTCGTTGGGTTGCCCAGCAGCTTGCAGTGCGCTACGGGCCGCAGCAATGAGATTGCTTGTGAGCGAATTGCCTAATGAGTGAGCTACCACCCGATGCCGCAGCTACGGGCGCAGATGAGCCGGTGGTGGCTGCCATAGACTGTGGCACCAACTCCACCCGCTTGCTGGTGAGCTGTGGTGGAACCCAAACCCTAGAGCGGCTGATGACAATAACCCGGCTAGGTGAGGGGGTAGACAGCACTGGCAACTTGTCTGCAGCAGCCATCAAGCGCACGGTGGCATGCCTAGAACACTACCGAAGCGTGATGGACAGCTATGGAGTTGGCGCAGTGCGAATAACCGCCACCTCTGCTGCAAGGGACGCAGCCAACCGCCAAGTGTTCTTTGATGCGGCCACCCAAGCTGTAGGGGTATCACCAGAGCTGCTAAGTGGCCTAGAGGAGGCTCAGCTTTCATTTAGGGGTGCTACTGCGGAGCTAGACCCCGCACAGGGGCCGTTTTTGGTGGTAGACCTTGGCGGTGGATCAACCGAGCTGTGTGTGGGCATCACAGATTGTGAGGTTGCCATGTCGCTAGATATTGGCTGTGTACGGCTAACCGAAAAGTACCTTCACCAAGACCCGCCCTTGCCCGAGGAACTGCATGCTTGTTTGTCGGTTGCCGGCGCTCATCTAGATGATGTGGATAGGGAGATGCCTCAGGTTCGAAACGCTCGTACTTTCGTGGGGTTAGCTGGCACCATCTCCACCGCAGCAGCAGTAGAACAAGGCTTGAACGAATATGAGCGAGACAAGGTGCATCACTTTCGCCTCACCAAGCAGGCTGCTGAGGATGTGTTCCGAACCCTAGCCACCGAGAGTCGAGCCGATCGGGCTTGCAACCCTGGCCTTGATGCGGGACGGGTGGATGTGATCGTGGGCGGTATGGCTATTTTGGTTAAGATCATGCGCCATTTTGATTTTGATTCTTGCCTTGTATCGGAGTCAGACATTTTAGACGGGCTTGTGGCTAGTCTCGTTGAGTAGGTTCATTCAGTCGACTCATTCAGTGGGTTAATTTAGTAGGTTATATGGCTGGTGCGTACTTGGTCGCGGTTTCGGAACTCTCCTAAGCGCAGTGTTCTGCGGGGTGCTCGCTTGGAGCTAAGGCCCTTAGCTGAGGCCGATTTTTTGGAGTGGCAGGCAGTTCGCAGGGCTAACCATGATTGGCTTCTCCCCTGGGAGCTGTTGGCATCGCCACAACAGCCAGACATTGTTGAGGATCGTCTTGCTTTTGCCAACCAGTGCAGTGCCCGCGATCGCGAGCGTGACATGGATACCGGATACGGGTTCGGGGTGTTTGTGGATCACAAGTTGGTGGGGGAGATGAACATTTCGAGCGTGCAACGCGGCCCATTTCAAACCGGACATGTGGGCTATTGGATAGATCAACGCTTTGCGGGACGCGGGTACGCACCAGAAGCGTTGGTGTTGATCTTAGATTTTGCTTTTGAAGCCTTGGAGTTGCACCGTATGCAGGTGAGCATAATCCCCCGCAATCACGCCAGTCGTAGGGTGGTGGAAAAGCTTGGTTTGCGTAACGAGGGAGTAGCGTTGCGCTACTTGGAGATAAATGGCCGCTGGGAGGATCATGTGCGCTATGCCATCACCTATGAGGAATGGCGGGTACGTGGCCCAGAACTACAAGCAAGCTGGATCGCCTAGCATCAGCTATTTTGTTTGGTTTAGAGCCAACTATTTGGATTTCGTGATGGCCTGTTTGAGGGATTGTATCTTTTCGTTGAAGATTGGTTGGTTGATCGACCAAACCTGAGGTTCTAGTTCTCGGGCTACTGCTTCTTGGCTGTTGGTTACATCGGCCATGTCTGTAATGGTTTGTTTCATGGCCATCGTGAGGGTTCGCGGTGCGCGTGCAGTGCGGTTGGCCAAACGTTGGGCCTCGCTAAGCAGTGCCTCATCTTCTACGCACTTCCAAGCTAAGCCGATTTGGGCGGCCCGGTGGCCATCTAAGCGTTCTCCGAAAACCACCATAGCCATAGCGGTTTGGCGGTTGCAGATGTTGCGAAGTCGCCAAGTGTGGCCTCCTCCCGGGTGGGCTGCAATCTGTAGGAAGCGACTTTCAAACATGGCGCTGTGTCCGGCCAAGATCAGATCGCAGGCCAAGGCGAAGTTCATGCCCGCGCCAACCGCAGCCCCGTTCACCGCAGCTATGGTGGGCAGCGGGCTGTGTGCCACCCGCAAAAACCCCGAGTAGATGGCACTGAGGCTTTCTGGGGTATTGGCAGCTAGCAGCTCGTCTAAGTTAGCTCCAGCAGAAAACGCTGGAGCAGCACCGGTTAGTACCACTGCAGCAACGCTGGTGTCGTTTTCTAGCCGATCCCATGTTTTGTTGAGTTGCTGGTTCATCTGCAGGCTCACAGCGTTACGCACCTCAGGAGCGTTGAGGGTTACCGTAGCCACCCCGTTTTGTGTTTCGCATAGCACTAGTGTCATGTTGTGAGCTTAGTAGTGGTGTGTGGTGGGTTTGGTTGCGCGTGTTTTGTCAGGCATCGATGCCTTGTGCTGTGTTGGCTATGGGTGTGCAGGAATTGGTCGTATGGTAATTCTGTGAAGTGTCCCCTAAGCTAGTGGCCATGTTGCTAACAGAAATAGATCATGTTGCCATTGCTGTTTTCGACCTAGAAGCCGCAGTGTCGTTTTATGAGACTGCGTTTGGTGCAACCGTAGAACACCGTGAGGTGGTAGACAGCGACGGGGTGGAAGAGGCTCTGCTAAAGGTGGCCGACTCATATATTCAGCTCACTGCTGCTACCCATGATGAATCGCCTATTGCTAAGTATTTAGCAAAACGAGGCGAAGGCATACATCACGTGGGCTATCGGGTGGACGACTGCGCTGTGGCCCTACAATCCATGGTGGCCGCAGGTGCTAAGCCAATTGATGAAGCCCCCCGCCCTGGTTCGCGTGGCACCACCGTAGCCTTCGTACACCCCAAAGGTGCCTTCGGCACCCTAATTGAGCTAGTCCAAGAGTAGCGCTTTTTCTAAGTGTCACACCCCTCGTGTAACTTGTCCGACCATGACTGACGAACTTCATAGTCGGAGAGATTATTCCTGTGAGCCGGGTGTAACAGCGCGATGAGCGGAGATCCCTGGGGCGATACGGAAAACGATCTTTTTGCCGGTGGCGCAATCTCAGATAATCCCCTAGCGGGTGCGCGCACTGCACCGCAGCGCTGGTGGCAGCAGCGGCAGGGGATTTTGGCTCTTGCAGCCAGCTTGGTCTCGGTGGTGGCACTGGTGGTGGTACTGGCTGGTATAGACGGCTACGTCATGGTTGGTGTTGCAGCGGGGGGCTATTTGCTGGCGGTTCTGGCTGATGTTGAGGCACGTAGGGTGCGCTACAACAACAAGAACTATGTAAGGCCGAAGTTCATGGGCATACCGTTGTTGCGGGTGGTTACGTTCGCTTTGGCGGTATGGGTGGCATGGCTGGTGGCTTCGTCTTTGGCAGGTACCACATGAGGCGACTTTTTTGTGTAGCTGCGCTATCGGCCCTTATGGTTGGCTTGGTGATCTCTCTGGCTTCGCCTGTGCAGCGCACGGCTTTAGCCGACACTGGGGTAGAAGTGACCGATAAGTGCAGGCTGTCGTCAGACGAACTACGTATTAACGTTCTCGTGTTGTTGGATGCCTCCAAGAGCTTGGTGCGAACTGATCCGCAAAATGCTCGGCGTGATGGCCTTGAAGCTGCCGTGAGGAACCTGGCTGATTTGGCTGAGAGCAGTCCAGATGTAGGTATATACGTGGCTGTAGATACCTTTGCCACTAGATATGAGCGCCGCCACGGTTGGTTAGACGCGGCGGGCACCAAACAAGCATTGCAGGGTAGCTATGCGAGCATCACCGCGCTGCCCGGCGCGGGTGTCCGTACCTTAACGGACTATCGCCAAGCCATGCAGGGTGCTGCTGAGCGGTTCGGTAGCGCTGAGGGCAGTTGCAACCTTTTGTTGTGGTTCACAGATGGTGAGCATGCAACATGGGGAACCAGTTCTGATGTGTCTGAAGCAGAATGGGAGGAGCTCAGGGAATTGTGCATGTCTTCGGATATGGCACAACTTGCCGAGCAAGGAATATGGACTTTGGCCGTGCTCTTGGACTCGGATTCTTCGCCTGTTAGCGCTGATCCCTTGCGGCAGCTGTTTGGAGAAGGCAGCACTTCTTGTCGCCATGCGCTAAACGGAGACATTCGTTCAGACATCAGCGCCGCGGATCTGAGCAACGCTTTAGGTGAGCTGACCGCCGAAATCGTTTGGGAGTCGGAGACACAGGCCAACACCGCAGACGACCTACCCAACGAAATTGACGGCCCTCCTGCTAAAGAAGATTACCAACCCTGTTCGGGTGGCGATGCAACCGTTGAGCGGCCGTGTGAGTACCAATTCAGATTGGATAACGAGATAGACAGTTTCAGGGTGTTTGTAGATATGACCTATCTCAACCAAAACATTAATAACCCTGAGGCCATAAACATGGTCTTGCGGGCACCATCAGGGCAGATGAGCGAGCCAATACTGTCTGCGGGCACTGCTGGCACCGCTGAAGCAATCCGCTACAGCCCCGTTTTGCCGTTTTGGTTTTTGTCGCACAGGCCCTACGACAGCCGTTGGGAGATCATCGGCCATCAGGCTGCTAGCCAGCTTGCATCGGAAACAGGCTGGGAGTGGGATGGGGACTGGAGCTTGTTGTTTTGGGGGGAAACCCCCGAGGCGGTTAGTGATGCTCGCAAGGTTGCAGCAGCATTTAGGGATGTAAACTCTGTTGCTCCCTCAGCGGATATGTCTGTTAGCTCAGAGGATCTGGTTGGGTACATTGCGAATTTTCCCCAAGAGTACGCTTCAGCTGAGCTGCGCTTGAGGCTAGATGACAGCAATGCCAACCCTGTTTATCCAACCCGGCCATACCTGCGCTGTCAGCAGGTGCAGTGTGATCCTTTACTAGTGAGTGCTGCCGATGAGGGCCGCCGTTTCGGCGTTTCAGAGGTGTACGAAGAGATTTTCTGGTGGGACAGTGCCACAGCTGGAGGTAATGAGTCGGCGCGTGATGCAGCGCGCGCCGGGGGTGGGCCGGTGGTGGCGGTAGCTGTGTTGGAACAGGAGTTTTTCTATGGGGGTGCTGATGGCTATGGCCCAGAAGGCCAACAGGGTCAGCCGCTGAGCTGGGTGAGAGACATCGGGCAGGTCGAGTTAGATCTCCAAGGCCCTATCGCAGATGCCGCAGGGATTTCAGATGCTAAAGATAAGTGGGAAGCGCTACAAGACGATGTGGAGCAGTTGCAATCTGGGCAGATAGCCCTGCTTGCAGGTGGTTTGGAGTTACACGAACCCCCTTACGATACCGATGAGAACCGGGTTGTTTTTCGAGTGCGGGTTGAACCCGGCTATTTCCCTTCCATAATCACCCTGTCAGGTGCAAGGCTGCGGAGCGAGGGGGAGCGGGAGTTTGCGGGGATGCCTCGATATGACCGTGCTTGGCTGTGTTCGGTTTCTGGTACTTGGGATGAGTCAAGCGAACCAAGCCAACCGGCAGATTGCAGGGCGATCAGTATGGACTTGGGATTGTCTGAGGATTCTACAGTTCTGGTGGAGATAGATTTTGGCATCGCCTTGGATGGAGATTGGCAAGAGTTGGAACAACAAATGCGCTCTAGCATTGGCTACTCGGGTACATGGGATGAATGGAGCCCGCCACCCGAGGAGTGGGCTGAGTTGTGGGAGGCAATTCGTTCTGTTGCATCACCGCAGAAGATGGAATCTGTTCAGTCGCAGCCGTTTGATGTGGATTTGCCCACCACAGGCGACAAGCTGAGCAAGTTCTGGCCCATCTTGTTTGGTTTGGTGGGGCTCGCGTTGTTGCTAAGGGCGCTTGCTGCTTGGCGATTGCGCCCGTGGGCTCCATTGTCATCGCCTGATTACATTGTTAGGTATTTCAACTCTAGCGATGAGCAACTGCTGGATTCTGTCTCAGTTACAGAACCTGGGCGTGAGCTTTGTATGGACCTCAACAGGCGTTCGGCTTCGGCACAAGTTGGCGGGGTGCTGTTGTTTTCAATGTGGAAGCCTTTGTTGTTGGGCGGCCCTCCGCGGCTGGCAGCGAAGTCATCGGGTAGCCGTTGCATGGGCGCTTCGGGTGCTATGCGAACTCGTCGTCAAGCTAGAAGAAACGAAGGGACTGGCTTAGGTGGTCATGGCCTAGAAGATGGCTGGATGGTGGAGATTTCGGCCACTGGAGATCGGCTCATCGTGTGGGATTTGCCCAACGATGAATTAGAGGCCCGCGAGCGTTTGTTGAAGGCGGAAGGTGAGGCTAACTATCAAATGGAGCAACTAGCCGCAGAAGCGTCGGCACAGGATTCCGCAGCAGGCCCGAACGTTGCCGATGCCACTCCCAAAGCATCTGGTGGTACTACAGCAGCTGGTGGTGCTGCTGTAGATCCGTTTGGCGATACGACCCGCTCCGACCCCTTTGGTGACTTATAGAGGTGGTTGGCGTGAGTAGTCGTTTTATGAGAACAAACAAATCAGATATGAAAAGAAGGGTAGCTAGCAATGCTTAGACCGGTGATTTTTATTGGCTGTGGTGGCTCTGGGGAGAAGGCCGTCCGCTACGTGCGGGATGCGGTACGGCGTCGGCTGGAGCACGCTGGATGGGAACGCGAGATGCCAGATGCGTGGCAGTTTATCGGCCTAGATACCTTAACTACCCAAGAGTCGCCCACCGAGATTCCCACCATTCCGGCACAGGACTTCCTAACGCTCTCTGCCGAACATGATTCCTACGATGCTCTACATCGTTCCTTGCTGGCTAGCCATAATGCCGAACAAGGGCACCCCGATTTGTTCTGTGGTTGGCTGCCGCAACCTGGGCAGGCACGTATTCCCCTAAAGGATGGGGCAGGTCAGAACCGGGCTATCGGTCGGGCTTCAGGTTTGCGATCCTTAGAGAGGGTGCTGCTCCCTCGTCTCAAGGTAGCATTTGAGCGTTCCAAATCTGGTAACCAAGTTCTTTATGAGGTCGGCCAACGGTTGGGAGTTCAAGCTGAGTTGGGGTCTAATACTCCTGGGCCTTTGGTAGTGGTTTGTTCCTCTATGGCTGGTGGCACTGGTGCTGGTGTGGCGCTAGATGTGATTGATTTGGTGAGAAGATGCGATTCCCAAGGGGCACATCCAACGTTGGTTCTTTTTGCTAATGATATTTTTGATCAGGCAGGTGACAGCGACGCGATGGCGGCCAATTCTTTGGGATTGATGTCGGAGTTGCTGGCGGCTTATTGGTCTGAGCATGGTGAAATTGATTCGCCGCTTTCTTCCGGGAGTGTGCAGACACCGGGAGTAGGCCCACACTCGGTATTTATTGTGAGCAAGTACGGCTATAGCGGCGCAGATCTTGGAAACACTGTCGAGGTGTATCAAGCAGCTGGAGAGGCATTAGCTACCTGGGTGACCTCAGACATCGTGCAGGAGCAAATTCATACCTTCATTAACGTCAACTGGCGTAACTCAGCCGGGGTTAATTTAGGCGGTTATCCCTTCGGCGAACGATATCAGTTCGGGGCTGTTTCATCTTTTGGGGCGGCTAAGGTCACTGTAGGCAGAGACCGCTTTTCTCATTGGGCCGAAGACAAACTGGGTCGGGCGGTGCTGGAGCAATTATTGCAAGGTCATCTGCGCTTTGGTAACAAAGAACACAGCGAAACCGAAGAAGAGCTAGTGAAGAGATTGGCTAACAATCACGCCGAACGGGTTCATAAGGCCTGGCAATTTGGTGCTGGAGCAGACGACGCAATACTTGGCTGTGTTGGCGCATCCGATCATTTTGCCCCCGCAGATGAAGTTCGTGCTATTGCAGCAGAGGTGGAAAAGAAGTTGCAGCAGCCTGCCGAGCAGCAGGCATCTGGTAAGCAATGGTATGACCGACTCAAAAGCATTGGAAGAGACCAAACAGATTTTGTTGAGCGCCAGGTCAACGCGGCTCAAGATAGCAAGTGGTATCAAGATATGGTAGATGCCACCTGTAAGGCAGCTTCAGAGGTGGCAGCGGTGTCTTCTCTTGCGGTAGCAGCGGCTGCTTTGGAGGTAGCGGCCAAGGAGCTGAACCCGGTTGAGATCAATCGGGTTCGCCAGACCGCCTCAAGTGCTGAGAGCAAGTATGAAGAGAGCGCCGCAAGAGGCTTGTCGAGCATCGAGACTGCCAGCGGGCAGATTAGCGGTTCAGATCAGCGGCTACGCGATGCGGTGAGCCAAATAGCCCGGGGAGTGGCTTATCGGTGGCAATCACTGCGGTTGAACGCAGCGGCTGATGTTATGCAAAGCGCAGCCGATGAGGTTTTGGTGGTAATGGCTAACGCTTTGAGGGGGGCAGCAAAGCAGGTTGAGATTGCGCTTGGTGACGACGAGGTGCAGGTGTGGCCAAAAGAAGGTAGCGGTGTGTCGCAGCGGTATCTGCCATCTCAGGTGGAGTTTCCCTTAGAGAGCCACGGGGATTGGGAACAGATGCTAGCTGATCTATGTGCTGAGGCGAGCAACAAGAACGTTTCCTACGGTAGTAAGCACACAGATCCAGTTCGCTACCGCCTAGTGGCAGGAACACCGCTTAGCACTGCTGAGGAGCATATTTTGCCCTTAGTGTATCCTTCATCAACGGGGCAGTGGATTCCTGGGCATAGTGCCAATCTGGTTTGCAAAGCTAATAAGGAGGATATCCAAGAGCGGGTTCGTCAATGGACTCGTGCGTCGGGTGGTAGGTTTCAGCGGTTTGTGGGCGAGGGCCTAGCCGGTTACTTACAGGAGACCGATCCTAGCACAGAAGAGCGCAGGGTGGATCATGCGGATCGGTTAGAGCAGTTTCGTTTCCAGTTAGGAGCTGCCAAGACGCGGGCGCAGCCTCTGGTGAGCATTGATCAAGATCTGTATGCCGAAAGCTTCCGCGCGAAGATTGAGTTGCTCACGGTTTGTTCGCCGTTTCCATTTCCTGAGGGTCATCCAGCTGCTAAGGATGCAGAGAAGATTATTGGTGAAGACAAGTACACAACTGGGAACCAAGATACAGCTTCGGTGCTGGTATCGCAGTACATCGAGACTCCTCTGCATCCTCTGGCAGTACGGTCTTTTACTCGCCCAGTTATCGATGCTTTAAGCGAACATGCAACCTCAGAGCGTCGAGAAGGGCATTTTTGGAGGTGGCGCCGGGGTAGGCGCTTGGATGCGTTCGTGCCCATGCCGCGCGAAGTGCTTAAGGCAACTATCAGGGGTTTTGCGGTGGCCCGTCTGTGCGGGTACGTAACCGCTGCCATAGATCGTCAGGTTTTGATCACAGCTGCCCCCGATGTGGTGGCTTTCCCATGGCCATTGCTAAGCGGATTGAAAGACCCTAATGACGTTCTCGCCAATCTCTTGGAGGGCTTTTCGCTCACATTTGGCATGGTTAGCAGAGACGGTTTTGCAGCTTATGAGCCATATCGAAGGTTACATGATTTGGGTGAGAGCTTAGGTAACGGTAGGCCGCAGCCAGATTTGGCAAAGGTCATATCTACGGGCAGCCCGATTTACCCCACGGTGGCTGATGAGAGTCCTAAGGCCTCTGGAGAGACCCAAGAGCAGCGCTTGGACAGCGCTCGCAGGTATCTGGCTGACAACATTGCCTGGTTTGAAGAACAAAAAACCAAACGAAGCAAGGAACTGCCCTGTCGGGGAACTGACGGAATCGCAGATGCAGGAGTCCCGACAATGGAACTGGCCGAGCTATACATAGAGTGCTACAGCGAGTTGAGAGAGCAGCAGCTTCACGGCGAGCAGCAAACAGGCAGCTTAGTATGACCCACCGTGTTTGTGGTTTGTGTACTGCTGTTGGTGAGGTGAGGGAGCTGTCAGCATGACCGAAGGTGGGCGGTTGGTGGTTTTGACCTCGGCTGATTCCTATGAACTTACTGCTTCGCTGATTACGAGCTTGGCTGAATGGTGCGAAGCAGGGCTGCTGGGCTCTGTGGCTTGGGCCCCAGCTAGCGAGCTTGCAGCCGCGGGAGGGGATGCTCCATGTCATGTGAACATAGACGGGGAGTGGAGGCAGGCCACGCTTAGGCAAGCTATGGAGCGCCAACCTTTGGCGGAATTATGGCTGGCTGTCTTGCGTCACCCTCAGGGACACGGCATTGGCAGTGATGTGGTTGAGGCTCGCCGCACAGAAGAAGCTGCCCATGAAGCGGTAGGCGCTTTGCTTGCGGCAGGGATTACGTTTCGGTCATGTTCTGTAAGCATTGCGGGCAAAGGCCGTCAGATCACCATCGCCGATTGCGCGCCCGTGTGGGATTTTCACTTGGTACACGACCTAGTTGCTATGGCCCATAGTTCTGCACCCGTGGAAGCAGCTGAGCGCAAGGCCCCGCTGGAGCTTTGTGCGATGGTGGCTTTAGGTGCGGGCGGTGGCTGGCGTGGCAGTCAACCACAACTAGATTTGCCTTCAGACAGAACTGACGGCCCCGTCAAGCCAGTGCGCTTTGTGCATTGCCAATTTCGCGTGTTGCAAGCACCCTCGTTGGCGAGCTTCGCTGTGCCAACATCGTTGCCCACAGCAGCCCCTTGGCCATTGCCGCATGAATCAGGCGTGCAGCGGGCGCTTCCGAGCACGGTTCCATCTCTGGTTGTGGCTGAATCTTTAGCTAAGGCATGTGGCTTTTTGTGCAAGCCATCTCCATATCGGCCCAATTCTGATTCCAGATGGGTGTTCACCCGCTGGTGGCGGGGTTTGCTGCGTCCTATTCCTAAGCCTGCCCCGCCTTCTGAATATGAACAGGCCCTTTTGCGGCTTGCCGAACGAACCGGGGGCGTGAAACCACAAAACTACAATCAAGAACTCAGCGAGCTTGTGCTACAAGGGGCTGCAGATCTGACTGGTTTGGTTTACCATGTTCGGCGCAGCGACTTTCCGTTGCCAAGTGGATCTTCTGGCGTAGCGCCTTCCTCACAGGAAACATGGCAAACGCTTCGCTCCGCGATGTTTGGTTTGGTGGATGGTTCTACAATGCCATCTGGCATCCCCCACCCTTCAAAGGGTACGGGAAACGATGCTGTGCGCCTTGTGTGGACCGATCCAACAGCGTTGGCCCCACGCTGGGCACCAGCTAATGCCGCAGATATTCTGCTTGATGCTGCTGCTCCACTTGAAGATTATTTTCCCGAGGATTATTGGCCAGAAAATGAGGAGAAGCTAGGCGAGGAAAACGACGTTTTGATGACGCGGATGACCGGTTACATCCGCCAAGCTATTAGATCAGCAAAACGCGGTTTTGTTGAGAATGCTGTGCTGCGGTCGGTCGGGAAGGAGTATAGCCAAGCGGTGCGAGCGCAGAGGGCTGTCCGTTTTGTGATAGCGGGCATGGGAGTATTGCTAGCGCTGATTTGCGTGTTTGCATTGGATCAGCGTTGGCCTTTTTTGGGTAACGCCTGGGAGTTCATCACCCGAACGCAGGCAAGGCGCACCTATGATCCGCTTATATGGCCTGTTGGCTGGTTTGTGGTAGCGGGTTTGGTGCTTGCGGTGGGCGCAATTCTGATTGCCTATGCCTCTTGGTGGCTGTTGGTCAATCTTCGTCGTCTTGAGGAGGGAAATACACAGCGGGCGAGGTTTGGTTTCAACGCTTCTTACTACGCGTCTGAGATGTTGCGCTTGAATATGGTTACCGAGCAATTTGTGGATCACAGGCTCATCATCACTGAGTTCTTGCATCGACCGTTTGGCAGGAAAAAGCATGGTGAAGAGGACGGACTCACAGCATCAGCAATGCAATGTACTGAACCCCCGCCGCCGGTGATGCTGGTGGCCTGCGCTGAGGCTGATCCAGCAGAGGTGGATGCTCGCCATCGACAACACTATGGAGAGGTAATAGAACAAGGCTGGCTAACCGGTGTGTACCAAGATGTGCTAGCAACATGGCATGAGAAGTATCGCCAGCGAATTCTGGGAGACTATGACGACCCAGACAACGACACTTCTTCACCGGGTTTGGTGTTCCAAAAAGACCGCCATGATGGGAGTGATGTGTTTGGGGCTCGTTTTGACTTCACGGAGAGCGTGGTAGGTAGTGAGCGAGATTGGGAAGGCGGTTGGGTGGTTAGCTTTGACGGCACTGTGGAGTTGCCTACGGACGAAGATAATGAGCGAGACGGGAGAAGCGGTTGGGCGGTGCGTAGTGCTTATGAGGAGCGATTGAAAAGGCTTATAGAAAGTTCTAGTGGTGGTGTGGACGATATTTTGAAGCTGCTTTTGCCCCTTGAGCGGGTTTACGGCGCGTTTGGCAGCATCGGACACGATGCCGCTCAATTCTTGGATTTGAACGGGTTGTCCCACTGGTTCCATTGGAACGACTTGCTTTCTCCCGGGGCTAACGCTCCAGACATCCTTGAGCCTGTTATTTGTGAGCCGTGGTTGGTGTCGCAAACGGTGGGGGGAAGGTCGCTGGTTTTGGCTGCGCGCTTGGATATATCTGAGCCACTAAGACCCCAAGACCAAGTCGGCTGGCAGGGCAGCGGAGAAGGAAGAAGTGCTGATGTGTCAACTAGGCAGGTTGTGTGAGATTTCAGGAGGTACCACCGATGCGTAATGTGTTAGCTGTTTTCCCCAGAGCCAGGTTAACCAGAGTTGTTGTGGCGCTGATTGTTATGGCGTTAGCGGTAGCAGGATGTGCCCGGAATTGGCCCGAAGCATTCCCAGAGCCCTACACATGGCAGCAGCGTTCGGCCCCGCTTAACCTTTTGGGCGACCGGGATGAAGGCGTTGCGTATGCGGTTTCGGCATACGCAATTGATCGGCCACCTCCTCCAGCAAGCGAGCAGGCCAAGTACCGTGACGATCGCAGAACGCCGTCACGCTTAGATGTCATTTGCGTGGATGATGACAGCGACGGTTACGGACGGTTGTCCATAAGCCTGAGCTTGTCGGAGCCGGTGCTGCGCTTGTGGCATCCCCGCGAATGGGAGAGATGGGTTTTGAGCTTTCCAGATGCTACCGAGATTTCTGTGCCGTTAGGCCCCTCAGAGGAGTTGGAAGAAAATGAGGATGGGCTGGATTTTGGTTTTGTCCCCTACATTCACAGTGAGCAACGGGTGGGACAGGTCATGGATGAGTTTCGGCGTGCTTCGGGCCGTGAAAACACTGAGTTGACGGTTCGGGCCGATTTTCTATCTGGAGAAGATAAGCCACCGTTGGAGTGGAGGTTTGATCTGGGGCCATCTTCTGGAGCTGACGAACTGCTGAAGAACCTAGTGGAAGTATGCGGAGGGGTGTGGTGAGACGTTTTGTAGTTGTATTCTGCGGGTTAGCTCTTGTTGTTTTTATGGCTACGGGCTGTGCTCTGTTCAATGACACCGCTAGGTCTGAGTCTAAAGATGGTCGCCCTGCTCGTGTGGCGATAGAGCCGCAGGGCATCTTCGTTGAAACCTCGTGTGTGGGATACCGCGGTGAAGGAGGATCTGTGTTCTACAATAAGTATGAACACACAAGTTCAATTGCCGCACGCAGCCAGCTATGCCCCATTAGCAATGACAGCAGTGGCAGTTGGCGGGTGTCAGAGGACATCAGCATAGATGCTGATGTGGACACCCTCAGGCTAATCGCCGATTTGGAAGCCGCTAGGTATAGCATCAGCAGGTCCTGGCCAGTGCCGCCGAAGTTGAGGGTGATCTGTTGGGACCGAACCGATAATGCTCCCGGATCTTTGGGTGTTGGTCTTTCTCACTACGGCCCACCCCACAATTTTGCGGGCACAGTTGCATCTATGTATAGCTTCAATGGCGGGCAATGGCATTCCGTGGAAATGTTTGCTAGTGACCTAGAAGCAGAGGCGGTTTGGTTTTCCTCCGAATCGTCCGCCCGTAAGTTCCTTAGAGAGATGATGAAAACCAACGAAGAAACCGGTTTTGGGTTAGCCTTTGAGATTGAAGATGGCAGCATCCAATTTGATGTCTCCGGCTGGGAAAAAGCAGTCAAACCACTACTAGAAGAATGCGGCCACACCTTCTAAAAATCGACAATTAACTAACCCTCCGAAAGGAAATGAAAAATGACCAACGAGGAACTTGCGAGCCTACCTGCAGATTTTAGCAAGCTGTCTCCTACGGTGGCGATGGCGATAGGGAACATGAGCGCAGGTCAGCGTGATGTGTTCGACCATGAGTACCGTCGCGCTAAGCGTAGTACCGTAGTTATGGTTCTTTTGGCGGTGCTCTTCCCGATTCAGTTCTTCCTTTTGGATAAGACTGGACTAGGTGTCATCTATTGGTTGACGTTCGGGTTCTTAGGAATCGGATGGGTTGTGTTCTGGTTTGTGACACCTAGCATGGTCAAGGAGTATAATGAGCAGAAGGCCAATGAAATCATCCGCAACATTCGCTATGCCGCTGGCTGAACTAAACAGTTGGTTAGATGATGTGGTCGCCGAGGGCTTCTAGCATGTCTTCGCGGGATTCTTCTAGTAGTTCGGCTTTGGCTGAGCTTGCGTAACGGACAGCCGCAGCGAGGCGTTTTGCTACACGCTTGCTGAACTGTCCACCATGGCTGAGGCTGATTACGTCGGCATACATGACGGTGCCTGCGGCCCACCAGTTTTCGCAGTTTTTGTACTCCTTAATTGCTATTTGGGCATTGCGACGAGCTTTTACGATGTCATACAGATCGTATGTGGCAGATTCCTCGGCCATCTCCTTTGGCGCATCCCATGCAAAGAGCATCAACTCAAAGAGCCTTACCTGTTCCCATCCCTCAGCAGGGCGGGGTAAAGGACTCAACATCACATCTATTAGTTCTGTGTCGCGGTTCAAAATTTCGCGTAGAACCTGTAGGTTTTTCCTCATCAGCCAGATGGTCGTGGGTATCAAAACAACCATATAGCAGATCACCATCAACAAAGTTGCATCCATTGGACTTCCTCCATTTATTCGGGATAAATCAAGTTGTTGAAACGGGGGAAGCTTCGATTAGGAATGTAACGGAGTTTTCTGTGGCTGTCAATACCCAATTTTATCTATTTGAAAAGCTGATCATCTAGATTTGCTCAGAGCTGGAGCTTGGGTTTCTTGCTTGTGCTGCGTGGTCATGTTCTTCCATAAGTTGGTGTCGCGCTCATCAGCAGGGCGCCCGACGTATGTTCTTACATCCACATCGGGCGATTCAGCCCGCAGTGCCGCCACGGTACACTTTTTGGGTGACCGGTAGGCGAAGGGGTCAAACTGGTAGTGGTGCATGGCATTGAGGTGGGTGATCTTGGCCACAGTTTCTTCGGGCAAGCCGTCAAATAGCTCAGCTGCTGCCTCTGGTGATTTGGGCCAGCTGCCATCGGAGTGGGGGTAATCCGACTCCCAGAACAGGTTGTCAACGTTGAACTCGTCTAAGAGCTTCACCCCAATGCGGTCGTTGATAAAGCAACACAAGATGTGCTTTTTGAATACATCAGTAGGCCCACTGTTGATGCCAAAATCATGCTTTGTCCAGCCCGAATGGCGTTCTTGGACATGCTCGGCTCGCCATAAGAAGTAGGGGATCCAGCCAATGTCGCCCTCGGTGAGGGATATACGCAGATTGGGGAAGCGCTCCCAAAAATCAGCCCATACCAGCTCTACCAGCGTGGAGGTGGTGAGAATTGACGAGAGGGTTAAACCTACGCTAACTGGGGCATCGGTTGAGAAGTCTATCGACCGCGACGAAGACCCGAGGTGGCAGCACAACACGGTGCCCAAATCGCTACAAGTAGCAAAGAGCGGATCCCAAGCTCCCGAGTGGATTGATGGCATCCCTAGCATGGATGGGTTCTCGGAGAAGGTAATTGCATGGCAGCCCTTGTTGGCCAACCGTTTCACCTCAGCTACTGCCCGATCTATGTCAAACACCGGCAGGATGCCACACGGGATGAAGCGGTCGGGATAGGCCCCGGCCCACTCGTCCACATGCCAATCGTTGTAGGCCTTGATCATGATGTCGTTGATTTTGGGATCGGGGCCTTCGTTTAGCACTTGGCCAGAGAATCCGGTCCAGTTGGGGAAGTTTAAGCTGCCAAGCTGCCCACCAGCGTTCATATCCCGCACTCGTTCATGTACGTTGTAGCAGCCGGGTCGCATCTCGTCGTAGCGGCTAGCATCTACGTTGTAGTTCTCCCGGGGCTTGCCAGCTACTGCGTTCAGTCCCAAGTTTCGCCCCGGCAGCGCACCGTACACCCACTTTTCGCGCCCGTTTTCGTCTGTAATCACCTTAGGGGCGTATTTTTTGTACTTCTCTGGCACATGGCTCTCAAACATGTCTGCTGGTTCAGCGATATGGTCGTCCACGCTGATCAAGATGAGGTTGTTGGGATCCATGGTGCTCCTTACAGATTGTTGGGCAGCGATGGTATGAGCAATGACCGTAGCAGGTAGGGCTTTTTCAGCGGCAAAAATGTCGGCAATTTAGAGGTGTGGATGGTTAGAGGTTGAGTTGGGCTTGGCGTAGGTCGGCGAAGCTGAACAGTTGTGCCCCGCTTTTAGCGATAGCATTTGGCAGCCACTCATCGTGGGCTAGCAACAGGTATTGCTCTACCCGCTGTAGCCAGCCTGGGCCCATCTCGCGCAGCTCTGGGGTGTCTAGCGCGGGCGACAGCACGATTTCAGTTACTTGGGTTTCTAGGTTTTCTAAGAGATATTCTAGGTTTTGGCGAATCGCAGTGGTGCCTATGTTTACAGAATGGTCGGGGGCGAGCACTCCTGCTTCAGCGGCCAAGCGGCGAAATGGGAATCCCGCACGACGTTCTTGGCTAGCGCTGCCTAAACGCACGGGCAAGCGCATCTCTATAGCCAAATCTAGGTAAGCGCCAAAGAACTCAGGGCGCATAAGCAAAGTGTTCATGTGAGTGCCGAGGTGGGTGATGGTGCAACCCCACCCAGCGGCCCGTTCAATTTGGGCGCGGCATTCTCTTAGCACTTCATCAGTGTCACAGTGTTCCCAAGAGTCCTCTGGCGTGCGGGGGAAGCCACCATCGCCATCTAAAAGCGAGGGTGCCTGGGTAATTGGGCCCCAGCGATAGTTGTCAAACTCGGCGTTGAGGGTGAGGCACACACCCATTGGATAGCCCGTAAATCTGGCAGCCGCATCACGAGACCAAGCGCAAGGCACCATCAGTTCCGCAGATGTGGGTACTGCAGATTGAAAGCACTCAGCTATGGCAGCATTAGCAGCATGCGATTGCCCTAGCTTGGTGCAGGTCAAGATAATCGCCGGGATATTAGTTTTCCCACCTAGTGTCTCTAGCAGTTCGCTCACCTGCAACAAGCTACCGCTTAGATGGTGCAGAGGTAACCTTTGAGGGCTTTGATTCAAATTCGAACATCAGCATTTCCGCAGCTACTCCAAAGGCCCAACCCTTCTTGGCGGGCAGTGTGGGCCGCCGTGTAGAAGTGATCGGCATAGATATTGTTGGGTTCAATGATCAGGGCTTCGGCATAACCCTGAGAAACGATCTCTAGGTTAACAAACAAACCGTCTGTGGCACGGTGGATGTATACCAAAAGACGCCCGTAGCGGTCGCGGGGTTGTTGATCGCGGGTTAAAAGCACTTGTGTGCCCACAGGTAGTAGTAATTTGGTGAACACGCTGGCTTCATCGCCAAAGCACTCTGCGGGCAAGATGCCACCGGTGGCTTCGGGTGTGTCTATGCCGATAAGCCGCACCCGTTCGGTATTACCGGACAGCTTTACATCTACCGTATCGCCGTCTAGCACCTCAACTATGGTGGCAACAGCACCAGAAACCTCTGCGCTAGCTGTGGGCTCGACCTCATCTGTGGCTTTGCCTGTGAGGCTGTTGTTTCCTAAACCGCATCCAGTTAGCACCAAACATCCCAGCACTACCACCGCTATCACCGCTATGTGCTGTGCTATAGGCACAGGTAGCAGCAGCAGCTTTTTGGGAGGGCTCACGCAGCTTGGGGATAGTTGGTGTTGGACGATGCGATGCATGCTGTGCTGTATGTGCTGTCTGGGTTGTCTGGTGCAGACACCGGACGATGTTGTTTTAGCGCGGCACGAGCCTGAGCAAGCCCACGGCGACCAATTTGTTTGGTGAGGTCGTCAATGCGCCAATCTTGATGCCATGTTTGGCTGGGTTCGGGTACTTCGATAAGGGTGAGTTGTATGTTCATGTCACCATTGTCCCGAAGGGAGTGACAGTTTGGGTCTAGCTAAGACGATTGGTGCCCTTCATGGAGCGATAAACCTCTAGAAGCGCTGCTTTTTGCTCATCAGAGAGGCTCACGTCGGCCCGTATAGAGGCTTCGGTGTCGTTGCTGTCATCGCTGAAGTGGCCGTTTTGTTCGCTGATGCCTGCTGCTTGGGCTAGGAGCGTTTCAGCTGACAGGTTGAGGGCTTTGGCTAAAGATTTGATCACCCGCACCGATGGCTGATGCAAACCTCTCTCTAGTTGGCTCAGGTAAGGGTTAGACACCTGTGCTAGGTCGGAGAGTTCCCGAAGGGTGAGTTGAGCCAGCTTGCGTTGGCTACGCAAGTAGGCCCCGAAAGCCTCAAATGCGGCTTCGTTCATGGACATTGTCATACGTACTCGTAGAAGCCTCGGCCAGATTTGCGCCCTAGATGGCCTGCAGCAACCATGCGTCGCAAAAGAGGCGGGGGAGCGTTGTGGGTGCCCTTGAACTCTTCATAAAGCACATCGGCTACTGCCTCAACCGTATCTAGGCCGATTAGATCGCATAGCGACAGGGGGCCCATTGGGTGGCCGCAGCCGTACATCATGCCGCTGTCTATGTCGGCAGCACTCACCTTGCCCTCATCAAACATTCTGATTGCATCTAAAAGATAGGGTATCAGCAGTCGGTTCACCACGAAGCCTGCTCTGTCACGACACCGGATTACCCGTTTGCCTAGTACCTCTACGACAAAACGGTCGGCCCGCTCCATAGTGGCAGAGGTTGTGCTGAGCGAGCGAACCAACTCCACCAAAGGTTGTACTGGTGCGGGGTTGAAGAAATGCATGCCCAACACCATGTCAGATCTGCTGGTGATGGAGGCCAAGGTGATGATGGGGATGGACGAGGTGTTGGTGGCCAAAACAGCGTCGGACTGCATTACCTTGTCCATAGCCCTGAACACGGAGAGCTTTTCTTCTAGGGATTCCACCACGGCTTCTATGGCTAGGTCTCGATCTCCCAAATCGCCGAGGTCGGTGCTGTAGTTGATGCTGTCTAGGGCTAGGTCGCGGGTTTCTGCATCTAGTTTGTTGCGAGCCACAGCTTTGTTGAGCGATCCTTGGATTTTGTCTCTAGCGTGGGCTATGGCCATCTCATCCACTTCCACTATCAGGGTGTCTAGGCCAGAGCGGGCACACACTTCGGCTATGCCAGAACCCATGGTGCCGCCTCCGATTATGCCCACACGATGGATGGGGGCAGGTTGCGCTAAGGTTTCTTCTGTGTGCGCAGCAACTGCTGAGGTCGTAGTGTCTGTGGACATGGTTTCCCTCCTATTGCCCTATTGGGGCTAGCTGACATGCCACAGTAGTAAACGGTTGGTAAACAATACTAGGCAAGTGCAAGAAATATAAAACGGGGCCGGTCGAACGACCGGCCCCGTTTGCAGGAAAGAGCTGAGGGGGGATCAGCTCTTCTTGACAGCTGGCTTGGCTGGTGCCGAGCCATTAGATGTTGCTGCTGCTAGGAGGTTCTCTGCGAACTCCTTTTGAGTGTTGAGCAGCGCCTCTGCGAAGCCAAAGCTGACGTTCATCAGTTCCTTAGCATCAGGGAGGTTTTCAAGGCCCGGCAAGGCTTCTGCCTTTAGGGCATCTGGGGTTATGTTGCCGACAGTGTCAGACCAAGTCCGCACGCCTTCAATGATGGCGGTCTGACCAACCTTTAGGGCGCTCAGAACCTGGTCTTGTACGGCTTCGGTGATTTCTTTTACATCAGTCATGTTGCTAACTATACTTAGCAAAAGTTTGAAAAGCAACTCAATTTTAGATTTTTTTCAAAATATTTTTTTGTGCTGCTAGCACGCCAAGCGCTTGGCCTCAATCGCCGGGGCGCAGCAGAACATACTGACCTGGGGCATCTTGTATGGGTGGGTGGTCTTTGCTGCCAAGCTGTTGTGGTGCGGCTGTTTTGTCTCCAGCGCGTTGGCTAATCCACGTTGCCCAGTCTTCCCACCAAGTTTGGGAATGCTTGGTTGCACCCTCTAACCATCCATGGGGAGAGTCGGAGATGTGGTCGTTTGTCCAGTGCCGGGCCTTAGGGCTAGGTGGGTTGACGATGCCAGCTATGTGCCCAGAAGAACTCAGCACAAAGCGGTTGTTACCGCCTAAAAGCGTGGTGGTTCGGTAAGAGGAAGTCCACGGAACGATGTGGTCGCCAATGGCCGACAGCACATAGGTATCTTGTTTGACATCGCCGGGGTGCAGCACTTTACCGTCTACTTTGAAAGCATTATTGGCAAACTGGTTTTGAAGGTAACAGCGACGCAGGTAACTGCTGTGCATGCGAGCAGGCATGCGCGTGCTGTCGTTGTTCCACGCTAGAAGATCAAATGCAGGCGGATCTTCACCCATAAGCCAGTTGTTCACCACGTACTGGAAGATGAGGTCGTTAGCGCGGATGGCATCGAAGGTAAGAGCCATTTCGTTAGCCTCCAAAAACCCTTTTTCAGCCATCTTGCGTTCTAGTCCAGCCACGGTGGGTTCATCGGTAAACGCGCCTAGAACACCTGGATCGGAAAAGTCGGTGAGGGTGTTTAAGAAGGTGGCCGAACCAATGGGCTGGTTGCCGTTGGTTGCACCGTAGGCCATTGCGATGGCTGTGAGCGTTCCGCCTAAGCAGACGTTGACGGTGTTTACCTTTTTTTGTCCCGTAATCTCCTGTATAATCCGCAGTGCCGTTAGCGGGCCCTGGTGGAGGTAATCCTCAAAGGTGGTTTCGCGCATGGTCTCATCTGGGTTGCGGTAGCTGATGGCAAAGCAGGTGTGACCGTGCTGCACTGCCCACTCAATCAGGCTTTTTTGGGGGGCTAAGTCCATGATGTAATACTTGTTTATCCACGGTGGACAGAACAGCAACGGGATTGTGTAGGTCTGTTCGGTTTGGGCTTCGTATTGGATTACCTCGATGAGGTCGCTGCGAAATACCACCTTGCCTGGAGTGAGGGCCATGTTGACACCTGGGGCAAAGCCCGAGTCGTCCACCTTAGATGGCCAACCATTGTTGTGCTGAAGATCGTGGAGCATGTTGGAAGCTCCCTTGATCACGCTGGCACCCCCGGTGGCAGCGGCTTTTTCTAGAGCATCGGGATTGGTTAGCAATCCGTTGGTGGGGGCTAAGGCATCAAATGCAAAGGAGGCTGCAAAAGTAGCTTTGCGATGTTCGGCTTCGTCTAGGCCAGCGGCATCGATGATATCTGTAGCTAGGTTGCGGGTAAGCAGGTAGGTTTGTTGCATTCCAAAGAAGTAGGGGCTTTGTTGCCATGCTTTGGATGTCCAGCGTTGATCGTTGGCGGCTGGGGCAATGGGTGGTGGGGCATCAGGCTCAGCGGTGTTGGTGGCCTTGCCAAGCGTGGCAACGCCAATCTTCATGGCACCTGTGGCTGCTTTTAGTAGTGCAGTGCCCACCCCCACAGGGTTGGATGCGGCTTTAATGCCGGTGCCGATAAGGGTTCGGGCAAAATGCACTGGATCTAGGGTGTCTAGAATCTGTTGGCCCACCCATGTTGGGTCTAACACATCCGATTCACCTGCATTGGTGCCTATGGTGCTTGCGTTGGTGTTGTTGCTGCTCACAGTTGGGAACTATATCAAGCAGAGGGCTGTAGCCAAGCAGCGAAACCGCAATGGTTCAACTTTGCTTAGCGTATGGGCCAAAGCCTTTTGATTTGTTTGGCGATCACGATGCCCACGCACACCCCTACTGCCACATCTGAAGCGTGGTGGATACGCACATGTATTCGGCTAGCTGCCACGATCGTAGCTATCACTCGTAAGGGCCAACTTCGCTTTTGCGTTTCTGCCAACAAAACTGTAGCTACAGCAGCAGCGCTGGCGTGTCCGCTGGGGAAGCTGCTAGTAAGGGGCTGACGTAGTCGGTGGGGGTGTTCGTGTTCTGCAATAGGGCGGGAGCGATTGAAGGCTGCTTTGATGGGTCCGTTAACCAAAGCCGCTTCTACCAACAATGCAGTAGACACTCGCAGGGCATTGCGTCGCTTGCGAGGCGATGTGGCCGTAGCCCAAGTCAACACATGCCACAACAAGCTGAAGTTAGCCGCCTCTGAAGCAGAGTAGAACAACCTGTCGGCTATGGGGTTGCCACGCAGTTTGGCAAAGATCTGCTCGGTGCGCTGATCGAAGGCTGCTATGGCCGCCTCCATTTGATCCATCAGCTAGCGTCTCGGATTTTCTCGTAGGTCATCCGCACCTCTTGGAGGGCATCGTTGAGCACCTTGTAGCCGGTCTCGTCGCGGATTTTTTCTAAGTTGGCTGCAACATCTTCCACAGTGAGGTTGGGGTTGCGGTAGCCATCGGTGAGCCCTATAAAGAAGCGAGCCACCGAACCTCCTGCTGCGGAGTAGACCTCGCCAGACACGGGGCATTGTTCGTGTGCCAAAAAGCACACCACCGGCGCTACAAGTGCCGGGTTCATGGTGTCGCCTATATCGCCGCTAAAGATGGCCTCGGTCATACGAGTGGTAGCCATTGGAGCAATGCAGTTGGCCTTGATGTTGTGCTTAGCACCTTCAATGGCCAAGGTGTTGGTGAGCCCTACCAACCCCATCTTGGCGGCGCTGTAGTGAGATTGCCCAAAGTTGCCCAGCAAACCTGCATTGGAGGTGGTACATACGATGCGGCCATAACCCTGCTCGCGCATGTGAATAAATGCCGGTCGGGTGACGTTGAAGGCTCCTTGCAGATGCACAGCTAGCACGGAGTGGAGCTGTTCATCATCAAGCTTGTGGAAGCTCTTGTCGCGCAAGATTCCAGCGTTGTTGATAACGATGTCCACCGTGCCGAAGGCTTCTAGTGCGGTGTTTACGATGCCAGCGCCACCTTCGGTGGTAGCAACTGAGTTGGTATCGGCCACGGCTTCGCTACCTAGTTTGGCAATCTCTTCAACCACAGTTTGAGCCGGGCCAGCACTGCCGCCAGTGCCGTCAGAGGCACCACCTATATCGTTCACCACCACTCTGGCTCCCCTGCGGGCTAGTTCAAGGGCATGGAGCCTGCCCAAACCGCCGCCAGCGCCGGTAACGATGGCAACTCGGTTGTCGAAGCTCAAAGGCAGAGCAGTTGGTGGTTGATGATTGTCTTTAGGAATAGCTGTAGTCATAGCTGATGAGGTTAGGAGGTTGCTGCTGCTTTTTTGAAAGCGCCAGGTGTGGTAAACGGATTACGAGACCAACGCCTAGGTGTGGTGAGGATGGAGCGGGGGTAGTCCTCAAACAGCCATCGGGCGAAGTTGCGACGGGTCCAGTCGCTGAGTCCAGCTATGCGGAGGGCTGCTGTTGCACCTGTGCGAGTATGCATTATTCGGCCTAAGCGGCGGGCCATACGGTGATCGGCAAACAGCTCACGGCGCACAAAGTTGAGGTAGTTGTCCATTACGTTTTCAGCGCTACCACCGGTTACCACAGCGTTGGCTGCACCGATGCCGGTTATCAGGGCCTGGGCAATGCCCTCTCCGCTCATTGGGTCGGTGGCCGCAGCGGCATCTCCCGTGAACATAGTGCGTGTGCCGGTGAGGGCGATCTTGTCGATGCGAGCAGGAATTGGCCATGCTCTGTGGTTGGCATCTGGCGTAGCATCATGGCCGATTACCGAACGGATATGGTCTCGGTCTAGCAGCGTTTGCCACAAGCTGCCCATGTCGCCGATTGCCACTTGACCGCCGCGTTGCACGCCGAAGCCTATGTTGGCTCGGCCGTTTGGGAGAGGAAACAGCCACATATAACCTGGCAGGATTTCCTCTTCAAACCACACCCATAAAGAGCGGCTAGCTTCGGGAGAGACGTTGTCCCAGTACTGACAAAAAGCGTGCCACTCGCCGCGATAGCCATCTTGGTTCAGCCCCAAGAACTTGCGAGTGGGCGACCACATGCCGTCGGCTGCAATAAGGTAGCTAGCCCGTACACTGGGATTTTCTTGAAGTTGGATTTCTATGTGGTCATCTTGTTCTGACACACCCTGACAAGCTGCTCCTTCAATCACCTCAGCGCCCGCGGCTTTAGTGTGTTGCAGCAGGGCGTGATCTAAATCCATGCGGGGTACCACGGCGGCAAACTGCCCACCGCTATGCGGTAGCACAAAGTGTACTTGACGCCCAGAAGGAGAGCGAAGATGTACTTCTTTGGCTGGCATCCAAGAGCCGATGGGGGCGGGGTCTAATCCGAGGCTTTCTAGCAATCGCAGAGCGCTGGTTGTTAGTCCGTCACCGCAAGTTTTGGGACGGGGAAAACGTGCCCTGTCCATCACTATCACCTTGTGTCCAGCACGGGCCAAGGTGATAGCCGCAGCGCACCCCGCCGGACCTGCTCCCACTATTGCTGCGTCCCATAGAGGCTTCATCTGAATTGTAGGTTATCGGGGCAGATGGGCGTTGTTGTGGTTGGAGGTAGTGCAGGGTTGTTCTACAGACAGATGATAAAGCGCTACTACGGCATCTGCGGTTACCGTGCCATCGGCGTAAGTGCGCGAGCGCTCGGTGGTTCGCTTTATGCATGAACCCTCTACTTCGTCGTAGCGATTGGTCCATTCCACCTCGGCATGTTTGGTGGAGTAGAGCCTTACGGTAACGCTGCGAGGGGTGACGGTGGGCCAAATCAGCATTGCATAGGGGTTGGGGTTGCTGAACTTAAAATCGGGTTCGGGCCAAGCAATTGTGGCATCTAAACCCCGGCGGTAGCGAGGGTGGTCGATGCTGTGCGATTGATATTCACCGAAGTCCATCCCTGCGTTGAATGCGGCGGTAAACAAGGTGGACACAACCTGAGACACCCCTTCGCCATCGGCAACGAAGCCGTTTTCTACAGTGCGCTCCCCAACAAAGTTGTTTACAGAGAAGGTTTCGCCGGGGTAGATGATGGCACCCTGAAGTGCCTCGGCCATGCGCCGGGTGTTGGATGCCCGCGTGGGATCTGCGGCGAAGAAGGTGGTGAAGTTGCCAGTTAGCTCAACTATGCCTCGGTTTTTCAGCCAGCTTTGGTCGACAGGGTCATCTGCTGCACGCAGCTCTAAGGTTACGTGGGTCTGTGTATCGCGTAGGGCAGACAAAATCTTCTGGCGAGCCTCAGCTTCACAGCACAGCATTGCGGGCATGTCCACAACTAGTGTTGGGATGTTGTTTTTGATCGTGATAACAGGCGCACCCGCTGGTGAAGCAAGCTCGCTAAACAACTCGGCTAGATGGTTTTGGAGGCGCTGTTGGCTGATTCCGTATTCCCAACGACCAACTTCTAAGCCATCTTCAAAGCCATCATGAAAGCGCAAGAAAACCCAGCTTCTAAGCTCAGCTGAGGGTATTTGCTTGGTTACATCCTCAACGGTGATTGCTAGGCCTTGATCGGTGATCTGGTTGATCTGTTCTGTTTGTTGAGCCACAAAAGCATCGCTTTGTTGAGGAGCTATGGGCCGCACAATCGCGCTCAACTCTAGGGAGGCTTGGCCAGCGTTGGCTGCTGTTAGCAGTTCTGGTAAGGCAGATGTGATATCGGCACTTTGGCCTGCTGAGCCACCGATAAGTTGGAAGGCACCATCAGCTAGGGTGATGGAGGGTTCACTAGGTGGTTGGATAAGGCTTTCTTGCAACTGTTGTATTTGGTTTGGGTCAGGTTCAAGCACAAACCTTAAGCCCACCTGTGAACTTCTAAAGACCGAGCTAAACAGGTTGGTAGTCCATCTAATTGGGTTGGAGCTAGCGCTGTGGTTGGCCATGATCTGGGCCACTGTTTCTGCCACATCCACCTTTAGTCCAGCTGTGGCAGCGGTGGTATCTAGGTTGTGGTGAGGCGTGATTATCCGAATAGGTGTGCTTTGGAATTGCTCAGCCACTTGGGTTACAACCTGAGTTACCTGTTCTTGGTTCTTATGGCCGATGTTGGCGGCTAGATGAGCCGCAGCGGGGTGTTGGATTTTGAGACCCCGTGCGGTTGTGTTGTCGCCAGCTTCTAGCAACCACCAAGCTAACCAAGCACAGATGAACAAGGTGGCGGCCAGCCCGAACAGCCAAACTCGCAGGGGCCGGGGGGCTCTGCGTAAGTCTATGGGGGTAAGGTTGGTAGGTGTTGGCGGGGTCACAGCACTATGAGCTGTGGGGTCACAGCACCTAGAGGGGGCATGGCACCTAGAACAGCTTGGGTTGTTTGGGTTGGATGCCGCGCAGCAGGTCGTAGTCGATTTCTTGGCATCTGATACCACGTTCGGCGCTGAGCGTTCGGGCTTGGGGGCGGATTTCTTGTGCTGCAAAGATGCCTTGCACGGGTGCCAGTGCGGGATCCTTGTTGAGAAACTCCAGATAACGGGTGAGTTGATCTACTCCAGCTAGCTCTCCTTTGCGTTTGATTTCTACTGCCACCGCTCTGCCTTGCGCGTCGCGACACAAAAGATCTACTGGGCCAACATCGGTGTGGTACTCGCGTTGTACCAAGCGAAACCCCTCTCCCAATACTTCGGGGTTTGCAGCTAACAACTCTTGTAGGTGAGCTTCCACGCCGTCTTTGTTGAGGCCCGGATCTAAGCCGAGGTCGTGCGAAGAGTCGGCTATGAGTTCGTGAATGGTAATGGTGAGCTTTTCGCCCTTGGGATTGGTAATAGCCCAAACCCCATCTAGCTCTGAGAGTTGATTAGGAGCGTTCATCCAGTTAAGTGGCTTATAAGCTCCGCCATCGGCATGGATGGCTACACACCCGTCAGCTTTAACCATGATGAGCCTTGTTGCTTCGGGCAGATGCGCGCCCAAACGACCCTCATAGTCCACCGAACACCTAGCAATGATTAGCCTCACCGTGCTCCCAAACCTACTTCTGTTCCTACCTACTCCCAGAGCAGTTCTAGCACTGGTTGATAGAGGGCGGGCGCGGTAGCCACAAAGCCATCTAGGCGGGTGTTGGGTTTATTGAAGCCCACCAAACCACCACGAGTGCCGCACACCCGCCCGCCTGCGGCTAATACCAGCGCAGCACCACCGGCTATGTCCCATTCATTTTTGGGTGTGAGCGTCCATGTGGCATCGGCCAGACCAGCGGCTACCAGAGCAAGCTTGTAGGCAACTGAACCAAGCGGGCGTATTGATATAGAGGTGTTGGCGAAGCGATTCCATTCGCCGCGCCTAACCTCACTGCGCGAAGCCAACACCAGTGCCCCGGCAAGCTCTGATGTGTTGGTTGTGTGAACATCAACCCCGTTAAGCTGCACGCCGGTTAGGTCTGAACCCACGATGAGATGGTTGTTGGGAGGGCTCAACACCCCACCTGCTACCGGCACCCCGTTTTCGATGAGCCCTACCGATACGCACCATTCTGGCACGCCGTTGATGAACTCTTTGGTGCCATCAATCGGGTCTACCACCCAAACCCGCGATTTGGTTAGGCGTTCTTCGGAATCCACGCTCTCTTCAGATAGCCAACCATCTTGTTGGTTGCGTAGCACTTCGGCCAATGTTTTATTGACTGCGGTGTCGGCTTCGGTTAGGGGGCCACCTTGGTTTTTTTGTACAGCAGCTATGGCACCGGGGGTAAATCGTTGCAACGTTTCGTTTGCAGCGTTCAGGGCTTGGGAGATGCGTGCCAGATCTTCTAAGCGAGACACTTGAACCAGCCAGACATAACTAGCAGCATAAGCCGCATCACTAGTGGTTGTTATGATACCAAGCATTAGCTCTTTAAATGTGGAGATAGCTTACGGCACCCTAGAGACCCCCATTGGCTGCTTGCACGTAGCAGCTACCTGTTTAGGGCTGGCCCATGTGGGGTTTGCTTCTATGGGTTCTGGAACAGATTGGGGGGTGGGAGATCAGCTCAGAGGCGACCCGAGGTGGGTGGAACAGCCCATCTTGCAGCTAGAGGAGTACTTTGAGGGGTGTCGACAGCGCTTTGAGCTCAAGCTGGACTGGCGGCTGAGCCAGGGCTTTTATCTCAGTGTGCTAAAGGAGTTGGTGATGCTGCAATACGGCACAACTATGTCTTATGGAGAGTTGGCTCGCGCAGTGGGTTCTCCCAAAGCCGCTAGAGCTGTGGGTACGGCTATGGCTACCAATCCTTTGGCCTTAGTGGTGCCCTGTCATCGGGTAGTTCGCAGCGACGGATCTATTGGTGGGTATGCAGGCAGACCAGAGATGAAGGCTTGGCTTCTAGACCATGAGTTGGCCAATCGCTAGCTAACCGTTAGGTAAAGCTGTGCGGTGGGGTAAAGATAAGTTCAAGCTGCTCGGCGCTTGTCCTCATTCCAGAACATGGCATGTACCTGAACATCATCCATGTCCTGCATATCGTCTGCTTCGCTAGTTTCCCAAAAGGTGTGTGTCTCCATGAAAGCCATAAAGGCATCTGTCAACCGAGGTTCGGGCACATCTGGTACATTGCGGTACCGTCCAAATAGGTCTTGAGCCACTCCTGAGGCGTGTAGAAGGTAAGCACCGAGCACATGCACGGCGATATAAACCCCTACTACGATGCCTACTGTCATGGCAAAGCTACACCTACGCCTCCTACTCGTACCCGCTGCTTTAGCGGTGACCTTACTAGATCGCGTTTAACTTTGCTAAAAAAAACTGCACTAATGATTCAAGGCACGGCTTCGGGGGTAGGAAAGTCGCTGCTGGTGGCTGGCTTGTGCAGGCTCCTTAGCCGCTCGGGAATTAGCGTTGCACCGTTCAAACCACAAAACATGAGCAATGCTTCGGCTGCTTGTTCAACTGGCGGGGAGATCGGTCGGGCACAGGCTTTACAAGCATTTGCGTGCGGATTAGAACCTCACGTGGATATGAACCCGGTGCTGCTCAAACCCGAAGCAGATCACCGAGCTCAACTAGTGGTGTCGGGTGAGGTGCGGGGCACGCTCATGGCCAGTCGCTTTCGTGAAGATCGGTTGGTGCTTATGCCCGAGGTGCTTGCCGCGTTTGATCGCTTAGCGGCTAGTTCCGACTTTGTTGTAGTTGAGGGAGCCGGGTCGCCAGCCGAACCTAATCTGCGTAAGGGAGACATCGCCAACATGGGTTTTGCTCAAGCAGCGGACGTGCCGGTTTGGTTGGTGGGCGACATCGACCGAGGTGGCGTGTTTGCTTCTCTGCTGGGCACGCTGCAAGCGCTAGATGAGCCAGATCGTCAACTGGTGGAGGCCATGGTGATCAACCGCTTCAGGGGCACTCGCACGCTTTTGGGTGAGGCTTGTGAGTGGTTAGAGCAAAGATCGCAGCTGAATGTTTTGGGCTGTGTGCCTTATCTGACGGATTTGGCTTTGCCTGAAGAAGACGCGCCTTATTCTTTTCGCTACGGACGTGGTCGCACAGAGGTTGAAGATGGTGGGGTCAGCTTGGCTGTGGGGGCTATTCATTATCCGCGAGCATCAAACACCACAGATCTGGATCCCTTCGCATCTGATCCCAAGATTGACTTTCGCTGGTTATCTGAGCCGGACTCTATGGTTGGCTTGGATTTGGTGGTGTTATGTGGGTCTAAGGCTGTGGTGGCCGATTTGGAATGGCTGCGCGCCAATGGCTGGGTGGAAGCCTTACAGCGTCATTTGCGTTACGGCGGGAAGTTGCTGGGGGTGTGCGGTGGGTTACAAATGTTGGGCGAGCGCATATTAGACCCTTTGGGCATTGAGGGCCCTACAGCTGCTGAGGGTTTGGGGTGGTTGCCCATAGAGGTTGAGATGGAAGCCGACAAGCTGGTTCGCACTGTGTCTGGGCAGGCTAGATGGCCAAGCTGTGTTGATTTTTCGGGCTATGAGATACGTCATGGCCGCAGTTCAGCCGATGAAGCTTTGTATCCCTTTGTGGCAGCTTCGTCTGATGGTCAGGTGATGGGCACTTATGTGCATGGCTTGTTCGATCGAGCGCAATACCGCTCAGCAGTGCTTGAGCACTGGCTAGAGCACAAGGCCGCGCCTAGCCAAGCTCAACAAGATCAACACTTAATCTGGCAACAAGATCTAGATCGCCTAGCAGATGCCCTCCAAGACCACTTAGATCTGTCCTTACTCCAATCCCGCCTATCTGTTGCTTTGTCTGGCGCGTCGGGCAGTTGATTAAGGGTTGTTGATTAAAGTTTGGGGTGGTTTTTATGGGGGCGGTTATGTGTGGAGTTGTTTGATGTAGGCACGCTTAGGTGTTTAGGGCTGTTTTGTAGGCGGTGATGGTGCGTTGGCGGGCTTGGGCATGATCCACAATGGGCATGGGGTAGGTGTGGCCTAAGGTTACGTTGGCCGCGGCTAGGTCTAAAGGAGAAGCCTGCCATGGTGCGTGAATATCGCTGTTGTTGAGTTGGGCTAGTTCTGGTAACCAGCGTCGCAAGTACTCGCCTTGAGGGTCAAAGCGCTTGCTTTGGGTGATGGGGTTGAAGATGCGGAAGTAGGGGGCCGCATCGGGCCCTGTGCCTGCCACCCACTGCCAGTTCCCCGCGTTTTGAGCGATCTCTCCATCGGTCAACATGTGCCGGAACCAGCGTTCGCCTTGCCGCCAGTCTACGAGGAGGTCTTTCACCAGAAATGAAGCTGTAATCATCCGCACGCGGTTATGCATCCAGCCCGTTGCAGCTAGCTGACGCATGCCTGCATCCACGATGGGGTAGCCGGTTTGGCCATCTCGCCATGCAACGAAATCGGCATCGGCAGAGGCCCCCGACCGCCAAGCTATTTGGTCGTAGCTAGGTCGAAGGGCCACCTCAGCGATGTTTGGATGCTCGGCGGTGAGGTGGGCATACCAGTCGCGCCATGCCAGTTGGCGCACGAAACCTGAGCGGCCTGGGGTGCGGGTGCCGATTTGGGCCATCACATAGCGGGGCGACAGCAACCCAAAGCGCAGCGCAGTAGACAGCTCAGATGTGCCAGCTATGGCTGGCAGATTGCGGTTTTCTTGGTAGTTGTCTACCTCTTGTTGCCAACCGTTGAGCTGGCCGAGGGCATCTTGTTCGCTCCACGGGGCAGGTACATCTGAGCCCAGGCAGCCCAGTACGTGGACTAAGGTGCGTTCTTTGGGTGGGGTGAGCACCTCTGTAGGTGTGGGTTGTGTTTCATCGGGCAAAGGGATTTGAGCCCAAGTTTTGTAAAAGGGTGTGAATACCCTAGATAGCGTGCCCTGTGCTGTGAGCACCCTGCCCGGGGGATGCACCATCGTCCCCCAGTGGGCTGTAAGCGGCACCGGTAGTGAAGCAGCCACCTGTTGGTCTCGGTTAGTAGACCATCTAGTAACATCGGCATTGGTTGTAACCTGTTGTGCATCAACCTCATGGACAATCTGCCTTAGCACTTCTGTAGGGTTGCCCACCTCCACCCACAAACCGCCTCCAACGGTGGTTAGCGATTGCTCCAATCCCGCCAATGCCTGCAAATAAGCTTGCTTCCGCCAAGGCCCGGCGGCATTGAGCAGGGCTGGCTGGATCACAACTATGGGCACAACCTGCTTGCTGGCCGTAGCGGTAGCCCACGCGGGGTTATCCATCAGGCGCAGATCGCGGCGAAACCAAGCCAAGCTCACAGAACTCACTGCTACAGAACTTACTGCGATCGCCATGGTTTTGCGGCTCTGTGGCCGTAGTCTAAAGCAGTGATTTTTTGTGGCCGCTTGCTTTGTATTTTCCAGTGGGTTTTGGCTGCTTTGTTGGTGCTGGGGTTGGTGGTTGCTTGCGGCAATAATGATGACTCCGCCGTTCTCACTGAGCCTCCAACCGCAACTGAGCTTTCAGCTACACCCACACCAACAGTCGCAACAGAGCCTCCAGCCATAACTGAGCCTCCGGCCACACCCATAACAGCAGTCGCAACAGAGACAGCACCGGTTAGGTTTGCGGGGTACCAAGCTGGCCAACTGATAGCTCTGCTGGAAGGGCAGCCGGTTCCAGCTATCTCAGGCACCACAATCAGCGGCCACCCATTTGAGTGGGTGCCCGGTTTAGCCCCCACCGTGATCGTGTTTTTGGCGCACTGGTGCCCGGCATGCCAAAACGAGATAGCCGAGTTCAGCCGTTGGCTAAATGAGGGGAACAGCCTGCCTGAGGGTGTGGACTTTTTCGGTGTATCCACCTTAGTAAACTCCGAACGAGGCAATTACCCACCTAGTCGGTGGCTAGCAGATGCTCGCTGGCCGTATACGGTGTTGGCAGACGACACGCAAAGCACCGTGGCTAACACCTTCGGGCTCACTGGCACACCGTTTTGGGCTGTTATCGACAGCAATGGTCTGTTGGTGAGCCGTAACAGTGGACAAGTATCGCCAGAAAGTTTGGCCATGCTCTTTGAGCAGCTTACGGCTTAAGCGTGGTAACAGCGTTGCGTTCTGATGGTTGTGTAGTTGTGTGGCGTAGCTGATCGCGTAGTCTTTGGTACCTGATGCAAACCATTTCTTTATCCACTCATCTAGAGGCCTCCCAACAAGTGGCATGGGATGTCATAAGCGATCATTCGCTTTATGGCAGCTTTACGGGCACTTCGCAGGTGACGCTTGAGAAGCAGGGAACTCCACACACCAACGGTGTGGGCGCGATACGGGTTTTTCATGTCGGCCCGATACGCATCCGCGAGGAGATAACCACCTTTGAGCCGCCCAAGCAGATGGCATATAGGGTGCTGAGCTTGCCGCTGCCCCTGCGTAACTGCCGCTCCGATCTGCTGTTGGTGCCTTGCGAAGATGGTGGTAGTTGCACTTTGCACTGGGATAGCTGGTTTGAGTTAGCAATCCCGTTTACTGGCGGGGTGCTGCGTAGGGTAGTTGCCGTGCAAATCAACAAGATTGTCGCTGGGATTGCTGCCGAGGTTGCCCGGCGAGCTGATTCAGCGAGCTAGTTCAGCTTAACCACCCCTACACACACTCCGACATGCCCCGCTGGGTTGAGCGACTTCCTCCCCACCTAGACCCAGAGTTGGTTACAAATGGCGACACGCGCAACGTGGTGGATGGCTATCGCTTCTGGCGTCATGAGGCAATTGTTGCCGATTTGGATTCGCGCCGACACGGGTTTCATGTGGCAGTAGAGAACTGGCAGCACGATCTCAACATCGGCACGATGGTGCGCAACGCAAATGCCTTTGGTGCTGCGGCGGTTCACATTGTGGGTCGCCGTCGCTGGAATCGCCGTGGGGCCATGGTTACAGATCGTTACTTACACGTGCTGCACCATCCCACGGTGGCAGACCTAATAGCTTGGGCTACAGAGGCCAACTTGGCGATTATGGGTATAGACAATGGCCCGGGCACAGAGCCTATCGAGGGCTCCATTTTGCCCGAACGTTGTGTTTTGCTGTTCGGACAAGAAGGCCCCGGCTTGTCTGCAGAGGCTCAAGCAGCCTGTGAGGTTGTGCTGGCCATCACCCAGTTTGGTTCCACCCGTTCCATCAACTCCGGTGTGGCTTCAGGAATAGCCATGCATCGCTGGGTTTGCCAGCACGTTCTTTAGCTTGAGTGTGTTACTGCCAACTGTTAGCGATTGGCTATGGGCACGTAGTCGCGTTTTTCAGAACCGGTGTATACCTGCCGAGGACGGGCAATGCGACTGTCTTGTTCTAGCAGTTCCACCCAGTGAGCTAGCCAGCCTGCGGTGCGGGCGATGGCAAACAACACGGTGAACATGTCGGTAGGGAACCCCATAGATTGGTAGATGAGCCCCGAATAGAAGTCCACATTGGGATACAGCTTGCGACGTACGAAGTAGTCGTCACCTAGCGCAACCTCTTCTAGCTTGAGCGCAATATCTAGTAGCGGGTTGGAGCCGGTTAGGGCAAACACATCGTGGGCAGCATCTTTGATGATCTTGGCCCGAGGGTCGTAGTTTTTGTAAACCCGATGCCCAAACCCCATAAGTCTGGTTTCGCCAGCCTTAACTGCCTTGATGAACGGGTCGATGTTCTCGTAGCTGCCTATGGCGTTCAGCATCTCCACAACAGCTTGGTTAGCCCCGCCATGTCTTGGCCCATACAAGGCACAAGCTGCCGCAGCGATGACCGAGTAGGGGTCTGTGTGGGCGCTACCAACCACACGAGCGGTGCTGGTGGAACAGTTTTGCCCGTGGTCTGCGTGCGTGATCAGCAGCAGATCTAGCGCCCGAGACATCGCTGGATGGCATTCGTAGGTGGGCTCGGCGATCTTGAACATCATCGACAAGAAGTTGGAGGCAAAATCTAGGTTGTTGTCTGGGTACACAAACGGGAGGCCCAAGTTGAACCTGGCACCAGCGGCAGCCACGGTGGGTACCTTGGCGATAAGACGCACTATCTGATGCATCCGGTTATTGGGGTCTTCAATATCTTTAGCCTCTGGATAGAAGGTAGACAGCGCAGCAATGGTGGATACGAACATGCCCATGGGGTGAGCATCGTGCAAGAACGATTCCATAAACCGCTTACGAAAGCGCTCGTGGATGAAGGTGTGGTGGGTGATGTCGTATACCCAGCTTTCGTATTCAGCAGCCGATGGCAACTCGCCGTGAAGCAAAAGGTAGGCCACCTCCAAAAAGGTGGAGTGCTCAGCAAGCTGCTCGATGGGGTAGCCCCGGTAGCGCAAGATGCCATTCTCGCCATCCACCTCGCTAACTGCGGATTTGGTAGCCGCAGTGGTGCTAAAGGAAGGGTCTAGGAACCATGTGTTCCCCAAGAGCTTGCTCCATTGTGAGGCATCCACACCGCCTTGAACAATCGGAACCTCTATGGACTCACCAGACCGATTGTCGGTGATCGTTATGGATTCAGTCACTCAGGGCTCCTTTGGTGTGATATGGGTTATGTCTGCCAAATTAGGTGCATCCGTGCAGATGACCCTGTTGTGGCTGATTGCGCGTTGTCTGTATGTGACATAGTTGGCGCAGCAGAGCTTATCGCGATGTGATGGTGCGCTGCTGTGGCAAGCATCTCATAGCACCTCCGATAGCACCCTATAGAACCCTTAAAGAACACTATAGGGGGGTGTTGTCGTGTCGGCGGTGTGGTAGAGCTTCTCGTTTGGATTCCAAAATCTCTAGAGCTGCGGCTATCTCAATACGGGTTTGGGCGGGGTCTATCACCGCATCTATAGAGCCCCGTTCGGCGGCAATGTAGGGGTTGAGGTAGCGCTTTTCGTAGTTGTTCTCTAGGTCTTGGCGCTCTTTTGGAGTGGCTTGGCGATGCAGTATCCCAACAGCGCCGCGGGCACCCATCACGGCAATCTCAGCGCTGGGCCAAGCAAGGGCGATGTCGTTGCCCATTGGCCGGGAGTCCATCACGATGTAGGCACCACCGTAAGATTTACGCAAGGTCACGTTGATGCGTGGCACGGTAGCGCGGGCGTAAGCAAAAGCAAGCTGCGCTCCGTGACGGATGATGCCACGCCACTCTAAGTCTTTACCCGGTTGAAACCCTGAGGTATCTACGAAGGTAATCAGAGGCAGGTTGAAAGCATCGCAAAACGAGACAAACCGTGCTCCTTTTTGACTGCACGCAATGTCTAAGGTGCCCGCGAGGCTTTGGGGTTGGTTGGCTAAGATTCCAACTGGGCGTCCTGCCACGGTTGCAAAAGCGCACACCAGATTGGTGGCCCAGTCGGCTTTGTATTCCAGCAGATCGTTTTCATCGGCCACCGTTCGAGCCACGTCACGCACGTCGTAGCTGCCTAAAGCAGAGGTGGGCAGCAGGTCTCGCAATTCGGGGGTAGGGCGCTTGGCGGGATCGAGTGTGTCACGGTGCGGTGGGAGTTCGTCGGCGTTGGCAGGCAAGAGGTTCAACAGGGTGGACACAAGGTGGGCAGCAGCGGCTTGATCTTGCACCATGAAGGCCGACACTCCGCTGCGCCGTGCCAGTTGAGCAGCTCCGCCTAGGGTTTCGTTGCTGATGACCTCTCCTGTGAACTGCGCTACCATACGCGGCCCGGTTACAAAGGCATAGCTAGCTTCGGTGGTTATGGCGATGTCGGCTAGGCCCAGCAGCAACGCAGGCCCTGAAACAGCTGGGCCGGTTGCACAGAAGATGATGGGCACCTGACCCGAACATTGCACCACAGCTTTAGCTAGCCGACCCCACCCAACTGTGGCTGCAATGCCAGAGTCTACATCGGCTCCTGAAGAAGCCATGTAGCCCACTAAGGGGATGCGGCGGGCAAGGGCTGCGTTAGCCGCGCACTCTAAGGTTTCACTGTCGGTGGGGCTAAGCGCACCATGGTTGTTGTCGTTGTCTTGTACCTCAAACACAACACAGCTACGCCCTTCGTAACAGTCCAGCCATGCTTGGGCCGCGCCGAGGGTGCCAGCGCGCAGTGACACTCGGGTTGAACTGTTGGTAGCAACTTTAGACATCAGCTGGGGCGCATCAGCTGGGGTAAACCCCGGGCTGGTCGGAGCCGTGGGTGGTTACAACGTCAGCTATCACCTCATGCACTGCGCGGGTGACGGCCGAAGGTGCTACCTGTCGACTAAATATCATGCCCACCGAGCGCTGTAGCAGGCCGCTTATGGGAACTCTGCTCAAGGGGTTGTCGTCATCTAGGACGGCGGTGGCGGGCAAGATAGCTGCGCCGAAACCGGTTTGTACCAGCGTGGCGATCATTCGCATCCCGTCAATCTCCACACGGGTGGTGAGGGTTACCCCTTGGTGTTTGAACTCCGAATCGATTTCGTCCCTAAAGGCGGTTCCTTTGGGAGGCAACAGCAGCTCGTGACGGGCTAGTTCTTCAGGGGTGACCGTAGATTTGGCAGCTAGGGGGTGGTCTAGGGGAGCGATGAGCAGGCGGTCTTCGGCGAACAGTTCTTGGCTGCGGATGTCGGGATCATTGATGGGCAGGTTTACCACCGCAGCGTGCAGGTCGCCCGACACCACTAGGGGTAATATGCTGGTGGTTGTGGCGGTCAGCACTTCAAGGCGCACCTTGGAGTACTGGGCTTCTACAGCGGGCAACACCTTGGGGATGAGCCATTGGGCTGTGGAGTCTATGATGCCGATGCGGGTGAGACCTGAAATGTTGTCGCGCATGGCGGCCATATCTAGGGCGATGGCATTGGTTTCGGCTCGGATACGCCGGGCCCTTGCCACCACTGCTTCGCCTTCTTCGGTGAGCATGGCAGCGTCTCGATCCACAAGGCGGGTGCCAAGCTCCGACTCTAGGCGGGCAATATGTTTGGACACGTTGGATTGAACCGTGTGCAACGATCTAGCTGCCTTGGAGAAGGTTTTGTGCTCGGCTATCGCCAACAGGGCATCAAGTTGGCGGATGTCCACACCCACTAATCTACTTGCATCTAACCTGCTTCACAGCAATCAAGCTGCCAAGACCGGTTGCACTTGCGGTTGCATACGCAGTTCCATACGCAGTAGCACACGCAGGCCAAGTAGTAGGGTAGCTACACCACTCATAAAAAGTGCCGGGAGGATATTTGGCAGGCAAAAATTTGGATGTGGTGGGCATCGGCAACGCCATAGTAGATGTAATCAGCACCGAGCCTCACGGCTTTATTGCAGATCACCATTTGGTGAAAGGGGCCATGACGCTGATTGACGGTGATCGGGCCCGCCACCTCTATGAGGTGATGTCGCCCGCTATCGAAACCTCAGGGGGCTCGGCTGCCAACACCATGGCTGGGGTGGCAGCGTTTGGTGGTGCTGCGGGGTATATCGGCAAGGTGCGAGACGATCAGTTTGGCGAGGTTTTTTGCCATGATATGCGGGCTTTGGGAGTACGATTTGAGGTGCCAGCTGCGGTAGACGGCCCTCCAACGGCTCGCTGCCTCATCATCGTCACGCCTGATGCCGCCCGCACGATGAACACCTATCTGGGCGCTAGCATCGAGCTTCATCCCGATGATATCGATCCCACCCTAGTAGGCGCAGCGAAGGTGCTGTACTGCGAGGGTTACATCTGGGATGTGGAGATCACCAAAGAGGCTATTCGCAAGGCCATCAGAATATGTTCGGCACAAGGGGGTGCGATTTCTTTCACCCTCTCAGACAGCTTTTGTGTGCAGCGACATCACGCCGAGTGGTTGGAGTTGGTGGATGGGCCGATTGACTTGCTGTTTGGCAATGAACAGGAAATATGTGCGCTGTACGACACCGGCGATGATTTTGCAGCGGCTGTGGCCGCAGTGCAGGGACGTTGTGCGGTTGCTGCGCTCACACGAGGTGCTGCTGGCTCGGTGATTGTTACCCCTGATGAGGTGATTGAGGTGCCTCCCGCACCGCTAGCTGAGGTTGTGGATACCACAGGAGCGGGCGACCTGTACGCATCGGGGTTCTTGTGCGGCTACACCCGTGGGATGGAACTAGCACAGTGCGGTTGGCTGGGTTCGCTAGCTGCATCTGAGGTGATTAGCAGTTTTGGGGCTCGCCCATCTGGGTCGCTGGCCCACTTGTTGCAAAACTTCAGCAGAATCCCAGCATCCATAGCAGCAGGTACCACAGTAGGTACTACAGCAGCCACCGAACCAATCGCGTGGCAGGCCCCTAGCGTGGAGGAATGGTTAGCTGCCGATCCCGACCCAGAGACCCGCGCTGAACTAGAGGGTTTGATTGCCGCCAACGATCAGGTTGGTATTCAAGATCGCTTTGGAGATCGCCTGCGTTTTGGCACAGCTGGTATTCGCGGGCCGATGGGGGCTGGGCCTAACCGCATGAACCGCGTGGTGGTGCGTCAGTTTGCCAACGCTTTGGTGCAACAGCTTACCCCTTCGGCCAAGGTTGTGGTGGCCCATGATGCGCGCCACAACTCCGATGTGTTTGCCAACGATGTGGCCGAGGTTCTGGCAGCCGTAGGTTGTCGCCCGATACTGCTCACTCCCAACACACCCACCCCCGTGTTGGCGTTTGCTGTAAGGTACCTGAAGGCAGAAGCTGGGGTGATGATCACTGCAAGCCACAACCCGGTGGGCGATAACGGCTTGAAGCTGTATCTCAAAGACGGCGCTCAGGTGATCCCGCCCCACGATGCAGCTATAGAGGCGCAGATGGCTACCCTGGGTTTGTTGCCTAGAGATTTGGTATGGAGTGCGCCCAACCCCGGCTGGCCTATGCATCTGCACAAGCAGGGCGATAAGGGTGCCATGCTGGAGATGCAGTATCTGACTGACATCTTGGCCGATGTGCCCCGCTTGCCTGGTTATATGCCGGTGGCTTACACGCCCCTGCAAGGGGTTGGAGGCAGGTTTGTTAGTTGGGCTCTGGAGATGTTGGAGAACGGCAAGCCTTTCGTAGTGAAAGATGAAGTCGACCCCGATCCTGCGTTTAGCAACGTGGTGTCTCCCAATCCTGAGGATCACAGCACCTTAGAAAAGGTGATAGCCGAAGCCACGCGGATCGATACCTGGCTGGCTATTGCCAACGACCCCGATGCCGACCGCATGGCTGCAGCAGTTTGGGCTTATGAGAATGAGTGGCGGGTGCTAAGTGGCGACGAGATCGGTGCGTTGTTGTGCGACTGGGTGTTGGGTTTGCCAACCGTTAGAAACCACGGTGCAGAGCGTGTGGTGGCTAGCAGCATCGTGTCTGGCAGGCTTGTGGGACGCATCGCTGAGGCCCGAGGTGCTACCCATGTTGAGACGCTCACCGGGTTCAAGTGGATTTCTAGGGCAACAGATAGGCTGCCCCCACGAGGCGCAGATGAGCTGCCGTGGCGGTTTGTGTTTGGTTATGAGGAGGCGCTGGGCTTTGCCTGCAACGACCGGATACGAGACAAAGACGGCATTAGTGCGGCGGTGCATTTCACCATGATGTGTCGTTCGTTGCGCCGTGAAGGGCTTACTCCCATAGATCGCTTAGCTGAGTTGAACTCCGAGTTTGGCTTGCATCGCACAGCGCAGGTAACCCAAGAGCTGCAAGGCCGCAGTGGTGTCGATGCTATGGCTGCTATTCGGAGCAGGTTGCCACAGCAGGTTGGAGGCATTGAGGTGACACAGATAACCGATTTTGCCCCCGGTGCGTTGGGTTTGCCCCCTGCTGATGTGTTGCGATTGGACTTGGCCGATGGGAGCCGCGTGTCGTTGCGCCCTAGTGGAACAGAGCCCTTGATTAAGGCTTACATAGAGGTGGTAGGCCCTTTAGAGTTCCCCGATCCCTTAGGTGCATTAACGCAGGTCGCTAGGGATTTGCTCTAGGCAGGATTTGTGCTAGGTAGCCGGGGCTTTGGGTTACAAGGGTTCCGCGAGTCGCCCTGAGTTTAGGTAGTTTGGGGTCTTAGCTGCTAGCTAAGTTTTGGGCTGCGAAGTCCCAGTTGATGAGGTGGTCTAAGAACGCTTCTACATAAGCAGGACGAGCGTTTTGGTAGTCCAAGTAGTAGGCGTGTTCCCAAACGTCGGCAACCAACAAAGGCGTTTGGCCGTGCAGCAGGGGCAGGTCGGCATTGGAGGTTTGTGTTATCTCCAAACCGCCGTTGCTGTTAGCCACCAGCCATGCCCAGCCTGAGCCAAAAAGGGTGGTAGCTGCTGTAGCAAACTTGCTGCGGAACTCATCATAAGAGCCAAAAGCAGCGTCGATAGCTGCGGCAATGGCACCCGAGGGGGTGCCGCCCCCGTCGGGGCTCATAGAGTTCCAGTAAAAGGTGTGGTTCCATATTTGCGCGGCATTGTTGAAGATAGGCCCGCTAGCACCGGTTACCACCTGTTCAAGGTCAGCGGTTTCCCACTCGGTGCTTTCAGCTAGGCGGTTCAGGTTTGCGACGTAGCCAGCATGGTGACGGTCATAATGAAAGCTCAAGGTGTTAGCGCTGATGTGGGGCTCCAGAGCACTTTGGCTGTACGGAAGGGGTGGTAGTTCAAAAGTCATAGCGCAGCAAAGGCTACCAGCTTCGCACCCTCATCAATAACCCAACAGTAGTTGGAACCGGGGGGGTGTTGGTTATAGGGCGGGTCAAAGCACGCAAGATCGAAGTCGTCTATGTCTGAGATTAGCTTGTGGGGTTAGTCTAGGCCGGCTGCGCGGAAGGCTCGGCTTAGCATTGGAGTGGCATCTGTGGTTTCGGAGGTATCTTCGGGTTGGATGGCCGGTTTCGTTGGTGCTGCTATCTCATGGTTAGGAAACTCTAGAGGGTGCAGCTCTGCGGTGGGTTCAGCGTCAAACTCAGGCTCATCAGCGTCAAACTCAGGCTCATCAGCGTCAAACTCAGGCTCAAACGCGGGGGTGCGAAGGTCTCGTAGTTCCCAGCCCTGAGGTACCACAACGGCATCTGCATGGGCTTTACATAATGGCACTCCACCCACGTCAGAGGTTACATCTAGGTCTACAAGCTGTACCGTGAGCTCTCGGGCGTTGATGAACAAAACCGCAGATGCTGTGGCGCTGCATAGAGTACGAGCGCAAAAAATTTGCTGCACGGCTAAAAGGTAGCGCTACTTGGTGAAGATGTAGTGGATGCTCGCGGTTGTACCTGGGCATCTAGCACGCTCAATCACCGATGGAGTTCACCGTTGACAAAACAAACTAGGGGTTCAGAGTCAGCAATCTGGAAAGTTAATTTTTGTTTTACCTGTGGGCAAGCTGAAGTAATTCTGGCGTTTAATTGGCTGCTTTATAGTAATCACCGGTGGTTCAATATCCATCAAAACGGCGCATTTGCTATCCCACGTAAGCATTGCGTCTAGCTGAACGCCGGCAGGATGCAGATGCAACCCCTCCTCTGCATCCTGCCGGAGTTCTCAGCCCTATGTGCATCTAAGGTGCAGATTCTTGGCGGTTCGCAATCCTGGCTTACTGTTTATGTAATGAGTCGGCTAGGTATCGTGCTTTTGTGTGGAGGTTGGGGCGTTGAGTCGGAAAATGTTGGCTGAGGCCGTAGGAACGGCCTTGTTGCTTATAGGCGTGGTTGGCTCTGGCATCATGGCAGAGCGGCTGTCGCCCGGTGATGAGGGTTTGCAACTCTTGCAGAACGCGGCGGCAACCGCCGGGGTGTTGTTTGCCATCATATTGATGATGAGTCCGGTGTCGGGCGCGCACTTCAACCCTGTGGTAACTGTGGCCGATTGGGCGCTGGGTGGCTTGCAGGCTCGTAGCGTTGCTCCTTATGTGGCAGCACAGGTGGTTGGAGCTGTGTTGGGCACCGTGCTGGCCAACCTGATGTTCGATTTGGATGCTGTGGCGTGGTCTAGCAAAGACCGCTCAGCAGGTCATTTGTGGCTAGGCGAGGTGATTGCCACCTTTGGGCTGATCACACTAATCTTTGCGCTCGTGCGGGCTGGTCGGGCGCGCTATGTGGCTTCCGCAGTGGCTGCTTATATTGGCGGGGCCTACTACTTCACCTCCTCTACGAGTTTTGCCAACCCTGCAGTAACGGTGGGGCGAATGTTCTCCGATACCTTTGCGGGGATTGAACCATCATCTGCACCTATGTTCATCGTGATGCAGATTGTTGGGCTTGGGGTTGCTCTGCTGCTAATTCGCTACTTGTACCCCAAGAACAAACCAGAAGAGCACTCTGTCTCCTAACCTGAGTAGATGGACATAGCGCTTGACGGCCCCGTATTGGGAATAGATATTGGCGGCACCAAGGTGGCAGCAGGTGTGATAGATCTTGCGGGCAAGGTTCTATGTCGTGGTCAGGTGGCAAGCGACGCACCCGATGCAGAGGCGCTTTTTGGGCGTGTTGTGAAGTTAGCCCGAGATATGTTGGCCCAACACGGCAGGCCTGTGGTTGGCTGTGGCGTGGGCAGTGGTGGGCCATCTAGACAGAACCACCGCTTGCTCTCTCCGTTGAACATTGCTGTCTGGCGGGATTTCCCCCTACAGGATCGTCTTAGCGAAGCGCTGCAACTTGAGGTGGCCGTGAACAACGACGCCAAAGCCTTAGCTCTAGCCGAAGGATGGGTAGGCGCAGCCGTAGGTGAAGACAACTACCTAGCCATGGTGGTTTCCACTGGCATTGGGGGTGGCATCGTGCTCAACGGGCGGTTGCTAGACGGGGCCGATGGCAATGCTGGACACATTGGCCATGTGTTTGTAACAGAGGGCGGGCGGGCTGATGCCGCAGGTGCGGTGGGCTTGTTGGAAGGACAAGCCTCAGGGTCTGCTTTAGCAGACCTGCTAGGCGATGTTGCTCCAGCCGATGCCCCTGGCGAGGTGCGTCAGCGCGTGGGTACCTTGGTGGGTCGGGGCGTTGGCTCGGTAGCAAACTTGTTGGATTTACGCCTAGCAGTTGTAGGTGGGTCGGTGGCACTGGGCTACGGGGATGATTTCTTTACCGCAGCTCAAACCGAGATTAACCGTATCTGTCGTCTGCTGCACTCTAGGGGTACTCGCATAATCCCCAGCCCGCTAGGCCCAAACGGTGGCATCATAGGCGCTGCCGCAGTATCTGCTTTGTCTAAGTTAGGTGGGTCACGGTGATAGTGGTTGATGCCATGAACGTGATTGGCTGTCGTCCTGATGGCTGGTGGAAGGATCGCGACGGCGCGTTAGTTCAACTTGTTGAAGACATGCAAGATGCTGGTGTGGCAGCCCTTGTGGTGGCCGACGGTGCTCCAGTGAGGGGGTTTCCTGCGGGAACCTATGGCTCCGTGAGGTTGGCTTATGCCACCCGCCGAGGCCCCAACGCTGCCGATGACTCTATTGCCAGCCAAGTAGCTGCAATGCAAGACCCAACACGTGCCACGGTTGTAACCTCCGACAAAGACTTAGCCAACAGGGTGAGCCAGCACGGTGCGGTGGTAATAGGTGCGAGGGCCTTTAGGAATAGCCTAGAAAGTCGCCTCAGCTATTTGTGACCTGTTTCACGAACTGCTGCGCCGTCGCGGTCAGCGGCACCGGCGCAGAGAACTAACATAACCCCATTTCTGTTGGCGGATTTTTTTTGAACAAGCTTTTTGAACAAGCTGTCGCAGGTAGCGACTAAGGTACGGGCTGGCAATCTTGATGAGTTAACAATTAGCTGATTTGTTAGTTGATCTGCCAGCTGATCAGGAGCGCCAACGATGTCAACTTAGGCAGGCAGAGAGATACCAATCCAAGAAAAGGCAAATCTCAGAAGGTACCAATCCAAGAAAGGGGGGATAGGTGTTTCCATCGGAATTCAATTTTGTTGCGGTTAGCAGCGTGGCTGAGGCTGTGCAGGCCAAGGTGGTCGCAGGGGAAGATGGCAGGTTCCTAGCAGGGGGCCAAAGCCTCATCCCAATGATGAAGCTGCGGGTGGCCGCACCCGAAACGTTGATAGACATCAACGGCATCATGGGGCTTAGCGGTATCAGCCGCTCCAACGGCCACCTTAACGTGGGGGCTCTGGTACGCCACGGCGATGTAGTGGCCTCCGAAGTCACCTTTGGGGCTATTGCTGCGGCGGCCAAATGGGTGGCTGATCCGCTAGTTCGTAACCGGGGCACCATGTGCGGCTCGGTGGCCCACTGCGATCCAGAGGGAGATTGGAACTCAGTGTTGTTAGCAACGGGTGCCGCTGTGGTGGCTGCTGGGCCTCAAGGCGAGCGTGAGATACCCATCGGCGATTTCATTGCTGGGGCGTTTACCTCCACCTTGGGCGAGGATGAGTTGGTGGTGGGCCTGCGGATTCCAGTGCCCACAGGCAGATCGGGTGGTGCTTACCTCAAGCTAGAGCGCAAAATTGGCGATTACGCAACCGTAGCTGTGGCTACACACCTTGAGCTAGATGCTGCGGGCACCATCTCAGCAGCTGGCTTAGCGCTCACCTCGGTAAACCCCATCAACACCAAGGTGGCCGCTGCGGAAGCCATATTGGTGGGCCAGCAGCCATCGGAGGAGTTGTTTGCTGAGGCTGCCGAGATAGCAGCAGCTGCCGCGGAACCTAGAGACGATGTGCGCGGCAGTGCCGTATGGAAACGTCAAGTTGTAAGAACTTATACCAAGCGGGGTTTAGCTGCGGCTGCCTCACAGGCTCAAGGGAGCTAACAATGGATATCAACGTAACCCTCAACGGGGCCGAACACAGCGCCGATGTGGCTCCCCGCACCCTGCTAGTGGATTACATTCGCCGCACCGCAGGGCTTACAGGCACCCACATTGGTTGCGACACCACAAGCTGTGGTGCTTGCACCGTGTTGTTGGATGGCAAGCCGGTGAAATCCTGCACGATGTTGGCCGCCCAAGCCCAAGGCGCAGAAGTGACCACCGTGGAGGGCCTAAAAACTGCTGCTGGGCTGCACCCGATACAGTCTGCCTTCACCGATGATCACGGCTTGCAATGTGGGTTCTGCACTCCGGGCATGATGCTGGTTGGTGCTGCGCTGATTACCGAAAATCCCAACCCCACCGAAGAAGAGGTGCGCTGGGCCATTTCTGGCAACCTGTGTCGCTGTACGGGGTACATCAACATCGTCAAAGCCATTCAGACTGCTGCGGCCCGAAGCTCCGCAGCTAGCGAATCTACTAGTGAAACTAACGGAAGCTGAGGAGTCGACATGACAGCACCCACCACACCCGCAGAGATTGGCGGCATCGGCCATAGCGTGCAGCGCAAAGAAGATGCGCGGCTCATTGAAGGTCAAGGCAACTTCTTAGACGATATTGAGCTGCCCAATATGTTGCACATGGCAATTTTGCGCTCACCGTTCGCGCACGCTCGCATCAATGGCATTGACACCGCAGCTGCGGCGGCCACCGATGGTGTTGTGGCGGTGGTGACTGGTGAGTTGATGGATCAGCACGGTTTGGCTTGGATGCCAACCTTGTCGGGCGACACTCAAGCTGTGCTAGCAACAGACAAGGTGCGCTATCAAGGCCAAGAGGTGGCAGCCGTGATTGCCACCGACCCCTATATCGCTACTGATGCTTTGGAGCTGATAGAGGTGGATTACTCTGAGCTGCCTCCTGTAACCACCCCGCAGCAGTCCCTCACCACAGACGCACCACTAATCAGAGATGAAAAAGAAGGCCAGCAGGATAATTTGGTATACACATGGGAAACCGGCGACAAGGCTGCAACAGATGCAGCCTTTGCTGCTGCAGATCGGGTGGTGTCGTTGGAAACTCACTACCCCCGCTCGCATCCTGCTCCGTTGGAAACCTGTGGGGTTGTGGCCGATGTGAATTCGGTAACAGGTCAGGCCACCATTTATATGACATCGCAAGCCCCGCATGCCCACCGCACGCTGTTTGCAATGGTTGCAGGGCTGCCAGAGCAAAACATTCGCATCGTCAGCCCCGACATTGGTGGTGGTTTTGGCAACAAGGTGCCCATTTATCCGGGCTATGTGGTGGCCACTGCTGCCTCGCTGTTGCTTGGTCAACCAGTGAAGTGGGTGGAAAGTCGTACCGAGAACCTCATCTCTACCGGTTTTGCACGCGACTACTATATGAAGGGCGAGCTAGCGGTTACTGATGAGGGTCGTATTTTGGGTTTACGGGTAGACATGCTCTCCGATCAGGGTGCTTTTTACTCCGATGCTCAGCCCAGCCAGTTCAAGGCCGGGCTGTTTCACGTGGTAACCGGCAGTTACGATTTTGGTGCTGCACACGTGAACTGCAAGGGAGCTTTCACCAACAAGGCTCCGGGCGGGGTGGCCTATCGCTGTTCGTTCCGCATCACCGAGGCCTCCTTTTTGATTGAACGTTTAGTGCAAAATGCTGCCTATGAGGTGGGCATTGATCCCGCAGAGATGAGGCTTCGCAACTTCATTCAGCCAGAGCAATTCCCTTATGAAACCCCAACGGGTTTTGTGTACGACTCGGGCGACTACCCAACGGCCCTGCGAAAAGCCTTAGACGAGGTTTCTTATTTCGAGCTACGCAAGGAACAAGAGGCAGCCCGGGCTGAAGGGCGGCTGATTGGCATAGGCATCGCCCACTTCACAGAAGCCGTTGGTGCAGGCCCATCACGAACTTACGATATTGCCGGGCTTAAGATGATCGATTCGGCTGAACTACGGGTACACCCCACTGGCAAGGCCATCTTGAAGTTGGGGGTAAAAACACAAGGGCAGGGTCACGAGACCACCTTTGCTCAGATTGTGGCTGAGATTTTGGGCATTCCAGCTACCGACATCAAGGTGGAACACGGCGACACAGATCACACCCCCTATGGGCTGGGCACTTACGCATCGCGTTCCACGCCGGTGGGTGGTGCTGCCACCGCAGTGGTGGCTCGTAAGCTGGCCGATAAGGCCAAGAAGATTGCAGCCCACCTGCTAGAGGCAGCCGACCAAGATATTGAGTTGAACGCTGGCGTGTTCTCTGTGGCGGGCAGCCCAGACCGTTCGGTAAGCATCGCAGATGTTGCTTTAGCGGCCTACACCAACTTGCCCGAGGGCATGGAGTACGGCTTAGAGGATGTCACCTACTACGACCCACCCAACCTCACCTATCCTTACGGCAGCTACATAGTGGTGGTGGAGGTTGATCCCGACACCGGCACTTGGGAGGTGCAGCGTATGGTGGCGTTGGATGATTGCGGTGTGCGTATCAACCCAATGATTGTGGAGGGTCAGATATGCGGAGGGCTCACCGAGGGCTTTGCAATGTCTTCAATGCAGTGGATCACCTTTGATGAAGACGGCAACTGCATTGGGTCTAACTTTATGGATTACTTGGTGCCAACCGCATGGGAAACACCTAAGTTTGAACTGTTGTCTACAGAGGTGCCATCGCCGCATCACCCCATTGGGGCTAAAGGTGTGGGTGAATCGGCCACTGTAGGTTCGCCTGCAGCTTTTGTAAACGCTGTGATTGATGCTGTGGCTCATTTGGGCGTTCGTAACATAGACATGCCAGTTCTTCCCGACCGGGTGTGGGCTGCCATTGATTCGGCTAGCAATGCTGCGATCTGATCGTGTGTAATAGCTAGCTGATTGTGTGAACAGGGCTGTGGTGCTAAGTAGGATCGGTTGCCCTGAGTCGCAGCAGATGGCATGGGGGTTGTGGTCATGAACGTAAGCTTGCGGTCATGAACGTAGATGTGTTGGAGCGAGCAGTGAAGCTGCGCCGCAAGCGCCAAGCCTTTGTGCTGGCTTCGGTGATATGGCGACGCGGGCCATCTTCTAGCCAACAAGGCTCCCAAGCGCTGATAATGCCCGATGGTTCGGTTCGAGGTTGGTTGGGTGGCGGTTGTGCAGAGCCATTGGTGATTTCTGAGGCCATGGAGTGTTTGGGTCACGGAGAACCGCGCTTGTTGTGCTTGGGAGACTCGCCCGAACGTGGGCGCGGGCATTCAGGTGGGTGTGCGAGTGCTAATGGGCCAGATGGGGATATCGTGCCACCTGCACAAACCCCCAACGACACCAGCACAGACAACACCAACTTCACCAACACCAGCGCCGCTAGCAGCGGGCTGCGCCAAGTGGCTATGTCTTGTGAGTCTTCGGGTGCAATGGAGGTTTACTTGGAACCTGCTATGCCCGCGCCGCAGGTGGTGGTGATTGGGCGCACGCCTTGCGTAGATGCCATCTGTGCGGTGGCCTTAGCGTTGGGGTGGGATGCGGTGATAGTGGATGTGGACGGTTTGCCAGCCGATCATGAGTGTCCTGAGCTGGTTCGCACCAGCCTGGATTTAGATGAAGTGTGTGTGGATTCTGCTACCGCCGTGGTGGTGGCCACGCAAGGGCACTACGACGATGCGGCTCTGGTGGCTGCTTTAGGCACCACAGCGGGTTACCTCGGGTTGGTTGCTTCTGCCAAGCGTGCGGGTGCCATGCGGGATTATTTGGCTAGTGAGGGTTTTGACAGCACAGACCTGAACCGCATTTGCGCCCCTGCGGGCATGGACTTGGGGTGCGTTTCTAACAGGGAGATTGCTGTTGCTGTGATGGCTGATCTTGTGGCGCGCCGAGCCCGAGGCGAGTTAGCTGTACCTGAGCGTAAGTCTGCTATCCCCGAGCCAGCATAATCCTGAGCTTGTCTGCACCTTTGAGTCTTGGCTACTTAGCCTTTTCTACTTCCAGGGGTCCCTTAGGAAAGCCTCAAACTGAGCGGCTAGGTCGTCACCTGTGGGCAGCACATCTTCGGCTTCGTCAATTTGGCGTTCTAGGTGTTCTACGTAATCGCTAAGGTCTTCGTCTTCTGCTACCGCTGCATCAATTCGGTTTCGCCAAGTTATTGCAGCCTCATCTAGTTGTTTGTGGTCTGTAGGGATGCCCGTGATCAGCTCAAAGCGTTTCAGCAGTGAGCGGGTTGCTTCGGGGTTGGGTGGGCCAGGCACGTAGTGCGGTACCGATACTCTTAGCGAGATAACCGGAATGTTTGCACTATCTAATGCATCGTGGAGCGCGCCTACTAGTCCGGTAGGGCCTTCGTAGGTTGGGCGACCAAGACCAAACATGCGGGCCAATTCGGCGTTGGTGGAGCTGCCCACAACCCCTAAGGGTCTTGTGTGGGGTGCCATACCTACTAAAGCACCCATGGTAACCACCAGCCCGGCTTGACAAGCGGTTGCTATTTCAACCAGATATTTGGAGTAGCTGCGCCAGCGCAGGTGCGGTTCTACCCCGTGTACAACCACTACAGGATGTTTGGCTCCGTAGCGCTCTACAGCCGTTACCTCAGTAACCGGCCAAGTGATCACTCGATTGCCGTTGTCGTCTATGTGTACTTCTGGACGGTAATTTTGGAAGTTGATGAACTTCTCGGGATCTATCTGTGCTAGCAACTCCACCCCATTGGCACCGTCGATGATGATCTGCGCCGCAGCAGTGGCCGCTTCAGCGGCATCAAACAGGCCCTCTAACGCCACAACCATTACCGGGTTGCGCATAGAAGGCTGATCTACAAACCATTCCAACTCCACCGTCATTACCCTACAGCCTCACCGTGTGGCACACATTAACCACCGAAGTTGGATGCGACGTTTTTAGCTACTGACATGGCATCGGCAATAGCTTCATCTTGGTTGATGTAACGGTATGTGGCTAAGCGACCCGCAAAGTAGATCGGAATGCTGAATCTTTCGATGATCATTGCGGCTAGCTCGGCATTGCGACGTTCGTTAACGCCGTCTTTGGTATGCACCGGGTAGTGGCGTTGCGGTGCCCCGGGCATCTCGTGGCTTACCACTGTGCCTGCTATCTGTTGGCAGGTGGCATGTTTGGTTTCCACAGTGCGGGTGTAGGGCACTCGTACAGAGGGCTTGTTCACCACATACGCAGCGGTTAGCACTTCGTCTAGGCGCTCGGTTGCAAAGTGTTGTGAAACCATCTCAATGCCACGCCACTCCAGCGTGCCGTTACGGCCAGCAAAGTCGTCTAAGCCAGCAGTGATGATCAGCGCATCAAAGCTGGTTTCTAGATGCTCAGCATCTTGCAGCGTGACCTCTGTGTTCAGGGTTACCGGTACTCCAGAGAGCACCGACTCGATTACCTCATTGATGCCGTTGGGCCCGAAGTATTGCCAGCGGTCTCGAAACAAACCACGCTGGTTGTCACGGCGTAGTTCCACCCGCTTGGGAGCAAAACGTGCCGATAGTTCGGTTGCATCTCGACCCCACTGCTTGAAGGTGTACTCCTTGATGAACAGGTTGTACAAGGTGCGTCCCATCATGGATATTACATAGTCCTCAAAGTTGTCCCCGATGGGTTGAGATGGCAACAAGGCCAGTTCTTTTTCAACGGTTGACCAAATCGGCAACTCCTTTAGCTCATCCACCTGAGGGGGCCAAGACAAAAGCCGTGCTTGGCTGTCGTCATCATCGGGCGAAAGGTACACCTCGGTGAGCACCTTGTGGTTGTAGGGGCGGGTTAGGCCGTGTGCGGTTACGAAGTGATTCACCGCCTCATTGGAGGTGTGAAAGATGTGGGCACCGTTGGGTTCGTACACCACACCGTTTAAGATTTCAGCCCGAGAGTGCCCTCCCACTACAGGGGCTTTCTCTAGCACCTCCACCCGAAAACCCCAATCGGTTAGCAGTCGACCGGCAGTAGCACCAGTCCACCCGGCCCCCACTATGCCTATACGCTTTTTGTTTGCTGCACGCTGGCTCACCCCCTCTAGCTTTCCAGCGTTGCGCCTGCGGTGCGAACCAAGTGCAAAACCAAAGCGTAAAGCTCAAGCGCAAAGCTAGGTGTTTGGAGCGTAGTGGTCTAACATCGGCCTGAGGTTTTATGATCAATGAGGCTTTTAGAACCCAAAGGGGGCAATGGCGTGGCTAGTTCTGGTTCAATATTGGGCAATGCTGTAGTTCGTAGCGAGGATGCTGGATTCTTGAAGGGCGCAGATCGTTACTATGACGATTTCGCTCTCGAGGGCACCGCTTATGTGACCTTTGTGCGCTCCCCGTTAGCGCACGCCACCATCCAAGCTGTAGACACAAGCGAGGCTGCCGCTTGCCCCGGGGTGTTAGCGGTGTACACCAGTGAAAACATCGGCCTCCCTTCGGCCCCAGGGTTTGCAATGTTGCCGCAGTTTCAGCGCCCTGTGATTGCAGGCCAAAGAGTGCTTTTTGTGGGCGACATAGTTGCCGCAGTTGTAGCCGAAACCCGCCAAGCAAGCAGCGATGGGGCGGATCTGGTGATGGTGGATTACGACCCGCTACCAGCTAACGCTAATCCCGAAACAGCCTTAGATGCCGATGCCTATGTGCTCTGGCCCGACAATGAAACGGGAAACCTAGCGTTCCACACCGAACATGGTTCGGAGGACGGCCTAGCCGAGGCAGCACACGTAACGAAGCTGAAGATGCACAGCCAGCGTTTAGCCGCGGTGCCGATGGAACCTAACGGGGTGCTCATAGAGCCAGGAGTGCCCAACGGCGGCATCACCGTAACTTTGCCCTCGCAGAGTCCTATCGGCCTCAAGAGGGGTTTTGCTACGCCTTTGGAATTGGAAGTTGATGCGGTACGGGTGGTTGCTCCAGCAGTTGGCGGCGGTTTTGGCGCTAAGTCAGGCGTTTATCCCGAGTACCTCATCACGGCCAAGGCCGCGCTAGACCTAAAAAGACCAGTGAAGTGGACTGGCTCTCGTTCTGAAGACATGGTTTCGCTCACTCATGGTCGCGGTCAAGTTCTTACTGCTCAGATGGGCTTTGACGATCAAGCCAAGATCACCGGTTTGAACTTGCATTGCCTAGCTGATGCCGGAGCGTACCCGGCTGTAGGAGCATTTTTGCCAGTACTAACCCAGTTGATGTCTCAGGGTGTGTATGAGATACCCAAGATTCAGTTTTCTGGAGATGCTGTTGCAACCAACACCACGCCAACTGCGGCATATCGTGGCGCGGGTCGACCAGAGGCAACCCAAGTACTAGAACGGGTTATAGACAAGGCCGCAGCCGAGTTAGGAATGGATGCCGCAGAACTACGGCGTCGTAACCTGCTAACGCCAGATCAGTTCCCGTACACCACCATCACCGGAGCCAACTACGATTCTGGCGACTATGAAAAGGCGCTCAACGCAGCGCTCATGGCATCTGATTATGAGGATTTGCGGGCCCAGCAAGCCAAACGCCGCGCGGCAAACGATACCAAAGTGCTAGGTATCGGCCTATCGGTTTACGTGGAGATCACCGCACCCATGGGCATGCACAAAGAATATGCCAAAGTAGACGTGCTTAGCGATGGGGCAGTGGAGGTGCGGGTGGGCACCAGCAGTCACGGTCAAGGCCATGCCACCTCGTTTGCCATGATCGTGCAAGACATCCTAGGCATAGGTATGGACAAGGTGAGGTTCATCCAATCTGACACAGCCGAGATTCCACGAGGGTCTGGCACGGCTGGTTCCCGTTCGCTTCAGACTGCTGGCAGCGCCGTGTTTAGGGCCAGCGAAGAGGTTTTGGTGCAGGCCAAAGAGCTAGCCGCACAGCAGCTTGAGGCTAGTGTGGACGACATAGTGGTGGGCCCCGATGGGCTCCATGTGGCGGGTGTGCCAGCACAGGCCGCTTCGTGGGCTGCTCTAGCTGCGGCCACCGATGCTGGTGTGATCTCTTGTGAGTTGGACTTCGACCAAGGAGATGCCAGCTTTCCATTTGGGGCGCATGTAGCCGTGGTGGAGGTAGACACCGAAACCGGCGATGTTGAGTTGTTGCGCCATGTGGCTGTGGACGATTGCGGTACGGTTTTGAACCCGCTCATCGTGGAGGGCCAACAGCACGGTGGGGTTGCCCAGGGTGCTGCCCAAGCGCTGTATGAGTGGGTGCAGTATGACGAAGATGCCAACCCCCGCACCGCTAACCTCACGGATTATCTCATGCCCAGCGCAGCAGATTTGTGTAGCTTTGAGGTTCAAAACACCCAAACCCCTTGTCCTATGAATCCTCTAGGTGCTAAAGGCATAGGAGAATCAGGCACCATAGGCTCCACTCCAGCGGTTCACAATGCGGTGGTAGACGCGTTGAGTCACCTTGGTGTGGATCACGTGGATATGCCCACGAGCCCTCAGAGAATCTGGGAGGCCCTAGCTGCTAGCTAGGGATGTGTTTGCCCTAGCTGCTTGTTGTTTAGGCAGGGTCACTCAGACAGCGTGTGTTGAGCCAGCAGGTACTACAGTTGAGGTACTTAAGCCGAGGGCAGATGAGCGGTGGCACCTCTACCCAACGGTCTAAGGAACACACCTGAGCGGGGTTTGGGCGAAAAAAAGCTGGATTTAGGAGGCATCAGCCCGCCCTCGTCAGCAACCGACATCAACTCAGCCACAGACATAGGCCACAGCACAAAGCCGATGCGGTTCTCGGTGTCGCATCGGCTGGTCATTTCTTCATAGCCAGCTTCTGCTGGTAGGTATTCCACCGCGGCGGGCCCGCTCAGTTCGTCAATGCCAAGTACAGGGCCCAAAACATGGCGACGCAGCAGATCCACATCTAGCTTGCTAACAGCGTTGGCATCTTTAGGCGAGGGTGGCAGATGCAGCTTGTACCAGCAGCCGTTGAGGTACATGGCAGTAGTGCCCGGTTGTGTGGGCTGTGCTTCATGGGCCGAAGATGCTGGTTCTATGTGTACATGGGCTGCTAGTGCTGTGAGGCAATCTTGGGCCGAGCGGTTGTGTTGATCTATTGCTAGACGGTGAAATGCCTGCACATGCAGTTGGCTGTCGCAGAACAAGATGGCCAACAAACGGCCCAAACTAGGGTTGTTGGGCTCGGCTTGCAGAGCTCCAACCGCTGCGGCTGAGCGGTGATGGCCGTCTGTGACGTATAGCGTGTGGCGGCTCAGCAGCTTTGTTATCGGTTCGGTGTAGTGCTCGGGCACCGTCCATACCTGATGGCGTACCTCCTCAGAGCCAAACTCCAATTCCGCTTGTTGTGCAGATGTGATGTGTGTTAGCAGCTCTAGCAGATCCGGTGGAGTTTGCAGGGCCATCGCCACCGGGCTAGATGTGGCGCCAACTCCTAACAGGTGTGCTTGGAGCAGTGCGGCTCGCTCGCTGCGAACGTTTTCGTGAATGCGAATCCTCCCTTCGCTAAAGCCCGCAATCGACACCGTGCAGACCACCCCGGTTTGTTCTCCTTGTGCATGGTTGAGGCGATACAGATACAGCGCAGCTCGCCCTGTGGCAGAGAACACATCGACTTCCAACAGCCTTGCTAATGCCGAGCGTCCGTGAGCAGCCAGCGTTTCGTGGTTGGAGACGAGCGGCCCATCGCTATCTGTATTATCCTCGGGGCCTCTTGTAACGTTCATGTAGCTGTAGGGGTTATCGGCAACCAAGCTGCGGCGTTGTTCGGGGGTGAGGCTGTCGTAAGCCCGGCTAACTACCTTGTCGGCCCATTCGGGACGCACCACCCAGCCCGCAAAGGGTGCCACCAAGTCCATGTTGGTATCGCCTAACCCTGCTAACCCGGGTGCACCTACCGGTTCAGTTGTATCTGAAGGTGTCACTGCGAATCGGCCAAGCTCAAGGCATCTTGCACCGCTACACAGATTACGTCATCTAAGGCGCTGAGCAGGTCTACCAGTTCCTCGTTGATGCTGCCCGACACCTCAATTAGCGCTACTGCGGCTTTGGATCCAGCCAAGATGCGGTTTTGCATGTTGGCTACGTTGAGCCCACGGCTGCTCATCTCTTGCAGCAAGCAGGCCAGCACCCCCACGCGATTGTAGTGGCGAATGCTCAAGGTGGCAGTGCGTTTGGGGGCAGCTTCCAAGTTCACGCAGTGCAGCACCTCGCCGCTGCGATATGCCTCGATAACCTCTGCGGTGCCTTGTGCAACAGCAGCTTGAGCTTGCTCAGTAGATGCGCCGATGTGATGGGTTGCGGTTACCTTAGGGTGTCGAGCCAAGTCGCTGATGAACTGTCCGGTGCCGCTTGCTGGCTCGTTGGCAAACACGTCTAATCCAGCTCGCAAGTCGGTGGAATCCAGCGCCTCTAGCAGGGCTTTTTCGTCTACCAAATCACCTCTGCTGGTGTTGATGAGCACCGCATCGGGCTTCATGGCTGCCAAAAAAGAAGCATCCACCATGCCCTTTGTTCCCTCCTCGGCTGGTACGTGCAGCGAGACGATGTCGCTGATTGCTAGCAGCGTTGCCCTGTCGGGCACTTCTTGTACTCCCAACTCTGTCATTTGACGTAGCGTGTTTGGATTGCGGTTGGGGTTGGTTGCAACTACCACCCGCATCCCGCAAGCAACGGCGCGTTGTGTCACCTCTAGCCCAATGGCACCCATTCCCACAATGCCCAAGGTTGCACCATAGAGCCCGCGCGCCTGGCTGTAGGTTTGCTTGTTCCAATCGCCTGCGCGCAGTTCGGCTGTGGCTGGAGCAATGTGGCGGTCTATAGCAAACATTAGCCCAATGGCCAACTCTGCCACCGCTATGGCGTTGCGGCCGGGCACATTGCATACGAAGATGCCCAACTCGCCAGCGCGACCCACATCAATGTTGTTGGTGCCTGCCCCTGCCCGAAGCACCATTCCTAACCGATCACCTGCATTTAGGGTTGCGGCATCCACCTTGGTGCTGCGGACTACCAGCACGTCAAACCCCTCAATATGCTGCGGCAAGTTTTCGGCGCTCAGTGCGGGCTGCACCTCGCAGACATCGCCTCTGGCGCGCAACCGTTTCACCACGCTTTCCGCTAAGCGGTCAGCAAACAGAATTCGCATGAGCACGTTGTATATGAGATATATGAGCAAGTTGCATATAGAGCCACATTTCGGTTACGGGGCAATCATAGGCCGTGTGATAACAATACAAGACCGCAGGGATGTGAGACTGCCGGGTGAGGGCGGTATCTTCGTTGAGTGGATCGTCTTACCCCACCTCCTGTTGGGCGCAAAGGCAGGCTTGGGCGCACTGCGGAGATTGCCGGGTTGGGGGCTCGCAGCGGTGGGCACTGGGCCATGGCTAGGGCTCGCAAAGTTTTTGCAGATGCTGCGCGGGCCGAGGCCCTAGATGCCGAACGGGAGTTGCGTACCACCGCAGATGTGGTGGAGGTGCTGGGTAACATGAAGGGCGCTTTGATGAAGGTCGGGCAGATGGCTAGCTATCTGGAAGTGGGGATTCCTGAATCCACCCGAGCTTCGTTGACGCAACTCCAAGGCAACGCTCCGCCGATGAGCGCTGATTTAGCTGCATCGGTGATTTCCAGCGAACTCGGGGCTGCACCCGAAGAGTTGTTTGAGAGTTGGGATCCGGTTCCCATCGCCGCTGCATCCATCGGGCAGGTTCACCGCGCCATCACCGCTGACGGGCGCGCCTGTGCGGTGAAGGTGCAGTACCCTGGGGTTGCAGAGGCCATTGCTGCCGATTTGGGTTCAGCCAAAATGATTTTTCGGGCGCTTGCTGTGTTATTTCCGGGGCTAGATCCAGAACCGGTGGTGCAAGAGCTAAGAGAACGGTTAACAGAAGAGTTGGATTACGAACACGAGGCCTCCAACCAGCGTCTGTTTTTTGAGCACTACCGCAACCACCCCTACATTGTTATTCCCGAGGTTTATCAAGACCTCAGCTCTGCTCTGGTGCTAACCACAGAGCTAGCTACCGGTGCTACGTTTGCCGAGGTACTAGGGTGGAACCAATCGCAGCGCAATCGGGTAGCCGAAACCATCTACAGGTTTTCGTTTGGTTCCATTTACCGGCTAGGAGCCTTCAACGGCGACCCCCACCCGGGTAACTATCTGTTTCACCCAGATGGCTCTGTAACTTTTTTGGATTTTGGCCTAGTAAAACGCTTCAGCGCAGCCGAAACCGCCATGTTTGAGCGGCTTTTAATTGCTATGGTGCTAGAAGGCAATATCGGTGCCTTTAGATCAGAGTTGGTAAAGGCCGGCTTGCTGCCCGCAGATGCTCCCTTTAGCGATGCGGAGATACAAGGCTATTTTTCGCACTTCTACGATTTTGTTCTCACCGACGAAACACAGGCGTTTACCACCGAGTACGCCGCAGCAGGGGTTAGGGCTATTTTTGACAGTTCGGGCGAATATGGCAAGCTCAAAAAAACGCTTAATGTGCCACCGGTTTTGGTTGTGCTGCAACGCATCAACCTGGGCTTGGTTTCGCTTTTCGCTCAATTAGGCGCAACCGCTAACTGGCGGCGCATTGCAGAAGAGCTTTGGCCCTTTGTAGATCGTGCTGCTTCAACACCGATGAGCCAAGATGCCCAAGAGTGGCGAGACAGCCTCAGCTAGCAGGTAAAAGGCTTTTTGAAGGTTTTTGCCTAGTGGTGGGAACCTTTTAGCATTCTGAGGTGTCGTTGGGGTGAGTAACGGTGTTCTCACTCTGCATTTTTTGTTAGAGGCAGTGAAACGTTAAAGGAGAGGTTATGCGCAGTAAGTTTGTCGGGTTTGTGGTGGTGTTTATGTGTTTTGTGTTGGTTGGTGTGGGGTGTTCGTCGGGAGAGTCTGCGAATACTGAGCCTGAAGCGGGTGATAAAGCGGTACCACTGTTAGGTGGGGAGACTAGTCGTGGTAGCGGGTTGGTGGATGTTGAGAGTTTACCGAGACCTCCTTTGGCGGGTATGTATGCACATCACTCTGAATTATTGTTTCTGCTTGAGGGATTTTCTGGGGTTGTGTCTATTGAGCCTCCTTGTGTGTATTTAGTTTTTGATTCTGATCCTTCTAGAGAGTTGTTGGGTGGTGAACTGGAGCGTTTGGCTATATCTTTGCCTTATCCTCAGGTTCGGTTTGATGAGAAAACTCATACTTTGTGGAATGGTGATGTTCCTATTTCTCATGGAGATCGCGTGTTGACAGGTGGAGGTAGAGGCTCTTACATGATTGGTGGTAAGGAGCCTCATGAGTTGTATTTGTTTTGGGATGCTTGTCCTGCTCATGGTACTATTATAGTTCCTGGTTTGGAGTCGGTGCCGTTGTATTGCATGCAAGATTTTTCAGATCGGTTTCTTGTAGATAGGGAACGCATGGAAAAACGTCAGCAGGAAGTTTGTGTGGAGGATACGCGGCCGTGGAATCAAAGGGATTGGTTGGAGCAGCAGGGTATTGGTGTTGGTGTTGAGCCGCCTGTTGAGGGTAGGGGGTTTGGGGAACCTCCAGAGGTGGTGGATTTGGTGTCACCTGCGTTTTTGGATATGCATGCGTATCACCCGGATATGGAATTGGAGGTTGCGAAGTTGGTGGGGGTGTTGTCGGTAGAGTTGGCAGGGTACAACGATTACGAGCGGTTATGCGCTTATTTGTATCCCACGGTGGCTTCAGATTCCCATGAAGTATTGTGGGGGGATTCGTGGAGGCACACTGGCCCCGATGGGGAGCCGCTTGCTATAAATCTGGAGTTACCTTATCCGCAGGTTTGGTTTGATGAGGCAAACTGGTCGTTGTGGAATGGTGGTATTGGGCCTATGGCAACAGGTGTCAGGGTTATCGTAGATCCTTTGACACCACCCAACTTTAGTGACAAAGGCAACGGCGATTATAAGCAGCCTCACGAAACAATCTTAAGTAGTCACTGTTCCAAAAAAGCCCATGCAACCGTCACCGTTTTAGATATCCAGCCGGTAGAGCATTACTGCGCTAACAACCCGTCTGCTAGACATCGCAGTCAATGTGAACACGCCATGAACCCAACCACCCAAACCCAAAACCAACTCACACCCCCCGAAGGCCAACGCCACCGCTAGTAGCGTGTCGTGGGGGTATGGCCCCTAAAGCATGGGTTGGATTGTGTGGCTGTAGTTAGATCGTGTGGCTCGGTCTGCCTGGGCCATCTGCTGGTAGCCCTGATATGTCTGCGTTGAGTTTGGCTTTGGCCATCAAGTCGGCCACCACGGGCCCTAAAACAGTTGGGTCGTAGGATTCCAACTCGGCCATAGGCCCGCGCGTCCAGCCCTCGGCAATGGCGATAACCCCAAAGCCCGCTAGCCACACCCGACCGGTAACGTTGGCTGCTTCGGGGCTAGCCAACCAGGTAACAAGCGGAGCAATCCAGCGTGGTGATGTGGTTTCTGATTGTTCGGGGTTTAGTTCGGGAGCTTCGGTTAGCCCTGCGGTTAGCCGGGTGGTTGCGCCTGGGGCAATGCAGTTCACCGTAACCCCGTAACGCGCCAGTTCCATAGCGGCGATGATGGTGAAGGCTGCCACCCCAGCTTTGGCGGAACCATAGTTGGTTTGGCCAACGTTGCCAAAGATGCCAGATGGCGAGGAGGTGTTGATGATGCGGGCATCAAATGTTTTGCCAGCTTTGGTTTGTTCGCGCCACCAAGCCGAGGCGTGATGGGCTGGAGCGTATGTGCCCTTGAGGTGTACCTTCAAGATTGTGTCAAAGTCCACTTCGTCCATAGTGAAAAGCATGCGATCCCGCAGTATTCCAGCGTTGTTGATGAGGATGTCTAGGGTGCCGAAGGTGTCAATGGCTTGATGGATCATGGCGCGTGCTGCTTCAAAGTCGCTCACGTCGGCGCCGTTTACCACGGCCTCGCCGCCCATCGCGCGGATTTCTTCTACAACCTCGCCCGCAGGCCCGATATCGCCACCGCTGCCATCGGGGTTGGCCCCGAGGTCGTTCACCACCACCTTGGCACCGTGTTCGGCTAGCATCAGGGCGTATTCCCGGCCGATGCCTCTTCCTGCTCCGGTGATTACGGCTACCCGTCCTTCACAAAGCCTGCTCATGGTATGTCCTCCTTGCGGTTTTTACCCCTCGTAATTTCGCCGCTATGCGACACTCTTAATGGCCCACCCACAGATGGGCAGGCTTGGCAACAATATATAGCCCCAACCATCAACCTCTGCCAACCGCCAACTACTCCCTTAGTCGCTAAGGCGTTTTCCATGCAACCAGAAAGGGCCAAGTGATAGCGAGGCTCATCTTGCAAAGCGTTTGAAGTTTTTTGCCGGTGGTGGGAACCTTTTGCCCTCCTGAGGTGTCGTTGGGGCCATGACCGGGTTATATCAAGATTTCAGCATGAGATTCGCAACAATTATGCGTAGCTTGTGTCGTAACGTGATGCGCTGCACAGGTTTGGGGGTTGTGCGGGGTGTGGTTGTGTTGGTGTGTGTGTTATTGGTTGGTGTGGGGTGTTCGTCGGGAGAGTCTGCAGAATCTAAGATAGTAAAGGGCGAAGACCTGGTATCACCATCAAACGAGGAGACTAGTCATAGTAGCGGGCTGGTGAGTGCTGAGGATTGGCCGAGGCCACCGTTGGCAGGTATGAAGGTGGATCATCCTGAACAGTTGAGACCGTCGGAGGAGGCTTGGATTTATGCGACTGTGTCTATTGAGCCGCCTTGTGTTTATCTTATTGATATTACGGATGGTGAACGGTTTGGGGATGATTCTGCGTCGATAGGGGAAGTAGAACGTTTGGCTTTGTCACTTGTTTATCCTGAAGTTCGCTTTGATGAGAATAGTCAGACGTTGTGGAACTCATTGTGGGGTTATGATATTCCGATTGTTCACGGAGATCGTGTGATTGTTGGAGCAACTGTGTTGCTAGAAACTTTTGAAGGTAATAAAGAGCCTGACGATTTGCATCTTTTTTGGGATGCTTGCGCTGCTCATGGTGTTGCTAGTCCTGAAGAACTGTTGGTATCTGTGGAATGGTTTTGTTTAAATAGCCCGCCAGAATGGGTTTGGCATGAAGGCCAAGAGCGAGAGCGTATTTGTGTGGAGGATACGCGGCCGTGGAATCAAAGGGATTGGTTGAAAGAACAGGGTATTGATGTTGATGTTGAGCAGCCTGTTGAGGGTAGGGAGTTTGGGGAACCGCCAGAGGTGTCGGATTTGCTGGCACCTCCTTTTTTTGGGATGCATCCGTATCATCCTGATATGGAATTAGAGGTGGCGAAGTTGGTGGGTGTGTTGTCAATTGAGTCAGTGAGGGAATATTACGAACGAGTGTGCGCGTATTTGTATCCCACGGCGGCTTCAGATTCACAGAACTTGTTGTGGGGGGATTTGTGGAAACACACTGGTCCCGATGGGCAGCCGCTCGCGATCAGGCTTGATCTACCTTATCCTCAGGTTGGGTTTGATGAGGAAAACTGGTCGTTGTGGAATGGCGATATTGGTCCTATGGCAACTGGTGCCAGGGTTATCGTTGATCCTGTATCTCCACCTGATTTTAACGACAACTACCTAGACTACGGTGACCATAAGCAACCCCATGAAATAGTCATAGATCATCCTTGTCGTAAAGCCAACGCGAGCGTCACCGTGTTAGATATCCAGCCGGTAGAGCATTACTGTGCTAATAACCCGCCTGTTAGACACCGCAGTCAATGTGAACACGCCATGAACCCCCAAATCCAAACCCAAAACCAACTCACACCCCCCGAAGGCCAACGCCACCGCTAGTAGCGCTTCCTGTGAACCCAAGACACACCACTAGCCAACGCATGCATTGGGATGCCTATGCTTGAGTGCTGTGAGGCGTGGCACACTTTAGGGGCTTGGAGCCAGCTGACGGTTAGGAGTTCTCGGAAGAGAACATCCAAACTACTAGAACAGCCAAGTTACAGATCATAGGAGGATTGGTGGGGAAGTTCTTTAGCGCGTATGGGCGGTGGGTTGGTTTTCACCCATGGTCTGCTTTGGGTGTTGTGGCGGTTATTACCGCGCTGGCGGTTTTCGGATTTACTCGCACCGCCGAACTAGCCGACGATCAGGAGGCATTTTTGCCCGATGGCAGCGAGCTTGTAGCTGCCATGGACAAACTAGGTGAGAGCTTTCCCGAATCAGCAGCGCTAGAAGCCGTGCAGGTAGTGCTTCGGGGCGATGTGCTCAGTCCGCAAGGTGCCGCTGATGCTAGGAAAGCAACCAGAGCAGCCTCGGAGCATCCCGATTTGGCGGAGTACCTGTTTGTGGCACGACCCGCCATCTCTCCAGGGCATCTATTAGCTGACATCTTGGCCGGGCCCAACGATGACCCCGACCAGTTAGATCTAGCCTCCGTTTCACCACAAGCCGCTGAGGCAGCACTGAGCGATCCCGCTAATGAGGGTGTAGTAGCGGCTCTAGAAGAGTTGGTGGCTCGTAACGAAAGCGGTGCTGTGGTAGGCGGCATTGGCATAGTGACGGTGAACGCTCATGGAGATGCCGATGGCTTAGCAGATGCCCAGATCGCCGTAGATGAGGCGGTGGCCGATGTGGAATTAGCTGGCTTGGAATCGGCCCGCACCTTGTCTGCAGGCAAGATTGAGAAAGAGGCCAATGATTCCGCATCCACCTCCCTGGCTCTGTTGATGCTGCTGGCGTTCGGGGTTATTGCTGTGTTGTTGGCCCTGTTTTTCCGACAAGTTAGCGATGTTGTGTTGAGCTTAGCCGGGCTAATTTTAACCATCGTTTGGGCTTTGGGCTTTCAAGGTCTCCTCGGGCCTGATGGTCTCAGCCTGATTGGTGCCCCCAGCGTTTTGGGGCAAATGGTTCCCGTGATGCTGATTGGCCTGTGCGTGGATTATGGCATTCAGGGCACATCTCGTTACCGCGAGATCAGGGCTCAAGGCACCGCCGGGCCAGATGACAGCATTGCTAACTCGGTTTCGTTGTTGATGCTGCCACTGGGGTTAGCCGGGGTCACCACCATTGTGAGCTTCTTAACCAATCTAACTGGCGATATTTCTGGTTTAGCCGATTTCGGGGTGGTTGCAGGCGTTGGGGTGGCTTGCGGCTTGGTGGTGTTCCTCACCGGGGTGCCAGCAGTACGCGTGTTGCTAGATCGCCGCAATGATGCAAAGGGTCGCTTGCCGGTGCTTCGGCCCATCGCTCAAGCCATTCCGGGCGCTGGTAATTTGGTTGGTAGGATCGGCAGCGTAACGGTACGCAAACCCGCAGCAATTTTGGTTTTGGCAGGTTTGGTAACGGTGTTTTTCGGTGTGCTTACCACCCGGCTCGGCACATCATTCAACAGCCAAGACTTCCTCCCCAACGGTACCGAAACCAAAGAGGACGTGGTGTTTTTGTCGGACTATCTGGGCGGCAACACCGAACCAGTTACTGTGCTGGTGGAGTCCGACCTATCTAACGATCGCACACTACGCAACCTGTTGGATTTCTCTTCGGCAATAGAAGATCCGTTGCAGAGACCTGAGGCTGTGAGCACGGGGGTTACCTTCTCTTTGGGCACCTACTATGAGACCTTGCCAGCAGACTTGGTGGTTGATATTGAACGCGATGTAAGGCTGAACCGCACCGATCCACTAGTGGTAGACAGCGCAGCGATAGATAGCGCTTTAGAAAAAATACGGGCACACAACCCGCAAGATTTCGACTCGGTTGTGAGCTTGGGTTCGGGCAACACTACAGATCGCACCATATTGCAGTTCAGCGCTCTCACTGGCGACTCAGATCGAACCCGCGACTTGTTTGAAGAGGTGGATGGTCTGTGGTTTGGCAACGACCAAGACATCACGCCGGTAGCAAACGAAATAGTCTCATTGGAGGTTTCAGATAGCCTCACCGATAGCCAAGCCACCTCCATCGGGTTGACCATACTGGCAGCGTTGGTAGTGCTGGTGCTGTTTTTTTGGGTTACCGAGTTTCGTCCGATGCTGGCCGTGCTTTCGGTGCTGCCCATCTTGTTGGTGCTTGTATGCGTTTTGGGAACCATGGTTTTGCTGGGTTTCAGTTACAACGTGGTTACAGCGCTCATTACGGCCTTGTCGATTGGGATTGGCGTGGATTACACCATTCACATCACGCACCGTTTCGTGGAAGAACACGAACACAACGGCAAGTCCATCGCCGATGCCATCAATCACACCATGCGTACAACTGGCGGCGCGCTGATCGGCTCAGCGCTCACCACCGCCTTGGGGTTTGCCGTGTTGATCTTCAGCCCGATACCCCCTATGGGGCAGTTTGGGTTGCTAACTGCCATCACGGTTACCTACTCGCTGATTGCCGCAGTTGTGGTGCTGCCGCCTATGTTGGTCACTTGGGCTGCATATCACGCTTGGCGCCAAGCTAATCAGCCTTGATAGTTTAGCCCTTAATCAATGCAGCAGATGGAGGCATGTTATGCAACTGTGGGATGAAGAACTAGAGAGCTACCGCCCCGAGGCTCAGAAGTTGTCAGAGGAGATGCCGTTTGATCAGTTCAGATTAGCAGATCCAAATTTTGGCGATCCCCTTGCCTATGCCAAAGAACATCGCGAACTCTTGATCTCATTTGAGGCCGATCCTTCGCCCATGGCTGAGGACTCTGCTATTGCTGGCCCTGCGGGTGACATTCCAGTGAGGCTGTTTGTGCCCGAAGAGCCTAAGGCCATGTATTTACACATCCACGGGGGCGGCTGGTATCTGGGTCGGCCGCAAATGTCCGACCCAGATAACGAGCACCTAGCCACCAACCACGGGTTGGCAGTGCTGTCTGTGGATTACCGGCTCGCTCCTGAGCATCCTTATCCGGCTGCTAACGATGATTGTGAGGCTGCCGCAGCGTGGATGTTGGAGAACGGCCCGCAGCTTTGGGGTACAGACAAGATGTTCATCGGCGGAGAGTCCGCAGGCGGGCATCTCGCAGCGTCCACCTTATTGCGCGTGCGAGACCGACTTGGTGCCATTGATCGGGTGTTGGGGGCTAATTTGGTTGCTGGTATGTACGATTTTCGGGGCACTCCATCGATGTTCGACAACGGCGGCAGACCAGATGTGCTAGACACTGAGTCGATTCTGACGATTTTGGAGTTCTTTATCCCCAACATGTCGGAAGAGCAAAGGCGCAACCCCGATCTTTCACCGCTGTTTGCCGACCTCTCTGGTTTGCCTTCCTGTTTGGTGTCCGCAGGCGCTACAGACCATCTAGCAGACGATGCCTGTTTCCTAGCAACTCGGATGGCCGCAGCCGAAACCCCAGTGGAGTTGGCCTTATATCCTGATTCCCCTCATGGCTTCACCAGTTTCCCCTCGGAGATGGCCAATGCCCACAAAAGGCGTATAGACACCTGGCTAGCCTCCATCCTCTCCTAAACCACTCCACCTGCTCACTTGCTGTCTTGTGGAGAGTGTAAGACTGCTGTGGGGGTAGAATATCCGTGTGATTGGAGTAGTTGAACCTCACCATGTGTGGGAGCCTATTGCAGATCTAGAAGGTGACAGTTGTGCTAGTTCTGAGATACCGCCCTTGTTGGCTCTGTGGGAAGAGCAAAAGGAAGAGTTAGCAGAGCGTCAGGTGCAAGATTTTAATAATCGTTTGAACCGTGAATGGGCTATCGAAACTGGAATCATTGAAGGTATCTACAGTATTGATCAGGGCACTACGCAACTTTTGATTGAGCGTGGAATTGATGCATCTCTGATTGTGCATGATGGCAACGGAAAGTCTCCTGAACTCATTGCAGGGATCGTAAGGGATCACCAAGATGCAGTTGAATGGCTATTTGATTTTGTAAAGGAAAAAAAACGCCTATCAGTTTCATTCGTTAAAGAATTGCACCAACTGATGACTAGAAAACAAGATGAAGTGGAAGGTGTTGATCAGTTTGGGCGAGTAGCTAGAATGCCCCTTAAGCATGGTGCTTATAAGCAAAGCCCAAATAATCCTACAAGGTCAGATGGTAAAGAGCATCAGTACTGTCCACCAGAGCAAGTGGCTGGACAGATGGAACAGTTAATAAAAATGCATCTGGAGTATGAGGAAATGGGTATCGCCCCCGATGTTGCAGGAGCATGGCTACATCATCGTTTTACTCAGATCCATCCATTTCAGGATGGTAATGGCCGGGTAGCAAGAGCTTTAGCTTCTCTTGTTCTCATACGAGCTGGGTGGTTTCCACTAGTAATTTCAAGAACTAATCGGGAGGAATATATCAATTCACTAGAGTATGCTGATGCTGGTAATATGCAGCCATTAGTTCGCTTATTTGGAACAATCCAAAAGGAATGGTTTCTCAAAGCTCTTAGCATATCTAAGGATATAAAGCGCGATACAGAGCGTCTTGAACAGATGTTGGCATCTATCCACAACGATTTTTCTGAGCGTAATGCTATTGTTAAGCAAGAGTATAACGAGGTTAAGAAGCTAGCTCATCAACTTATTTCAACTGCAATTAACAAGTTCACAGAAATCGAAGACAATCTAAAGACTGGGCCTGCGTTTCAATTTCCTGAGAGACGGGTCTACTGCAACTGTGGATATAATCATGAGGAAGATAAACGTTCTTGGTATAGGAAGCAGGTTGTAGACGCTGCAAAACATTTTGATTATTGGGCTAACTCTTCTAACTATCATTCCTGGGCTAGGCTTGTACTTATCACTGAATCAGGTAGGTCGGAAATCTTGCTTTCATTTCATACGATAGGGCGAGAGTTTCGTGGAATTATTGGTGCGACCATGTGTTTCTTTCGTAAGTCAGTTGGTGACGATGAAGGTGGACAAATCACAGAACTGCAACCGGTGTGCGAAGAAGTATTTCAGTTAAACTACAAAGAAGAAGAAGCTCAGGTCATAAAGCGTTTTGAACCTTGGTTAGAATCTGCTTTGCTCTTCGGGTTGAATCAATGGCGACACGGAGAGTGACAGGTTTAATGAGATTTTTGGCATAGGACTCTGCTGCGGTGTGCAATCTGCTCATTGCTGGGGCGGCGCTGTGGCTAGGGCGGTCATCTCGGCGCCGGTGTTGGTGATGATCTTGACGGCCACGTTGTTGCCGGGCCGGGGCGGGGGGAAGGGTTGC
>JAPOTT010000048.1 GCA_026709025.1 bacterium
GCTTGTGTTTGCCATATCTGTATCTGCCATAGCCGTAGCGTAACACTTCGCCTCTGGTGTGCGTCGCCCAAGAACGCTTAAGCCAGCGCCTAGCTGCCAGCCGATGTAAACGTTCGATAACATGAGGGCTATTGTAAACGTTCGTAAACATGGTGCATAATGTTCAAGAATATGAACACACATTATGAGCAGAATATTAGGAGGACTATATGAGGTCTACGCTTGTTACTAGTGCGTCCCGCATTGGCCGTTACTTGGGCGCAGCCCGATCTGAAGCAGGAATAACCCAAGCAGAATTGGCCGAGCGTGCTGGAATATCGCGAACTTGGTTAATTTACTTTGAAGCTGGCAAAAAACGCCGCGCGCAGATGGATGTTGTGTTTCGGGTAATCCATGCCCTCGATTGTGAGTTGGTCATTCAACCCAAACGTCCTTCGGCTTTTGACATCGAAGCACTAGTGGGCAGATGACTCAGATGGATGAACTCGTTGTGTTGATTGCTGGTACACCTGCTGGCATATTGCACCGCCGGGGCAACGAGATTTCGTTTACTTACGACAGTCAGTATTTAGGGCATGAGGAGGCAACACCTTTGTCCACTGCCATATCCATCGATCAGTACTTCCACTCTGGTAGGCAGGTAGCCGCTTGGATTGATGGCCTTTTGCCCGACAACGAGCGGGTTCGGTTTTTGTGGGGGAGGGAGTTTGGAGTGGACGAGCGCTCGCCGTTTGATCTGCTGGGAACGCAAGTAGGACATGACTGTGCTGGTGCGGTCCAATTCTGTCAGTTAGATGATTTGGACGATTTGCTGGATCGAGGCGGATCGCGTTACCCGGTTACGCAGGAAGATATTGCGGATCACTTGCGCGAGCTAGCCGCAGATTCTGCTCGATGGCACCGGATAGGCGCGCTTGGTGGACGGTTCAGCCTTGGGGGAGCGCAAGCCAAGTTCGCGTTACATCAAGATGAACAGGGTCAATGGTGGCAGCCAGAGAAAGACATGCCGACCACTCATATCTTTAAGCCATCAATACATGGGTTAGATGATCAGGCACTCATCGAGCATCTGACAATGGAAACTGCTCACCGGCTTGGCTTGCCCACTGCCCGTTCGCAGGTAGACGTGTTCGGCGAGCAGCAGGTGATTGTGGTGGAGCGTTGCGACCGTTACCGCACGGCTCAAGGCGTGGCGAGATTGCATCAGGAGGATTTTTGTCAAGCGCTTGGCGTACACCCGCAGATGAAGTACCAGCGAGCAGGTGGACCATCGCCAGCACAGATTGCCGATCACCTTTGGGAGTGGTCAAGTAATCCCATGAATGATGTAGAGCGATTTTTTGATGCGTTGTTTTATAACTGGCTTATCGTCGGTACTGATGCTCATGCCAAGAACTATTCGATCTTGTTGCGTGGTGATGAGGTGACGTTGTCTTCGCTTTATGATATGTGTTCCTTTTTGCCCTGGTTAGCTGATGAGCAAGCGGTTGAAGATGAACTGCTGTCAATGAGTGTAGGTGACGGCTTTAAGGTGGGTGATGCTGGTTCTAAACATATTTGGGGGGATTTGGCGGTGCGGATGGAGTTAGATCCTCGGGAACTGTTTAACCGTGCAGTTGAGATGGCCAAGGATTTGGAAGAGGCTGTTGCCGATTCGGTGGCAGGTCTCCCTTTGGTAATCAGCTACACCCCAAGAATCGATGCCCTGTTGGAATGGGCTGCCCTGCGATCTTCTCACTGTCTAGAGATATTCATGAGATAGCAAATTGGCAGACAGTAAAATAGGTTGGATTGACCCGGTATAGCAGGGTCTTGCGGATAAAGCAGATGGCTGATTGAGTTGTGTGATGAGTTCACATAAATTGTAAGGCTTGTTGTGATTTGTGGTGTGTACGATTTGTATATTAACTGTATGGCGCAGACGACTATTAGGGTTGATACCGAGACGCGCGATCGTCTTGCGTTGATGGGGCGAGCAGTAGGTGCGACCATCGGCGAGACGGTGAGAGACGCGGCTGAAGCACTGTGGAAGATGCGTTTCGCGCGTGAGTCTATGATGCAGCTTCAAGTTCTTCGCCAAGATCGCGAAGCATGGGCAGATTATCTTGCTGAGGCCGATTTAATCTATGTGGCGGATGGCATTGGTTGATGACTTTACTGAGGCTGCGTATTAGCCACTGACACCGCTACGGGTCAGGCAGCAGCAGCGTGCGGCTAGGTGGTGTGGGGAGTTATGGCGTGGCCTATAGGGTGCTGATCGGATGTGGGGGAGAGGTTTGTCAGCACATTGTCTAACCCACATGTTACAATCAATTTATAGCACCCTGAGTGCTTCGTCGCTCAGGACCCGGGGCCCCTTCTTGTGAGGGGCCCCTGTTATTTCCAGACTGCAGGCCGACTCAGCGTGCGAGATGATCCAGGAACCCGAACCTCATCAGGCATCTGACACTGCTCTAGCAGTTCCGGGCGAATTGATTTCGCCCAAGATGCAACCTTTGCCAAGTCTCGCGAGACAGTATTCACCGGGCTAAATACGCCGACATGATGTCCGTCTGCAACAGCTAGTTCAATCGCAGGACGCAGATCTGAGTCATTCGACAGAACGATTGCACGGGAGCAGATTCCTTGGTAAAAATCACGCAAGAGATGCGACGCGATTGCAACGTCAGTGAATTTCTCCTGCGGGAGTTCGACACGGGCTTTCCACGGACGTGCCTCATGAGTGGCGAAATGGGCACTAAACCCGCTCAGCATTGCAGGAAGGGGCGGCGGCCTGAACCGATCTTCCCAATTTCCTACAGATGAAACTGTCCTCCAGTTATCAGGAACTTTGAACTTTCCCTCTAATACCTCTACGCCTATCGCACGGACTGCACGAATGAGTACACGTTGTCGTCTTGGTGCGTCTGGATCTTCAGCAGCTTTTTCGGAGATTTGAGAAGTAAAGTACTTAACCTTGCTCACAGTGCCAGCATTCGGGATCAATCGTGCTGCCAGAGTCCTAAAATCCACCCACTTTTTACCTGGAAGAGAGCGAACGGCAGCATAAAAATTTAATCCATCAACATAAACAAACCAATTGGCTCTGGTCGGGGCTTCGCTACCATCCTCAGCATTGCTTAATGGGGTTACCATAGAAAAACTATAATATCATAATATGATAGTAAAACAGTGACATGTGGTCCCCTCTTGTAGAGGCATAATTTTGTGGGGTGTTTTGTCTAGACATAAAAGAAACTCTGATCCGGAGTTTGTGCGATGTGGCTGTTCGGATCGTGGAAGAAATCGGGCGACCGGTGGTTTGTATTGCCTGTGAGTTGGGTATCAAGCAGCGTACCGCATCGCTTTAAGGCCGATTGGGTATCATCCAAGTCGGTGACAAACAGGCGTAGCCCGGTGAGGTATTTGGGTGTCGCCAGCGAGGTTGCGGTTTGCAGGTTGGGTACTTGTGAAACTTCATGTTTGAAACTACGCTTGTGGTATTCCCCCGGGGGGCTAACTGTCACAGGTCATCTCTAGAGTGTGTCCCGACATTCCCCATACAACTCGTAAGCATAAAACAAACCCTAAGGAGGAGATGTGGAACGAGACAAGGCACTCGAGATGGCTCTTGGTCAGATCGAAAAGCAATTCGGCCAAGGTGCCGTAATGAAGATGGGCGAGAAGGGCACTATGGCCATCGAGACCATCCCAACTGGAGCATTGGCTTTGGATTTAGCCCTCGGAGTCGGGGGTTTGCCCCGTGGCCGAGTGGTAGAGATCTACGGCCCTGAATCGTCGGGTAAAACAACCCTAGCTCTGCACTCTGTGGCGGAGGCTCAGCGCAACGGTGGCATCTGCGCTTTTGTAGATGCCGAACACGCCTTAGATCCGGTATATGCCAAAGCTATTGGTGTAGATGTAGATGAGCTGTTGATCTCACAGCCCGACACTGGCGAGCAGGCCCTAGAAATAGCCGACATGTTGATCCGCTCTGGTGCGATTGATGTGCTGGTTATAGATTCGGTGGCAGCACTAACCCCACGCGCTGAGATTGAGGGCGACATGGGCGATACTCACGTGGGCTTGCAAGCCCGCCTGATGTCGCAAGCGCTACGTAAGATCACCGCTAACTTGAACAAGTCCAAAACGGTGTGCATCTTTATCAACCAGCTTCGGGAGAAGATTGGTGTGATGTTTGGTTCCCCCGAAACCACTCCAGGTGGTAGGGCGCTCAAGTTCTATTCATCGGTGCGCTTGGATATTCGTCGCATTGAGTCTCTCAAGCAAGGGGTAGATGTGATTGGCAACCGCACCAGGGTGAAGGTGGTGAAGAACAAGGTGGCACCACCCTTCCGCCAAGCCGAGTTCGACATTATGTACTCCAAGGGCATCAGCCGTGAGGGTTCGCTGCTAGATGTGGGTGTAGACCTAGACATCGTGGACAAGTCTGGGGCTTGGTTCACCTATGAAGGCGAACAGCTTGGTCAGGGGCGTGAGAAGGCGAAGGCGTTCTTAGCCGAACACCCCGAGATAATGGTTGAAATTACCGAGCGGGTCTGGAGGGCAGTACGCCCCGATGAAGAGGGCCCGGTAGAAGATCGCACAGTTGAAGAGCGAACTGCTAAGGGCAAGCAGACCTCGCCGGTTGCCACATAAGTAGGCCCAATTCAGCTAAGTACGCCCGGCGGATAGCTCAGAGCGTGTTTAGAGAAAATCTGCTCGCAGCCTTGGGCTGTTGGGCAGGTAGCCTGTTGGGATGAGCCACAGCTACTTCATCCGCACTTATGGGTGTCAGATGAACGAGCATGACACTGAGCGCATCGCCAGCTTGCTAGAAGCAGATGGGATGGTGTTGGCCGATGATATGGAGTCGGCCGATACCATCGTGTTGAACACCTGCTGCATCCGTGAGAATGCTGACAACAAACTTTACGGGCAGCTAGGTTATCTGAAGCGTCTCAAGCAGGCCCGTCCTAGCATGCAGATTGCGGTTGCTGGGTGTTTGGCCCAAAAAGATCGCAACCTGATTCGCGAGCGTGCAGAGCATGTGGACGTGGTGTTTGGTACCCACAACGTGCATAGAGCAGCCGAACTAATTGGCGCTTGCGCTGATGGCCCTGTGGTGGAAATACTCGAACAAGCTGCAACAGAAGATCGCGATAGTTTCCCCTCGGCTTTGCCGGTGCGCCGCGATGCTCCTTACGCAGCGTGGATGACAATTCAGGTGGGTTGCGACAATTCTTGTGCGTTTTGCATTGTGCCAGCGGTGCGAGGTGCTGAGATAAGCCAACCCCTAGACAAATTACTGGCCGAGGCTCAGCAGCTAGCGGCTAGCGGGGTTACGGAGATAACTCTGTTAGGGCAAAACGTGAACTCTTATGGGCGAGATTTGCAACGCGCCCGTCGCCAAAGTGGTCACAAGGTTCCTTTGCGGCCTTTGTTTAGCGATTTGTTGGAGCAGTTGGGCGCGGTTGAAGGGATTGAACGCATCCGTTTCACTAGCCCACACCCTAAGGATTTGAGCCAAGAAACAACCAAAGCCATGTCGCTGGTTCCAGCTGTGTGTGAGCACCTGCACCTGCCCTTGCAATCGGGCAGCGACAAGGTGTTAGCTGCTATGCATCGTGGTTATACCGCTGAACGATATTTGGAGCGCTTGCAAACTGCTCGAGAAGCTGTAGATGATTTAGCGGTGTCCACCGATATCATCGTGGGCTTTCCGGGCGAGACCGAAGAGGACTTTGCTCAAACCCTTGAGGTGGTAGCAACCGCCCGCTATGACTCGGCATTTACTTTTATCTTCTCACCTCGGCCAGGTACTGAAGCAGCAGAGATGTCTGAGCGTTACTGCGACCGTTCCGAAGTTCAGGAGCGTTTTGAGCGGCTTCGGGTTGTGGTGGAGCATTCTAGTCGTCAGGCTAATCAAGCTCGGGTTGGGCGGCGTGAGGAAGTGGTAGTGGAGGGGCTCTCTAAAAAAGATGCCAGCTTGCACACCGGGCGCACGCGCCAGAACCGTCTTGTACACTTCGCGTCCTCAAAGCACCTCAAGCCCGGCACTTTTGCCACGGTGGATGTAACACAAGCCGGGGCTCATCATCTAAAAGGCGAGCTAGTTGAGGTAACCGCGCCAGCCCGTTGGCGGGCCAAGATTCCGGTGGCTGCAAACTGAACCGTACGCATAATCTGTCGTCTAGTGCAGCCGCTTCCAAAGCGCTAGCTGTGGTAGGAGCAACCGCAAGTGGAAAAACTGCGGTGGCTCTAGCGATAGCCCGCAGGCACGGACGCTGCGAGATCATTTCAGTGGACTCGATGCAGGTGTATCGCCACATGGACATTGGAACAGATAAGCCCACAGCTGAGATTCGAGCTGAGGTGCCCCATCACTTGATAGATGTGGTCGATCCATCTCAGGATTACTCGCTTGTCAAGTTTCAAGCTGCTGCTCAACAAGCCCGCGCTCAAATCTGTGGTAGCGCATCTTTAGCTTTACTTGTGGGCGGTACTGGTCTTTACCACCGGGCCGTTATCGACAACTTGTCGATTCCTAGACAGTACCCCCACATCAAAGCTGAGTTGCAAGAAGAACCAAACACGCTCGTGCTGCACAGCCGCTTAGCTGCACTTGACCCCATAGCGGCTGTGCGCATGGAGCCCACCAACCGCCGCCGGATAATCCGCGCATTAGAGGTAACTTTGGGAAGTGGACAGTGTTTTTCTGCTTATGGCCCGGGTCTTGGAGAGTACCCCCCAAGCAATGTTACGCAGGTTGGATTGCGCTTAGAGCGTGCAGAACTAGACCGTCGCATTCAAACGCGCTACGAACGTCAGCTTGATGCGGGTTTTTTGGCCGAAGTTAAGGCGCTGTTAGAGCGCCCCGACCCGCTTTCTCGTACAGCATCTCAGGCTTTAGGTTACAAGGAGTTGATTGCTCACCTGAACGGCGCAATGTCTTTAGACGAAGCGGTGTCTTTGGCGATCACCCGTACTAAGCGTTTTGCCCGTCGCCAAGAGAGATGGTTTCGGCGTGATCCTCGTATCTGTTGGGTAGATGCAAAGGCCGCGCCTGAGGAGCTAGCTGCTCACTGTGTGAGGTTGGCTGAAGAGCAATGCAACAAAGAGCAACGCAAACATGCCTACTAGCTCCACCCACAGAGGTGGTTTCGGCACACACGGAGGCACTTCTGCCGCGTTTATTGAGCGGGCCTTTCGCGAGAAGATTGTGCTAGTGGGCGTAACCTTAGATGGCTACGATGCTGCACGCACCGCAGCCGACTTAGACGAACTCTCGCAACTCATAACCACAGCAGGTGCCGATGAGGTTGGTCGCATATCTCAGCGCCGCAACGTGCCTGATCCTGCTACTTATATCGGTAAGGGCAAGGTTGAAGAGATCTTGGAGCGCTGTCAGGCGCTAGATGCAGACACGGTGGTGTTTGATGACGAACTCACCCCAGCGCAGCAGTTTAATCTAGAGAAAATCCTCGGGCGCACCGCTATTGATCGCACGGCGGTGATCTTGGACATATTCGCCCAAAACGCTCACACCCTAGAAGGCCAAGCTCAAGTGGAGTTGGCTCAGCACCGTTACCGGCTACCGCGTTTGCGCCGCAGCGGTGGGTTCAGCCAGCAAGCAGGCGGAATCGGCACCCGTGGCCCCGGCGAGACACAGCTAGAGGTGGATCGGCGCCGTATTCAGCGGCGCATCCATAAGCTTGAAGCCCAGCTTCGTAATATCGCCAAGAACCGTAATGTGCAGAGTCGTAGTCGCCGTCGTTCGGCTCAGAGCACTGTGGCTATTGTGGGCTACACCAACGCGGGTAAGTCACGGCTGTTGAATCGTCTAACCGGTGCAGATGTGTTGGTACAAGATCGGCTCTTTGCCACCTTGGATGCCGCCACTCGTCGACTCCAACTCCCGGGAGGTGAGCGGGTTTTGCTAACCGATACGGTTGGGTTTATCGCCAAACTACCTCATCAGCTTGTGGAGGCATTTCGTGCTACCTTAGATGTGGTTTGTGAGGCCGACTTGTTGTTGCACGTGGTTGATGCCAGTAGCCACTTAGATTCACAGGTGCATGCAGTACGCAAGGTGCTAAACGAGATTGGTGCGGGCAATGTTCCTGAATTGTTGGTATATAACAAGTGCGATTTGAGCAGCACCCAACCCGTTCCAGTAGGGGCAGCCAAAGCAGCCAAAGCCATATCGGTATCGGCAGCTACCGGTGAGGGCATAGATAAGCTTTTGGTGGCTATGGCATCAGAACTACGCACAGACGCCCAGATTGTGGAGTTGTTGGTGCCGTTTGCCCGGGGCGAGGTGTTGGCCGCAGTACAACGCTCTGGGCATGTGCTCTGTACCGATAACACGGCTACCGGTTACAGGGTGCAGGCCCGGTTGGATCAGGTGTCGGCTGCTCGCCTAGCTGAATGGGTGGTGAGCTGATGGCTGATTTTGAGTTGCCGCCCTATCCTTACGACCGCTTAGACAACCTGCGCCAAATTGCTGAAGGATTTGCTGGCGGTTGTGTGAACTTGTCGGTAGGCTCACCTAGCAATACGCCTCCCGATGCTGTTGTGGCTGCCTTATCAACTTCAGGTATAGAGCGGTCTTACCCTGCCTCGGTTGGGTCACCTGCCTTTTTGCAGGCAGCGAAAGGTTGGCTGGCTCGCAGATTTGGCATCCACACCCAAAACATCGCCATAGCCGCATGCGTGGGAACAAAAGAGTTTGTGGCATCGGTGCCCCGCTATCTGCGGTTGCGCCACCCCGAGCGTGACACCGTGTTGTACCCAGCAGTGTCGTATCCCACCTATGCTATGGGCGCTATTTTGGCGGGATGCCGGGCGGTGCCGGTGCCCCTAGATGAGCGCTGGCACCTAGATTTGAGCCAAGTTTCGACCACCGATGCTGGCAGGGCTCTGTGTTTGTGGGTGAACTCGCCGGGCAATCCAACCGGTGCGCTAGAAGACCTAGAAGCCGTGCGCGAGTGGGGTAGGCAAAATCAAGTGCCGGTGCTGAGCGATGAGTGCTACATCGAGTTCACTTGGCTCCCGAAGCTACCCATGAGCATCTTGCAGCCTCACATCACAGGTAGTCACGCCGAGGGCATTTTGGCGGTGCATTCGCTGTCTAAGCGTTCCAACATGGCAGGGCTACGGGCTGGGTTCTATGCAGGCGACCCTGAACTGGTGGAGTTCTTATCGGAAATACGCAAGCATGCCGGGATGATGCAGGCTAATCCCGTGCAGCATGCTGCGGTAGAAGCGTTTGGCGATGACGCTCACGTAGTGGCGCAGCAGGAGGTTTATCGCTCCCGGCTAGCCCGTCTGATTGACATATTTCGGTTTTACGATTCCACTGTGACCATGCCCGAAGGTGGGTTTTATTTGTGGCTGCGTGCGCCCGATGGTGATGGTTGGGGTTTAGCTCGTCGTGTGGCAACGGATTTGGGGGCCCTCATCAGCCCGGGCGAGTTTTACGGTTCTCAAGGTGCCGGTTATGTTCGGGTGGCCGCTGTAGCGCCCGATGCAGAAATAGGGCTGCTTGAGCAACGAATGTTGGAGCACGCTGACAGTTTTGGGCATTCTGGCAGTACGGTGAAGTAATGAGCAGCGTGTCTTCCCAACTGCAATCTGAAATTGAAGCACTATGGGCCGACAAAACGCCCTTAGTCAATGGCGATGTTGAGGCCCGAGATGTTGTGACATCGGCCATTGGGTTGCTAGATAGCGGCCAAGCGAGGGTGGCCGAAGTAGATGCTAGTGGCCAAGTTGTTGTGCATCAGTGGCTTAAACAGGCTATTTTGTTGTTGTTTTCTTCGGCGCAGATGCACACCACAGAGTTAGGGCCGTTTGAGTTTGCCGATAAAATCCCCCTCAAAACCAACTATCAGCAAGCTGGCGTGCGAGTAGTGCCGGGGGCTTCGGCCCGTTGGGGCTCGTTTTTGGATAGAGGGGTGATCATGATGCCTAGTTACGTGAACATTGGTGCCCGGGTTGGGGCTAACACAATGGTGGATACTTGGGCCACAGTTGGGTCTTGCGCGCAAATAGGCGCTGGCGTGCATCTCTCTGGTGGGGTGGGTATTGGTGGGGTGCTGGAACCACCCCAAGCTGCACCGGTTATTGTGGGTGACGATTGTTTGGTGGGTAGCCGTTGCATCGTGGCAGAAGGTGCTCGTCTTGGCGAAGGGGTGGTTCTAGGTGCTGGCTGTGTGCTCACGGGGTCAATACCGGTGATTGATGCGGCAAGTGGTGAGGAACTAGGTCGTGGAGAGGTTCCAGCATGGTCGGTGGCAGTATCGGCCACTCGTTCTCGTGAGTTCTCAGGCGGCGTGTTTGGCATGCCGTGCGTGTTGGTGATCAAGCGCTTAGCCCCCGGCGAGCGTCATAACAAAGCTGAGCTAAACGAGGTGCTAAGAGCCCACGGAGCTGCCACATAGTTATGAGGCGTATATTGCTGAGGCTCGCTGGGCCATGACATCTGGTGTATCTGCTGGCTCGCTTACAGAATCGCCTCTAGCAGAAGCGGTGGATCTTTTAGCTAAGGCAGCCGAATTGGTGAGCGTCTCATCGGTGTCGTACCAAGAAGCCGACATCGCCAGCTTGATCGAAGCTCGTCTGCGTCAAAACCCATCGCTAGATGTGCATCGGGTGGGCGACAACGTGTTGGCCCGAACGCAGTTGGGCAAGCCCTCTAGGTTGCTGATCGGCGGTCATAGCGACACTGTGCCTCCTAACGGCAACGCTGCGGCACGCATTGTAGGTGATGTGTTGTGGGGGTTGGGCGCGTGTGATATGAAGTCGGCCCTAGCGGTGATGCTGGAGTTGGCTGCAGCCTCAGAAGAACCAGACATGGATGTGACATGGCTGTTCTATGCCCGCGAAGAGGTACGTATTGCCGATAGTGGTTTGCGGGAGCTGTTTGCAGATTGCCCGGAGTTGTTGGCAGCCGACGCAGCTATCTTGGGTGAACCTACCGGTGGTGCTGTGGAAGCAGGTTGTCAGGGCACGATGCGCGCTGTTGTTACTTTGGCGGGGGAGCGAGCCCATACTGCTAGGCCATGGATGGGCCGAAACGCTATCCACCGTCTAGGTGTTCTGTTGGGGTTGGTGGATGCCTACAAACCTCGCACGCCTACCTTAGATGGCTGTGAGTTTCGGGAGTCCCTTCAGGCTGTAGCTGTTGCGGGGGGAGTGGCTGGCAACGTGGTACCCGATAAGGCAAGCGTAACATTGGGTTACAGGTATGCTCCCGACCGCAGCGCTACACAGGCCGAGGCGGCGTTGTTTGAGATGTTGGGCCCTGCGTTGGGGTCAGATGATACGGTTGAGGTGACAGAGCACGCCCCTGCTGCTGCGCCTGGGCTTCAGCATCAGCTATTACAGAGGTTGATTACGGATAACAACTTAGAGGTTAGGGCCAAGCTGGGATGGACGGATGTGGCTTTTTTTGCCGAGCGGGGCATCCCTGCTGTGAACTTTGGCCCAGGTGATGCAACTTTGGCCCACACCGCCGAAGAGAGGGTGGATAGGGCTTCGTTGGAATCCTATTACGGGTGTTTGCAAGCCCTGCTTTTTCCAGTCAAAAATACAGCTCTGTAAGTTAAAAACCCCAGCTAGATCAGCGTTTTGGGGTGCTTTTAGGAAGTAACTGTCACCAGCGTGCAGATAATGGTGACATGGCATTTAAGGTTTATTGGTTTCGCCGTTGTTTGTTGTTAGCGGCGATTTTTGGGTTCTTGTGGATGAGCACGTTTTTGGCGCACAAGCTTAAGTGGGATTTAGCACCCGAAGCTACCCATTTCAACAACACTCACGTTGATGTATTGCCAGAGTCTCTTGAACCCGTACCGCTCACGGTCAGATAGCGCAGGAACAACGTATGGTCTTGTGTGAGCACCCGATCCAGAATCAAGCCTTGCAGCACTGCTGGCGCGCCCACGCTGAGGCGTTGGCTTTGCCCTCCCGCAAGCAGCGGGGCAATGCTCCAACACAGTTCGTCGGCCATGCCTGTAGAAAAAATCTGCCCGTTGAGGCTAGGCCCTCCCTCGGCCAGCACAACTCCGGCCCCCAACTCACCCAGCCGTTTAATTATTTCCGTAAAATCTACGCGGTTGTCGCCCAAGCTTGCGTTTGCTTTCGCGGTATGTACTTCGGCCACCGTTTTGGCGTGGGCCAAACGCTCAGGCGGAGGTTTGGCTCCCGTAAACAGCAGCGGCGGTGGGTTGTCCGCAAAAACCTCCCCGCTGAAGTCCAAGTCCAGCGAGCCACTCACTATGACCAACCGCGGGCGTGGGGCTTGTTTTCGTTGCATCCTGGTGGCTTGTACCGCAGAGGTCGCCGAAGGTGGCCCGTAGCCCTCGGCTCGCAGTGTTTCAGCACCTACCAGAATAATGTCGGCCACCGCCCGGATCGCAGCAAACACTGTTTTGTCGCCCGGGTTGGAAAGCTCGCCCGATCTGCCGTTGGCATCGGTAGCACCATCTACAGAGGTGATCATGTTCAGCATCACCCAGGGGCGATTGCCTTTGCGCGGGCGGTTGTCGTCAGCATAAAGGGCCATCGGGTCTACCGCAGCGGTATCTTCAGGAAACAGCATTCTCATCAGCTAGCGACCGTATCAGGTGGCTTGCGTTACAGCGCTGCAAGGAGTCCTATAAGAAGCTGTCTTGTAAGTTATCCAGCAGAAATACACAGGGAATCCAGAAGTTCGCTTGCACTATCCACAGGGCCGGTGTTCTACGGTATCGCAACGCTGCGGCGTGAGCGACCGGAATGGTGGCTGGCGCCAACGATCAATGTGGGATTTAGGCGACTCCTTGAGGGTTTCAGCTCACCTGGCCGGTGGGCTGGCGTGCCTTGTTGTAAGGCTCCTTTGACCTGTTCGCTCATGCCGCAGCCTTACAGATCACCGTTAAAATACGAACTGGGATTGCGCTTGTTTTGGGCGTGTTTCCTCAAGGAGCGCTTATGGCTCTGGCCCTAGATCACACTCGACTTGGCCTGAACAGGTACTACAGTCGCGCTGGCACTCATCCCTATGATGAGTTGGAGTGGGCAATGCGGGATGCTCGCATCGTTGGCTTTGATGGCAAGGTTGCCTTTGAGCAGGCCAATGTGGAGTTTCCAGTTTCATGGTCTGTGAACGCTGCCAACATCGTGGCCCAAAAGTACTTTCGAGGAGGTTTGGGCACTCCTCAACGGGAAACATCGCTGCGCCAAGTAATAGATCGGGTTGTAGATACGCTTGTATCTTGGGGTACTCGCTCAGGTCACCTTGAAGACCCTACTGAGGCCGCAGCTTTTGGCGATGAGCTTCGTTGGTTGTTGGTTAACCAAAGGGCTGCTTTTAACTCGCCGGTGTGGTTTAACCTGGGAGTGGCCGGGGCTGTGCCGCAGTCTTCAGCGTGCTTCATTTTGTCAGTTGAAGACACGATGGAGTCCATATTGGATTGGTACGGCGAAGAGGGCCGTATTTTCAAAGGTGGGTCGGGTGCCGGGGTGAACCTCAGCAAGATTCGTTCTCGCCAAGAGAAGATGAGCGGCGGTGGTACACCTAGTGGGCCGGTTAGCTTCATGCGGGGTGCCGATGCTTCTGCAGGCACCATCAAGTCGGGCGGCAAAACACGCCGTGCCGCCAAGATGGTGGTTCTAGATGCCGACCATCCAGATGTGGCCGAGTTCATCTGGTGTAAGGCTATTGAGGAGCGTAAAGCGCGGGCCTTGCGAGATGCCGGGTTTGACATGGATTTAAACGGTGCTGATGTCCATTCAATTCAGTACCAAAACGCCAATAACTCGGTGCGCCTCAGCGACGAGTTTATGGCTGCGGTAGCAGATGATTCACCGTGGCATCTCATAGCACGTACAACCGGCGAAACCGTAGAGACGGTTCGTGCTAGAGATTTGTTAACCCAGATTGCTCAAGCTGCCTGGGAGTGTGCTGATCCGGGCGTTCAGTTTATGACCACCATCAACCGGTGGAACACCGCAGCCAACACAGGGTCGATTAGCGCTAGCAATCCGTGTTCTGAGTATCTACACATCGATAACTCGGCATGCAACCTAGCTAGCTTGAACCTGCTTGCTTTTATTGATGAGGCAGGACGCTTTGATGTGGAGGGCTTTAGTGTTGCGGTGCGGGTGATGATCGTGGCCCAAGAGATACTGGTAGACCCGTCGCACTATCCCACAGAACAAATTGGCAACAACACTCGGCGGTTTCGCCAACTGGGGTTGGGTTACGCCAACTTGGGGGCCATGTTGATGGCTTTGGGCGTGGCTTACGACTCTGATGAGGGCCGGGCTTTGGCTGCTGGGATTACCGCACTTATGACCGGTGTGGCTTATGAGACTTCGGGGCGTATGGCCGCTTGTTTAGGCCCGTTTGCGGGTTTTATGCAGAATCGAGAGCCTACCCAACAGGTGTTGGAGATGCATCGCGATGCCCTTAGTCGTCTTGAAGGCGAGCCCGTTCCTACAGAAATCACACAAGCTGCCCAACAAGCTTGGGATGCAGCTGTGGAGTGGTGCAAGACGGTGGGAGTTCGTAATTCTCAGGCCACCGTGTTAGCGCCAACTGGAACCATTTCGTTCATGATGGATTGTGACACAACCGGTATCGAGCCCGATTTGGGGTTGGTGAAAACAAAAAAGCTTGTTGGCGGTGGCACCATGCCCATCGTGAACCGAACGGTAGGTCGGGCGTTGGCAAAGCTTGGCTATAACCCAGCGCAGATTACGGAGATTGAGGCCCATGTGCATAACAAGGGCACGATCTTGGGTGCTCCGCATCTAGATGATGATCACCTAGATGTGTTTGCTTGTTCAATGGGTGACAACGTGATCTCTCCTAATGGCCATGTTGCCATGATGGCTGCGGTTCAGCCATGGTTGTCGGGTGGTATAAGCAAAACAGTAAATGTGCCTGAGCACACAACGGCCGAGGAAATACGGCAGATTTTTTTGGATGCCTGGCAGATGGGAGTTAAGGCTCTAGCGGTTTATCGGGATAACTGTAAGCTAGGTCAGCCTTTGTCGGTAGCTGAGGGTACAAAGGGTTTAGGCGATGCCAGTGTAGGCAATGCCACCGATGATGAAAAAGCTAATGTTGCTGTGTCATCTGTTCCTCAGAGGCAGCGGTTGCCTCGATCTCGCAGCAGTCGTACTTATGAGTTCCGAGTGGCCGACTGCAAGGGCTTTGTTACCGTAGGAGAGTACCCTGATGGCAGGCCCGGTGAGCTGTTTATCAGGGTTTCCAAGCAGGGTTCCACTCTGGCCGGGGTAATGGATGCTTTTGCCATGGCGGTAAGTCACGGGCTTCAGTATGGCGTGCCGCTGCGGGCGTATGTGGATGCGTTTACTGGGATGCGTTTTGAGCCGGCTGGGATTACAGATGACCCAGATATCCGTTTAGCTACCAGCTTGATTGACTACTTGTTTAGACGTTTGGCCGTGGAGTATCTGGATGCCGATGAGCGTTTTGGTTTAGGGGTTTACACTACGCAAGAGCGCACTCAGCCAACGCTGCCCGGGGTAGAAGAACAGGTTGAGGTGACAGTGCCTAGCCACATTGTGGAACCCGACCCGCCATCGCAGTTAGCACCATCACAGTTCACCGCAGAGCCGGTAACCAAACAGCTTGTGCGCAAACAGCCTGCGCGCGATTCTCATGCGCCGGTGTGTTTTGAATGCGGCGTGTTGATGGTTAGGGCTGGCAGCTGCCACGCCTGTCCAGATTGCGGTAGCACCTCTGGCTGTTCTTAGCTTGCTTTTGTTCTTAGCTTTCTTCAGAGGTCGGTATCGCTCTCGAGAATGCTTTTATAAACATCCGCGGTTTCTTCGTTGAAGGCAACAAAGCGGATCTCAGACATGTTAGATTTTGCAGCTTGAACGGTCGCAATAGCGATTGCTGCCGCATCTTTAAGCGGGTACCCAAACGCCCCAGTAGATATGGCTGGAAAGGCGATGGTTTTGGCTTGCACCTTGTCGGCTCGAGCCAGCGATTCCCGATAACAAGAGGCTAGCAGTTCAGGCTCACCTTGGTTTCCACCCTTCCATATCGGCCCTACGGTATGGATTATCCAACGAGCTTGTAGGTTAAACCCTGGCGTAATTTTAGCTTGTCCAGTTTTACATCCACCTAAGGTACGGCAGTGTTCTAGCAACTTGGGCCCAGCCTTGCGATGGATAGCACCATCCACTCCGCTACCCCCAAGCAGATTTTTGTTGGCTGTGTTTACGATTGCATCTGTGTCTTGTTTGGTGATGTCACCCAACACCAGGCTTAGTGTTGGGGTTACCTTTTTCCAGCCAAACGCTTCCTTAGGAAACGAGGGTACGTGCAATTCCCAGTTTGTGAAAGGATCTGAGTGCGAAAGCTTCTCATCGGCAAGGGATTTGTTGGTGAGATGGCCCAAAATGAGCATCTCTAGCAACTGTGTTTCTTTTTCGTCTGAGTCGCGATTGTGGGCGGATTCCACCACGGCATGCTCAATCACATAGCCGCCCTCAATTGGAACGAAAGTTGCTTCATAGCGCCCCATCCCAGTCCAACTACGATGGGCAAACAGGTGGTCATTTTCCACAAAGATGAACCACTTCTCCTCCATAACATGGGGGATATAGCCTCGCCGGATGCCTTCCATGTCCTCGGTTGTCCAAATCCGGCTAGGAGGGGGAATAGCCTGTGGCTTGATGATTGGTTTGTTTTGCCAATCGCCACGCTTGGCAACACTGTTGTTTGTTTTGTCCTTCATTTTTTCGAGAGGGTTTTGAGGGTATTTGGTTGGTTAGGTGGGGATGTCTGTTTGGCCGTAGTTGTTGATACCCCAGCAGATCATGCTGTTATCGGTTTTGACACCACAAGCATGTGCAAAATTAACTGCTAAATCAATGAAGTTGCCATCTGGAGCGGGGATGTCTCTCCATGCAGCTTTATCGTAGAGGTCGGTTCTGCTGATTAATGTCCAGCAGGCGAGGGTGCCATCAACTGTGATACCACACGAATCTTGCCTGCCGATTGCAATTTGGGTGAATTGGCCTGATGGTGCATTTACCTCGGGTTGCCTGGTAGCGCTCCATCCCCAGCAGGCGAGGGTACCATCGGTACGGATCGCACAAGAATGGGTATTGCCGATTGCAATTTGGGTGAAGCTGCCAGAAGGGGCATTCAGCCGGTCGTTTTCGTTATCCCCCCAGCAGGCAATAGCGTCATCAACTGTGATACCACACGACTTGCTGATACCGGCTGCGATGTGGGTGAAAGTACCTTCGGGTACATCGTCAACTGCCTTGATGTCCTCTGCTGATCGCGGGCTGTCATCAAGCCCTACAGCTTGGTGCCAGCAGGCAACGGTGCCATCGGTGCGGATACCACACGAATGTCGCCTGCCGGTTGCGATTTGGGTAAAGGCACCTGAGGGGGCATCCAATGCAGCGTTTCTTGAGCATTCGGCACGACTGGTATCTAGCGAACCATCATCATAAGAAGGAGCATTGCAAATCATGGTGTTGCCCCAGCAGGCAACGGTTTGGTCGGTACGAATTGCACATGAGTGGCTGCCACCGCCTGCGATATCGGTGAAGGTGCCTGAAGGGGCATCGAGTAAGCGTTCTAACCCCCAGCAGGTGATGGTATCGTCTGCTCTGATAGCACATGAACTGCTCCAAGTGGCTGAGACAGCTTTGAACTCCTCCGACGGAGTGGTTTCATCGGTTTCGGGGGATGTTGCTTCTATGGTTGGGCAGCCATCAACAACGAGTTGGGTGTCTATGTTGAGTTGGCATCGGTAACCGTTGAGCAGTGTTTCTTGGTTGGCGATGAGCTGGTTGCGTGCTTCTTGGTCGTTGGCGGTGGGGGTGCCCTCGAAAGTGCCGGGTTGGGTGGGCCCTTGCGCTGGGCTAGTGCCTTCGCATCCGCCCGGCACAGCTTCTGTGTCAATCGAATAGGTGCAACGATAGGTGTTGAGCAGGGTTTCTTGGTTGGCGATGAGCTGGTCGGCTGCTTGAATATCTGCCGCCGTTTGGGCTACCACCACCGGGGTTGCGGTGAATAAAACAACTAGAACAGCGATTATGCCTATAACTGTTTTGTGCATAGCCCCGAAGTCTAGTACGTGAATACGCGTTTTCACATAGTGCGGAATCTAGAATGTTGGTAGATCACGAAGCAAAAGAAGCAAAATGATCTAGATATGGGGGTAGATATGGCTTCACCTGAGTTGCGATGGTGGGATTCCGAGGTGGGATATGAGGTGTATATCCGCTCGTTTGCTGATGGCAATGGCGACGGGGTGGGTGATTTTGTTGGTCTGACCGAGAAGTTGGACTATTTGGCTTGGTTGGGTGTGGGCATTGTGTGGGTAACCCCGTTTTATCCATCTCCGATGCGAGATTTCGGTTACGACGTGGCTGATTACGTTGGCGTAGACCCTCTCTTTGGCACGCTGGAAGATTTTGATGTTTGCGTAGCTGAGGCGCATCGGCTGGGCCTGCGGTTGATCATCGATTTGGTGCCCAACCATTCTTCCGATCAGCACCCGTGGTTCCAAGCATCCCAAGCCGACCCCGATGGCTCCATGCGGGGCTATTATCACTGGCGGGATCCTGCGTTGGGAGGCGGCCCACCCAACAACTGGGTATCGCATTTTGGCGGTTCGGCATGGACTTTCCACGAAGCCTCGGAGCAGTATTACCTGCACCTGTTCTTGTCCGAACAGCCTGATCTTAACTGGTCTAACCCCAACTTGGTGCTGGAGTTTGATCGAGTGCTGGAGTTCTGGTTGGACAGGGATGTGGATGGTTTTCGTATTGACGTAGCGCAGGGGCTGATCAAGAACATGCTCATGCCCGATAACCCTCAACTTCGGCCAATTACTCCCGATATGACACCGCGCCAAGCTTTTGTCTGCTTTGATCATCGTTACGACTTAGATCAGAAAGGTAACACGGCAATTTATCGTCGCTGGCGCTCCATCGTGGAACCTCGAGATGGGTTGTTGCTAGGGGAGGTGTACTTGCGCGATAACAATCCCGACAAGGTGAGCCGCTATGTTGCCACCCAAGATGGGCTGCACCGGGCTTTTTACTTTGCCCCTATGCACACCCCGTGGGAACCCTCGGCTATATGGTCGACCTTTCGCAATGCCTTAGATGCTGCCCCCCGCGACCTCTCCTGGGCGGTTAGCAGCCATGACGACCCCCGCGCACCTAGTAGGTTCAGTCCAAAGCAGCCAGCTACAGATAACATAGGCCAAGAACGCGCCTTGGCCTATGCTGTGTTGCTGTTTGCTTTGCCCGGTTTGCCGTTTTTGTATCAAGGTGACGAGCTGGGCTTAGTAGATGTTGAAGTGCCTATTGAGCAACTGCGCGATCCTGTGGCTGTGCGTAACCAGAACCCGGGTGATGGACGAGACGGCAGTCGCACCCCGATGCCGTGGGAACCTGGGCTAACCGGTGGTTTCACAACCAGCACCGAGCCGTGGCTGCCTGTGAGCCGAAGCGATGCCGAGACGGTAGCTGCCCAGAGAGACAATCCACGTTCGCTTTTGGCAAAGCATCGTGAACTGTTGGCGCTGCGCCGTGAGCTAAGCGACCTGCACGGCGCTGAGTTGGAGTGGATAACCGGCACCGATCATCTCGTGATCAGCTTCCAGCGGGGTGATTGCATGTGCGCGTTGAACCTCGCAGACACCCAAACTGCGCTGACCTTGCCACCCGGTAAGTGGCGGTTAGCCTACTCCTCCAAGCGCCAAGCAGGTGAGATGCAAGAATCCAGCATTCAGCTAGATTCGCCTGAGGGTGTGCTCTTGGTGAAAGCCACCAGCTGACTCACGCCGTGTACTGGTCACCATCTGTCACCAGCTAATAGCTATACCAGATGGCTCATAAGGTGGTTGCGTAGCCGCCGTCTACGGGGATAACTGTGCCGGTGCAAAACGCTCCAGCCCGACCCGCTAAGAACATAAGCACCCCGGCCATGTCTTCGGGCGTTCCTACTCTCCGCAAAGGGGTATCGGCAATCACCTGATCCCCATGATCTTCTAGTGTTTTGGCCGTCATTTTGGATGGGAAGAACCCAGGCGCAACACAGTTAACCGTGATGTGTTGTGGAGCTAGCTTTTTGGCTAGCACCCTAGTGAGGTGATGCACAGCTGCTTTGCTAGTTGAATAGGAGTAGTTCTCCATTTCTGGTGCTTGCAGACCTTGCACAGAACCTATGTTGATAACCCGGGCAGGATCGTCTGCCGAAGCACTGGCTTGCAGTAGAGGCAATAGCCCAACGGTGAGCTGAAACACTGCCTTGACGTTCAGGTCTAGCACTCGACTCCAAGCTGTGTCTGGGAACTCCTCTAGTGGTGCCCCCCAACTAGCCCCCGAGTTGTTTACCAAAATGTCTAGTCGGTCGCAGCGCTTGTTAAGCTCATCAACCACCTGTTGACAACCCTGTTCGCTAGACAAATCAGCCGCAATAGCTTCTACAGGGCCAAGGCCCGAAAGACGCTCTACTGCCTCATCAAGTTGTTGCTGACGGCGAGAACAGATGATCACTCGAGCCCCCGCCCCAAGCAAGCCCTCGCTAAACATCGCTCCAACTCCACGACCTCCACCGGTTACTAGCGCAACCTTGTCTGTGAGGTTGAACAGGTTGGCAGGCGTAAGGTTTGTCATAGCAACTCCTAGATAACTTGGTGATATTTGTGGCAAAAGATAAGCCCTAGCACACATTTCGTGGCAGAGTAGAGGGGTGATTTTAGCATCAATACCAAGTCCTAGCTCCGGTAGCGTAGATATTGGCCCTATAGAGGTGAGGGCCTATGGGTTAATGATTGCCTTAGGGGTTCTGGCAGCAGCATGGATATTTTCCCGCCGATTTGCAGGGCGGGGTCACTCTTCAGATCTAGCTACCTCAGTCACGATCTGGGCAGTGGTGGCTGGCCTGATTGGGGCTCGCGCCTACCATGTAATTACCGACTGGCGTACCTATCAGGATAATTGGGGAGAGAGTTGGCAAATCTGGGAAGGTGGTTTGGGTATTCCTGGGGCAGTTATGGCTGCGGCAGCAGCGCTATGGGTATTTGCTAAACGGAAAAAGATTCCTCTCTCCGATATTGCCGACTCGGTAGCACCAGCGCTTCCTTTGGGTCAGGCCATTGGACGATGGGGTAATTGGTTCAATCAAGAACTCTATGGCAGACCTACCGATCTGCCATGGGGCCTAGAAATAGATCTCGCCAATCGCCGCCCAGATTACACAGACCAAGATACCTTCCATCCCACTTTTTTGTATGAGGGCTTATGGAACTTAGCTCTTATGGGATTTTTGTTTTGGGCCTCAAAGCGTTTTTCGCTAAAGCCCGGGCGACTCTTTGGGCTTTATGTTTTGGGTTACTCGCTAGGTCGTATTTGGTTGGAGACAATCAGGGTTGACTATGCCAGTGAGTTAGCTGGAGTAAGAATCAACATTTGGGTGATGCTGGTGTTGGCTATTGGCTCAACTGCTTACTTGCGAGCCAAGCCACGCCAACAGAGTTCAGACATCTCAGACGAAGAGTTAGGCACCTCAGGTGACGAGCTAGAGGATGGCAGCGAAGAACTCGAGGCTGAGAGCGAAAACATCGCATCAACCAACTAAAGCAGGTAGCCTGTACACAGTGCTGGCGCACAACCTGAGTTTTTCGCAGCTGGCCGATTGAGAACATGAGAGATAATTTTCGCGCTCTGGGCGTGGCTGGCGATTTGGTGGCTACGCTCAAAGAACGGGGCATCACAACCCCGTTTCCAATTCAAACAATAACAATTCCAGATGCTCTTGCTGGTCGAGATGTTTGTGGTAAAGCCAAGACCGGCTCGGGCAAAACACTAGCCTTTGGCATCCCATTGGTAGAGCACCTTTCGGGCGCTCAGCAAGCCAATCCGCAGCGAGGCAACGCTAGGTCAGGCAACGCAAAATCAGCCAAGCTCATCCAGGCCAGCAGCGTGAGCGGTTTGATTTTGGTGCCTACCCGAGAGTTAGCAGTGCAAGTTGCTAAGGAACTGTTTGCATTAGCTTCGTGTCGCAACTTGCGCTTGGTGTCGTTGTATGGGGGCACCCCTATTGACGAGCAGGTCAGCCAAGTCAAGGCGGGGGTGGACATCATCGTGGCAACCCCCGGTCGGCTTATCGATCTCATAGACCGCAAGGCAGTGTCTGTGTCTAAGCTGAAGATGGTAGTGGTAGATGAGGCAGATCGCATGGCCGATATGGGGTTCTTGCCTCAAGTGGAGTGGATTTTGCGTCACGTAGAATCTCGCCATCAGACCTTGTTGTTCTCTGCAACCCTAGATGGTGTTGTAGATGCTTTGGTGCGTCGCTATCAGACCGCTCCAGTACGCCACGAGGTGGAGTCTCAGCAGGTAACCGTTGATGAAATGCAGCATCGTTTTGTGGCGGTTCATGAGATGGACAAGGTAAAGGTGGCTGCCGCTATCATCGCAGCTTCAAACCGCACGTTGGTTTTCTCCTCTACCCGTCACGGGTGCGATCGCCTTAGCCGAGCGCTCAGGTCTGCAGGTGTGCGGGCCGAACCCATCCACGGGGATCTGCGGCAAACCGCTCGCGAGCGTTCTCTAGACAGCTTCGCCTCAGGCAAAATCCAAGCGCTTGTAGCTACCGATGTGGCTGCTAGAGGCTTACACATAGATGATGTGGACGTGGTAATTCACTTTGATCCCGCTCCCGATCACAAAACCTATCTGCATCGTTCGGGCCGCACGGCTAGGGCCGGGGAAACTGGTATGGCCGTTACCTTATCTTTGTGGAACCAAGAGCTAGAGGTGAAGCGGTTGCAGCGCCGCTTAGCTTTAGAGGGGCCCATTGTGGAGATGTTTTCCAACGATGAGCGGCTAGTTGCTTTGGATAGCTGGGATCCGGTGGCGCAACCTGCTTGAGGTTGGAGCGGTTTGAGGGCGTGGTTGTTTGAGGCTTTGGGTATAGCCCGCTATGGTTACCTGAAACATACAACTACATCAAGAGCGGTTCTTTGTCTTGTACTGTGCTTTATGGCAGCAGTTTTAGGGCAGAGAGTCCAGCAACCTGGGAGGGACACCCAAGGTGCTCACCCGCTTAGGCGGGGGATGTGGCCTCTGGAACAATCAGCGGCAACCAAGTGTCCTAGCTAGACCGTGTACTAACGGTGGCCCTGCCAGACAAAAACCAAGATTGCCAACATGCAGGAGAGGGCCATGTCTCAAGGTGAAAATCGTCATCAGACACAAACCCATTCTGGCGCGCATCCCCGCTCCTACAGCAGCGAACTGCCGGTTACCGGGGCCTGGCAAAAAGGGGATCCGCCGGGCAATCGTCAGTTTTTTACTGTGGAACGGGGATCGGGAGAACGGGGCTTGGGCGAAGGGCCTGCCAACTTTATTTTGGAAGGTGGCGGTGCGCTGAGCGAAGTTACCTTGGCTTATGAAACATGGGGCAAGCTGGCCGCAGATGGTGCTAATGCCGTGTTGATATGCCATGCACTAACCGGCGATTCGCATGTGTGCGGGGATTCCAGCAGAGGCCATCCTACGCCTGGTTGGTGGGGTGAGATGGTTGGGCCGGGCAAGGTTATAGATACCAACGAGCTGTTCGTGGTTTGTGCCAACGTGTTGGGTGGCTGCCAAGGCTCCACAGGCCCTTCATCGGCCAACCCCACAACCGGGCGGCCTTACGGCTCGGAGTTTCCTGTGGTGACGGTGCGTGACATTGTGCGCTCGCAGCGTCGCTTGGCCGATTATTTGGGTATCACCCGCTGGTTGACGGTGGTGGGTGGCTCCATGGGTGCCATGCAAGCCTTGGAATGGGGCATTATGTTCCCAGATCGAGTGGGTTCGGTGTGCGCGTTGGCAGGATGCATGGCTGCTAGTGCTCAACAGATTGGCTGGTCGGCCGTGGGTCGCACTGCCCTTGCGTTAGACCCAAACTGGAACGGAGGCGACTTTTACGACAACCCATCGGGCCAAGGTCCTCACGCAGGATTAGCTATCGCTCGCTCGTTGGCGCAGATCACCTACCGCACAGACGAGGTGTTTGAGGAGCGTTTTGGGCGCGATCTTTATGACATTCGCTCAGTTTTTGGGCTTTGGGACAGATTTCAGGTGGAGTCATACTTGGATTATCACGGTGAGAAGCTTGCTAAGCGCTTTGATGCCAACTCTTATTTGGTGCTCAATCGGGTGATGGATCTGCACGACATCGGACGGGATAGGGGCGGTATAGCCACTGCCATATCGCGACTAAAGGTGCCGGTGTTGTCGCTCAGCATCTCTAGCGACACCTTGTACCCTCCCCATCAGCAGATGGCACTACACGATGCTGTGGTAGCAACTGGAGGGCGCTGTGTTTATACGGTGGTAGACAGCCCGCAAGGCCATGACGGGTTCTTGTTAGAAACAGAAGCGGTAGGAGAGGCCATAGCTGGTTTCCTAGACAAGATTGGAGCCGATAGCGCAGGAGGTAACCTTGCCTGAGGCAGAAAACACCGAGCCCGCCAGCCAAGTGGCACAACAACTAGATGCACAACTAGAGCTAGCTCCGCCCGACCCCACACGTTTTTCGCACCCAGACACTTTGGCTGTGCTAGCTGGACGCTCTAGGGGGGGCATGGGTTTAGCTCCCGCGTTGCACCCCACCACAACGTTTCGGCTGCCCTCGCCAGATCAAGGGCACAAGATGGCTGTAGACCCTACAGAAAGCCATTACTACACCCGCAACGGCAATCCCACAGTAGCGGCATTTGAGCAGGCCATAGCTCAGCTAGAAGGCGCTGAAGCTGCCCGAGCGTTTAGCTCTGGAATGGGGGCGGTTAGTTGTGTGATCTTGGGTTTGTGCTCCGCGGGCGATCACATCGTGGCTCAGCGTCAGCTTTATGCGGGAACACTGTTCTTGTTGCAGGCTGTGTGTCCTCGTTTTGGCATTGAGGTGACCCTTGTGGATTGCACCGAGCCCGGGGCCTTCCAAGCAGCAGTTAAACCGGGTAAGACCATGTTGGTTTTTGCCGAAACCCCAGCCAACCCCAACCTAGATTTAGTAGATCTGGCTGAGCTAGGTGCTATCAAAGGCCCGTTTGTGGCAGTGGATTCAACCTTTGCGCCGCCACCCATCACCCGTCCTTTGGAGTTTGGAATTGATCTCAGCGTACATTCGGCCACCAAATCCATTGGGGGTCATAACGATGCCACCTTAGGCGTGGTGTCAGCAACAGCCGAGTTGGTGTCCACATTGTGGGGGTTCGCCACTTTGCAAGGAGCCAACGCTGCGCCTTTTGATGCCATGAACGGGCTGCGGGGTCTGCGTACTTTGGGAGTGCGCCTAGAGCGCCAAAGCGCTACGGCCCAACAGTTGGCCGAGGCGCTGGAGGCACATGAAGCTGTGGTTTCGGTGCGTTACCCGGGCTTGGGATCTCACCCACAGCATGGCCTTGCCACCCGGCAGATGCGTATGTTCGGCGGTCTGGTGGCTTTTGAGCTAGCTAGAGGATGGGAGGCAGCTAGATGTTTTCTGGGTTCGTTGCGCCTAGCCCAAGTAGCCACCTCGTTAGGTGGCCCCGAAACGCTGGTGGCTCATCCGGCCTCTACCACCCACGCTGGCCTTACACCTGTCGAACTAGATGATGCAGGTATCAGCGAGGGAACTATCCGTGTGTCGGTAGGGTTGGAACACGGCGCGGATGTGGTTGCCGATATTCTGCAAGCCGTTGATTGCGCGAGCTAATGGTGCCCGCTACTCACAGGCACCTAGTTACCGGTGTTGGTGTAAGGGCTTTGCTGGGCAGCGTGATTCTGTGTGTGGTGTTGCTGTTGGTAGTAGATGCAGCAGCTTTAGGGGCCACAGAAATGCAGGGTGCGCTAAGAGGCGTGACAGCAGAGCCTGTGGCCCAAGACATAGCCCAAAACACAGCCCAAGATATAGATGGGGGTTCAGATGCTGATTTGCCCGTCAGCAACTCTGCTGAGAGCGACTCTGATGATGAGCTACAGGTACTTATCGCAGCGTTGATTGTCATTGCCGTAATAGCGTTGTTGGGCACGTTCATTTACTGGAGACGCAGCGACACACAAGCCACGCCGGTAGAATCTACCGATGGCCGATGAACTAGATGTGGAGGCGATGATCAGGCGGTTTAGGGAGCGGGCCGAGGCTGTGAGGTCTCGTCCGTTGCCTCCTGTGGGTGGCGAGGAGCGCACCTTGTTCATTCGCAGGGCCCAAGAAGATTTTCAAGATTTTGCCATGATCGGCGATGCCACAGGTTCGGTAACCGATGGCATCTTAGTTTTACGAGTAGACCTGCGGCCCTCTGTGGACTCTTGAGCGCTGTGCGGAACCAAAACCGGCTTACACAGCGGCACTCAGGTGAACGCCTCCGTGCCGTTTTAGCGGCCATAGATGAGGCCAACTCTGCTGACCCCAATATGATCAGCTTTAACGGCTGCGAGCGGCCTAAAGAACAAGCCCACGCAGAGATGATGACTGATTGGGTGGTGCGTTTAGATCCTGCTGTCGATGATGCTCAGCTAGTTGCCGCTAGAGCGCATCATCTGCGTCGCTGGGTGCTGGTTCGCAGCGACTATCCCGAGGGTAGGGCCGGATACCTGCGCTGGCGCAAGGATCAGTCAAAGCGCCATGCCGCGGAAGTGTCTGAGATCGTCACGAATGCTGGCTATGAGCAAGACTTTGCTAGTGATGTAGCGGCCATCGTGTCCAAAAGAGGTCTAAAGACCGACCCCCGCGTGCAAACTCACGAGGATGCGTTGTGTTTAGTGTTTTTACAAACACAGCTAGACGCTTTGACAGACAAGCTAGGCAATAGCCACATAGCCGAGGTGTTGGCTAAAACCCTAGCCAAGATGAGTCCCGCGGCACGTGAGCTTGCTAGGGGTTTGCCGCTCAGCCCGCAAGGTGAGGCGTTGTTAGCCGATGCACTTGCCGAGTGCTCAAATCATTAGGTTTAGTCACCTTTGTTTGCTATGCTGTGGTGCCGTGCGGATGTAGCTCAGTTGGTAGAGCGACACCTTGCCAAGGTGTAGGTCGCCGGTTCGAGCCCGGTCATCCGCTCTCAAATGAGTGCTAGAGATCCATTTGCTGTTAACTGTTTCGCTGCTGCGACTGTCGCTGTTGCGAACAACAGTTGCGAGTAGCTGTTACGAATAACAGTTGCGACGGAATCTAGAGCACCTTTTTTAGCGTCGGTGCCCGAGTGGACTAAGGGAGTGGCCTGCAAAGCCATGATTCACGGGTTCAAATCCCGTCCGACGCTCACGGTTCGCTAACCTTTGGCGTTCCGGGCCGTTAGCTCAGTTGGCTAGAGCACCTGCATGACGCGCAGGGGGTCAGGGG
>JAPOTT010000051.1 GCA_026709025.1 bacterium
GTTTCGTACAACACTGGAAAGCGTGTGTGGCGCAAGTCACCGTGGGTTCGAATCCTTCATCGAACGTACTAAAACCAGTATCAGGAACCGGCTGTTCGTCATACCACCGATACCGAGCCTGTTCGTCGCTTGGGTTGCTTGGGGCTGGCATTGGCACAGTTTACGAGAGAGGTGGCATCAGTGCAGCAAGCTTTTGACTTTGGGCAGAGCTTCTTGGGTGCTAAGTAGAAATCACATCGGCGGGCCTCCCTGCCAAGGGTTCACTTCGGCTGGTGCGCGGCGGGCTTCCGACCAGCGCAACGTTCTTGTTGGTGAGTTTGCAAGGATGGTCGCAGAACTTCAGCCAAAGTGGTGTCTGTTTGAGAATGTTGAGGGTTTTCTCACGATGTCTGGAGGTGATCCTCTTATCTCTCTGCTTGATGGGGTGCTTGAGGGCGGGTATCGAATTTAACCGTATCAACGCCCGCTGTCAAGCGCTGTTCGGGCTATTTCGGGGTTACGTCGAACTGCGGCGCTTAACTGGAGTTCAAACCACCGTTGGCGGTGCTCTTCGATGGTTTCCTGCCACTGGTTATGCGGAATTGCGAGTTCCTCGACAATCATAAACTCTATGAGGTCTCCTAAGGTGGGACGGAAACGTTTGCCTCCAGTAGGCCAATGAAAATCTGAAAGCTGGCGAGATACGCCCATGTTATTTGCAAGGCGATTTACGGGACTATCAACGCCATGAAGGTGAATATGAGCCGCCGGGTAGGGCAACCCTTTTTTCGTGAAGACTGGTTCCCTGTTGTAGTCGTACCTAGCAATCGGATTTTGCAGGTCATCGCTCAGATGAAGCTCGATACGGCTGCTAGTAGTCGCCAGGTGGGCCTTTTCAGGGTCTAATTCTAGACGGTGAAGGATCACTAAGAAGCACTTTGGGGCTGCCTGGCTTATCGTGACTGGAATGGGTTTCGCAGCGTGGGGTGTTTGCTTGTTGATTTGGAAGCCGATCCAACCTTGTTTTCCATCGGGGTACAGAACAGCTGTAATCGGGATGCCCTTTGTTATTGTTCGGTTTAGCAGGTCTTGAATTTGGCTGGCGAAGTCTCGAGCTAGCCGGGCAAGATCAGCAGGTTTCAATTTGGGGAGCGATCATGAACCAGGTGAGCCGGGCCTTATGCGAAGGAAAATCGTCGTCTTTGGCGCAGACTTCAAGCTCTTCGTAGCTCATCTGCAACTCGGAAAGAGCCAAATCAATCCCTTTTTGAAGATCCTCCTCAGTTACGAAGACGACCGCCTCATGTTCAGGCACAACTAAGTCTGCGGGGGTGCTCATCGAACTTCCCTTCTTTTTTGAGTTACTTCAATCATATCGTTATGTTAGACAAAGGTAGTGACAGATTCCCTGTAGAACTGTTAGGCCAGATGGCGCTTTTGGGGAATGATGGGCGGTGCGGGGATCTGGACATTAGTCCCTCTACGACATCTCCCCCGATTTGGTATCTCTTATGAGCCGCCTCCACATACTCGGTGTAGGAGCTGGCTGGGAGCCGAAAAGACGTGACACCAACGCCGAGGAGGCGGCATTGCTGGGAGATTGGATTTAGGGAGATTGGGTTTAGGGTTAGGGCCCGTTGTGGGGTGGTGGGTGTTTGTGGGTTTGGCGGTGGCAGGTTGGGCAGAGGAGGGTGAGGTTATCGATGTCGGTTGTGCCGCCGTGTTCCCATGGGATGATGTGGTGTACGTCGCAGCTGCTGGCGCTGATTCCGCATGATGTGCAGCGTTTGTCGCGTTTGTAGAGGGCGAGTTTTTGGGCTTTGGTGTGTTTGCGGCGTGTGCGCCCTACGTAGAGGGGTTGGGATTGGCTGTTGAAGATCATTGGTATGATTTCGGCTTCGCAAGCTAGGCGGCGGATTTCGTCTATCCCGATTGGTGTGCCGTCTATTAGCCCTGCGGCTTTGAGTTGGCCGGTGATGACATCATAATCAGCTGTGAGGATGATGGTGGTGGCTTGTGGGGTTGGTTCTGGTTCTGGTTCGAAGCCGGTGCAGCAGCCAGAACCGCTTTGGTGTTTTGCGGCTTGTTGCGCTCCGTGAGCATTGCAGGTTCTTGTGTTGTCGGTATCACCTGTGTCGCGTCTATCGGTTTTGTTAGATCTCTCAACCTCAGTACCGTTGTTTGCGGGCTTAGCTCTCGTTGGTTTGGTGTGGGTGGTTATGAGTTCCACTAAAGCGTCTGCGTTGCGTTGTTCAAAGGAACGTTCTGCACCGGTTTGGAAATCTTTTTTGAGCATCCGCGTGTTTAACGCATCCATAGCTGTTTTCACTCGTTCACCAGCAACATGGTCTAACTCAGCGTGCAAGATAACCATGTCGTTATTGCCGTTGAATATTTTAGCGGTACGCCGGGCGCGTTGTTGTTCTGTGGGGTTCAACCCTGTATCTGCTAAGCGTTTCACCTCATACTGAGCCAAAGTAGCTTTGAACACATCAGGGCCTTGTTGCACACCTATAGCCAACAAATCCAACTGCTCATCTGAGGTCATAGGAGCCCGACCATGCGACGCTGCCATCAACTCAGCATGATCCATGGTGATCCAACCATCCTTAGCGGCCCGCATCACATCAGGCAGCGCTCTAAGCCCTTTAGCAGTACGCGCTTGACGGCGAGCTTTATAGGTGGGCAAATCAAATTGCTTGCACACACTCATCACCGCTTCTTCACCCTCCAAGTTACCCAACTGCACCAACACTGCGCTCAGGTAGCTTTCAACCTGCTGGCGAAAAGCATTAGCCCGCACAGCCAACTTCACAAGATCACCAGCACCACAATCAGTAAAATCAACAAAATCAAAACCCACAGCACAGCTTTGAGAGCCGCCCCCTACCGCATCTCGCACAGCCACAGAACTCATAGCTTTTAGTTTATTTTCAGTAGGTAAACTATCTCTGAAATCCATGCCTGTAAGTATACATGTACCCTGTGACACATTCACCCCCAAAATCGCCTATATTCTTATGTTGCTGTTGGCGTGATCTCGTCCAGTGCTGCTCTGGCGAGATACGCCCA
>JAPOTT010000025.1 GCA_026709025.1 bacterium
GGGGCTGTGCCTACTTTGGTTTTCTCTGCGTTTTGGACAGGGGGCGCAGTGCGCCAATCTTGGATGTCTGGGTCTAGTTCGTGTGTGCCCACTTGGTTTTGCCCATTGGTGATTGAAGCCCAGTGGGCGTGATTGAGTTGGTGAATGGAAAAACAGGCATGCAAGGCGCTGGTGAAGCCCATGGCATCTGTGGTTTGGTTTACCGACTCTTTTACCAAAAGGGCTGCCACCGTGGGTACTTTGGCGATGCGTTCGGCAAACTCTAGGGTGCGATCGGCTAGCTCTTGTGCTGGGAACACCTTGCTGACCATGCCCAAGCGGTGTGCTTCATCGGCATCTATGGAGTCGCCGGTGAGCATTAGTTCTTTGGTTTTGCGTGGGCCAAACTCCCAGGGGTGGGCGAAGTACTCCACTCCTGCCATGCCTAAGCGGGTGCTCACCACATCGGCAAAGGTGGTGTTATCGGCGGCCACAATTAGATCACAGCACCAAGTAAGCATGAGACCTGCTGAATACACCGGCCCTTGTACTTGGGCGATGGTGATCTTGCGAAGGTTGCGCCAGCGCAGGGTGTTTTGAAAGTAGTAAAACCACTCTTGGAGCATCATTGCCTCGGAACCCTTGCGGCTGCCGCCGTGAACGAACCTGGTGGGGTGAGATGCGTACTCTTCCATGGCTCGTTTGGATCCCATGTCGTGGCCAGAGGAGAACATTGGCCCATTGCCGCCGAGGATTACCACGCGCACATCGTCGTCTCGTTCGGCGCGCATAAACGCATCGTCTAGTTCAACTAGCATTCCACGATTTTGGGCATTGCGGGTTTCCGGGCGATTTAGCATCAGCCGCACAACTCTGTTGTGGCTTAGCTGTTCGTAGGTAATGAACTCGTAGTCCGACATGGCATCTCCTAAATATGAAATCAGTGAATATCAAATTAGCGAACATCAAATTGAGAACTATCAAATTGAATATCAAATTGAGCTGATATTAGCTTGATACTGGGTAGTTGAGCTAACACAATGAGCTAACAAAAGGAGTCCGGTCATGCAGGTAACCACTGACAGTCTCACCTCCGACAGTCTCGCTTCTGGCAGTTTTGCCTCAGACAGTCTCGCTTCCGGCAGCTCTCACGATAGCTTTCATCGCGACCTATCTTTTCGTGCCACGATTGGGTCGCTTTTGGCTCACGGAGTAGCCCAGCATCCCGATATGGATCTTGTGGTGCTAGACGGGCAGCGCATTACCTTTGCGGAGGCTGAGCAAGCGAGCCGAGATTTGGCTAAGGGTCTTTTGGCCGCAGGCGTGGGCAAGGGCACCCGAGTGGGGTTGCTGGCAACTAGCGGGCCTAACTGGGTGGTGTCGTTTTTTGCCATCAATCGTATTGGGGCGGTGGCGGTGCTGCTCAACACATACCTCACCGCAGGCGAACTGGGAAGGCTGTTGCGTAACTCCGATGTGCAGGTGATGTTGGTAGACAACCAGCACTTTGGTCAAGATTATCTAGACAGGTTGGAAGAGTTAGCTCCAGAGTTGCAAGAGTCTGGGCCAGATATTGGGGTATTGTCTCACCCATATCTGCGTTCGGTTTGGGTGTGGGGCGACCCGCAGCGTAACTGGGCTGGTTCGGTAGGCGATTTGGTTGGGCGTGGCGAGGCTGTGTCGGAATTGTTGCTGGAGAAGGTAGAAGAGCAGGTGGTGCCTGCTGATTGGGGGGTGGTGTTGTACTCCTCTGGGTCTACGGCTGAACCCAAGGGAGCGATACACACTCAGGGTGCCATCGTGATGCAAGCTCGCAATGTGGGTCGGGTGCGAGATGTGGTGCGGGGGGACGTGATCTACTCTGCAATGCCGATGTTTTGGGTGGGTGGGCTCATCTATTCGCTAGGCATAGCGATGCATGCGGGAGCCACAGTGGTGTATGAGCAACGCTTTGATCCTAAGGTTGCGCTGGCTACTTTGGCTCGAGAGCGATGCACCCACGTTTTGGGTTACCTTCATGTATCTTCCGCTATTGCGGAGCTTGAAGAGGTGGGTGATTACGACCTGTCTCGCCTCCGTCGGGTAAACGATACACGGCTGTTGTCGGCGGAGCGGCGGGCTGCTATTCCGGAGCTTCAGGCGCTGGGGTTGGGCATGACCGAGACGCTTGGCCCGCACTCTATGGATATGGAAGGTGAGGCTTTGGCAGAGAAGCACAAGGGATCTTATGGTCGGGCTGTGGCTGGGTTCGACCGGAAGATCGTCGACCCCCAAACCGGCGCTGAGGTAGCAGTGGGGGAGCGGGGCGAGTTGCTGGTGCGCGGGCATGGGGTGATGCAGGGTCTCTACAAGCGGGAGCGGGAGGACACCTTTTGGGCCGATGGCTGGTACCCAACCGGTGACGGAGCCTCCATTGATGCGCAGGGGCATTTGTATTTCTTTGGGCGCATGGGAACGATGATTAAAACCTCGGGAATGAACGTGGTGCCCCGTGAGGTGGAGTTGGTGTTAGAGACCCACCCAGAGGTGCGCCATGCCCATGTGTATGGGGTGACGCATCCTAAGCGGGCCAAAGATGTTGCTGCGTTGGTGGTGACAACAGCGGCTAGCCGCGTTACAGATGCGGAGTTGGCCGCACATGTTCGTAAAGAGCTGTCTACCTATAAGGTGCCCCGCCATTTTTTGCTGGTGGATGACGAGAAAGACCTTGCGTGGAAAGGCAGCGGCAAAATAGACGAAGTCCACTTAGCCGCTCTGCTGGAAGAAAAGTTCGGCACCCCCACCGAGGGTTCCTAGCCCCTTCTATACCTCTTTGGAAACCTTGCCATCTCAAGCAGTTGATTCAAAGTATGTTACAAACTTGTTGTCTGGTATTAGGAAACGGGCCGTTGGTGGCCAGCGCATCTCGCGGGTGGATTAGCCAGATGGAAAAAGGGCATTTAGGTTCTGAGGTCGGACGTCTGATGAGTGTGGTGCGGGCGTTGGGTTTGCAGTTGCAGTTTCAACGTGACAGCGCAGGTGCAGATGATTTGTGGGCTGAGGAGCGGTAAATAGGGGATAAACGCTAAGG
>JAPOTT010000052.1:0-23779 GCA_026709025.1 bacterium
AGGCACGCCGCCAGCGTTCGTCCTGAGCCAGGATCAAACTCTCCATCAACATCTCTAACAGCTAACCCACACAGATAACCCCGTAGGGGCATCTCTTAGGGAGCTTGGCTGTTATTGATCAGGTGCTTGTTTCGCTAAAAGCCTCGGCGAAACAAAGCGATTTTTGAGGAAAGTCAAAAGAGCCTAAGCCCTTCCTGACTTGGTTTCCTTGGAATTGTGTAAGGTCAACGACACAGTCACGAGGTGTGCCGTGTCGTTTCCCGCACTGGCTTTTCCGTCCTCTCTTCCGTTTTCAAGGAGCGTGAAGCGGTTACCCAATCGGGAGTACCGCACCGGGCTCAACCATTGGCGAACCCTGCTCGCTGAAGCAGGCAACAATTGCCAACCCGCCTCAGAGGTGCTTTGCTACGCTAGCGGCCCCAACAACCAAACGTCAACTTAGTTGCAAGAAGTTTTTCAAAACAGCTAGTGGGAGCGCAACAGGTGGTGGCGGCGCTTGCCCCTGCGTAACAACAAGTAGCGTCCGTACAGCAGTTGATCGCTAAAAACCGTTGCTGCGGAGCTAGATGCCCGCTGGTTGTTTACATACACCGAGCCTTCGGCTAAGCCCCTGCGCGCATCGCCCTTGGAGGTGGCTAGGCCGGTGGCAACCAGCAAATCCACCAAGCTGAAGCTGCCGGTAGCTGCGTCGAAACCTCCCTGAGGGGTACGAACAAGCAACGAGGTGGGCACCTCTTGAGCAACTGCTTGCAGTGCTGCTTCGTCTACCTTCTCCACAGGGGAACCAAAGAGTATCTTTGCTGCGGATTCAGCGGCGGATGCTTGCGTTGAGCCATGCACCAGCGAGGTAACCTCAAAAGCAAGCCTGCGCTGGGCCTCACGATGCTGCGGTTCACGCTGATGCGCTTCTACAAGCTCTGCAATCTCAGATACCGACAACATGGTGAATTGCAAAAGCATCTTTCCCACATCTTCATCGGTAACCTGCATAAAGTACTGGTGAAATCGATAAGAGCTGGTTCGCTCGGGATCTAGCCACACGGATCCCTCGGCTGTCTTACCAAACTTTGTTCCATCTGAGCGGGTGAGCAACGGCCAAGTCAGGCCGTGAACCTGTGTAGCTGTACGGCGCCTAATGAGGTCTACTCCAGCAGCGATGTTGCCCCACTGATCTGAGCCTCCAACTTGCAGTTCACAATTATGGTTAGTGTGAAGCCACCAGAAGTCGTAAGCCTGCATCAACATATAGGTGAACTCGGTGTAGGAAATGCCCGCATCGCTTTGCATCCGGCTACGGACTGATTGCTTGGCCACCATCTGATTCACGGTGGCGTGCTTACCTGTGTCTCGCAAGAACTCAATGAGGGTGAGATTGCGAGTCCAGTCGTAGTTGTTCACCAGCACGGCGTTGTTGTCAAAATCCAGCAGCTTCTCAAGCTGCGCCCTGATGCCCGACAGGTTGGCGGCTAGGGTGTCGGCATCCAACAAGTTCCGCTCTTCAGACCTACCGCTAGGGTCGCCCACCATGCCGGTGGCCCCACCAACTAGGGCTATAGGACGGTGCCCCTCTAGCTGAAAGCGCCGCAGAACTAAAACGCCGATGAGATTGCCCAAATGCAGCGATGGGGCCGTAGGGTCAATACCGTGATAGATGCTTACCGGGCCGCTTGCTAACCGTTGCGCCAGAAGGCTCGTGTCGGTGGAATCTTGTAGCAGCTTGCGGGATTGGAGTTCTTCTAGCACGCAAGGAATGCTACGAGAGATATCAGCCAATCTAGGAACGAGACACAAGAAAATGAACACTCGCGCACACACCCAACACACCTGTACTCCCACTCAGCACACCTATGCGGCATACAGGCACCGCGAAATCTAGCATGGCCCAGCTAAAGACCCGCTCAAAGCTGTTAGCGGTTCTAGGTGCCAGCGTGGTTGTGCTTTCGGGTTTGTTTTGGATTGGGGCCACAGTTTGGTTCTTCGGAGATGAAAACCCCGACCGCCTCCAAGACCGAGATTGGGTAGCCCAAGCAGAACAGCTGTGCAGCCAGGCCCGAACTGAACTGGCACGTCTGCCCCAAGCCAGAGATGCTCGTAACCTCACAGACAGGGCCAACCAAATAGATGCTGCCACCGAGGTACTAGCGCAAATGAAAGCAGCCCTTGTAGCGTTGGCACCTAAAGGTGAAGACGGTGCGGTGCTGGCTTTGTGGTTCCAAACCTGGGACAGCTACCTAGCTGACCGTCAAACCCATTCTGATGCTTTACGTCAAGGCGAAGACCGTCAATTCAGGGTAACGGCAGACCCCCAACGAGGCGACGGGGTAGATGCGCTGTTGGATGCCTTTGCTAACCGCAATCGCATGGCTTCTTGTGGAGATCCGTTAGACATCGGCTAAGAGCAAAAAAGAGCTAAAAAGCTGCCTCGATAACGTGAATTCGACCACCCATTACCTCGGCCACGTCAAACCTGGTTCGCCAAGAACCCTTTTGGGGTTGCTGAGCCAGCCATTGCGCGGCCAGTTTGCGGATTCTACGCTGCTTGTCGGCCCCCACAGCCTCCGCGGGCGTACCATAAAGCGCGCTAGAGCGGGTTTTTACCTCGCAAAACACAACCAGCGAACCTCGTTTGCAGATGAGATCTAACTCGCCACGCCCACAACGCCAGTTGCGCTCCAAAATCACATAACCCTGACGGCTGTACCAGCGCATCGCCCGATCTTCTCCCCAACGGCCCAATAACTGCCGACTAAATGCCTGCTGCCCCTGCTTGTTGGAAGCTACCTGCAGGTTGGCAAGCAAATTGTGTGGGGTGTGACGGATGGGTGCTGGCTGTTGTGACATGTAATCCAAGCTAGCCGCACCCTGTGACAGCTTAAGTACAGATAGCTGGGGTACAGATAACTTGGGTACAGATAGCTTGAGTGAAGGCAACTGGACTAGAAGCGCTTTTCCTTCACCCGGGCAGCACGCCCAATGCGATCGCGCAAGTAGTAGAGTTTGGCGCGCCGCACATCGCCCCGAGTGCTCACCTCTACTTTGGAGATAATCGGCGAATGCACTGGAAAGGTCTTCTCCACTCCAACGCCAAAGCTCACCTTGCGAACGGTGAAGGTCTCGCGCACCCCGCTACCTTGGCGACGAATCACCACCCCTTCAAATACCTGCACTCGCTCGCGATTGCCCTCTACCACGCGCACATGAGCCTTCACGGTATCGCCCGGACTAAAATCTGGAATATCGCTGCGGATGGACTCTCTATCGATAATGTCGGTGGGGTTCATAGCAGACCTCGCATCACAAAACCGCGCCACAATCTAAGGTGAGCATCTGACTCAAAAGCGCGAGGCAAAATTATACCCGTACACCGACTCACTCACAAAAGGCCAAACTCATCTAGCAGTTCTGTTTCTGCTTCGCTGAGCCCACCTCTAGCTGCGATGAGATCGGGACGCAAGCTAGCAGTGCGAGCTAAGGACTGAGCTTGACGCCAGCGCTGAATGCGCCCGTGATTGCCCGATAGCAACACCTCTGGCACTCCCCAGCCCCGAAACTCCCCAGGACGGGTGTAGTGCGGGTATTCCAGCAGATTGTCTACAAAAGACTCCTCGGCTACAGAAGATGAATTGCCCAACACACCCGGCAGCAGTCGTCCAACCGACTCAATCACCACCATCGCCGCAACCTCTCCTCCTGCTAACACAAAATCCCCCACAGATATCTCATCATCAACTAGATGATCCCGCACCCGCTGATCCACGCCTTCGTAGCGACCGCACAACAAAGAGAACCCGTCGGTCAAAGCAAGCTCGCTAGCTAGTTGCTGATTCCAACGTTGTCCCGCTGGGCCTAACGAAAACAAAGGTCGGGGGGCATTGGCCTGTTCAACCGAACTGAAGATTGGCTCAGCTAGCATCACCATGCCAGCACCACCCCCAAAGGGAGCATCGTCCACTGAGCGGTGGGGGTCACTGCTAGCTGCACGCAAATCGTGTACCTGAACTGACAAGATGCCCTGCTGACAGGCACGACCAATCACGCCCACACCCAAAAAAGCTTCCACAAAATCTGGGAAAATGGAAAAGACACCGATGTTCATGGGGCCAAGGGCCTGCATGTAACAGCTTAAACGGCAACCCTGCGTAAACTACAGTGTTCTAAGCAGAGTTATCAATCTATGAACTCTACGTCGATGTTGCTGCCATCTTTGCTGGCAGCGGCGCGCACCACAGTGCGAATAGAGTTAGCCACCCGTCCACGACGACCTATAACCCTGCCCATATCTCCTTGGGCAACTGTGACCTCTAAGGTAATGGTGCCACGGCGTTCTACAACCTCAACATCCACCTCGTCTGGGTACTCCACTACCGACCGAACTAAGTACTCCAACACGTTGCGTGCTGTGGGCACCTCGATTGTGTTGATATCGGACTCTGGCGCGAAGTCGTCACCATCATCAACGTGATCGTCGTAATCGTGTTGGTCATATTGGTTATCGAAGTCGCTCACGATTTTTTATCCTCTAGTTGGCCTTCGCCTGAAGACGCTGTTTGTGGAGGCTCTAGGGCATCTTCAGGCTCGTTGTTTGCTTCTGGTTCTTCTGTAGTTGGTTCTGCTGCTTCAGATGCTTTTGCTTGTTGGGCCTCATCATGGACCTCATCATGGGCCTCAGCCGCAGATGCCGCCATAGTTACTTTGGCCGGGGCCTCAGGCTGCACAGGTGCATCTATCGGATCACCTGTGAACTCGGTCCAAGCTCCCGAAATCACCAGAAGCTTCTGCACCCGCTCGCTTGGCTGTGCGCCATGACGCAACCAGTGCAGTGCCCGCTCGTTGTTGATCTCAATGTGAGATGGTTCCACTCGGGGGTTATAGGTTCCAACAATCTCAATGAAACGGCCGTTGCGAGCCTTGCGCGAATCGGCCGCAACCACACGGTACGAAGGTTGCTTCTTTTTGCCCATCCGCATGAGCCGGAGTTTTACTGCCACAAGCCGCTCAGTCTTTCTCTGGTCGTAAAGCCATGAGGCCTTAATTAGTGCCATTACAAGCACACACCGGCACCGACCGCCGGAACGCTACTACTCTACCCGCCCACAACCACAATGGGCTACCCCAACGCTAACCAACCTACCGTAACGAAGAAAAGCCATCCTCTAAGCCGGGCAGCACCAGCTTGGTTTTATTCTTGTTGCCGCCCGGGGGAGTTACCCGACCGCGATTGCGCCCTTTTTTAGACTTGCCCTTGCGCGAGCCAGAACCCTTAGAGCCCATACGCTTCATCATCTTTTGCATCTCGCTGAACTGCCGCAAAAGCTGCGATACCTCAGAGGGTCGGGTACCTGCACCAACCGCTATTCTTTGGCGGCGCGAACCATCGATAATTCGGGGGTTTATCCTTTCATGGGGTGTCATGGAACAGATGATGGCCTCCACCTGCGCGATACGGGAGTCCTCTATCTCAACGTTACGCAGTTGCGCTGAGGCACCTGGAATCATCCCAACCAAACTTTGTAACGAGCCCATCTTCTTGAGCTGACGCATCTGCTCCAAAAAATCCTCTAGCGTGAACTGCCCTTCCAACAACCTGGCAGCGGTGGCCTCTGCTTCGGCCTCTTCGTAAACCTGTTCGGCCCGCTCAATCAGGGTTAAGGTGTCGCCCATCCCCAAAATGCGACTAGCCACACGGTCGGGGTGAAACACCTCAAACTCTTCGATCTTCTCACCAGTCGAAGAAAACGCAATGGGCTTGCCCACCACCTCGGCTACCGACAACGCCGCGCCACCCCGAGCATCGCCATCTATTTTTGTGAGGATTACCGCATCTAACTCAAGGGTGGCACCAAAGGTTTCGGCGGTGGTCACCGCATCTTGACCGGTCATAGCATCTACCACCAAGAAGGTGTAGTGCGGTTCCACAGCGGCCGATATTTGGCCAATCTGTTCCATCATCTCAGCATCTACGGCCAACCTGCCTGCGGTATCGCAGATAACCACGTCCTTATGGGCTACGCGGGCTGCAGCCACACCTTGGCGAGCCACTGCTACCGGATCTGAAGGCTCGGTGAAAACTGGCACATCTATGGCTTGGCCAAGAGTGCGGAGTTGTTCCACTGCAGCTGGTCTTTGCAGATCTGCACCCACCAGCATGGGATTGCGGCCCTGCTGTTTGAACCATGCAGCTAGCTTGGCGGCGTTGGTTGTCTTTCCCGAACCTTGCAGCCCTGCCAGCAATACCACGGTTGGCGGCTTGGGGGGGTGGGCGATCTCCAAGGTGGTCCCGCCTAAGGTTTGCACCAACTCCTCATGGATGATCTTGATCACCTGTTGCGCTGGATTTAACGCCTCATGCACTTCCACCCCAGCGCAACGACCCCGAATGCGCTCCTGAAACCCTCGTACCACATGCAGGTTCACATCGGCTTCTAGGAGCGCGAGGCGAATCTCTTGCAGCACCTCGTCTACGTCGGCATCGCGTAACACCCCGCGACCCCGAAGACGCTTGAAGATGCCCTCAAACCGACTGCTCAGAGAATCAAACATAAGCCGTCTACTTTACCTGTTGTTTTACCCCAGCAAGCCCTCTGCAAAAGCCTGCGGGCTGAACTCGGCTACGTCGGTAATGCTTTCGCCGAGACCCACCAGCTTGATGGGGATGTCTAACTCATGGTTGATCGCCAAAACAATTCCCCCTTTGGCCGACCCATCTAGCTTGGTGAGCACCAAGCCGGTTACCTCTGCGGTTTGGGTGAACTGACGGGCCTGAGCCAAACCATTTTGTCCGGTGCTGGCATCAATCACCAGCAAAACCTCGGTGACCTTGCCCGATGCCTTGCCTGCCACGCGCCGAATCTTGGCTAACTCCTCCATAAGGTTGGTGCGATTATGCAGACGACCGGCAGTGTCGGCCATCACCAAATCAGCACCGACGGCCGCAGCGTGCTGGATGGAATCAAACACCACCGAGCTTGGGTCGGCACCTTCGGCCCCACAAGTCAACTCGGCACCAGAACGCTCAGCCCACATGCCAAGCTGTTCTACCGCAGCGGCACGAAAGGTATCGCCTGCAGCTAATACCACCTTATGGCCTTTTTGGGTATAAAGGGCCGCTAACTTGCCGATGGTGGTTGTTTTGCCAACCCCGTTCACCCCCACAAACAGCCACACCGCCGGTTGGCCATCCACACAAAGGCCAGCATCGCCAGGGCCTGCGCTATCTATATCGGCATTATCTATATCGGCATTATCTATATCGGCACTGGCAGCACCGGCATCGTCATCTTGGCCATCTTGATCTGCGCCGTCTGCCCCCAAATCCTCAGCAATCTGTCGTTTCAGCAGTGCCACAAGAGCATCGGCATCTCTTACTTTCTCCGCGCGGGCTTGCTTTTTGAGCCGCTCTAGCAAGTCTGTGGTTGAGCTAACACCGGCATCAGCCAAAATCAGCGCGTCTTCAAGCTCATCCCAAGTGGCATCGTCGATCCCACGCTGCTTCAAAGACGATAAGAAGCCCGCAAAGGGTCTTCTTTTTTTGCTCATCTGCGACTGCTATTCCTGTTCAGGCTCTTGAGTTGGTTGCAGACCCTCAAATTGGCTGCGCTCTCCTACTTCCACTGGAATCTCAAAATTAACGCCGTCACGCACCACTTCTAACACAGCAGTTGTACCCGGAACCCGAAACTGAATCTTGGCAGCCAACTCCGTGAATGTGGCAACCGGCTCACCGTCAATCCTCACGATCAGGTCATCTGGCTGCAGACCTGATCGCTCAGCGGGGGTTCCGGGAAGTACTTGCGCCACCAAAGCCCCAGGTAGGCCCAGTTCTGGATCGTTGCCCCAAACTCCCAAATACCCCAACTCCGTGCTCTCGCCTTTCAAGATACGCTCGGCGATGTTCAAGGCAATGTCGGTGGGAATGGCAAACCCCAGGCCAATGTTGCCCATTGAACCATCGGTGCGAATGAGCGTGTTCATGCCGATTACCTGACCAAAGCGATTGGCCAAAGCACCCCCCGAATTGCCCGGATTAATTGGAGCGTCGGTTTGGATCATCTCCACAAAAGCACCCGCACCTGAACCCTCGCGAATGGCCCTGCCCACAGCGCTGACGATGCCCGAGGTAACCGACTGCTGCAATCCAAATGGGCTACCCACAGCCACGGCTAGCTGGCCCACTTGCACCGTTGAGCGCCCGGCAAACTGCGCTGGGGTGAGCTCTACATCGGTGTCTACCCTTACCAAAGCAACATCTACAGCCGATGCCGTGCCAACCACCTCCCCGGGTGCTCTGGTGCCGTCAGCAAGCTGCACAATCACCTCTTGAGCGTCATCCACCACATGGGCATTCGTCAAAATTAATCCACTAGCGGCATAGATTATGCCCGAACCCTGCCCGCCACGCGGTGTGTCACCCGGAGGTGTTGGCCTATCTTCGGATTGACCGTCGCCTCCGGGCACCTCAATAAGCACCACCGAGGGAACCACCGCTCTAGCCACCTGCACCACAGGATCTACCTGCACCGTCTGCACCGAGTTGGCACTAGGGCTAGTTTGTTCTACAGGAACGGGCACCTCAGCTTGAGGTAGCTGAGCTTGAGGGGGCAGCGTGCTTTGGGCTGGAGGAGCAGAAACCACCACCACCTCAGGTGGCGGGGTGTCGCGATTAAAGAAAATGGTGCCAATACCCACCCCAATACCAACCAACCCAAGCATGGCTAGCACCACAGATGCCAACAACATGGCCCAACTTGGATTAGATACTTTGGTGGGCCCCGCTGGCGGAGGAGGTATCCACGGGGTTATCTCCGCTGCGGCTACATTTGGTTTTACACCCTCAAAAGGTTGTTGAGGCACCAAAATGGGCTCGGCGGCTGACACACGCGGCTGCGGGCTAGCTGGTTCATCGGGTTCCCAACCCCAGGGATCCCAATCTTGGCGGGGATCTTCAGACTCGGTGGTCATCTTTTTAGCAGGTACCTCAAGCGTGTGTTGTAGGTAGGTTATTGCAAGCTTGGTTGGAGGAGAACCTCATGGTTTGAGGCTACCACCAATTTCTCTGAGAGCACCTTTGAACTGCCACCCGGCTTCATAGACACGCCGTACAAGCAGTCTGCGGCCTCCATGGTGCGTTTTTGGTGGCTTACTACCAGAAGCTGTGCATCAGATCGAAACGTGTCCACCAACTTCAAAAAGCGATGCAGGTTCACGTCGTCTAGCGCGGCCTCTACCTCATCCATCACATAAAACGGCGATGGTCTGCTACGGAACACCGCAAACAAAAATGCCATTGCAGCTAGCGAACGCTCACCACCCGACAGCAAGCTGAGCCTACGAACGTTCTTTCCCGAAGGACGAGCCTCCACATCCACCCCAGTTTCTAGAAGCTCATCGGGCCTAGTCAAGCGCAACTTTCCCTCGCCGTTTGGAAATAATGTCTCAAATAAATCCACAAAGTTGCGCGACACATCTGCATAAGCCGCAGAAAACAACCTGATTATCTCCTCGTCAATTTTACGGATCACCTTGCGTAGCTCACGACGGCTCTGGCGAATATCGTCAATTTGTGCTTGGGTGAAGCTATGCCGCTCAGACAGCGCCTCAAACTCTTCTAGGGCTAACGGATTTACTGGCCCCATGATTCGAAGCTCTTGTTCAAGGGTGCGAATACGATCTGCAGCCGAAACACCAGCAAACAACTCGGGGCACTGCGTGTTAACAGCCTCTTGGGGTTCGCAGTTCAGATCTCGGCGGCATCGTTCTACAGCAGCAGTTAGCTTTATCTCCACTTCGGACACTTCTAGTTGGCTGGCGTGGTCGGCTTCGCGACAGCGCCCTAGTTCTGTTTCGGTTTGGCTACGTTGTTTACGTAAGTCCTCTAGCTGGCCAGCGGCATCTAGCGCGGCGCGCGATGCCTCATCCCGCAAGCGCCGTAGCTCCACAAGACGCGAGTTAGCTGTAGCAAACCTCTGGGCAACAAGGCTGTCTAACTCGGCTAGAATACTGAGCTTGATGTCTGCTGATTGACGCCGGGCCGCGGCTTGCACACGTGCTGAAGCCATCTGCGCTAAACGCTGTTCAATCTCTTGATGCTGAGCAGTCAACAAACGACAACGCTCGGCTAGATGAGCCCTTTGCACCTGATACTCCATGCGCTGGCGGCTGCGTTCTTCGGCAATCTGTTCTTCTGTGTGGCGCAACTTACGCTCTAGGTCACCGGCGCGCGTTGTGGCCTGCTTGCCAGCGGTAACGCTAAGCCTAAGAGCCTCTTGAGCTTGGTTTACCTTTGCCTGTTGGGCTTTGTGATGCCCGGTTGCAAAATCTAGCGCAGCATTGCGCTTCTCAATTTGGCTGCGAGCCTCCGCTGTCTTTTCTTCGGCCTCTCGCAATAGGCCCCTAGTAACTCCCAAGCGGCGCACGCCCACCCTCCAGCCGGAAGCACCAAAGCGATCTCCAGTACGGGTAACTAAAACGGCCGTAGCATCTGCCCTGGCTGCAGCGATGCCCTCTTCAAAGGTTTCCACAACTCCTACTGCACCCACCAAGATGTCTAGCAGCTTGTCCATACCGGCTAGGTCAGACCGAACATGGGGACGCAGAGGTGTGCCGGCTGAAGGCACAGCTACAGTAGGTACATTGCCCCCCAAAGCCAGCACTGCTCCGCTCACGCCATCTTCTTTCAGCGTAGCAATAGCCCGCACAGCCGCATCGCTATCTGTAGCTACCACGGCTGCTACCGCCTCACCGGCAGCAGCCTCAAAAGCAGCCTCAAAGCCACGGTCAACCTCCACCACCTCTAACAAGGTGCCCACCACGCCTTGCACACCCGCTAAGCGCTCGGCACCTGCTTGGTCTCTGGCCTCGTCTAGCGCCAAAGACAGTGCCTCATGGCGGGCCTGCCAAGCCCGCACCTCGGCGGTTGCTTGCGCCGCTAAAGCTTGTGCCTGTTCAATATCATCTTTAGCTTGACGCAATAGTTCCTGTTCTGCCTCCAAATCTGTTTGACGGGCCTGCTGGGCTGCTTGAAGTACCTCTGCCTCGCTCCAACAAAGCTCTAGCTGTGACATTAAATCCACACGACGTTGTTCCAAATGCTCTGGCACCGCTGTGACATAAACAACTGGCTGCTCACCGTTGGGCTCTGTGCGTTCTAGGTTGCTGTGTTCTAGGTTTGCTTGGGTTGCTTGTTCTGCTTGAGCCTCGGCCAACTCGGTAGCTAAGCGGGCGGCCTCGGCCTCCAAGGTGGCAACCACATCGGAATCTATGCCAGCGTTGCGCTCACGCTGCAAACGCAACTTGCGCTCGCCCAAAAGGGCTTGAATGCCCCGCAAGCGTTCCACTAGGCCCTCAAAACGTCCCAACTCCTCGGCTGAATCGGTTCCGCCCACTGCGGCTAGCTCCGTCTCTGCGGTAGCTAAATCTCTGTCCAAAGCCTCCGCTGCCAATACAAGCTGTCGCATCTTTTGACGGTTGGCAGATTGGTCTTGACGCAAACGGCTCACCAAGCTGCGTAGCTGCTGGATTTCCCGTCCAAGCAAATGGCGACGCAAGATGCTTAGCTCCTCTACCAACCCGCCGTGGCGGCGCGCTGCTGTGGCTTGACGCTCTAGAGGACGAAGCTGTCGGCGTATCTCTCGCAGTACATCGGCTAGCCGAGTGAGGTTGGCCTCTGTGGCCTCCAAACGCCGCTGCGACTTTTCCTTGCGGCGGCGATACTTCAGCACCCCCGCAGCTTCCTCAATGATCTCGCGACGATCCTCAGGCCGCGCGCTTAGAACGCCATCTATTTGTCTTTGTGACACAATCACATGTTGTTGACGGCCCACACCTGTATCGCTAAGCAACTCTTGGACATCTAACAAACGACAAGGAACTCCGTTGATCGCATAAGTGCTCTCGCCGCTGCGGAACAAGGTGCGGGTGATGGTGACATCCTCAAACTCAATCGGCAGCTGACGTGTGGAGTTGTCAATGCTCAACGACACTTCGGCTCTGCCCAATGCGGCACGCGAAGCAGTGCCAGCAAATATCACATCATCCATCTTCGCAGAACGCACCGACGTGGGGGCTTGTGCCCCTAAAGCCCAAGCCACAGCATCCACCACGTTGGATTTACCGCTTCCGTTGGGCCCCACGATCACGGTAACCCCAGGCTCAAACACCAGCGTGGTGGGGTCGGCAAAAGACTTAAAGCCTTTGAGGGTTAAAGCTTTCAAAAACACTGCTGCGACCCTACTAGCCCACAACTAGTAGTTGTATGACCAAAGCCAGCTTAGCTCAGCTTTTTCACAGGCCGTTTAGATCTGGCACTGCTCGCAGTAGTAGGTCATCTTCCGGCGAAAGCGATACTTCTGAATTTGCCGATGACAGCGCGGGCAAGGTCGCCCGCCCCTGTTGGACTGCTTGTAAACGTTGATGTACTCGCCATAACCACCATGGTTGCCGTGTACATCCACATAATGGCTGCCTTCCAAAGTACAACCCCGGTGCTTAGCAGCATCGTGAAGGGTCTCCACCAAAGCCCTGTGCAAGCGCCGCAGTTCCTGCGGGCCTAAAGATTTGGGGGTGCGGTCGTAGCGCAAACCCGCAGCGAACAAGATCTCGTCAGAGTACATCTCACCTAAGCCCGCAATCACCGTTTCATCGGTAAGCAAAGCCTTCAGCTTGGCATCTTGAGCCAAAAGCATCTGCCCAAACATCTGCCACGGAACCGGCTGATCCAAAAGATCCATGCCCATGGTCTCTAGTTCGGGGATTGTGGTGGTGAGCTTGTCGGTCAATACAACGAAGAACTCAGCATCGCCTACATGATCCACCAAACGCAGCTGACCGTTCTTGGTAAACGTGAGCGTTACGAAGGTGTCGGGCTCAACCTCGTCGCGATTGGCATGGCGCCGCAACTGCCCACCTGTACCTAGATGGGCAACCAACACATCATCTGTATCTAAGCGAAAAATGAGATAGAGCCCGCGCCGGCGTACCCCTGTTACCTTGGCTTTTTGCAGGCGATCTATAAACTTCTTACGCCCACCAGAGCGTTTAGCCAACGCTGTCTTTGTGAGGGTAACTTCTTTGATTCGCAGCCCGGTTAGCTCTCTATCTAGATCGCGGCGAATGGTTTCTATCTCGGGAAGAGCAAGCATCAATTTCTCCTGAAGTTGGCGATTGTAGGGGGGCTCAGACTTTCCCAAGCCGAAGCGGCCGCGGCCTGTTCTGCCCGCTTTTTGGATGTACCCTTGCCCCTCCCACGCTCTTGACCATCTAACCTCACAACGGCCATGAACTGCTTGGCATGGTCAGGGCCTTTTTCCGACAAAGAATACTTTGGTGCAAGCTGCCCTTGGCGAGCACAGTATTCCTGCAACCGAGTTTTGTAGTCCCTCACGCCGGGGCTTTGCGCGGCTTTAGCGATGCGCCCGCTTAGCCAGCCCTGCACCAACCCCACCGTTTGCTCCCATGAAGTATCCACATACACAGCACCGATCACGGCCTCCATGGCATCGGCCAAGATGGAAGCCTTGTGACGGCCTCCTGAAGCTTCCTCGCCACGCCCTAAACGCAAAGCGCTACCCAAATCCATTTCTTTGGCTAACTCCACCAGAGACTCGGCTCGCACCACTTCCGCTCGCAGCGTGGCTAGCTGACCCTCGGCCATGTTTGGATAAGCAGCATAGATAAAATCGGTTACCGCTAAGGCCAGCACCGCATCGCCAAAAAACTCCAGCCGCTCATTAGACCTCGTATGGGGATAATCAGCGCACCAAGACCTGTGAGTCAGGGCTTCTTGGAGCACACCGGGATCGGTAAATGTGTAACCTAGCCGGTGGGCCAAAGTTGCGATAGCGGGGTCTGTGTTCAGGAGCTTGGGTTGAGACGACCATAGACATAATCCACGGCATCTCTGACTGTCTTGAGGTCTTCTAAATCTTCGTCATCTATGCTGAAACCCACCGTCCGCTCGCTCAACTCCTCTTCTAGGGTTTCAACCAGCTCAATCAACGCTAAAGAATCGGCATCTAGGTCGTCTGCAAAGGCTTGGCCTTCGCTGATGCGATCAGGCGAAATCTCCAAAATGTCGGCTAAACACTCACGAACCAGTGTTTGTACTGCCGCACGATCCATCGGGCCTTGTTCAACATGTGTTTCAGATGGCACTTAGTCTCCGCTAGTTGGGGGCAATTTGGAGCGATTTTTTGCACATTGGAGGCTGTATTGCACAAAAAGGCGATACAGCCCAACGAAGCTTTTTTAGTATAGGCCGTAGTTTTGTGATTTTGGTTCTATTCGGGTGACAATACTTGGCGCAGCGACCCTACTGTGTCGCACTCGGCTAGCTCGTGAGCTACTTGAATGGCATTAGCTAGGGCCTGAGGTGAAGATGCCCCGTGGCTGATGATGCTCACCCCCCTTACCCCCAACAATATGGCACCTCCTACCGAATCGGGACTGAACTCTTCGTATAAGGGCGCTAAGGCCCGAGACAACAACCGCGCTCCTGCACGGGCTTCGTTAGATGAGTCGAATGCCTGTAATAAAGCACCAATGAGCTGCCTAGCCACCCCTTCAGCCGTTTTCAAGGCCACGTTGCCGGTAAAGCCGTCGGTAACAATCACATCTACCACATCTTCTAAAAGATTGCTACCCTCCACATTGCCCGCAAAGCTAGCCCTAGTGCGCTTTTGCCAGGTTTCGTCTTGCAACAAGCCAAAGGCTTGTTTAGCGAGTGAGGAGCCTTTGCCAGCCTCCTCACCGTTAGATAAAAGACCCACGCGGGGCACCTCCACCCCCCAACGATCCCGACAGTAGATGGCACCCATCTGGGCAAACTGCACCAGCCAATCGGCGCTGCACTCGGAGTTGGCACCAGCATCCAACATCACGTTGGGCCAGCGACGACCGGGCACAACGATTGGGGTGGCAATAGCCGGACGAGACACGCCACGAATTCGTCCCATCTTCAACAACGATGCCGCCATAGCCGCACCCGTGTTACCAGCACTTACCATGGCCGAAGCCCGCCCATCGCGTACAGCCTCAGCAGCTCGCACCAGCGAGGAGTCCTTCAGCTTGCGCACGCTAGACGCTGCTTCTGCACCCATACCAATAACCTCCGAAGCAACTATCACCACAACCTCGCTGGCTATGTCTGTAGCATCTTCACAGGCAGCAATCTGCTCAGGGTGCCCTACAAGAGCTACCGGAATGTTCCTTTCAACAGCTAGGCGAACACCCGCCACCACCGATTGAGGGGCATTATCGCCACCCATTGCATCTACTGCAACCGGAAGCGCTCCCAAAACCTATTGCCTCGCTAGCGTGCTTGCGCCTTTTGTGCGCGACTGTGCGAAAAGCTCAAACCACCTCTACGGCTTCGCGCCCCGCGTACCAACCACATTCAGGACAAACACGATGAGGCAGCTTGACGGCTCCACACCGTGGGCAGGTACTAAGCGAAGGCGCTGAGACTCGCCATGCTGAAGCTCGCCTGCTGCGGGTTTTGGCCTTAGACATTTTCTTTTTTGGTACAGCCATCTTTAAGTTCCTAGCTCAACAACTGCGCGCAGCCAACAAAGCGCGCAAGACATATCAGCTTACTAGCTGAGGCGCAATGCGTCTAACGCGGCCCAACGGGAATCCCGCTCAACCAAAGCGCTGTTAGGTTGCGGCTGGTTCATGGGATAAGAATCGGGGGCAGGCCCAACACAGTCTGGCGAGCACAAGGGCGCAATCGGCAAAGCCAAAACTAAACAATCCCGCACCATAGGAGCAAGATCCACTTCGGCCTCACCTAGCCGATAGGTTTCGTCTGTGCTGTTGGCACTGCTGAACTGCTCGCGCACCTCTTGAGTAGCTGTGTGCTCAATGGGTGCCAAACAACGCCGACATAAGCCGCTCCACCCTGCGGTAATTGAGCCCGTGGCCTCAATGCCTGAAAAATTAGATTCCAAACGCAGTTCTATGTCTACCGGCCCACAAATCGTGGCATCTGAGTTAGCTATGGATTCTAGTTCTGCTCTTAGCGACAACAGCCGATACGACCCTGGGCGCCGCAGCAACTCTGCCACCGGCACAACCATGGGCCCATTGCGACCAGAGTTGCGCCACTCTGTTCTAGAAGACATCAACCTAACAGTAACCCTATTCGGGTATGTCTTGATCGAAAAACCCGTCGTCTTGTGCTACGGGTTCGGTTTCGCGCTTGTACTCCTGCATCAAATCGCCTAAAGGGTCACCTTGCAGACGTGAACGAGCCTGCGTAACGGTATTGAGGATGCGTTCTAGGGCAATCTCAAAGCTGCCCAATTTTGTGTCGCAGTAGTCTTCTGTTTCAAGACGCAAACGCTTGGCTTTGGCTTCAGCCTCCTCCACCGTTCGCCTAGCACGCTGCTCAGCCACCTTCACCACCTCGGTGCGCTGCACCATTACCTCAGCTTGGGTTCGGGCTGCGGCCAAAATCTCGTCGCCCTCGCGATTCACCCGCTTTAGAAAATCTTCGCGCTCCTTGAGCAGCCAGCGCGCAGCACGAATCTCCTCAGGCAAGTTGTTGAGGCAACGCTGTAAAAGCTCCAACACCTCTTCTTTGTTGATCATGGAGGATGCCGACAAGGGCATGGGACGAGCCGCATCCACAAGCTCTATGGCCCGCCGCAAAAGCAAATCAAACTCGGGATCTATGATCGCTCCTCCAACTGCTGATGAAGACGCAGTACCGCCCCCTGGATTGTCCGAAGTGTCTGTGGGTTGAACATCAGTCATTGGGGTACCTCTCCCTTAGTCTCTTGGCCACGGGCTCAGGCACCATGGAATCAATCTCCTGCCCAAAACGGGCTAGCTCGCGGATGAGCTTGGAAGCCAAAAAAGAATGCTTGCTAGCAGAAGGAATAAACAAGGTGTGAACACCAGAAATAGCTTGATTCATCTGTGCCATTTGCAGCTCGTTTTCAAAATCTGACACCGCACGCAAGCCCTTAACAATAAAGTCCACCTCTTCTTCTTGAGCTAGGTCTACCACCAACTTGGCAAACAGGCGGGCTCTTACATTGGGTAAATGCACAAAGCACTCCTCCAACATGGCTTGGCGCTCTTGCAGATCAAACAACGGAGTTTTTTGCGGGTTGCGAACCGAGGCCACCACAACCTCTTCAAACAGGCGCGCAGCGGTTTCCACAATTTCCATATGTCCGTTGTGAATGGGATCAAAAGATCCCGGGAACAACACCCGCGTCACAGAACTCTCCTGAGAGGCTTACTACATCACCGCCGCTCGGCGATCACCACAACAGTACCCGCGTAACGACCAGATTTTAGGATACTCCAATCAGTTCCTACCTCTACAGATGTGTTGGATTCGGCCACCACCACCTGAGCTGGCAGTTGCGCCAACAGCAATGACCACTCCCCAAAGCCATAAGGCGGGTCGCAAAGGGCTATATCAAACCAGCTTGCTAACCCTGCGCTTTGCAGCTTTAGCACCTCGGTCATGGCATCGCCCGCGATGACGCTGCTGCGCTGCTCATAACCCACCAAAGCTATGTTGGCCCGCAGTGTCTCTAGGGCTCTGTGGTGCGATTCCACAAACACAACAGATGCTGCTCCCCTAGACAGTGCCTCTAGCCCTAGTGCCCCAGAACCGGCGAACAAATCCAATACTTGAGCATCTTGCAAGTGCCCAAAGCTTTGCAGCGAGTTGAACACAGCTTCGCGCACTCTTGCAGTAGATGGCCGCACATCTACGCCATCAGGGATATGCAAGGCTCGTCCCTTAGCTAAACCAGCAATGATCCGCAAGCTCATAGCTACTCCAAACTTACCTTTTAGGGCTTGAGTTAGTGTTTGGGTTAGTTCTTGAGCAAATAATCGGCATCGTCTTCCACCAACAAAAGATCTATTTCGTCTCGCAATTCTGCGTGCCGCCGCAAATCAGGATCTGCGTCCAACAATTCCACAGCGGCTTGACGAGCACGCACCACCCACTCCCGATCCCCACGCAACGAGACCAGCTTCAGATCGTTGCGACCTGTTTGGCGTGTACCCAAGATGGTGCCCTCGCCCCTAAGTTCTAGATCTACCTCGGCCAACTCAAACCCATCGGTAGAGGCTTCCAAAGCACGCAAGCGCTCCGCAGCTACTCCCACCGCATCGGTAGCCAGCAAGCAACAGGCCGAGGCTTTCTCGCCGCGACCCACTCGCCCCCGCAGCTGATGCAGCTGCGCTATGCCAAAGCGGTCGGCATCCACGACTACCATCATCGTGGCGTTTGGCACATCTACACCTACCTCAATCACGGTTGTGGCAACCAACACATCTAAGTCGCCACGCCGAAACTGTGTCATCACCAATTCCTTGTCTACGGGGGCTAAGCGACCGTGCAGCAAGCCAATACGAACACCAGCTAGCTCAGACGATCGCAACCGCTCGTAGGTATCGGTTACCGAGCGGGCATTGTTGGCATCGGTTTCTTCGATAATCGGGCACACCACATAGGCTTGGCGACCCTGCGCTACCTCTTGTGTAACCTGCTCCCACACGCCAGCCTCCTCTATCAGGGTGCTTGCCCAACGCGTAACGATGGGGGTTCTACCGGGCGGCATCTCATCTAACGTGGAGACATCTAAATCACCATAAACGGTCATGGCGGCTGTACGAGGAATGGGGGTGGCCGTCATCACCAGCACATCAGGCTGACGATTGCTGCTGCCCTTAGACCGCAGCGCCGCCCGCTGCTCCACTCCAAAACGGTGTTGTTCATCCACCACCACTGCGCCTAAAGAGTCGAACTCAACGCCCTGTTGAATAAGAGCATGGGTGCCAATCAAGATGTTGATGCCCCCAGCAGTAAGCGCCCGCTGTATTTTGCGCCGCTCTGAAGCGGTGGCTTGGTTGGTAAGCAGAGCAACCCGAAGCGGTGCGGAAGCCGCCAGAGTACCTTTGGTTGGCACCTCCAAGCCCTCTAGGAGGACTTTGACGCTCAGATAATGCTGGCTAGCTAGCACCTCTGTGGGAGCCATCAGCGCGCCTTGATGCCCGCCTTCCACAGCGGTGAGCAGGGCCGCAACCGCCACGATGGTCTTGCCAGCACCCACATCGCCTTGCAACAGGCGGTGCATGGGCACCGGTCGGGCCATGTCGTCCACCACCTCACCAATCACCCGTTGCTGCGCGCCGGTTGGCTGAAACCCCAAGGAGCTTATGAAGCGCCCTAGCAGCTCACCTGAGGTGTTATGGGCAATGCCTGTGGCCGCTAGCTGGGCTTGGCGTTTGCGCATCACCAACTTGAGTTGTAGGCGCAACAGCTCGTCAAACACCAAGCGGTTGCGGGCTGCGTAGCGAGCATCCATGCTTTGGGGCCGGTGAATAGCATCCATAGCCTGATGGCGTCCTATTAAGCCATATTGGCTACGAACAGGTTCAGGCAGAGGGTCGCTAATGCCGCGTTGTTCTGAACGGCGCAACGCCTCGTCCACCCAACGCCTGAGTTCACGGGTGTGTATGCCAGCTTTGCCCGACTGTGGGTATACCGGCACAATCCGACCTGTCTCGTCACCTAGTATATCTACGAGGGGGTTGGTCATCTGTGGTTGACCTTGATAGCGATCTAGCTTGCCGAAGATAACCACCTCTTGTTGTTGGGCGAGTTGACGCTCACGCCACGGCTGGTTGAAAAAGGCCAGCCTCAAACTGCCGGTTTGATCGCTCACCCCTACCGCCACCAAGCTGCGGTTACCTCTGAGCTTCTTGGTGAACACGCTGTTGACAGTGGCGATTATCATGGCCTCCACACCATCTTCTAGCTCGCTGATGCAAGCCTGATTGGTTCTATCCACATAACGGCGTGGATAGTGACTAAGCAAGTCCAAAACAGTATGTATCTCCACAGCAGCTAGGGCTTTGGCTTTGGCCGGGCCCACCTTGTTGAGCACCTCCACGCTCATGTTGTTGAGATCGGCCATGGTTAGGGCAGGCCGAGCAGAACCGTTCACTCCACGCCTAAATAAAAGCTGTACAGAGGTTGATTTCCCTCATGCGCCTCAAGCTCTATATCGGGGTGATTGGTAGCTAGCCAGCTTTGTATTTCCGCCACCTGAGCCTGCGTGGCATCAGCCCCGTAGATCACCGTCACTAACTCATGTTCGTGGCTTAGCAGTTCGGCTAGAAGCCCGGTTGCTGCGCCAACCGCGCTGTTAGCAACCACCCGCAAGCCATTGCGATCTAACCCCAGCCATTGGCCCTTAGCCACAGGGCCGATTTCGCTGTCGGTATCTCGAACCGCTTGGGTTACCTCTCCAGCAACCACCTCTGCTGCTGCGTCAAACATAGCTTGGTAGTTCTGTGCAGCATCCAATGTTGGGTTGTAGGCCACAAGCGCGGCCAAGCCCTCAGCTATGCCCCGAGTTGGTATCACCCGCACCACAGCTTCGGTGCAGGCATCCACCTGCTCTGCCACGGCTATGATGTTGGAGTTGTTGGGCAACAGCACCACCTGTTGAGCGCCAAGCTGTTCAATGGCTTGCAGAAAATCTGCAGTAGAGGGGTTCATGGTTTGCCCTCCGGCGATGATGGCCCGCACCCCTAGGGATTCAAACATGCGCGCCACCCCTGAGCCCACCGACACAGCCACCACTTCGGTTATAGCTCCAGCAGCCTGCGCGGTGCTGCTGATAGTAATGCCTTCGGCAGCGCTGCTGGGGCTAACCGGATCGGTAGCAGACAGGGCAGCAGACGGGTCGGCGAGCGTCTCAATGTGATCCACCTGTTCGTATAGGTCTGTTATGCGGATGTCAAACGGGCGACCCACCTCAATACCAGCTTCAATGCTGGCTCCTATCTGGTTGCTATGGATATGGCAGTTCCACAGGCCGTCATCACCCACAATCACAATGGAGTCTCCCAATTCCTCCCATGCACTACGGAACTCTCCGATGCGTTCGCTTGGAGCCTCCAAAAAGAACATCACCTCATAACGAGTAGGCCCGGCATCTAACGCCGCATCACCTTGTGTGGCTGCGAACTGACCGTGTGGCGCTGTATCAGCACCTTCAGCGACACCGCTGGTTGCTAGGGCTGCACCTACTCCAACGGTTGTATCGGTAACCGGTGGCTCTGGCAGGGGCCGACCGTCTGTTGTGGTGGCTAGGGCATCTAGCAGCAACAAAAACCCCGCACCACCTGCATCCACCACGTTGGCCCTAGCTAGCTGCGGCAAAAGCTCGGGGGTGCGTTGCAAAGACACCCTGCCTGCGGCCAAACAGCATTCCAACAGCCCAACCAAGCTAGCGCCACCCTTCACAAACTCTGCCGCAGCGTAAGAAACATCTCGCACCACCGTCAATATGGTGCCCTCTACTGGCACCGACACCGCCTCGTCTGCTGCCACCGAAGCCTTTCTAAGAGAACCGGCCAAAACCTCCGCATCTGCCGCGCCCATAGATGCCACATAACCTGCCAAAGCACGCAGGATCTGCGACAAGATCACTCCAGAGTTACCCCGTGCCCCCATAAGCGACCCGTGGCTTATGGCACCACACACCGCGCTCATGTCGTCACCCGCATCTTCTAGCGCTGCCACCACAGATTGCAAGGTGAGCGCCATGTTAGTGCCGGTATCCCCGTCGGGTACGGGATAAACATTTAGCTGATTTAACATGTCACGATGCGTCACTAAGGCATCGCAAAAGCTCTTCATGGTGGCCCGCATTTCGGGGGCACCTAGTTGCTCTAGCGCCATTGCCCACGATGATACTCAATTAGGTGTTGTTAACTCGCGACCTGTCACAACTAGCTATTACCCTGAATCCATCCCCAATGGCCTAATGAAAGGGTCCACGTGCAGGGTGTTATCAAGGCTTACGATCCAAATACCAGAACCGGCGTGGTGGTGTGTGACACAAACCTAGCCGAATTCGACCTAGCCCCAGATGCCCTTGATGGCTCGGTGTTTAGAATGCTGCGCCAAGGCCAGCGGGTGCTTTTTAATGTGGTAGATAACCAAGCTACCCGTCTAAGGCTGGGCTCTGAGGTAGATATGGGCACGCCCTCATTCTTATCACCCAGACAAAGCGCCCCAACCCCAGCAGGCGAAGCTACGCAATGAGCACCGCCACATTACAAACCCCAGTTGCCGCGCAGCTACGCCAGCGGTTTGGCCTAAGTGCGGTGGAGGTGCGAGCCGAACTCAGCCAGCGGGAACTGTTCGATGCTGCTATCTCAGGCGACCGAGGTCGCACCCACCTCAACGGTGCCGACAACGACCAGAAGGCTTTTGCTACATCTTTAGGCAGCGATGGGCCTTTGCTTTACTACTCCGATCCCACCTGCACTGGCCGACCGGTGCAAGACACCTTTGCGGTGGCATGGCCAGAAGTTACAGATGATGTTTGGTGGAAATCCGACTTCAACAAGTTTGACCCCAGCTACTTTGATGGCCTGTTGCAACGGGTGTTAGAGCACCTTAACGCCCATCAAACCGTGCTGTACACAACTGACGTGTTCTGCGGCTCCGATCCTGAGTTCGCCATCCCTTACCGACTGGTGAGCGAGTACGCCACACACGCCTACTTTGCCAACATCATGTTCCCTAAGGGCGTGCGTAACGACTCCGACAGGGAAAACTCTGGCTGGATCATGATCAACGTGCCCAGCTTCCGCTGTAACCCAAGCCGAGACGGAACCCGCAGCGACCGTGCTGTGATAATGGACCTACGCAACCGCATGGGTTTGGTGTTAGGTCGGGCCGACTACTGCGGCGTGGTGAAAAAAACCATGTTCACCGTGATGAACTTCGTTTTGCCCAACGCCAATCAGCTAACAATGCACTGCTCTGCCAACATAGATCACCACAACAACAGCGCCATCTTGTTTGGTCTTTCGGGCACTGGCAAAACAACTTTGTCTGCCGATCCGAACCGTGTGCTCATCGGCGATGACGAACACGTGTGGACTGAATCAGGTATCTCCAACTTTGAAAACGGCTGCTATGCCAAGCTCATCAACCTCAACAAAACCGATGAGCCAGTAATAGCGGAGGCGCTGTCGATGGCTGGCACGCTCATTGAAAACGTGCCTGCACTGCCTGGGCGAGAACTAGCTAACACACACCCTCAAGAACTGGATCTTACCGACAACTCCATTACGGAGAATACCCGTTTTGCCTATCCGTTGTCTTGCAACCCCCATGTAGCACCCGGTGCCAAAGGCCCTCACCCCCAAACCATCGTGTTGCTAACTGCAGATGCCTTTGGCGTATTGCCCCCTCTAGCGATTTTGAACGATCAAGAGGTGATGTATCACTTCGTGATGGGCTTTACCTCGAAGCTGGCAGGCACCGAAGTTGGAGTGATGGAACCGCAGGCCACCTTCAGTGCCTGTTTCGGTGCGCCCTTCATGTCACACGAGCCCTCGGTGTATGCCAACTTGCTAGCTGAGCGCATCAGCACGCATCAGGCGCGCTGTGTCTTGTTGAACACCGGCTGGTCGGGGGGGCCGTATGGGGAGGGTGTCAGGATGAGCATCACCCATACCAGAAGCCTGCTAAACGCAGTGATGAATGGTGAACTAGACAACGTAGCCACCGAGAAGTTGCCGATTCTAGGGCTGCGGATTCCCGTGCGTTGTCCCGGTGTTCCCACCGAGGTGCTGAACCCCCGCAACACTTGGAACAACAAGGCGGCTTACGATGCTGCGGCGGTACGTCTGCGAGATTTGTTCCGTGAGAACTTCCAAACACAGAACTACGCTGCGGTTGGCATTGCAGAGATGCTCTAGCGGGTTTTCTACGCTTTAGGTTTTT
>JAPOTT010000052.1:23792-26771 GCA_026709025.1 bacterium
GAGTGTTTTTTAGAGTGTTTTTTGGGGTGTGCTGAGCGATTAGTCAGCCGGGTTGTAGCCAGCCCGCCTGTAGCTATAACCAGCCGGGTTCTGAGATTGCCAAGCCCACCCGTCACGGCACATATCTTCTAGGGTGCGGGTAGCACGCCATCCCAACTCCCGCTCAGCCTTTTCTGGGTTGGCCCACAACTCAGCCACATCGCCAGGGCGACGACCACGTATCTCATAGGGCAATTTCACACCGGTAACATGGCGCATAGCCCTAAGCAGCTCCAACACCGATGTGGCCCGCCCTGTTCCCAAGTTGAAGGTGTGTGTGCCCTTAGGCGCATCTTGCAGATAACCCATCGCTGCTAGGTGACCCTCGGCCAAATCCATTACGTGGATGTAATCACGAAGCGCTGTGCCATCATGGGTTGGATAATCAATGCCATACACGGGCAAGCTCGCACGACGGCCCACCGCCACCTGCAACAGGTAAGGCATCAAGTTGGCGGGCATACCTTCGGGGTCTTCACCCATCAGGCCACTCGGGTGAGCTCCCACAGGGTTGAAGTAACGCAACACCACTGCAGACCAGCGAGGATCCGCAAAGGTTATGTCGCGAATCATCTGCTCAATTAGCAGCTTCGTTGTGCCATAAGGATTAGTTGGTTGAGCGGGCGCTTCCTCTGCCACCGGCAGCTCATGAGGAGCCCCATAAACGGCTGCCGAAGAGGAAAACACAATCTGAAACACCTCACAGCGCTGCATCACAGCTAGCAGCACGGCCGTTGTGCCTATGTTGTGTTGGTAGTAGCGCAACGGATCGGCCATTGATTCGGCCACAGATTTGAGTCCCGCAAAGTGCAACACCACAGCGGGCTGCACCTCTTTGAAGATTTGCTCTAGCTTTTTGGTATCACGACAGTCGGCTACCTTGAAGTGAGGGCGACAACCGGTGGCTCGTGCCACGCCATCAATGGCAGCTTCAGAGGAGTTCTCTAAGCTGTCTACCACGGCTACCTCGTGGCCCGCCTCCAGCAGCGCCACACAGGTATGGCTGCCAACAAACCCCGCCCCGCCGGTTACCAAAACCCTCACCGCAGGTTTGTCCTTAAGCTTCTTTCGGGTTGCTTATGATTTGTACTAATGGTCATCATTGTTCTCTAGCTCTAGCAAAACGATACAACTTTGGGTAGCATCGGGGTAACTAACTGGAGGTGTAGTCAAGTGGATGTCAGCTCGTATGTGTTGATCCAAACCGAGATGGACAAGGCCCGTCAAGTGGCCGAAGCCATCCGCGAGATACCCGGTGTGGTGGTTTCAGAGGTCATGACTGGCCCCTACGACGTAATCGCCAAGGCCGAAGCAGAGTCTATGGACCAGCTAGGCCGCTTGGTGGTAAGCCAGATCCAAATGGTAGACGGCATCACCCGCACCCTAACCTGCCCCGTAATCAACCTGTAGAGGCTAGCGAAGGTGAGATAGCGCTCGCCGCGATACTGTGGATCAACAAAGTGGCGACCTGCCACCGCCTGCTTGGCAGCCAACTTTGGATGATGCCACCCAGGAAAGCAAAGGGCAGCCAAACAGCAACCCGTATGTGGTTGAAAAGGAACTGCAAGGCTGCTTCAACGGTATACGCATTGTGGGCGAAATCGATCTTTCTGAAGCTGGCCCTGTCTACTCGCAGGCAAGCGAGGTTGTAAGAAAGATTGTTCAACAAGGTAAGCCAGCGTCACTAAAAGGCTACCCTGCTGCAACTGCAATTTTTCTGACAGCAGAGGGTGCCCGTGGCTATGACGAGGGGACTTTTTGGCCCAACATCGCAATCCTGAACAAGCTCACGGGTGCTCAGCAAAGTGAAGTGGGCGAAGCATTTCACAAAGCATTAGACCAATTCGGGCTTGAGACGTTCGCACATCTGGCATATACGGAGCGCTGGCTTACCAACGTCAGCCCCATTCTCATGCACGGCGGAATCCCTGCCACTTATGCCGATGATGTTGCCAAATTAGTGCTAGCAGGACTAGATGAGGGCATCTGGGATGCAGAAGATCTCATCGACCATGTACGACAATCCAGCACGCAATGGTTAAGGCTAACCAAGCCAGTGCAGCGCTTCTTCGAACATGGAGATGAGTTCGCACGCGACCTAATCCAGCGCATGATAAACACTGCTGCAGACATTAGCGAGCTAGGTGAAGATGCAAACAGCTTTGTAAGTGAACTATCCAAAGATGCGGGGCTGCCACCGTATTTGACTAAGGCTTTGCTTGGCCACGAACGTATCGCTCCGCAGCGCGGGCTGAGGCCACCGCAACCCACGGTTTATATCGACCGCTACTCATGCGATGGGCCATACATGACGCTACCGCCATTTTCGCATAATGGCGAGTGGCTAATTAGAGGCGCACAAACGCGCAGGCTCACCACCAGCAGAAACGACTCCTTTGACATTCAACTAGAGCCATCTCATGGCTGGGCTACAACGCTGTGCTGGAACGACAACTCCGCAGACCGACAATCAGAGCGGCAATTCACAGGGCTAGAGAAGGTTCATGCCTATGTATTCGATGCTTCTGGAAAACTCACAAAAAAGCAGCACCAGCTACCCGCCGACCAAGCACTGATTCTCACAGCACCTGAGGTAACAGTTTCCAACAAAGATGGCTCGCCCATTGCCTGCCCTGAAGAACTTCCAGAGCGAAGCGGCTTATGGAGCGGATGGACGCTGAGGAGCCTTGATCTTGCTGGCGTGTCTGAAGTGTTGGTGCAGTCTCCTGATGGTCTCCTAGGTGATGGATACACAGCAGAGTTGCGAGTTGCTCAACCTCCTGCTCAACCCATAATCACCACACCCCCGGTACGCGGCTGTAAGGGGTTCCTTGGAGAGATGGTGTTTGCGGAGCCTCCAACCATTGCTCTACCCCAAGATACCAATCCAGCAGCATGGCAAGTTCGCTGGCGACCCTATGCTGCAGATGAAACTTCCAG
>JAPOTT010000053.1:0-21742 GCA_026709025.1 bacterium
GCAGTCGCACCTATTGCGTGCTCCCAAACGGCCACAAAGGCAGATGCCGCTCACACACCCCCTAACTATGTGCATGAATATTTTTGGCTATAGCTATACTACATAAATGTTGTAGTTGAGATGTGCGTGGATTAGTATTTACCCACGTTGAAGATGCTGGAGAAAAGCACTATGCCAAGGCTGAGTTTCAAGGGAAAAGTATTCGTTGAGAACCACCATCTGGCCGTCCCCTTCCATGAGCTGCTGCCGGAGCGTGACAAGGGACTGAACGAGAGGGCTAGTCTGCATGATAATCTGATCGTACATGGCGACAATCTCGCGGCACTGAAATCCCTGCTCCCGACCTACCATAGCAAGGTTAAGTGCATCTACATCGATCCACCCTACAACACTGGAAAGGAAGGCTGGGCTTACAGCGACAAGGTTAACTCACCTTTTATGCAGGATTGGCTAGGGCATGTAGTGGATCGTGATGACCTGACTCGCCACGACAAGTGGTTGTGTATGATGTTACCAAGACTTAAACTCCTTTGCGAACTGCTTAGAGAAGATGGCGTGATTTTCGTGTCGATTGATGACAACGAAGTCCACCACCTGAGATGTCTGATGGCCGAGGTATTTGGTGAGGAAAACTTCATTGCGTGTTTACCTACAGTGATGAACCGGAAGGGAAATAATGATGAATTCGGGTTTTCAGGGACGCATGAATACACTTTGTGTTGGGCAAAAGATATAAGTCAAGCAGAAATTGGAGAGTTTCCACTGGCTGATGAAGAATTAGAAGATTGGAAAGAAGATGAGTTTGGATATTGGAAGCAAGGAGCAAATTTGAAGGCAACTGGAATAAACGCACCTCGAAATAAGCGCCCAAATCTATTTTTTCCAGTATTTGTCGATGAGAATGATAATCTTTTTATTTCAGAGACTAATCATAGAGATTTGCCAGGATACATTTCAGTTTTCCCAGTTTCTGGTAATGATGAGATGAGCTGGAGGTGGAGTAAGGAAAAGTTTCGGCAGGATGCACATGATGTTATTATCTCACGATTAGGAAACAGTATATCGCTGTATAAGAAACAGAGGCCCAAAGCAGGTGATTTACCTTCACGGAAACCAAAGAGTTTGCTGGAGGAACCAGCATACAGTAGCGGTAATGGAACTGCCATGATGAAGAGCATATTTGGTGAGAAGGTATTTGACTATCCTAAGCCTACTAAGTTGATTATGGATCTATTATCGCTTGCAACAAATGAAGATAGTATAGTTTTAGATTCATTTGCAGGTTCTGGGACTACGGCCCAAGCTGTGTTAGCACTAAATAGGGGGGGGGGGAGCAGGCGGTTTATTTTAATTGAATGTGAGGATTATGCAGACAGTATTACTGCTGAACGGGTAAGGCGAGTAATTAACGGTGTGCCAACCGCTAAGGATAACGATCTTAGAGAAGGTCTTGGTGGTACGTTCAGTTACTTCAAGCTAGGTTTGCCCATGTGCCAGGAGTCGCTTCTTGATGGATCTCATCTGCCCGAATGGGAGAAGCTCGCCTCGTATATATTCTTTACTGCAACTGGACAAGAATTCGATCCTGCTGCGATAAACCGCGCGACTGGATTTATCGGAAGCACGCAATCTCATGATGTTTTTCTCTTTTATGAACCAGATGTGAACAAGCTGAAAAGTTTGGCGCTATCGTTGCATGTAGCCCGTGCCTTACCAGAGGGCCAGAAACGAAAGCTTGTCTTTGCGCCAACCAAGTACCTTGATACCGAGTTCCTGCACGAGTACCGGATCGATTTTCAGCAGCTTCCTTTTCAGATCTACAAAGCCATCGAGAGGCTAGAAAGTTGATCCTAAAAGAGTACCAGCAGCAGGCATTGGCGATTGTCAGTAACTTCTGTAAAGAGCTTGCGACGTGGCGAGAGAAGGAAGAGGAGGCGCGGAGCCAGAACCCTGACTGGGGATTCGATTGGTCAGAGAAGGCTTGGAGTAAGTCTAAAACTGGTCGCCCCTACTACTCTCGCTGTAATGGCCTTGAGGAGCCACTACCTGCTTTTTGCATTAAAGTGCCGACTGGAGGTGGCAAGACTTTGCTCGCGATACGGGTTATCGATCTTATCAACATCATTTATCGGCGAAGCCAACGCGGCTTAGTGCTATGGATCGTGCCGACAACTCAGATATATAATCAGACGCTCAAGGCGCTTAAAGATCGCGACCACCCTTATCGCCAGCAACTTGATATTTCTTCTGGTCAGCGAACCTTAATCCTTGAGAAGAATACAGTTTTTAGTCCTCGCGATATAGACGAAAATCTGTGCATACTCTTGCTCATGTTACCTTCAGCAAATCGCCAGATGAAGGAGACATTGCATATATTTCGTGACAGTGGGGGTTTCAGCGATTTTTTTCCAACGGAAGATACCCCAGATGTCCAAGCCAAGTTGCTTGATTCTTTTCCTAATTTAGACACTTTTGAGCAGGCGGTAAACTTCTGGGGTCGTGTGGTCAAGACTTCCCTTGGTAATACTATTCGGGTGTTGCGGCCGCTGATCATCTTGGATGAAGGACACAAAGCGTATAGCATCAATGCCAAAGCTACCTTGGAAGGTTTCAATCCCTGCATGATTGTCGAGTTATCGGCAACACCAGCTAATAAAGCGAACGTGCTTGTGGAGATTCTTGGTCGTGAACTTAACGCAGAAGAGATGATCAAACTGGATATGCATATATATAATAGGGTGAGCGGTGACTGGCAGGACACACTACTGGAATCGGTCGAGCATCGTGAACGGCTTGAAGTCGCAGCTAAGGAGCACGAGGCATCCTCTGGCACCTACATCCGGCCCATATGCGTGATTCAGGTGGAGCGCACCGGCCAAGAGCAACGCAAGCCGGGATTTGTGCATACTGACGATGTGCGCGAATACTTACTCCAGCACCCGGGTATTGCCCCCGAACACATAGCAGTAAAGACGAGTTCGAAGGATGAACTTAAGGAATTAGATGATGTTGGTGGTCTGATGTCACGCACCTGCCCCGTTCGCTTTGTCATCACCAAACAAGCGCTTCAAGAGGGCTGGGACTGTCCATTCGCCTATGTCCTGACCATCTTGGCTAATCCATCGTCAAAGACCGGGCTTACGCAGCTTGTCGGCAGGATCCTGCGCCAGCCCTATGCGTGTAAAACGGGAGTGGCTTCGCTCGACGAGAGCTACGTGTTCTGTTACAGCCGAAAAGGGGCGGATATCCTCAAAGAGGTAAGACAGGGATTTGGTTTGGAAGGTCTTCAGGGTCTTGAAGGAAGGGTACTAGAGGATAAGCAGAACCAAGACGTAGATAGTCCGGAAACTGCTGAGAGTATGCTGACGACTCGACAGCGAGAAGAGTTCCAAGCATCTGCGAGTGGGTTAGTGCTGCCTGCCTTCATGATCAAGGATACTGGCGACTGGCGTTTAGTCCATTATGAGGCGGATATCCTCTCACGCTTGCCATGGGAGCAGGTTGATCTTGCGCCGTTGTTAGAGTCTTTGCAGTTGGACAAAGGACGGGGGGATGGTCAACATATTCGCGCGGGCTTCAGTGTAGATGAGCTCAGTGTAGATGAACTCAGTGTAGATGAGCATAGTCTAGAGTATGTTGTTGTTCAGGGTAGCAACAGATTGAGTTCATCTTCTAATATAGACGATTGTGGCAGAGGGGATGATCCTATTGACTATTTTTTGGCAGCTAGTCACCTACTAGACGTAGTGCCCAATCCTTGGTTAGGGCGAGAATTGGCTAGTTATGTTTTCTTAGCCTTGAGGGAGCGTTATAGTCTGATGCAGGTGACTGCAAACTATGCTTTTGTACTCAAAGAGTTGCGGCAGCACCTTGAGAAGGAGCGAGATCGCCTGTCAAGTGATGTATTTCATGAATTACTTGCATCGGGTGAAATGCGATTTATTGTTGTCGCTGAACACCTCCGCTTTAATCGGCTACCCAATGAGATCAAGGTACCTAAAGTGAAGCAGGCGAATCGTGACGATGGTAGCCATTATCAGCATAATCTGTTTGATGCCACCGTCGAGGAAGATCTCAACCAATTGGAAAACACTGTTGCTACCTATTTGGATCATCAAGCAAGGCTATTTTTTTGGTACCGCAACCGTGCCCGCAAAGACTACTATGTGCAAGGCTGGAAGCCGCGCCGTATATATGCCGATTTTATCGTGACTCTAAGAGATGACGCAGCTGGAACTGATGATAGCTTTCAACAAGTTTTTGTGGTTGAGACTAAAGGTATACATCTCAAGGGTTCGGAAGATACCGAGTATAAGCGCACAGTCTTTGATATCTGTACTGAGTATGCTCACAAAGCTGACTGGGCCGAGTTCGTGCCTGCTATGCGGAATAAAGCTTTGCGCTTTGAAGTCGTTCACGAAGATGAGTGGCAAACCCGCCTAAATCAGATGTTGTTTCCATAGAACAAATAGTGGATCGAACGACAGACCTATCAGTGTATTCAGATAGCTCGCGCAAATACCGGCGACTTACTCGGTCAAAGTTTGGAGGCCCGTTGTCGGTTCGGCTAGCGAGCAACTCTTGTTCAACTTCACCCCAGGTTGACACCATATAACTCTATATGTCAGATAACTCTATATGGCTGACATGTGCTCGCCGGTGGACGAAGAAGATGAGATAGTGATTGTGTAGCTCAGCTGGCCTTGCGCTGCAGAATAGGCAGTCATGGCTGACTCATACAGCTCTATGGCTTCGATTATTCCGGCTGGAGCTTCAAGGTCGTCAAGCGGAACTTCAGCGGTTTCTCTGCTTATGGCATTTGCGTCATTAGCGTAAGCGGTCACTGTGTATCTCCTAGAAGTCAAAATGTGTTGATTACCTTGGTGGGGGTTTCGTTGGGGAAGTGGCAGGCTACGTAGTGATTGGTGGAGATCTCGCGTAGCGTTGGCTCCTCAGTTGAGCATATCTCTTGGGCTTTTTCGCAGCGGGTACGGAAGCGACAGCCCGAAGGTGGGTTGATGGGCGAGGGCAACTCGCCAGCAATTTGCCGCTCGGGAACGGGCTGTTGCGGATCGGGTTCGGGGATGGATGCCAGCAGAACATCGGTATAGGGATGAGCGGGGTGTGAGTAGAGGTTGTCGGGTGCGGCTACCTCGCAGATTTTGCCCAAGTACATCACAATCACCCTGTCGGACACGTTCTTTACCACGGCTAGGTCGTGGGCGATGAACACCAGGGTTAGCCCATAGCGTTCCTTCATGTCTTCTAAAAGGTTGAGTATTTGCGCCTGAACAGACACATCTAGGGCCGATACTGGCTCATCGCAGATGATCACCTTGGGGTCTAGCACTAAGGCCCTAGCAATACAGATGCGCTGGCATTGTCCCCCGGAGAATTGGTGTGGCCTACGGTCGGCCACTGTTTCTGGGTCTAATCCCACAGCCTCGAGTACCTCGTGTACTTTTTGTTTAGCACTGTGCCCAGAATCGTTGTGCCAGATAGATAAGCCCTCGGCCACGATATCGTGTACCTTGCGGCGTGGGTTGAGCGATGAAATAGGATCTTGGAAGATCATCTGCATCCGGGTGCGACTACGCCTCAACTCCTCTTTGGAAAGTCCGGTCATCTCCATCCCATCAAAGATCACCGAACCTGAGGTTGGAGGTGGCAGCTGCATTATGGCTCGCCCGGTGGTGGACTTTCCGCAGCCCGATTCTCCCACTACTCCCAGGGTTTCGCCCTCAAGTACATCCAAGCTAATTCCCGACACGGCGTTCACAACAGCTTTGCGGCCAGCCGGAAACTCCACGGTTAGGTCTTCTACCGTTAAAAGCGCTTCGTTGCCTCTTAGGTGAGCTTTACCAGTGCCTGCCATCTGCTAATCCCCTTTAGCTCATTTGCAGTCAGATTATGAGACCGCTGCAGCTGTTAGGTCTAGGCCCGCTGCGGTGATCCCTGCTTGTTGATTGGCGGCGGCGGCTTGTTGATTGTGAGCCGAGCCAACCGGATAGAAGCAGGCTTGCTGGTGATTTGGCGCACTGGCCTCCAACAGCTCTGGTTCTTCGCTTATGCACCGATTTTGGGCGTAGCGACAACGTGGGGCAAAGCGGCACCCTACAAGCTCTCGTGCCATATCTGGAGGACGACCGCTTATGGCATCAAGCCTAGTATGGCTTTCGTTATCTACGCGAGGGATCGACTTAAACAGCGCCTCGGTATATGGGTGGTGCATGTTGGCAAACAAGGTGCTGGTATCGGCAGTTTCAACCATCTTGCCCGCATACATAACACCTATGCGCTGTGTTCGGCCAGCTACTACTCCCAAATCGTGGGTTATCAGGATCATGGCCATGTCCAACTCCTCTTGGAGCGAGGCTAACAGATCCAAAATCTGCTTCTGCACGGTTACATCTAGTGCCGTGGTGGGCTCATCTGCAATCAAAAGTTTGGGATTGCAGGCCAACGCAATCGCAATGGTCACCCGCTGGCGCATCCCACCAGACAGTTGATGGGGATACTCACTGAGGCGCTTGCGTGGTTCAGGGATACCTACCTGCACCATAAGGTCCATCGCTCGCTGTAGAGCTTCTTGTTTGGATGCGTGCAGGTGAAAGCGAACCGATTCGGTAATCTGCACCCCAATTTTTTTCACAGGGTTTAAGGAGGTCATTGGGTCTTGAAAGACCATAGCCATCTGCGTGCCCCAAAAGTGCTTGGCTTCTGCCTTATTTAGCTGGGACACATCTTTGCCCTCAAACCTCACTTTGGAAGATTGCGGCACGATGGCATTGCTGGTCAAGATGTTCATGATCGACCGCACCAGCACAGATTTGCCAGATCCCGATTCACCCACAATTCCGAGCGTTTCGCCCTTGTTCAAAGAGAAGCTCACGCCGTCTACTGCCTTGAGGATTCCCCGAGGCGTGTCGAAGTGAGTCTTTAGGTCTGTTACTTCCAACAGCCGCTGGTCTGGTTGCACTCGTTCCCCCCTTGCTGGCAGTTACAGATGTGCTGGCTCGGTTAGTGTGCTTGGTTTGTTTGGGTAATCCTAAACCACGCGTGTGTCAAACTTTAATTGAATCCTGTAAGTTCACCTGCGACTTGCCACTGGCTGCTGTTGTCTTGACGGTCTTGACGGTTGTTTTGCTCGGCTTGACGGCAGTAAGGCTTCGTCTTCGGCCTCTTGCTCGTCGCGATTGTAGGAGATTACCGTAGTGCCAGCCACCCAGTCCGACATGGTGCGATACCGGCCATCAAAGGGCGCTGTGAGGTAGTTGGCTGCGTTGATTAGCAGGCCCCCTAGCAACACCGGGGGTACAATCCAGCTTGCCCCACCCAAAAACCAGCGTGCGGTGCAGCGACCCACGCTCAAGTGGCCACCTCCAACCGTGCAAACTGCTCGCAGCTTCAACAAATCCATTGCCGGTGTTTGGCCCTCGTTCCAACGTAGGAAGACCACCGTATACACGAAGTGAAAAAAGATGTACACCAAGATTGCGGCGGTGTAACGACCCCACGGCTCGGGTTGCCATCGGGTAGACACGTTCTCCATAAAGCCTAAAACCTGAATTATCGTTAGCATCCACTGAAGGAAAAACACCGCAATAGCATCGATGATCCGAGCCAGTGCCTTGCGCCAGATAGCGGCTACCGGGTAAAGCGCTCCATTGGGGCCAGCCACTAGCAGTGTTTTGGTTAGCGTTTGGGTTTTGCGGGTAGCAGTATCGAAAAAGGTCATAATAATTGCATAATTTCCCTATACGGACGGGCGATTATCGCTTTGTCGCCTCGAACCGCTACTGGGCGTTGCATGAGCTTGGGATGTTGGAGCAAGAGTTGCACCACCTCTGCGGGGCTTTGGTAGTTGCCGATATCAAGCTCTAGCTTTTTGAAGTGGCTGTCTTGGCGTACCAACTCGGCTGGTTCGCCGGGCAACAGTTCCAACAAATGCTCTAAGTCTTGTTGACTGAGGGGGGTCTTGAGGTAGTAGACGACATCGAACTCGATGCCTTGTGACTCGAGAACCTCGAGCGCACCATTGGAACTGCCTCAACCAGGATTGTGATAGATGGTGATTTCTGCCATGAGCATAAGGATACACCGGTGAGTTAGATTGGCGCTCTGAATCCACGCGTAAGATCCACGCGCAAGACATACGCGCCAGACATATCAGCCACCTACGCCTAGCAACTAAACTTGCGAACGGGTTCTGCGGTCGGCAAAAATCAAAGCTCATTCATAATTTTGCGCTGTCGGTGTTTTGTTGTGGCCAGTGTTGCACACCTTCGCCAGTGTTGTAGGAGTTCGGGGGTTATCCCATGTCCGAAACGGTCAGAGCCGCAGTAGTGCAGACGCTGTGGACCGGAGATCAGGAGTCCATGCTGGAGTTGCACGAGAAGCATCTCGCTACTGCAGCAGCAGCGGGGGTGCAGGTGATGTGCTTTCAGGAATTGTTTAACGGCCCCTACTTCTGTCAAGTGCAAGAGGCAGATTACTACAGTTATGCCGAGGCCATTCCCGACGGGCCAACCACTAAGCGGTTTCAGGAGCTAGCAGCCAAGCACAACATGGTGTTGGTGTTGCCCATATATGAAAAAGAACAGCCTGGAGTGCTTTACAACACCGCTGCGGTGGTTGATGCTGATGGCTCTTATTTGGGCAAATATCGCAAGGTGCATATTCCCCATGTGAAGGGGTTTTATGAGAAGTTTTACTTCCGCCCAGGCAACTTAGGCTTTCCAGTGTTCAACACCGCCGTGGGTAAAGTTGGGGTTTATATCTGTTACGACCGGCATTTCCCAGAGGGCTGGCGGGCTTTAGGTTTGGGCGGCGCACAGCTGGTGTTCAACCCCTCGGCCACTAGTCGAGGCTTGTCTTCGTATTTATGGAAGTTAGAGCAAACATCATCGGCTGCGGCCAACTTGTACTTTGTGGGTGCAATCAATCGGGTGGGTGTAGAGGCTTTGGGCGACAACGACTTCTACGGCACCTCTTACTTTGCTAATCCGCGTGGTGAGTTTGTTGAAGAGACAGCATCTGACCAACAAGAAGAGTTGGTAATCCGCGACCTTGACTATGCCTTGATCGATGAGACCCGCGATCAGTGGGCGTTTTATCGGGATCGCCGACCCGATATGTACAGCCCACTAGCCCAAGCCTAGGCCACTGTTTGATGCTCACCAATGCTGTGCTCCACCAGCGTTATCAGGCGGTGCTGCCTTCTTATGTGAAGCCGTTGTATGCTGAGCCAATAAGCATTGAGCGGGGCGAAGGCAGCTATGTGTGGGATGTGGAGGGCAACCGTTACCTAGACTTTTTTGGTGGCGTGCTTACTACCATGGTGGGCCACAACAATCCTGAGGTAACTGCGGCCATTCAAGCCCAAGCCGCTAAGGTGCTGCACACCTCCACGCTGTATCTGTGCGAACCGATGATTGAGCTAGCTGAGGAGATAGCAGCAGCTAGCGGTATCGCTGATGCTCGGGTCTTCTTTACCACTTCTGGTAGCGAAGCCAACGATACAGCCATTTTGTTGGCCACCAGTTACAAGAAGTCTAACGAAGTGCTTGCTATGCGAAACAGCTACCACGGGCGCTCGTTTACCACACAAGCCATCACATCGCATTCCTCTTGGAAATCAACTACCTTGTCGGGCTTGTCGGTCCATTTTGTTCATGGGGCTTACCGGCTACGCAGCCCGTTTCGCCATCTCAACGACACAGATTTCACCGAGGCATGCACCGAAGATCTACGCCAAGTGCTAGACATGATGACTACCGGATCGCCAGCTTGTCTTATAGCCGAGCCCATTCAAGGTGTTGGCGGTTTCGCAATTCCGCCAGATGGTTTTTTTGAGCCTATACACAAGTTGCTTTCCAACAGTGGCATCTTGTTCGTTACAGACGAGGTGCAAACCGGTTGGGGGCGCACTGGCGAGCATTTTTGGGGGTATCAAGCCCATAACATCGTGCCCGACATGTTGACCTTTGCTAAGGGTGCAGGGAATGGCATTACCTTGGCGGGAATAGTAGCCCGAGCCGAGATTATGGACACCATAAAAGCCCTAAACTTCTCCACCTTTGGAGGCAATCCACTATCTGCGGCTGCGGGCTTGGCTACCTTGCGGTATGTGCAACAAAACAACCTTCAGCAAAATGCTTTGGATATGGGTCAGCGAATGGCCGATGCTCTCACACCGGTAGCTCATAACACTCCATGGATTGCGGAGTTGCGGGGCAAGGGTCTTATGTGGGCTATAGAGGTGGTAGCTCCCGGTACCATAGAGCCCGACCCTATTCGAACCGGAGATTTTTTGGAAGGTTGCAAGCAACGCGGGCTTCTAGTGGGCAAAGGAGGACTATATGGCAACGTATTGCGTATCACCCCCATGTTGGATGCAACCGTAGCTGAGATAGACGAAGGTGTAGCCGCAATTTTGGAGACAATAGAGGAGATCGACAAGGAGGTATGACGCGGTGACAACGCTTATTAAGGGTGGCACGGTGGTTAGTTCTACCGGGGCGGATCCAGCCGAGGTTCTGATAGACGGCCAAACCATCGCTGCGGTTTTGCAACCGGGCTCAGATGTAGCTGTTGCGGCTGAAAGCGGTGCCCAACAGGTGCTAGATGCCACCGGTAAGCTGGTGGTGCCTGGTGGGGTGGATGTGCATACCCACATGGAACTGCCCTTTGGTGGCACCGTAGCCTCAGACGACTTTGAAACCGGTACCAGGGCCGCCGCCTGGGGTGGCACTACCACCATCGTAGATTTTGCCACCCAGAGCTACGGTTTAGACGTACGGGAGTGCTTTGAAGATCGCATGGCCCAAGCCGAGGGTCGCTGTGCCATTGATTACGGTTTTCACATGATCATCGGTGATGTAACCGATGCAGCCCTCAAAGAGATGGATCTGCTCGTCAACGAAGGGGTAAGCAGTTTCAAGCTGTTCATGGCTTATCCAGGTGTGTTCTATAGCGACGACGGTCAGATATTGCGAGCCATGCAGCAGTGCGCCAGCAACGGCGGGCTGATGATGATGCACGCTGAAAACGGTATCGCCATAGATGTTCTAGCCGAACAAGCCTTTGAGCGGGGCGAAACCGATCCTGTGAACCACGGCTATGTGCGCCGTGCCGAGTTTGAGTCTGAAGCCACCCATCGTGCCATTCAGCTGGCCAAGGTTGGTGCTGCGCCGCTGTACATTGTGCATCTCTCGGCCAAACAAGCTCTAGAGCAGGTGGCTATCGCCCGCAATAACGGTGCCAACGTGTTTGCAGAAACCTGTCCGCAATACCTTTACTTCAGCCTTGAGGAGCACCTAGATCAGGGGTGGGATGGTGCAGCTTATGTGTGCTCCACTCCGATTCGTTCTCATCACGACCATCACCAAGATGAACTATGGAAGGGGCTACGTACCAATGATTTAGCAGTAGTATCCACCGACCACTGTCCGTTCTGCATGAAGGAACAAAAGGAACTGGGCCGCGGCGATTTCAGAGCTATCCCTAATGGTTTAGGTACGGTAGAGCACCGCATGGACCTCATCTATCAAGGTGTTGCCACCGGTGAGATCACACTACCCCGATGGGTAGAGTTATGCTCCACTACTCCGGCTCGCATGATGGGCCTTTATCCTCGTAAAGGGATTATTCAGCCCGGCTCAGATGCCGACATCGTGATCTACAACCACAAGGCTTCTTGGACGATCAGCGTGGACAACCATCACATGAACATCGATCACTCAGCCTATGAGGGCATCGAAGTAAGCGGCCACGTAGATACCGTGTTGTCGCGGGGCCGTGTGATCGTTGATAACAATCAGTATCTGGGTTCTGCGGGCCATGGTCAGTATTTACGCCGTGGCCTTAGCAGCTATCTAATCTAGTACTTTGTCTGGTGCTAGAACTGTCAGCTGCACTGGAGTTAGTAGCTTTCGACTAAGGGAGGGCGTATGCAAAACATCTGTCATCTGATCGGTGGACAGCAGGTAGCTGGCACCTCGGGGCGCACATCGCCAGTTTTCAACCCTGCTACCGGCACCCAAACCGCTGTGCTGCCATTGGCAGCGGTTGCCGAGGTGGATGCTGCGGTGGCTGGGGCTCAGGCAGCGTTTGGGGAGTGGAGCCAAACCTCTCTGGCTCGCCGCACAGCGTTGATGTTCGCCTTTCGTAACCTAGTGGCAGAAAACGCCACAGAGATCGCCAAGCGGCTCACCGCAGAGCACGGCAAAGTCCACGCCGATGCTATGGGTGAGGTGGCCCGGGCCATCGACAACATTGAGTTTGCTTGTGGGCTAGCCGAGCACCTAAAGGGTAGCCACAACGAGGCCGCGTCTAGTGGTGTTGATGTTTACACGGTGCGCCGTCCGCTCGGTGTGGTGGCTGGGATAACCCCGTTCAACTTCCCCGCTATGGTGCCTATGTGGATGGTGCCCAATGCTGTTGCTTGCGGGAACACCTTCGTTCTCAAACCCTCAGAGCGCGACCCCTCGGCCCCCATGCTCATGGCTGAGCTGTTTGGAGAGGCGGGCTTTCCGCCTGGGGTACTTAACGTGGTACACGGCGATAAGGTAGCCGTAGATAGGTTGTTGGAGCACCCCGATGTGCAGGCGGCTAGCTTTGTGGGCTCTACGCCTATAGCCCATTATGTGTATGCCGCTGGCACATCCAAAGGCAAGCGGGTACAGGCTCTAGGTGGAGCCAAAAACCACATGGTGGTGCTGCCTGATGCCGATGTTGAGCTAGCGGCCGACTCTGCAGTGTCGGCCGCCTACGGCTCTGCGGGAGAGCGGTGTATGGCAGTCTCAGTGGTGGCTGCAGTGGGCGATGTGGCAGACTCGCTAGTAGAGGCAATCAAACTCCGCATGGAAAAGCTAGTGATTGGCCCCGGCACCGATTTAGGTTCAGATATGGGCCCCTTAGTTACTCGAGAGCATCGCAACCGTGTGGCAGGCTATGTAGGGTCGGCAGCCGAACAGGGTGCAACCGTGGTGGTGGACGGGCGTGAGGCTCGCTTTGATGGTGATGGTTTCTTTTTGGGCGTATCTTTGTTAGACAACGTCACCACCGATATGGATGCTTACCGCGATGAGATCTTCGGCCCGGTGCTGAGCGTGGTGCGCTGCGACACTTATGCCGATGCAGTGCAGCTAATTGCCGATAATCCGTATGGTAACGGGGCTGCCATATTCACTCGCGATGGCGGTGCGGCTCGGCAGTTCCAAGAAGATGCCGATGCAGGCATGGTGGGCATCAATGTACCTATTCCAGTTCCAGTGGGGTACCACTCGTTTGGTGGTTGGAAGGAATCCCTGTTTGGCGATACCACCATGTACGGCCCCGAGGGTATCCGTTTCTACACCCGCCCTAAAGTGATAACTAGTCGATGGCCCGAACCCGCCACCAGTACTGTCAACTTAGGTTTTCCCACCAACGAGTAACCACTAAGTTTGGTTCGCCTAGCTGCTGTTACAAGCCTGTTGTGCAAGCTAACTCCACACTGTTCCCCAACAATTTACCCCAATAATTTAGCTGTGCCCCGCTAGCAATAGGGAGGGCAGGGTTACATGGCTTGTTGGTAGAGGTTGTGGACATCGGCGCGGCTGGGGTAGCGCGGGGTGTTGAGGATGATCATGTCACGCAGGGCATCGGTGGTTAGTGAGTTTAGGTGTTCGGGTGTGACACCAAGATCGCTGAGGTTCAGGTTGGTGCCAACCGCCGCAGACAGCGTTTCCACTGCCTCGATTGCTGCTGTTGGGTTGGGTGCTGCACCTAGTGCGGCTCCCACGTTTGCGTAGCGGTCGGCCACGGTTTCAAGGTTGAACCTCATTACGTGGGGGAGCATGGTTGCTAGTGTTTGTCCGTGGGCTATCCCGAATGTGCCTGAGATGGGGTGGCCGGTGGCATGGACAAGGCCGAGCAGTGGCCCAGAGGAGAAGGCACGGCCAGCTAAGTGTGAGGCAATTTGCATGGTGGAGCGCGCTTGGAGGTTGCTGCCATCGGCCACCGCTTCCCGCAGCGCTTGGCTGGTGAGGCGGATGGCGTGCAGCGCGAGGCCGTCGGCGTAGGGATTTGCTGCGTTGGAGGTGTACGTCTCAATGGCATGTGTGAGAACGTCCATGCCGCACGCTGCTGTAGCTCGCGCTGGCAGCCCAACGGTAAGCACCGGATCTAAAAGCACAGCGCGGGGTTGCACATCAGGATGCACGAAGGTGAGCTTGCGGTGGTCTTCGCTACGGGTGATCAGCCCGCCACCGTTAGTTTCAGATGCCGTGCCTGAGGTGGTCGGAACAGCGATGGTTGGCAAGCACGGTGCCGTAGGTTTCCCAGCTGGCGCTAAGGTGTTCCGGTCGATTAGATCGTCGGCATCTAGATCAGGTGAGAACGCAAGTTGTAGGTCGGTTACGCCTGAGGGAGCCGCCATGGCAATGTACTTCCCGCAGTCCATCACCGATCCTCCTCCAATAAGTACCACCACCGTTTGATCCATGCCGAAGTCATTGAGGGCTGAAACTCCAGCGGCCACGTTGGTGTCTGTTGGGTTAGGTTCAACGCTGGTGAACGCTGTCCATTGGATGCCCTCGTTCGTGAGGATTTCGGTGGCTGTACCAAGGATGCCAGCTGCGCTTATACCAGGGTCGCTCACCACAAAGGCGCGGCTGCCGTGAGCTCGTATGAGTTGAGCAAGGCCACTAATGCTGCCCTCGCCCATAGTTGTGGCTGGCATCGGGTTAAGTGTGAAGGGATTCATCTGTTTTGTTCTCTCTTTAGCGGCGGTGACAGCGGATATATCCCAAAACCTTAGATTAGCAACAACCGAAGGCAGTAACCGGGTTTGCGGTAGCTGTGTTCCCCGTTGTTTTCCCGTTGGGGAGCATAAGTATGTTCGGAGTGTTTATGGCACCGAGCGGGGAGGGGGTTCCGAGAGTTCTTTTGTAAGGTAGTTTGTTATATTGTCCGTGTGCGCTAGGCTATGAGACAGTGAACCCCGAAGATCGTCACATGGCCATTTTGTCTACGTTGGCAGCAAAAGGCGAGGTTGATGTAGCAGATTTGAGCAGAACTCTTGCTGTGTCGGCAGCCACCATTCGTAGGGATCTTGCTCTGTTGGAGTCTGGCGATGTGTTACGGCGCACTCATGGTGGCGCTGTTAGAACCAATTTTGCCTATGAACTGCCGCTTCGCTACAGGGAATCATATCAAGAATCTGAAAAGTTGGCGATCGCTACCGTTGCGGCTAGCTATGTGAAGGCCAACATGCAGGTGGGATTGACCGGCGGTACTACTTTGTCCAAAGTTGGAAGGGCACTTGGGCCCGGCCCCGCAATCAAGGTGGTAACAAATTCATTGAGCGTTGCCTGTGAGTTCGCTCAGTGGTCTCAGCATACCTTGGTGGTCACCGGGGGTTATGTGCGCAGTAGTAGCTATGAGATGGTTGGGCCTATGGCAGATCGCTGCATAGCTGAATTCAATCTGGAGTTATGCATACTTGGTGCTGAAGGTGTGTCGGAGGCGGGTATCTTCACACACGATCACACAGAAGCCGCAACCAATCGTGAAATGATTGCTGCTTCTGAGAAGCGCATAGTTGTTGTAGATCACACCAAACTTGACAAAACCAAGTTCTCTCGAATCTGTGCTCTAGATAGTGTGGATGTGTTGATCACTGTCGGTGAACCATCCAAAGAGCTAGCTGCGGCACTCACAAAGAACAATGTGGAGTTGGTTTTGTCTGATGCAGTTAGCAGTGTTGAGCCGCTTTCAGTTGTCTCGTGATCAGGTGATTGCTTTAACCAACGGTGCCATCTTGGTCAACCGCTACGCTCAACAAAGAGGTCTGTGATTCCAGTCTGGTTACGTCGGCAGGGCTTATGTGTCCTGCTACAGGCTGAACTACAGCGCTCGCACCAGATGCAACTGCGTACTTTAGCGCTGCAGACGGTGAGAGCCCTCTAACTTGAGCTAAAATAAATGCTGCCAATGTGGCATCACCGGCACCAACAGTGTTGCCGTGTACCTCAGGGGGAACAGCCATGTGCCACTGTTCCTCTACCAACAGTCCAGCCCCGGCTTCTCCGAGGGTTGCCAGCACTTGCAGACCTGCGGTTTTTTGTTGTTGCATGGAAACCAAACCAGCAGCGTGCGCAGATCTGTCAGATGGGGGTACTAGCGGATAGACAGGTTCTTTGTCGCCTAAAGTGTCACCACACAAAGCCTGTAGTTCATCAAAGTTGGGGGCAATCGTAATACCAGCACACTCAGCAGCTTTAGCTAGGTGTGTGCCGCTAGTGTCAACGTACACCTTAGGGCAGGTGACTGCTGCAATCAGTTCCTGTATCCACTGCACAGGGGATTCGGCGGGAAAGCTGCCACAAATTGCCGTTGCGTCTGCAGAGGCAGAGGCTTCTTGGGCAGCCACAATAAAAGCTTCCCACTCGCTTTCACTGACCGCAGAGCCGCTGCCGCGAATTTCGGTGATCACACCATCTGAAGCAAGGGTCAGGCACAACCGAGTATCTCCATGCACGCTGATTTCATGGAGCGATACCCGGGGGTCTAGCAAGTCTCGAAACGCTGCTCCTGTTTTGCCTCCAAGTGGAGCCACCAGCTTCGGGGCGGCCCCGAGGTCGGCAGCCACACATGCAACGTTTGTGCCTTTGCCTCCTGCCCGCATGTTTGTGGCAGCACCTGCAACGTTGTCGCCCAACGAAAAGCTTCTACTGCTTGCGGTTACATCAATAGCAGGATTGGGGCATATCACTGCAATTGTTGGAACAGGGTTCAAGTTGTTTTTATTGTATTGTAATAAATTATCATTTAAGCTGGTTCCTATCGGAGGCATCTTAGTGACCTGGCATTAGACGCTGTGATCAATTTATGTGATCAATTTAATTGCAAATACCTACTATATAAACATTAGTATGCTTGTTTTGCATTAATTCTTGCATGTTAATGCCGATTTCAAAATGTAGATATGGGAGTCATCTTGCCGATGAGGGAACTTGTGGAACCGGTAGCAGCTATAGGTGTTGACTATGGGGGCACAGAACTGAAGGCTGTGTTGGGCAATGCTGTGGAGGTAATCGGAGAGCCCGTGCGGTTGCGTTTGGGTCGTGCGATTGAGGCAGAGCAGGTAGTTGCAGAGGTGGCAGGTGTGGTGCAGTTGTTGTCGGCCAGAGCGGCTGATGCCAATGTGTCTGTAGCGGGAGTGTGTTTGGTTATCCCCGGGCGTGTCAACCCAGATTTAGGCAGAGGAGAGTTTTCAGCAAACCTCGGGTGGGCTGATTTTGCAATCGGGCCAGAGTTAGAGGCGGTTCTGGGGCAGCCTGTTTTGGTGGAGCATGATGTTTATGCAGGTGCTTTAGCGGAGTTTAGTATTGGTGCTGGACGGGGTTTGAGATCAGGTGCCTTCGTGCCGGTAGGAACTGGCATGGCCGCTGCGGTGCTACTAGACGGTCGCATCTGGCGAGGTGCTACTCGCTTTGCAGGGGAAATAGGCCACGTTTGTACCAGTGCTATTGGTGCTACAGCTAACGGTGAGCCATCAAGATGCGTTGAGTCTGCTGCTTCTGGTCGTGGTATTGAGCGGGCCTATGCTGAGTTGGTCGGCGAAGATGAATACATTGAGGCCAAAGAAATTGCCGTTCGTGCTGCTGCTGGGGAACAAGCTGCCTCTGTGGTTTGGCAGGAATGTGTGGACACCCTAGCGCGTTCTCTATCCACGCTGGCTCTCACTTTAGATGTGGAGGCCATTGTTGTAGGGGGAGGGTTAAGCCAAGCTGGAGGGCAGTTGTTCGATCCGCTTGCTTCTGCAATGGCCAAAGAACTCGCCTCTGTGCGGGAGGTACCAGAGTTGCGGAGTGCTGCGCTGGGCCAGACGGCTGGAGCCAGAGGTGCCGCACTTCACGCGCTAGCAACGCCATTACCAACCCCTTCTAGCAGGGTGGCTGTTGCTTCCTCACCCAAGCTAAACACCTCAAGTTGCTTAGAGAGCACGCAGCAGCCCAAGTTTATGTTGGCCTTCGATCACAGGGCTTCCACTGCTACTGAGTTGTTCAATAGTGAAACGGTTTCTGTTGAGCAGTGGGCTCTTCTTGCCGACGCAAAGACTGTGATAGCCGAGGCGGTCATTTCATCTTTACAGGTGGTAGGGCACTTAGGTGAGGTGTCGGTTCTAGTAGATATGGAATGTGGCGAGGCGGCGGCACGCGTAGCCCAATCTGGGGGGATTGATACTGCCCTTGCTTTAGAGGTATCTGGTCAACGTCAGCTTGTGCTGCTAGACGAGGCTCAGATGGAAACATCGAGCAGCATTTTGGAGTCTGCTAAGTGGGGAAAGGTTTTGTTGCGTTGGAATCCCAATGACCCCATGGATTTGAAAGAAGCTAACTTAGCGGCGCTACAACAGGCGCGTAGCATCTGTGCTGGTTTTGGTATGGACTTGTTGTTGGAGTTGATTGTTCCCCCTACAACTTCAGATATGGAACATGTGGGAGACGATGCTGCGCGATATCGCAGTGAGATGTTGCCTGGTTTGTTGGCGGTTGCGGTTGGTGAGATAACCGAGCGCTTTGGCCTTCCAGATCTTTGGAAGTTACAAGGTGTGGCATCGGCTAGTAAGGCGGCTGCGGTGAGCGAAGCTTGTTGTGTAGATGGTGTGGTGCCGCCCATCGTTATTCTTGGTGCTGGCGCACCGCGCGACGAGATCGCAACTTGGTTGCGTGCTGGCGCGGGTGTGAGGGGTTACGCTGGTTTCGCTATAGGCCGTAGCATCTGGAAGGCTCCCATTGCGGGCCTGTTGAGCGGTCAGATGGATCGAGTGGCTGTAAGGGACGAGATAGTTGCGCGGTTTACGGAGTATGTGAATGATTACATGGTGGCAGCACGCGTCTCGTTGGTTGCGGGATGCAGTTGACGAGCATTTCGGCTGAGCGGGTTCTTGCCCCCGAAGGGTGGCTAAACGCTGCTGAGGTGCGTTTTGAGGAGGGGCGTTTTTGTGGCATCAGCCAAACTAGTAAACCAACAGATTTTGCTTATCTCGCTCCTGGGTTTGTAGATATTCAGGTGAATGGTTTTGCAGATGTAGATTTGGCTAGCAGCCCGCCTGATGAATGGCCAAAGCTTGCTCCAACGTTATCTGTGAGCGGGGTAACTTCGTGGCTGCCCACCCTGATCTCCCAACCACTTGATGCTTATGGGAGATGGTTAGAGGAGTTGGCAGTTTTTGCTGATCACCGCCAAGGCCCTCGTGTGCTTGGAGCGCATTTAGAAGGCCCCTGGTTGGGTGAGCTAACTGGTGCTCATCAAGATGTTGCTACGGGACCTGTGGATTTGGAATGGTGCAGGTCTTTACCGCCAAGCGTTCGGCTGATCACATTGGGGCCGGAGCGGGCTGGCGTGATTGAGGCAATTAGCTATCTAACGCAAAGGGGGATAGTGGTGGCTGCCGGACATAGCAGCGCTGATTATGCCGCAGCACAGCAAGCGTTTGATGCTGGTGTGTCTTTGCTCACCCACTGCTTCAACGCTTCTACTCCAATTCATCACCGCAAGCCGGGGTTAACGGCTGCTGCATTAGCGCGCGACGATGCATTTATTAGCATTATTGCCGATGGGGAACACTTGCACCCCGACATTTTGAAGATTGCGGTGCGTGCTAAAAGCCCTGCTAAAACCATCTTGATATCTGATTCGGCTGGCTGGGCTAAAGGCAATTTGGGTGCAACTAAAATTAGTCTGGTGGGGGGTGTGCCTCGTACTCCTGATGGTGGTTTGGCGGGTAGTTGTTTGACGCTTGATGCGGCTGTTAAGTATGTGGTGGAGCATTGTGTTATGGGTTTGGATGATGCTCTCCGAAGCGCTTCGTGTGTTCCAGCAGAGTTGCTTGGGGAGACAGACATCGGGCTGATCAAAGTTGGTGCATGGGCCGATCTTGTGGCTTTTGATGATTCGCTCGAAGTACGAGGTGTGTGGTGTCAAGGCACACAGATTGCTTAGTGAGCGGAGACTGTAGGTACGGGGAAGTTGATGTTAGTAGTTTTTAGTAGTTAGGTAAAGGATGAAAAATGGCTAAAACAGAAACGATTCGGGCTCGTGTTGAGCCAGAGTTAAAGAAAAAAGCCGATGAGGTGTTAGCCGAGATCGGGGTAACTGCTACTGATGCTATTACCCGTATGTATGAGGAGGTGGTGGACAGAGGGGAGTTACCATTTGAAGACGATGAAACGAATAGCGCTGCTTCTAAACGATCATCATCCAAGCCTAAGCCAAAAAGTGCCCCAGCCAGTCAAGATGCCCCATCAAGTCACACCGAAGCCGATGTGGCCAGCGTGTCTGTTGAACGCCAGTCCGTACAGGAACAGCAGCCCACACCTGACAAGCCAGATGAGTCGCAGCAACAAGAGGTACCTAAAGATAGGTTGTTTGTGACTAGTTCGCAGGAGGGAGCGGTTTCGTTGGGGAGTTCATCGCCTGAGGCGGGTATAAAGCCGGTAAATGTTCTGGTGGGTTTAGGGGTTTTGGCTTTTGCTGCTTTGATTGCGGTGTTGTTGTATTTGCTTGTTGCAGAGCGTTCCCACACTCATGCTGAGTACGCTGAGCACACTCACGAGGAGTATGCCATGCACGCTCACGCTCATGATGAGTACGCTGAGCACACCCACACACACGAAGAGTACGAAGAGTACGCTGAGCACACTCACGAGGAGTATGCCATGCATACTCACGCTCATGATGAGTACGCTGAGCACACCCACGTGGTGAACCCTTATGGTCAGCACCTGTTAGCTGGCCCAAGCGGTTGTTTCCCTAACTGTTACGATCCTTATAGTTCTGGGCAGTATGCGCCGTACGGGTCTGGTTTTAGTCAACAGCCGCAGTATCCTGCGCCTTCTCTGTATGGGCCTGTGCCAAGTCCTCCTCAGTTCTGGCCCTCTCCAGAGGTACGTACCCAACCTAATCCTGCACCCAGTTTTTGGCAATGCCCCGATGGACAATACTACTCATTCCAGGCGTTCCCCGATTGTGTTTATTGGGGAACGCACCACCACGGCCTACCTAGATAATAGAAAATACCGCCTTTCTGAGGAACAGGCGATTGCGGTTTACTCTAGGAACCACTGTTGCTCTGAAAATTGCTTCGGTAGAGCTTCAAGCTGGCTGTGTGCGTGTTTGTGACTTATTAGATTAAAGAGTTGGTTGTTAGCGATCATTATTCGGTGTTGACGAAAGCAAATGTTCACGTTATGATGGTTTGCATTTAAGTATCTGATTGCGTAGTAGCCGTCTAGTTGTTGCTAGTGGCTTTTGTGGTCAGATGTTTTGTTTACATAGCTCACTTACATAGCTCACTGTAGTTGGGGAAAGGAGGTAGTGCCCATGATGATGTTGAAGCGTGAAGTTTGGAGCGTGTGTGCGGTTTCGCGTGTGGCTAGGTTGCCTCGTCCTCTGAGCGGTTGCAGTAGTGCTGCAACCGATGATGTCGTAACTGGTGTTGGGTACTATGTTCCGCACAGTTGCCGCAAACTGAGTTGGTTTGGTTTTGGTACATGTTTGCTGTTTAGCGAGTTTTGTGAGTATGTGCGGTTTGGCTTGCGTTGGGCAGCGTATGTAAGTCGGGGGGGGGGGGGGGGGGCCCCCCCCCCCCCCCCTTCGCAACTTGGGGGTTTAACTGTGGGTGGGGGGGGGTGGGGTTTGGGGTTCAGGGCGTCCCCGGAGCGGGGGAGTGGGGGGCTAAAAAAGAAAA
>JAPOTT010000053.1:21752-26743 GCA_026709025.1 bacterium
CCCCCCCCCCCCCCCCCCCCCCCCCCCCCCCCCCCCCCCCCCCCCCCCCCTCACAGCCTCTACCTTTCGCAACCTTGAGGGTTAACTGTAGGTTGAGGGTTGTAGGGTTTTGAGATCAGAGCGTACCCGAGATCGGGGGTTGTGGTGCTTGGTAGGCAGATGTTTGCGGGTTGGTTGCGCGCTTGTTTTGGGTTGGGGCGTGTTTGTATCTGGTCTGGTTGTTGCGGATGAGGGTGGGGTTGTTGCACAGGAGTTAGATGTTGTTGCACAGGAGTCAGGCACTGTAGCAGACGAGAGTGTTGATGTTGGCGATGGTGAGGTTGGGCTTGCGAGTAGCGATGTTGGTTTGGATGATGCTGTTTTTGAGTGGGGTTTGGATGATGCTGGTGAGGGTTCAGGTGAGGGTGTTCGGGTGGTTGAAGGGCGTTTGGACAAGGCTTTGTCGTTTGATGGGGATGGTTTTTTGGATTTGGATGTGGATCTTGATGAGTTAGACACAGGTTTTCTGGAGTGTAGGTCTGGTGTAGCTGAAGCTGGTCAGTCTGAGTCTGAGGGGGGTAGCAACGCCGGATCTGGTGAAAACACTGGGTCTGGTACATCTGAAACTGCTCAGCCCACCTCAGGCGTGTCTGAGGTAGCTGAGTCTGTTGAGCCCGAGGAGGTTGAGCCTGAGGATGAGTGTGGGTGGTCTGTTGGGGTGTGGGTGAACAGGCATGCGGTTGGTGTTGGTGGGTCTGTGTTGTTGGGTTCGTTGGATGGTGAGGCGGGGGGCTTGTTGCTGGAGGGCCCGTTTTCTGGTCGGGTTGGCGTTGGTGTTTTAGGAGGGCAGGTTTGGGATTTCGGGTATGGCACTCCGTTAGGAGAGTGGGTGCATCTGGTTTTTGTGGGTTCACGGGTGGGGGTGAGCTTGTTTGCAAACGGGGTGTTGGTGGGCTGGTTGGATGGGGGTTTGGATTTACCGTTGGGTCGTTTAGGGGCTGGTAGCAACGGTGGGGGTGTTAGGGCGGTTTTGGATGATCTACGGGTTTATGATCGTGCGTTGTCTTCTGATGAGATAGCGGGTTTGTTTGAGTTTTTTCCGCATGAGCTGAGTGTTCCTGGGGTTGTTAGGGGGTTGTCTGGTGTTGATCGTGATGGTGCGGTGGGTTTGAGCTGGTTGCCTCCAGAAACTGATGGGCGTGCAGGGATGTCGGGTTATGAGGTTCGTTGGCGTGAGGCAGGTGGTGGTGTGTGGGCTGGCGTGGTTGATGTTGGTGTGCCTTCGGAGGGTGAGGTTTTGGGTTATGAGGTGTCTGGGTTGCTTGATGGGGTGATGTATGAGTTTCAGGTGAGGGCTGTAAATCGTGTTGGTGGTGGGGGTTGGCTTTCTATGCCGTTTGTGGCAGGGGTGTTGGGGGTGTCGGATCCTGTTAGGGGTTTGCGGGTGCGTCCTGAGTTGGGCGGGTTTGTAGTTTCTTGGGATTTACCTGGTGATACGGGTGGTTTTGATGTGTCGGGCTATGAGGTGCGTTACCGGGGTGTGGGGAGTGTGTATGGTCGTAGTGGGGGTTGGCAGTCTGAGTTTGTGTCTGCTTCGGAGCGGGGTTTGTTGGTGGATGAGCTGCTTGATGGTCGTGTGTATGAGGTGCAGGTGCGGGCTTTGACTGGTTTTGGAGCGGGTTTTTGGGCTTCTGAGAGGGTTTTGGTGGGGCGTTTGGGTCCGCCGGGTGCGCCGCGGGGTTTAGCGGCTGAGGTTAGGCAAGATTCTGCTTTGTTGTTTTGGGGTGCCCCTGGGGTAGATGGCGGTGATGAGGTGGATGGTTATGAGGTGCGCTACAAACGGGGAGCATTTTGGTCGGAGCCGGTTGTGTTACAGTCTTGGGTTCAGGGCTACGAGTTTTCGGGGTTGGTGCGCGGTGTGAACCACGTGCTGATGGTCAGGGCTATTAATGCTCATGGTGCGGGCTCTTGGGCTGGTTATGAGATCGATTTCGGGTTGTCCGGTGAGCAAGGGTTCGCTATTCCACGGTTGGTCGGGTGGCTGCCGGGCGAGGAGAACAGTTTTGAGGTGTCAAGGCGTTCGCGCATTGTGCTGGGTAACGTTGATGCTAATAAGAACTGGGCGGATGATTTCTCCTCTGTGGTGTTAGGTGACGATCAAGCATCAGTTTTAGAGGATTTAGACGGGGCGTTGGATTGGGATCACTTGCATCTGGTGCATCCCCAAGCTGTGGGGGTTGTTACATCTAAGGCGCGGTCTTTAAAACAGGTGGCCGACAAGTTGGCTTCGGATTTGGAGTTGGCTGTTGGCTTCGAGCTACCAGTGGTGCTATTGGGTGATACCGCAAATGTGCGGTCGGGTGACATTTTGGTGGACATTTTAGACACCGCAAACCCAGAGTTGTCGGTTGAGGGCTATGAGCTGACAGTGGGCGACACGGTCACCGTTTCGGCGAACACATCTACAGGCGTGTTCTACGGTTCGCGCAGCTTGTTGCAGCTTTTAGCAGCATCTGCAGATGGTTTGTCAGCCTCAGCTGGTTCTGTCACGCACAGTCCTTCGTCTCGCAGCGCTGTGCGTTCGTTGCACCTAGATTTAGCTTCCAGGTCTTACAACCCAGCTCACCTACACCACCTCATCCGACTATTGTCTTGGTACAAACTAAACGTGCTGCACCTTGATTTTACCAACGCTAACGGTAACGGCAACGGCCACAACGGTAACGGTAATGGTAATGGTAGTAATGGTTTGTTGGCCGGGTTGGGGGCGTTAGAGGAGTTCGCAAACCTTTACCATGTTGGGCTTGTTGTAGATCTACCGTTGCCAGAGGTGTCCGCGTCGCAAAACGAACAGGCATCTGATGCTCCTAGCGGCGGTGTGGTTCAAAGCGCTGTCAATCTGGTATCTGCTCAGTGGTTCAGACCCACAGTGAGACAGGTTGCACAAGCCAGGCAGGTTTCTCCGGTTGGGCAGGTGCCGTTGGGTTCGGTTTGGTCTACAACCCGAAACCCGCTACAGACCACAAATCAGCAACAAACCCTGGGTGGGGGTGTTCGATCTTTGCCGGTGAGCACAGATCGTTGGGTGAACGGACACCATCTGGTTGTGGGCAGGCAACTTCAGTTGCCTGATGTGGTGGCCATACACACCCAGGAACCCACATATAATGGTGCTCCAGAGGTTGGTGCGGGGCTTTTTGTTAGCGGTTCTTTGGTTTTAGCGTCTACCGATCAGTTCATCAGCCATCACCTTCACCGTCCGTTGGTTACTTTTGGCGATCGGATGTGGAATGAGCAGGTGTCTTCGTGGCCGGTAACAGATTTCCTAGCAGCCGCCGAAGTGCTTGGTTTACCGCCCTCTGTTGCCCCAAACGATCTGTTTCAACCCAATCGTAGGCTCATACATCACTGGAGTTTTGATAACGCTCAGCAGTATATAACACCCGACCGCCCAGCGTCTGAGACGCAACAACCTTCTGATCTGCAAGGGTTGTCTGATGGTGGGGTGTCGGGATCGGGGTATCTACGTGCGCCTGACAGGGTGGGGGGTGCTGACGGCTACGTGTTGGGCAGCGCACAGCAGTTCCCGAAGATAGTTAGCGATCATCGTGTGTCGGGCAGGTCTTTAGAGTTCGGGCACACACCGTTAGCAACAAACAAAGATGGTATCGAGTTAGGCGTAGTTGATTTACCGGCGCCTTGGACGTTGTCGGTTTCGGTGAAACGCAACGCTGAACACCCTGGTGCTACGCTGCTCAATTCACCTACAGGTGCGTTACGCATCGAACAGTACGATTCTGGTGCTATAGGGTTCACAGATCGCAGGGGAACAACCCACGAACACCATATGTTTGATTACGAACTGCCCATTGGCAGGTGAGTGGCCCTCGTTATCGTAGCTAGTCAACAGAAAACCGACCTGTACGTTAACGGTCGCTTAATTGATTCTATTGACACAGCGATACCCTTGCCCCTACAGCAAATCGGGTTCGAAGACATTGTCGGCCTGAAAGCAACCTTAGATGATATCAAAGTATGGAACTACCAGAGACCTCCCAGATCCAGTTCATCTGTTTCTAGGCCCACAATCGTAACCGGCCCGCCTATCACAGAACCCCCGATAATCACATCACCGCCACTTGAGCGTGGCCTCATTATCGCCGCATCTAACCCCACCGAAGGCCAACGACACCATGCTTCTGTAGTGCTCACCACAGCGCCAACCACGCTAACCACTGTCAGAGCAACCATCACAGGCACAGCAATACCAAGAATACAATTACTAGACACCAACCCAGATATACCCGGAACACAAAACACTTTCACTTTTACTCCGCAAAACTGGTTTGAACCCCAAACCCTCACCTATACCGTCACCAACGACAACATCGACAACCCCACCACACAACTTGGTTTCACCCTAACATTCACCCCCAATCAAGGCGGCTACAACAACACACACCAAGCCACCGAACAACTGCAAATAATAGATGATGATACGGCTGGGGTTACCATCACTCAAACCGGTGGGAACACCACAGTGCCAGAAGGTGGTGGTACTGATTCGTATTTGGTGGTGTTGGATAGTGAGCCGTCTGGGAATGTGACGGTTACGGTTACTTCGGGTACGCCTGCGGCGTTGTTGTTGGATGGCCCTGACACGCCCGACCCAGATAACCCCACATCATCGGAGGTACTAACGTTCACTGCTAATACTTGGAATGTCGCGCAAACGATCATCGTCACCGGGCAAAACGATGATGTTGATAATCCCAGTGATGAGCGTACCGCGACGATTACCCATGATATAGCCTCTTCGGGCGATGCCATCTACAACGCGTTAGCTAACCAAACTGTCACGGTCACGGTGACTGATGATGATGATCCACCGCAGCCACCACCCACGCCTACTCCTACGCCGACTCCTACTCCTACGCCGTCGCCAGCTGTCCCGAGTGTGCAGTTTGCTGCGGGAACGTATTCTGGTGGTGAAGCATCCGCGTCTAGGTCTG
>JAPOTT010000019.1 GCA_026709025.1 bacterium
CTCTTCTGGACAGTTAGATTCTCAAACCATAACCGGCCCTATCCACCAGCAAGTAACCCAAGCACTACAATTCGTTGTGCGAAACATGAGGGTCGCTGCCCACAAAGCGCCTGCCCGAATCGACCTTCGTCAGTACAGCATTCAAGCAGTATTTGAAGCCCTTGTCAATGCTGTGGCCCACCGTGACTACTCTATCCGTACTAGTCGAATCAGGATTTCCATGTTCTCAGATCGTCTTGAGATTTATTCCCCCGGCAACTTGCCGAACAATCTCACTATTCAGGGGATGACAGAACGTCAAGCCACTCGCAACGAAGTTCTTACATCGGCGCTTGGTCGAATACCAGTTCCTGAGTTGCTAGACCACAAAGAGCGACAGTTCTTTTTGGAACGACGCGGCGACGGTGTACCAATCATCGTGGAGAAAACCCATGAACTTTCTGGGCTCAAACCTGAATACAAGCTCATTGACAACACAGACTTACTTCTCATTATTCCTTCCGCAAGGCTAGACACAGACCCAGATCGGGCATCAATAGTTGTAGAGTGTGAAGGCCAGCCACTGGCAGGGGTAGAAGTTCTCGCTCTTTTCCCCAACAAGACCTACAAACAAGCCATTACTAGCACCGACGGCACTGCCTATATCGATCTGCACTCCACACACCTGCCGATGACCGTGTTCACGGCCATAACTGGCTACACCGCCGGACATGAAACCGAGTGGGTACCAGCAGATGGGCCACTTCAGCTGAAGATTTCCCCTCTGCCCGGTGGTGGCTCAGCGATTTTCCCAAATTCGTCTGGCAATCTTCCAAACGTTGCTGGAGGCTTAAACCCAATCATGGACACTCTCAACCGCACCTACCTTTACACTCACAACATCTCCATCAACCACGGTCTACAACAGCCGGTGAATTTTGCATTTAACGAAGAGTTGCTTCTAACCGATGCTAATGGGCGCGAAGCACTGCTACGTGTCGTGAATATCGTAGGCCAAGCAGCACTACTCCAATATCAGACACCCCCTCGCCCCTAAACCCCCTCGCTCAAGAACACGCTACGGTACCGCTGAACGCGCTGGCTACTAAGGGTACTACCTCAAATCGGAAGGTAACGGGGGGCGGAGGGGGTGGGATTCGAACCCACGGTGACTTGCGCCACACACGCTTTCCAGTGTTGTACGAAACCGTACAACAAGTGTAGAATATAGCGTAACCTAAAAAATCTAAGGTACCCCGCTAATGATCCAACACGATGGAATAACCGGCAAGGTTCAACAAGGACAAATGGGAAGTTCACGCATGATTCCAGGCAACCAGTTCCGCGCCCATTTCTCTGCCATGGTGGACTGGGTGCGCGACACCGGAAAGCCAATCGTGCTCACTCGCTATGGAGAGCCCGTTGTCCAAGTTGCCCCCCTCAACCCAGTCGACGTTCCTGAGACACTGCTGGGGTTCGGCAAGGGGATTAAAAGCGTGCCCCCCGATTTTGACATCAAAGCTGAAGACCTGTTCGAACAATGGGAAAGCAAGTTGTTAAAAGCTTGGGATAGTTCGTCCGACAGGTGATCCTCTTAGACACAAATGTGCTTTTGCGACTCTACGCCGGGTATGAGGCAGATTTAGCCCCCGCAGCGATCAAGCGCATCGACCAAGCCAACGCCCGCCCCTAACCTCCTCGCCCCTAAACACGCTACGGTGCCACTGAACCGAGAGAGCTTGACCAAGAAGAGCTAGATCAGGTGACCGCTGGGGCTACCTACCAGTGGAGCAGCCCAAGCAACTATGAGTCGTACGTGAAAGAAATGAGCCAGAGTCGCATCTAGCCTTTTAGATCGCTAAGAACTGCCCCTGTCCCGATCGGTCTATTCTCGGTCAGGACAGGGACAGCGCCGCGTCTAAGCCCCGACAAAACTCAATTAGCCATTATTAATCGAACTATTCTCGCCTGAACCGGACCCCTCCGAGCTCTCGACAACCTCCCCTTCCTTTTTCTCTAGTGCCCCCAATAAACTGATAGGCCATGCCTCAGCATCCCCAACCACATGCCATTGTGTACGTAGATGGCTTTAACTTTTACTATGGAGCCCTCAAAAAGAACCCAAGTCTGAAATGGCTTGACTATCGTAAATTGGCCAGTCGCTTACTTAGAGGGCATCGCATCGGTGCTGTCAAATACTTCACAGCTAGAGTCCAAGATCGGCATGATGACCGTGGATTAGCTCAACGCCAAGATGTTTACATTCACGCACTCAAAGAACAAGCGAAAGTTGATATCTACTTTGGCCAGTTCAAACATAGGGAAAAGACCCTACCCCTAGCAAAACCGCTCCAGGAGAGCAAGATCGAGATGGCTCGCGTGGTACACACAGAAGAAAAAGGATCAGACGTGTCCCTTGGAGCACATCTAGTGCGAGATGCCTGTTACAAGCAGATGGAAGTTGCTTTGGTCTTGTCAAACGACAGTGATCTCCAAACTCCTATCACTATGGCTGAAAAGGAGGGGATAATAGTGATTACAGTAAACCCCCACAAACAAGCAAAACAACCTTTAAGCCTATCGAGTGCAAATAGACGGACATTGAGCCGAAGACTCCTTAAGCAATGCCAATTACCCAATCCGGTCATCACTAAAACCGGCAAGTCGATACATAAACCTAAAGAATGGAACGCCTAACGCGCAAAAGCCCGCCGAAGCGGACTCATGCTGAGCCTAGCCCCATGACAGAGAACTAGGTGGCTCTATCAAAGTTTACAGCCTGACATAAGCATTGCAAGTCATTTATCTGCTATTAGCGCTACTGCCTCAAATTGGAGGGTAACGGGGGGCGGAGGGGGTGGGATTCGAACCCACGGTGACTTGCGCCACACACGCTTTCCAAGCGTGCCGATTCGGCCGCTCTCGCACCCCTCCGGGAATGGTCAATTTAGTTCAACTCAACAACCAAACCAACACCATTTACCATTATCCTTAGAGCAGCTGGGCTAAGGGCCCGGCTTGGAATGTGATGGTCGGGTCCTGTGCAACATCAACCCGTGAACCGAGTCAGGGCCGGGAGGCAGCAGCTCTCAGCGGATTTTGATGTGTGCCGCAGACAGCCTGGCCATCACATTCGAAGCCGGGCACATTCGAAGCCGGGCACATTCGAAGCTAGCCGCACCCAAAAACGGCCATACAGTCACCACATACAGTCACCACATACAGTCACCACATACAGGCACCACATTCGCGTTCACTAAGACATTATGTCGCTCTAGCTGAGTAAAGTCTTCAAACGATGGCACATCAAGCACTATACAGACGTTTTCGCCCAGGCAAGTTTGCTGAGCTGCGCGGCCAAGAAACGGTGGTACTGGCCCTGCGCAACGCCGTGGCACAAGGCAGAGTGGGCCATGCCTACCTGTTCAGCGGGCCACGCGGCACCGGCAAAACCAGCACAGCTCGCATACTGGCCAAAGCCCTTAACTGCACTAACCCCACAGGCGATGGAGAACCCTGCGGCACCTGTGCATCTTGTGTGAGCATCGCTAAAAACACCTCTTACGACCTAATCGAGCTAGATGCTGCCTCCAACAACAAGGTGGATGATGTGCGGGATCTCATCTCCAAAGTTGCTATGGGCTCACCAGGCAAAGCCAAAGTGTATGTGCTAGATGAAGTTCACATGCTCACCTCAGGAGCAGAAAACGCCCTCCTCAAGACCCTAGAAGAACCACCCGAACATGTGGTGTTCGTGCTGTGTACTACCGAACCCCACAAGGTGGTACCCACAATTCGTAGCCGCACCCAACACTTAGAGTTCAACCTGATTGATGGAGATGTTCTGGCTGATCATGCTCGCTGGATTGTGGAAACGGCAGGACTAGAGGTAAGCCCAGAAGCTCTAGATCATGCTGTGCATCGTGGTGCGGGCTCGGCGCGCGATACTTTGTCGGCTCTAGAGCAGATAGTTGCCGCAGGCGGGGTAACCGACCGCTTAGACGCAGTAGATGCCATCATCGAGGCTCTAGGCACACAAGATTGTGGCCCGGCCTTTATGGCCGTACACGAAGCTCTTAGATCGGGCCGAGAACCTCGCATCATCGGCGAAGCAGTGCTAGATAGGCTGCGTAACGCCTTTTTGGCAGCAATGGGGGCCGATCTCAGCCATCTGCCTAGCGCCCAACAAACCGCTGCTCAAACTACCGCTAACCAAATCCCACCCGCAGGGCTTACGCGGGCTCTAGAGGTGTTGGGCACCGCTTTAGTAGATATGCGCCAAGCGCCCGACCCCAGAGTTGATTTAGAAGTTGCGCTAGGACGACTAACCAATCGAGACCTAGATACCGATACAAGTACCATCTTGGAACGATTAGAACGGTTAGAGCGCAACGGGGTAAGCAACGCTGCTAGAGCCGTATCTAACAAATCACCTGGCAACGCAGCGCTTGATGAGCAACCAACTACACAGCACCAACCTCCAAAAGAAGCACCTCAACCAGATTCCCGCAGATCTCAAGGAGCCGAGAGAGCACGGGCTGCATTAGCTCAAGCCCAAGCAAGAGAAACACCATACGCCACTGCAACTAGCACTGCGACAACCGCGGTGGTTGCAAAAGAAACCGCGGTGGTTACAAAAGAAGCACAGCCTGAGCAGGTAGCACCTGCAAAAGAAACACAGCCTGAGCGGGTAGCCCCTAAACAACCGCCCGATACTGGAGTTGCAAAGCAACAGTTGGTAGATGAGCTACTAGCAGCATTTCCGGGAGCAGAGCTGATCACCCTTGAATCTGCTGACTAGCCTCACCAAAACACCTTAAGGCACAACTACATGGCCCACACAACCTAAGCTGCCAAGAGCCATGAGAACCGCATATACCAGCGCAGTACAGACCTTAATTGACGAACTTGGGCGCTTGCCTGGCATTGGGCCTAAATCTGCCCAGCGCATCGCCTTTCACCTGCTAAAACTCCCCTCCCATGAGACCACACAGTTAGCTGCAGCAATCACCGAAGCAAAGGCTCGGGTGAAGTTCTGCCAACGGTGTTTCAACATCTCAGAGCAGGATGAATGCGAGCTGTGTAGCGATCATCGGCGAGATCCAACCCTGCTGTGTGTGGTGGAGGAACCCAGAGACATCATGGCTTTAGAAAAAACCCGCGAGTTTCGTGGCCGCTACCACGTGTTAGGTGGAGCTATCAGCCCCATTGCCGGGGTAGGCCCAGAGCAACTCCGTATCTCCGAACTGCTCAGGAGAATCAACAACGAGAACGTAGCCGAGGTGATCTGCTGCACCAATCCCAACATCGAGGGCGAAGCAACCGCCATGTACCTAGCTCGGCTGATAGAACCCTTAGGAGTTGCGGTAACTCGGATTGCCAGCGGCCTACCAGTTGGAGGCGACTTAGAGTACGCCGATGAACTTACCTTAAGCCGAGCTCTAGAAGGACGGCAGCGACTAGCTGCTACCTGAACGAACCTATAACCCAAAATTAAATGACAAACCCCGCAAATTAAATGACAAACCCCGCCTCTCACGAGTCCGGCGGGGGGCATATTAACCAACACGTTTGAGGCAGGGTTTGTTTATTGCAAACCATCATATATGTGGATAACTCACAATTCAAGTTATGCACTAAAAATATCAATCATTGCGCGCCAAAATATCAATCACACCTTCAACAGCAAGGCATCTCCTTGGCCCCCACCACCGCAAAGCGAAGCCGCTCCCACACCTCCACCAACACGACGCAGTTCGTTTAGCAACGTCAGCACAACACGATTGCCGCTAGCACCCACAGGATGCCCAAGCGCAATAGCCCCACCGTTTACGTTGACAACATCTGTGCTGATACCTAAGTCTTCCATTGAAGCCAATACCACAGCTGCGAACGCCTCGTTTATCTCAAACAAATCTATCTCTTGCAGTTCCATGCCCGCCGACCCCAAAGCCTTCTCGATGGCTTGGGCTGGTTGGCTGAGAAGCGAAGGATCTGGGCCAGCTACCTGGCCGTAACCCAAATAAGTGCCCAAGGGTTCAACTCCTAGCTCAGCTGCAATTTCACTGCTGGTGATCACCAAGGCGCTAGCGCCATCTGAAATCTGAGATGCATTGCCTGCGGTAATGTTGCCCGACTCCGAAAAAGCAGGACGCAGCTTTTCTAGAGCGTCAACGGTTACATCGGGGCGGATTCCCTCATCTGCCGTAACCATCACAGGGTTGCCCCGGCGCTGTGGCACCTCTACAGGCACTATCTCAGCATCAAAAAAACCCGATACCGCAGCAGCCGCAGCACGCTGATGAGATAACGCAGCAAAAGCATCCTGTGAGGGGCGATCTAACCCTCGAATAGCAGCGTATTTCTCGGTGCCTGCACCCATCGAACCGTGTTCAATGGCACAAAGCAGCCCATCTGTCATCATGGAATCTTCAAGCTCACCATGACCAAAGCGATAACCCTCACGCGCCTTCGTAAGCAGATACGGAGCTTGACTCATAGATTCCATCCCACCGGCCACCACCACCTCTGCATCACCTGAGCTGATCATCTGATGGGCCAAATACACTGCGTTAATTCCAGATACGCACACCTTGTTGACGGTGGTAGCTGGCACCGACAAGGGTATCCCGGCCCCGATAGCGGCTTGACGAGCAGTAGCTTGACCCTCACCCGCTAACAACACCTGTCCCATAAAAACGTAGTCCACTTGGGATGGGGCTATTCCCGCTCGCTGTAGCGCAGCTGCGATGGCAATGGCGCCCAACTCGGTGCCCTTTAGCGAGGCTAAAGCACCCGATAACTTGCCGATAGGAGTACGGGCACCAGACAAAATCACGGTATTGCTCATAGTTATCAAGCATAAGGGCATACCAACGATAAGGGCCATGTATGGGCTGGCTTGTAACCTAGACATTTCATGTCTGACCATTCGATCCATTCGATGAAAGAACGCCTCGAAGAACTTGAGCAGCGTAAGCACGAGGCTTTGCACGCGGGGCCTGAACGGGCAGTAGAACGCCAACATGCAAAAGGCAAGATGCTGGCTCGGGAGCGCATCCACTACCTGCTAGATGATAACTCCTTTCATGAATTGGACATGCTGGCTAGGCACAGAGCACTAGACAGCGGCATTGAAGAGCGCCCTTACACCGACGGCGTTATCTGTGGCTGGGGCACCATTGAAGGCCGCAAGGTGTTCTTGTTCTCCCAAGATTTCACAGTGTTTGGGGGGGCTCTGGGCGAGGTGTTCGCAGAAAAAATCCACAAGGTGATGGATTTAGCGCTCTCGGTTGGTGCCCCAATGATTGGGCTGAACGACGGAGCAGGGGCTCGTATTCAAGAAGGGGTGGTGTCACTGGACTCTTACGGGGGCATCTTTCACCGCAACGTGAAGTCGTCTGGGGTGATACCGCAGATCAGCGTAATTCTGGGGCCTTGTGCGGGCGGCGCTGTGTATAGCCCCGCGATGACCGATTTTGTGTTTATGGTTGCTGAGAAATCTCACATGTTCATCACAGGCCCCGATGTGGTAAAAGCCGTTACTGGCGAGGAGGTGACCCTAGAAGACCTTGGCGGGGCTCGCTCTCATTCCACCAAGTCTGGGGTAGCCACCTTTGTGTGTGCATCTGAAACCGAGGTGCTAGACGAGGTTCGCCATTTGGTGAGCCATTTGCCTGCCAACAACATGGAACCGGCCCCTTATGCCGAACCTAGCGACAACCGGCAACGCCTTACGCCAGAGCTACGTGACATCATGCCTGAAAGCTCCAACCTTCCCTATGACATGCGAAAGGTGATACAAGCAATAGTAGATGATGGTGATTTTTTGGAGTACCACGCTCATTGGGCACAGTCCATCGTGTGTGGTTTCGCTCGCTTAGATGGACACGCCGTAGGGGTAGTAGGAAACCAGCCAATGGTGTTAGCAGGTGTGTTGGATATTGAATCGTCTTCAAAAGCTGCACGGTTTGTGCGTACCTGTGATGCCTTCAACCTGCCCCTGCTTACATTGGTTGATGTGCCTGGGTTTTTGCCGGGAGTTGGACAAGAACACGGTGGCATCATTCGCCACGGTGCCAAGCTTTTGTATGCCTACTGTGAAGCCACAGTGCCACGCATTCAGGTGATCACAAGAAAGGCCTATGGCGGAGCTTATGTGGTGATGGACTCCAAATCGGTGGGATCCGACCTATCTTTTGCCTGGCCCGGAGCTGAGCTTGCAGTTATGGGGCCCCAGGGAGCTGTAGAGATCATCCACCGGCGAGAGCTGCAATCTGCTGCCGATCCAGTGAGCCGCCGCGCAGAGCTAGTAGCGGAGTACTCAGAGCGTTACGCCAACCCCTATGTGGCTGCCGAGCGAGGTTACATCGACGATGTAATAGATCCTGCCGACACGAGGCGGCTTGTGATTGATGGGTTTGAGATGCTGCGCTCTAAGCGAGAAGAGTTTGCACCTCGCAAACATGGGGTTATCCCACTTTAGTGGTACACACAAGGTGTTGCAGATGAGCCAGATGCAGATAACCCCACAGCCCACCGAAGCAGAACTAGCAGCCATCATGGCGGCCTATGAAGCTCTGTGGCCCGTCACCGAAGTTGCCGCCGGACCAACCGCTGTTACAACGCGCTGGCGCTTTAGTGGCCGCTGGTGGATGAACTCAGCTAGGCCAAACCGCTGGGGGTTGTCGTAGAGCTACCTTGAGACGTGCTAGGTACTGGCTGCGATCAATCTCTATGGCTCCGAGGCTTTGCAGGTTCTCAGTTGCCCATTGCACATCTAAAAGCCGCTGCACCCCACCGTGGGCCAAACGCCCCACCAAAGAAACCAAAGCTACCTTGGAGGCATCCCGATCTAGATGAAACATGGACTCTCCAGCAAAAAGCCCGCCTATCGACACACCATACAGCCCGCCCACTAACTCCCCGTTTTCAGACCAAGCCTCTACGCTGTGGGCCCAGCCCAACTTATGCAAACGCAAATAGGCAGCACTGATCTGCGGGGATATCCAACCATGGGGACGCTTGATGCGACGACAAGCCTCCACAACATCGCCAAATGCAACATCTGTGGTAATGCGGTAGCGCCGCAAAGATCTACGAAGCGAGCGGGTAACCCGCAAGCTATCTAGCGGAATGATGCCCCTCGGGTTAGGCGACCACCATGCCAACTTATCGGTACGACCCAGCGGCATTGGAAAAAGGCCCGCTTGGTAAGCAGCCAGCAAGGTGCCGGGCTCCAAATCGGCACCAATGGCCACTACCCCATGCTCATCGGCTAACGACGCGGGTGGAAACTCCCAACGGCTGGGCTCTGGAGAAAACGGCACCCCCACATTCTGCCCCACCCTCCCTACCTCTAAAGCACACAAAGCTTAAGTCAGTACAAAATGTCTGTGGCGGTTTGGGGTTAGTTGGATTCTTGGATGGTTACTGAGTTTACGATTACTTGTGGTTCGGGGCCACCACCTAGTGGGTTGTTGGGCTGATCCACGTGGCTTCCTAGTATTGCTTGAGCGACTGCGAGACTTGGCTCATCCATCTGCCCAAACACCACATAGGTGCCTTGTGAGTTCAACAAAGCAGTGTTTTCGTTGACTGCAAAAAAGAACTGGGCACTAGCGCTGTTAGGTGCGTTTGTGCGGGCCATCACGATCTGCCCAGGCTCGTAGGTGAAACCAGACCCTTCATCGGGGATTGTGTAACCCGGCCCAGGATCAGATGGGGAGTTGGTATGAGGTGCCCCACCTTGAATGATGCCGATGCTGGGATCAGTGCGGAACAACAACGTGTCGTCGTAGTAGTGATAACGAGCCAACACCGCAAAGTTGTTGGCAGTGTTGGGTGTGTTAGCGGTGTCTAGAGCCACGCGAATCTCACCAGCGGTGGTGTCAAACACGGCGGTGTACTGCTTGGACGTGTCCAAACACATGGGTTGCGGGCCATCAAAATCCAGAACCTGTGGCCCTGAACCATCAGCAGGTGGACAATTACTCAAGTCAATGCTCCCTTCAAGAGCTGGGTCTTTTGCGATTATTTGAACAGACTCTACAATCACCGCGGGTGCTGGCCTACCCCCAAAAGCAGTATCGGGATTATCCACATGCCGAGATAGCACCTCCGCAACCACACCAGAGCCAACGTCATCTACCGTTCCTAAGCCGATCAAATCAGAAATGCCTTCAATGAGGCCAACCTGCTCGCTACTAGTAATAACAAACTGACCTGTTGTGTCACCGCTAGCAGACCATAACAGCTGTCCCAAGCCGATGTCTTGGGTTTCGGTATCTTGGGTGTCGTCAACAGACAGGGAAAATCCGGGGCCGGGGTCTACCACGCTGTTGGTTTGTGGCGATCCGCCTTGAATGTAACCACCCACAGGATCAGTGTTGAAGATTGCGGTACCGTCGTAGTAGTCGTAACCCGCCAACACCACAAAAGCATTTGCCACCTCAAGGTTGGATTCGGTATCTAACGCAACGCTGATCTCACCCGCAGTGGTGCTAAAGACCGCTGTGTAGCTCAAATCTGAGTTCAAACAGTTCTCAAATGGAGCCGAAAAGGTGGTAACCCTCAAATCAGATTCTTCAAAGTCTGGGCAAGATACCTGCTCGCCCCCCAACGAACCTCCGGGTGAGGGCGGTTGAGGCAACGGGGGGAAATCCAAAACCTCAGACCCATCAGCCGACTGCTGTGTAGCATCTGTGGCCTGTGGGCCACTAGCCGCATCGCTGCTTGCAGAACCGTCTGATCCATCTCGCAGAACCAGCCATAGGATTAGCACGGCCACCACAATCACCGCACTAAGCAAAACCAACTTAAGCCCTCGGGAACGAATACGACCACGCGTAGCCACAGAGCTAGCTTGGCGGCGGGCAGCCGCACGGTGTTGACGTTGACGCTCTCTTTTGCTGGTAGCCATTACTAGAAATCTAGAAGCACCAAAGCCGATATGCATACCGCTAGGACAGTCTTACCTGAAAGACCCGGCTTACCCGAAAAACCCGGCTTACCCGAAAAACCCAGTACGCTCTTTGCGCTCAAGGGTAGGTACGCTCACCGATTGCAGGTAGGTTTTTGATGTGGCTTTAGTGGTACAAAAGTTTGGTGGTACTTCTGTTGCCGATGCCGAGCGCATCCGCGAAGTGGCCGATCACGTTCGGCGTAGCAAAGAGCGCGGCGATGAGGTAGTGCTGGTGATCAGCGCTATGGGCAAAGAAACCGACGAACTGCTCACTTTGGCAGCAGCAGTGTCGAAAACAAGACCAGGGCGAGAAATGGACATGCTCATAACCGCTGGTGAACGCAAAGCCTGCGCGCTGGTGTGCATGGCCTTGCACGACATGGGCATAGCCGCAGATTCCTTCACGGGCAAACAAGCAGGCTTTGCTACAGACAACAACCACGGCAACGCCAAGATCATTGATGTGTATCCAACAAGAGTACAGACAGCACTCAAGGCCAACAGAGTGGCAGTGGTAGCTGGATCGCAAGGTGCCAACACCGCCGAAGACGATACCTTCTTGGGCCGTGGTGGTTCGGATACAACCGCAGTTGCTTTGGCTCTGGCTCTAAATGCTGATGCCTGCGAACTCTATACCGATGTTTCGGGGGTGTTCACTACCGACCCTCGGGTATGCCCCGATGCCCGTAAACTAACAAGCATCACCTTTGAAGAGCTGCTGGAGATGACAGCTGTGGGGTGCCCTAAACCGGCCATGCGCTCTGTAGAAGTAGCCCAAAACTACGGGGTTAAGCTGCATATTCGATCTGCATTCACCTGGGAACAAGGCACCTGGGTGGTAAAAGGAGACAGCTCTATGGAACAACCCATCATCAGATCGGTAACCCCCGATACCACCGAAGCTAAGATCACCGTAAGCAAAGTGGCAGATCGGCCTGGAGTGGCAGCTGCTTTGTTTCAAGAGTTAGCCGCAGCCGGTGTGAACGTGGACATGATTGTCCAAAACGCCTCCGCAGACGGAATTACAGACATCTCCTTTACAGTGCCTGAAGAAGACCTAACTTTGGCCAGCGAGATTACCCATAAAGTAGCCAACAATATTGGGGCCAAAAACGTAGCTGCCGATCCTCAAATCGCCCGGATTAGCTTGGTAGGCGCGGGCATGAAATCGCATCCCGGAGTAGCAGCCAAAATGTTTGAAACCCTGTCCAAAAACAACATCAACATTGAGATGATCTCCACCTCGCCCATCCGCATTAGCTGCATCATTCGCCAACACGAGGCAACCACCGCAACCCAAGCTCTGCACGAGGCATTTGGCTTGAGCGCATAACCCAATAATCACAACAAACCGCAGCTAACACCACCACAGGTCTAGCAAGAGCTGGTTTAGCATCAGCTGGTGGTGACAGCTGATGCTAGAATTGTCTATGTGAACATTGCAGTTGTGGGTGCAACCGGCCAGGTAGGTGGGGTTATGCTCCGATTATTGCAGGAGCGCAGCTTTCCGGTGGATAACTTGCGTGTTATGGCATCGGCCCGCTCAGCTGGTCGAATAATCAGCTGGGCAGATAGCTCTTATGAAGTAGAAGATGCCGCAACTGCCAACTACACCGGGGTGGATATAGCTCTTTTCTCAGCCGGGGGAAGCACATCTAAAGAACTGGCACCACAAGTAGCGGCGGCTGGGGCAAAGGTAATCGACAACTCTTCGGCCTGGCGTATGGACCCAGAGGTGCCTCTGGTGGTTCCCGAAGTGAACGCCCACGCACTCAACAACATCCCGAAAGGAATTGTGGCCAACCCCAACTGCACCACCATGGTGGCTATGCCGGTTCTAAAACCCTTAGCCCAAGCTGCAGGATTGCGCCGGGTTATATATTCCTCCTATCAGGCAGTTTCAGGTGGCGGTTTAGCAGGAGTAGCCGAATTAGATACACAGATACGCAAGGTAGCTAGCGAAGCCGCTGGGCTCACCCATGACGGCCAAGCGGTGTCTTTCCCCAAGCCTTCGGTGTTTGCCCAGCCAATAGCGTTCAACGTGGTGCCCGAGTGTGGTTCTTGGCTAGACGATGGCTCAAAAGAAACCAGCGAAGAGCGCAAACTCGTTACAGAAAGTCGCAAAATACTAGAAGAACCCCACTTGAAGGTAAGCGCTACCTGTGTGCGCGTACCGGTTTTCACAGGGCACTGTTTATCTATAAATGCCGAGTTTGACGCACCCATCAGCCCAGACGAGGCCCGCCACATACTCACCACAGCTGAGGGTGTAACGGTTATCGATGTACCCACCCCTCTAGCAGCGGCAGGCATAGACAAAACCTTGGTGGGCAGAATCCGTAAAGACCCCACAGTAGAACATGGCTTAGCGCTGTTCATCGCGGGCGATAACCTACGCAAAGGTGCCGCCCTAAACGCTGTACAAATAGCTGAATGCCTAGTGGCAGCCTAAACGAAGGGCCAACAGGAAATCATGACCGTCTACAGCCCACCACTACAAGATATTGCCTTTACGCTTCATCACATTACCCATCTAAACACACTAGAAGATATACCTAAGTGGCAAGATTGTGGGCTTTCTGAAACCGAAAATCTGCTAGCTGAAGCAGGTCGGCTCGCTGCTGAGGTAATTGCTCCCCTAAATCGCTTGGGAGATAAACAAGGAACCTCGCTAAATGCTGATGGCAGTGTGGTTACTCCTGAAGGCTTTGCGAATGCCTATCGCCAATATACCGATGCCGGCTGGACAAGCGTGGCAGCCGAACCCACCTACGGAGGCGCTGGTTTTCCACTAGTGGTTGATGTGGCCATCCAAGAGATGTTTACCTCGGCCAACTTAGCTTTTTCACTTTGCCCGATGTTGTCGGTGGGTTCAGTAGTAGCCATCGGCTCTCACGGCAGCCCTGAACAAAAAACTCGTTGGCTGCCACCGCTTATTAGCGGGAAGTGGGCTGGCACCATGTTGCTTACCGAACCCCAAGCTGGCTCAGACGTAGGTGCGCTAACCACCCGGGCCGAAGCACAACCCGATGGCACCTACAAACTCTGGGGACAAAAGATATACATTACCTATGGCGATCACGACCTAACCGAAAACATCGTGCATTGTGTGCTTGCAAGAACTCCAGACGCACCTTTAGGCACTCGTGGTATCTCATTGTTCATTGTGCCCAAACGCTTGTTAGACGCAGATGAACATCCCACTTTTCCCAACAACATTCGCTGCATTGGCCTGGAAGAAAAATTAGGTATTCACGCCAGCCCAACATGTGTGATGGAACTAGATGGTGCCACAGGCGAGCTAGTTGGAGAGGTAAACCAGGGAATGCGGTCGATGTTCACCATGATGAACAAGGCACGGCTGTTTGTGGGGCTCCAAGGCTTAGCAATTGGTGAGCAAGCTCGTCAACTAGCAACAACTTTTGCAGCACAGCGTTTACAAGGACGTAGCACTTCTGAAGCTAACCACTCGGCTACGCAGGTGCCCATCAACGAGCATCCCGATGTACAGAGGATGTTGTTAGAAATACAGGCCCGCACTGAAGCTATGCGTGGCATGATCTACCTAAACGCTTTGGCTTGTGATTTAGCCGCAGCTCATCCCGATCCAAATATGCGTGAAGAAGCCCAACAAAGGGCCGACCTGCTTACCCCTATTTCTAAGGCTTGGTGCAGCGACCAAGGGGTACAAATGGCATCATTGGGAATACAAGTTCACGGGGGCATGGGTTACATTGAAGAAACCGGTGCCGCACAAATATGGCGAGACAGCAGAATCGCCCCAATTTACGAAGGTACCAACGGCATCCAAGCTATTGATCTGGTAACACGCAAGCTACAACTAGGAGAAGGCGCTGCTCTTAAGGCTTTGCTTGCAGAGATGTCTGGCCTAGAACCGGTACTAGATGAGGCCATACAAACGGTAAGCCAAGCAGCAGCTTGGTTAGCCCAACATCCGGGCAACGATGCGCTAGCTGGGGCAACACCGTTTTTGGATTTGTTGGGCCTAACCATTGGGGGCTGGGTTATGGCTCAAACTTGGCAAGTTGCTAGGCAGCCAGACCACCAAAACGCTCAAATACCTGCTACAGCAGACTTCTGGGCACAAAAACGAACCTCTAGCCGCTTCTACTTAGACCAAATCTTGCCTACAGCACCTGGGCTATTACCCGCTATCACTGCTGGAGCAGCCGCGCTGAGGTAGATGATCTGTAATCGGCTATGAACAAAATCCTACGCATCGTACTAACTGCAACACTCGTTTTCACAACGCTAGTGGCCTCTGAGTCGGTTGCTCAAGATTCATTTTTTGAAGAACGAGAACAACAGATACTACAAAAACAACTAGAGATTGAACAACGCCGCGCCCAGCAAGAAACCCTACAAAACGATGCCCTTTACGCAATTAAAGAACTAGACGTAGCTAACGCTCTTATCGAAAAGATTGATGCTGAACTCAATAACTTTAATCTGCTCATAGCTGCTGCCGAAACCCGCCTCGGTACTGTGCAGCTTTCTCATACCGCAGCTCAAAAGCGAGTAGAAGAAGCAGAAGCAAGAGCCTCTGCCCTTAACGATGAGATTAATACCATTCGTGTTCAGATTGAAACGCAGGTAGTTCAGATCTACCTAGATCTAACCTACGAACCTACCTTTTTGTTAGAAGATGGCGACCCAAACCGCAATGCCCGTCGTCAATTTTACATTGAAGAACTAGGTGGGGATGCTCAGTCGCTTATCGACCGCTTGCGTAGCGCCCAAGACGATCAACAAATTGCAATAGAACAAGCCCAACAAGCTCAGCTTGAAATTGAACGAGCGCATACCGAGATTGACGAAGCTCTAAAGAGCCTAAATAACCTGCAAGCAGAACAGGAAAAACTCCAAGAGGAATGGAATCGCAGGCGCTATGAGCTTATCGCTCGTATAGAGTTAGAAGCCACACAACAACAAGAAATCGTCAACGAAATCATCCTTTTGGATGAGGGTGTAGCAGCTATCGAAGCAGAGATAGCTAGAGAACGAGATCGTAGACGCAAAGCAGAGTTAGAACGACAGCGTCAAGCCCGTCTCGCGGAGTTAGAACGACAGCGTCAAGCCCGCATTGCTGAGCTACGGGAACAAGAAAATCGAGGCGAGTTCACAAATCCCACTTTTTTCCAACCCATACCGGGCACAATCGGTTCTGGATTTGGCAATCGCATCCACCCCATCTTTGGCATCGAGCGATTTCATGCTGGCATAGACATCGGCGGCAACACTGGAGATCCAATCAGAGCAGCTGCTAGTGGAACTGTTATCCAAGTAAAAGATAGAACAGGCTACGGTAACACCGTCATAGTCGACCATGGTGGAGGCTGGAGCACGCTTTATGCCCATCTTTCTACCTTTGCTGTTTCGGTGGGACAACAAGTTGGACTAGGTGACACCATAGGTGCGGTAGGAAATACTGGTTGGTCTACAGGCCCCCACCTGCACTTTGAGATCCGCTTTGAGGGCGTACCGCAAGATCCAGTGCGCTACTTGAGCGCTTAGCAACAAGGTTTAGCTTGTGGAGGCTTTAGTTTTCGAACACAAACTGCTTCGCTATGCAGCAGCATCAGTGGCTTCGCGCGTGATACCGGGTGCAGGTGGTTCTATAGGTCCGCTGCGTTATGGGGATATCTCTCCACCTGAGGTACCCGGAGAGGGCTGGAGCACCATCCGGCCACTGCTCACCGGAATTTGTGGCTCAGATTTAGCAACAGTAGAGGGGCGTTCATCTCGCTATTTTGAACCGTTGGTATCATTTCCCTTTGTTCCAGGCCATGAAGTTGTGGGTTTGGACACCAACGGCACACGCCTAGTACTAGAACCTGTTTTAGGTCCAGCAGCTCGTGAGGCACCATTACCGTTTGAAGGAGCAGCACCAGGCGATGGTGAGGACTACGGCTATCTGCTAAGTGGAAAAATCAAAAGCGGCATCCAAATCGGCTTTTGCGCTAGCACTGGTGGAGGCTGGGGAGAGATGCTGGTGGCACACGAGAGCCAGCTGCATAAGGTTCCAGAACACTTGAGTGACGAAGCTGCTGTAATGCTGGAGCCCGCAGCAGGAGGAGTTCATGCTGCCCTCAAAGCTGTTGGAGGTCTCAAACCTGTATCGGGCTCGGGCTCTGCCACAAATGCACGTACAGATACACCGCCAAAAAATCCACTGATAGTAGTTTTGGGCGCAGGAACCATGGGGCTTTGCTCAATAGCTGCGGTTAAACAGCTCACGCAGGTAGAAATGCTGGTAGCCACCGCTAAGTACCCACATCAAGAGGAGCTAGCTAGTGATTTAGGTGCCGACCTAGTAGTTCAGCCAGGTGAAATCCATCGGGCAGTGCGTCGTATCACCGGTTGTCAGATGCTAGGAGACTATCTCTCTGGGGGTGTGGACATCACCATCGATGCAGTAGGCAGCACTACTTCGCTAGCAACTGCCATGGCCATCACCCGTCCACGAGGCAGGATTGTGCTGTTAGGCATGCCTGAGCCATCTCGAATAGACCTTACAGGGCTTTGGCATCGAGAAACTGAGTTGGTGGGTGCGTACACCTACGGCACCGAAACACTGCCCGATGGCAAATCTGCAAGCAGCTTTGAGTTGGGATTTGAGCTGGTGGCCACCGCTGGCCTAGAAAGGTTGGTTTCAGCTCGCTACCCGCTCAAGCGCTACAAAGAAGCCATCACCCATGCTTCAGAAGCCGGGCCTCGGGGTGCCATTAAGGTGGTATTCGAACAGAACCAAAAGGCAGCCCGAAGCTAAATTGTGGCCTTAGTTGTTCGATAGATTAGTTGGTCGATAAAACAGCGCTAACTGCGCTACCCCAGCCAAGACACCGCCACCGCCCGCAATAGCTAAGCCCACATATCCATCCCAGGCATCGTGGATATCCAGCGCTGCATCTAACGACCATTCCATAGGGCTCAACATTGCAATGGCAACGGCCACTAGAGCCAACACAAAGGTGTACTCCCAACCCTCGCGCACGATCATAAAACCGTTGTTGCGGTGAACTGTCCACGCCGCTACCACCATCACGCCAACCATCGCGGCACCAGCAAGTGGTGTTAGCAAACCCAAAGCCAACAAAAGCCCAGCACCTATCTCGGTGAGCGCTGCCATCCAGGCATGCACCTTGCCTGGCCTCATTCCCATAGAGTCAAACCAACCAGCGGTGCCAGCAATGCGCCCGCCTTGAAATATCTTGCCGTAGCCGTGAGCCGCAAAGGTGAAGCCGATGCCAACCCTCAATATCAACATTGCTAAGTTCATTTCATCCATTGCCACATAGTAATAGCAAACGCCTGCAAGCTAATAGACTGCTGCAAACCAATAGGCTGATTAGGTGCCTTTGTGGTTAAGCGTTCCTATCGCCATCGTGGTGGGAATCCTAGTTATACGAATAGGTGTGGGTGTGTTGTTGAACATAAGTCAACCCCTACCACCCCCGCCGCCACCCGGTGAGCTACGCAAGGTGAAGATCACCTATCGCTGCTCCATCTGTTATGCAGAAGCCCGAATGACCATTGCCCCAGCAGAAGACCCCGAGCCTCCTAAGCACTGTGGGGATGAAATGGATTTAGTAACCCCAGTAGATGATGCCTGACAATCCACAGGCTGTTGATAAATCTGGGTATAAATTGCAGCTATGTAACTTAGCTGTTCAATGAAGCTGAGTAGCTACCACCATGCCCGCTAGGAGCAAGCCTAATCCTGCCATTAGGTACCAGTTGTTGGTATCTCCCGGCAACAAGGCCACGTAGTTCAACACAATCACAATTGCACCTAAGGCCAACAGGGTGAACATCAACACGGGCACCCATATTGGGCTGATCTTGGAAGCAGATACCGGCACTCTAGGCATCGCTTCGTTCTCGGGCCTAGTTCCTCTAGGGGTTACTCGACCGCCTTGTACTCTTCGTTTAGTGGGCTTAGCCATACCCCAACAATAGACCCCAACAACAACTAAATGAATGTTGAAGCCCAATGTTGGTATTCTGCTGATAGTGAATCCTAAACCCGCCCTGCCAACACCGCCTCCAGCAAAACCTAAAATCCTAGTGATCGACAACTACGATTCCTTTGTTTACAACTTGGTGCAGTACCTCGGCGAGTTGGGCGCGGAGCCGTTGGTGTACCGCAGCGATGCCATTTCTGTAGATCAAGCCGCCGAGCTAAACCCGGATGGTTTGCTAATTAGCCCAGGCCCAGGCACACCGGCCGACGCTGGAATCAGCAATGCCGCGATAGAACACTTTTGTGGTAGCAAGCCAATACTAGGGGTGTGCTTAGGATTGCAGTGCCTCGGTGAGGTTTTTGGAGGCAAAGTAATAAGAGCACCTAAGGTAATGCATGGCAAGACCTCTCAAATCCACCACAATGGCTCTGGGGTGTTTGCGGGCTTGCCCACCCCTTTTGAGGCCACCCGCTACCACTCTCTTATTGTGGAACGCTCATCTGTGGCAGACACACTGACGATTACCGCAGAAACCGAAGATGGCCTAATTATGGGGTTACGCCACAAAGAACACCCCGTAGATGGAGTTCAGTTTCACCCCGAATCTATCTTGACAGCTTCAGGACACAGCCTCTTACGGAACTTCTTAGCTACAACCACGCCCTAGCCAAACCTTAGCTAGAAACATTAGTTCCAAGTAACCACACAACCATCATCTTTTCCGGGTGTGTCACCGTTGATACCCTCTATCCAGTTGAGAGCATTAGCGGCACTTGCAGGCATTGGATATGGTGGCTCCAAGTTCCAGAGCGCGCTAATACCGTCGATATCAGCAAAGGTGGTTTCTAACTGACGACATTCTGCTGCGAACCTAAGATCTAAAGCTGTCCATTTCTGGATAGTTCCTAATGCATCGGCTTGACGGGCCGCTGCAATAGACTGTGCATTAATATCAGATGCGGCATTACGGGCAGCTATTTGACGATCAGTTGTAGCAGGAGTAACACCCGAAAGCTCATTGGCAGGGCTAGGAACAGGTTGTACAACAGGCTCAATTCCTACACAAACGATTACCTCAGTTCCAAAAGGATGCTGCTCACCAGGCAAAGGAGTTTGGCCTACTATGGCAGCTTCTGGAGCTGGCACTAAATCCTCAAGATTGCAAACAGTAACTCGTGCGCTCAACACTAAATCAAGTTCGTTAAGCGTTGCCACTGCCGCACTGGTTGTCATTCCTAACAAGCTAGGAACCTCAACCGTTTGAGGCCCGATAGAAACTACAAGTTGTATAGAGGTATCTTCAAACAAAAGAGCAGGGGGAGCAGGATCGGTGGTTATCACTAAGCCTTCTTGGATTTCTTCAGAGGTTTGTTCTTGTAAATCTTCACTTACCTCAAAGCCCGCTTGAGTAAGCACTTGCGTAGCCCTAAGCGGTGTCATTTCTGCCACAACAGGCACTTCAATTGCCGCAGGTCCTCCTGCCACATAAAGCACCACTGAAGCACCAGGAGCTATGTCTGTACCAGAAGTTGGATCTTGACGGATTACTTGGCCCTCTGGCGCATTAGATTCCTCATCCACCACCAGTTCTACAACAAGCCCACGATCTTGAAGAAAACGGGTTGCATCCCTGGCCATCTCACCTACAACCCCGGGCACCATAACCGGTGCAGGCCCAGAACTAATGGTAAGCACAACTTGACTTCCTACATCTACGTCTGTTGTTGCAACAGGATTCTGAGAGATCACCTGTCCTGCTGGCACGTTTGGCGATATCTCCGTTGCTTGACTCACCATAAGACCCATAGTGCGTAGTTGGTTTATGGCCACATCACCACTAACACCAACTACATCAGGCAGTTCTACCTGCAGTACAGGGGTAGGAGCAACCACCGGCGGGCTATCAGATTCTGTTCCTAACATGTTGGACAATACAAAAAAGAGCAACACAGCAATTGCTACAAACGCAACTGCTGCCGCAACAAATAACCCAACACGAGAGGAAGCTTCTATATCTGCTCTAGACGTATTAGGCTCATCTGCTGGTTGTGCTAGTTGTTCCGGTTGTTCTAGCTGGCCTGTTTTTGCGGGTTGAGCAGGTAATGTAGGCTTAGCAAGCGAAGGGCGAGGTGGTTGGTCTACCGCTGTAGGAACTGACTTGTTACGTTGATTACGTTGATGCTCTCCTTCCATATAACGGTTTAGATCTCGCTGCAAATCCATGGCCGTTGGATATCTACTTGCAGGGTCTTTAGCTAGCAACTTCATGTTGATTGCCTCTAGAGACTCTGGTAATACAATACCCTTATGTGTTGGCCATGGCACTGCCTCTTGAACATGCTTATATGCCACCGCAACTGAACTTTCACCTACAAAGGGAGGTCGACCACAGAGCATCTCATATAACACCACCCCTAGTGAGTAAAGATCGCTACGATGGTCGAGGCTTTCTCCCTTTGCCTGCTCAGGAGAAAAATAAGTAGCGGTGCCCATAACCGAACCCATTTTTGTAAGGTTAGAATCAGCTGTATCCAAAGCAGCTATAGCTATTCCAAAGTCGGTCACCTTTGTTTTACCATCGGAAGCGATCAGCACGTTACCTGGTTTCACATCCCGGTGAATCACACCATTGCTGTGAGCAAAACCCAATGCTGCAGCAACGCTAAGGGCTATTTCTGCTGCTCGGTCTGCAATAAAAGGCCCCGAAGTAGCAATTAGCTCAGCCAAACTCTTGCCTTCAATATACTCCAAAACCAAAAAGTGAGTACCAGCATCAGAGACCCAGTCGTAAACCTCCACAATGTTGGGATGGTTGAGATTAGCTGCTGCGGTTGCCTCACGACGAAAGCGCTCCACAAAACTAAGATCGGTAGCAAACTCAGGAAACAACCGCTTGATTGCAACCGAGCGTGATAACAATGTGTCGTAGCCCAAAAACACATCGGTCATCCCACCACGAGCTACGTGTCTACGTAGTTGGTAACGCCCACCTAAAATATCCGAAGTCATCTCAGACATTACGCATCTACCTTGCTTTTTCTACTTTTGGATCAGAGATCATCTGCGTTTCTTTAACGTCAGCCACTAAGACGGTTATGTTGTCTGCTGCAAAGCAATCTAAAGCCTTTACAACTAAAGCATTGGCAGCTTCTTGAGGATCGGCACACTCCAACAAGACAGAATGGATTGTAGAATCTGTTACCGCGTTGGTTAGTCCATCTGAGCACAACAGGTAACGATGACCATATACAGGATCAAACATCCAGTCGTCAGCCATAACATTTTCCTCATAACCCACAGTTCGGCTCAACTTGCTGAGGTCGTTTGCCTTTAGAAGGGCTAAATCTACCCCTGCCTTAATAGCCTCCTGACGAGCCGTGTGATCTTGAGTTAGCTGCCACAAACCGGCCTCATCACAGCGATAGGCCCGTGAATCACCAATATTTACAACAGCCAATAGCTCTTTAGCATCTTTTTCCACAACAGCTAAAACGCACAAAGTAGTACACATACCCTTTAGCTCAACAATAGACCAAGACTTATCCCAAACCCTGCGATTAGCTTCTGCCACAGCACCCAACAGCTCATCTATGGATGGCAAAAGAGGTACATTCTGACGGAGCCGACCACCTGATTTGGTTGCTTCACGCGATACAACCGCAGTATTTCGGGCCTCTACAAGAGCTTCCACAGCTAGAGCAGATGCCACCTCCCCGGCATTGTGCCCTCCTAAGCCATCTGCAACCACACACAGATGCTCGCTTACATGCGCGGCATCCTGATTTATTACACGGTCGCCTTTGGCAGTAGCTTGAGCTGCGAGAAGCCAAATCATCAACAACCTATTTTAGTGGTGTCGTTGGGTCTTGTACGCTAATGAGTTCCAAAGCTAGCGCGAGTGGCGGAATTGGCAGACGCGCAGGATTCAGGTTCCTGTGTCCGCAAGGACGTGAGGGTTCAAGTCCCTCCTCGCGCACTCACTACGAACTGCTACGAGCCACGCCCACTACGCACCGAACATAGCCATCCACTGATCCACAGAACGCGGCATAAAGACAAAGTTGCTGCGACGGGTTTCCGCCATGGGTGCAGAAGGCTGCGAAGAATAAAAATGACCTGGAAAAAGCGTGGCGCTATCTGGCACCCGAGCCAATCGCTGTGTGAGGCTCAGATACATTTCTTTGGGATCGCTTCCGGGAAGGTCGGTTCGCCCACACCCTTCCAAAAACAAAGTATCACCAGCCACTAAACACCCGCGGGTTAAAAAGCACTGACTGCCGGGAGTGTGGCCGGGAGTGTGAATCATCTCCACCTCCACAGAACCCACAGATACAACGTCACCACTGTGATGCAGAACCATATCTGCGGCAGTTATGCCGGTTGTCTTCGTGACGTAATTGGCCTCATCTGCTTGAACGTGAATCGGCACAGATGCCAACTCCAACAGCTCCGATACTCCTTGCACAGAAAAACCACCAAAATCCCCGCCAACATGATCGGGGTGATAGTGCGTTGCCAAAACTCCAACAAGGCGCATCCCGTCAGCCTCTAGCAGATCCAAAATCCCGGCAGGGTCATACGCTGGATCTACAACAACAGCCTCACCGGTTTGTCTGTCGCCGATGAGGTACACAAAGTTCACCATCTGCTGAGCTATTGCGTTATCTTGAGCTAGGTCTTGTCCAGAAAGCAGTTGGCGAAAATAAAAGGTATTGGGTTCAGTTTGGCTCATCGCTTTACCGGGCCCTCGTCTTCACCCTTTTGACGCCATGCATGTTCTGCCAACGACACAACCTCTCTTGCTGGTAAGCCCAACAGCTTAGCTGCTCGCACTGCTTCATCGTGTTCCACCTTTATTCGACCAGCGCCTACCTTCACCCGTACCTGACGTCCTTGAACATCAACCTCATGTTCTAAGCGAGCTTGCGGCCATCTTTCCAAAAGGCAACCTCGAATCCCAAGAGTACCTGTTTCAGCCGACAAAGTAGCCGCAACCTGCTCACCAATAGCAGGATCTGCCAAAGCACTCACGGTGAAGCCGGGCCGTCCCTTCTTCATCAAAATCGGAGTTAACCAAGCATCGTAAGCTCCCACATCCAACAAAGCTGTTACTGCATACGCCAAACTTTCACCGGTGGCATCATCTACGTTCGTTTCAAACAACACTACAGGCTGACCCTGGGGACGCTGAGCAGCTGTTGTACCAACAATGACCTGCGTAAGGTTAGGACGATCTTCCAAATCCTTATCTCCAGCACCAAAACCACTTGCAGAAACCGTCATAGGTGGAATTGGCCCCCAACCTGCACTAAGAGCTGCCAAGATGGCAGCACCCGTAGGAGTTGTAAGCTCAACTCCCACATCTAAGCCATAAGTTGGACAATCCAACAACAACTCAACTACAGCTGGTGGAGGGTTGGGCAGCAAGCCATGAGCGCTGCGTATCATGCCTTGACCTACCGCTACAGCACTGGCGTGTACCTCATCAATGCCTAACACTTCTAGGGCCGCACAAGTACCCACTACGTCTACGATGGCATCCAAGCCTCCAACCTCATGAAAGTGAACTTGTTCTGGAGGTCGACGGTGTAGTTTGCCTTCTGCTTGGGCAAGCGCTGCAAAAATTGCCAACGCCCTGTCTGCTACTCGTTCTGGTAAACGAGCTTCACCAATAAGAGCATTTATGTGACCAGCCGTGCGCACAACAGAAGTATCGTGTACCTCAACTTGCACATCGGTGGCAACCACACCCCCTCGCTGTGTGGAATGTGCCTGTAAATCCCAGCCACCCACTGGCAACAGCTCACATATTTGTCGCACTTCGCCGATATCTGCACCAGCGTCAATCAGCGCTCCTAAAGCCATATCTCCAGCTACACCACTAAAGCAGTGAAACCAAGCAATGTTGCGTGTTTTAGCCATGTTTAGCTCCTGCTAGGTGAGGCGGCTTAGACAAGTTGGTTTTGCTGTAAGGTACTTTTTGGCGCTAGCAAGCGCAACACAGCGCACGCAGCACCAAAACCGTTATCTACTCCAACCACCGTAACTCCCGCAGCGCAACTACACAGCATGGCTAACAAAGCCGTTACCCCTTCTAGCGATGAACCATATCCCACGCTGGTAGGCACGGCTATTACCGGTGCTGGTGTCAACCCTCCCACAACTGAAGCCAAAGCACCCTCCATGCCAGCCACCACCACCACCGCATCGGCGGTAAGCAGCTGTTCTGCTTCACCCAATATGCGATGTATACCAGCCACTCCCACATCGCTTATGCGAATTGGAGCTAAGCCGTGAGCTGTCAGAACCACATTAGCCTCATCTGCCACCGGTAGGTCGGCGGTGCCCGCAGCAACAACCATTACCTTGTTATTGCGGGGTATGGCAGATTGCCACACAACAGTATTCCAATCTTCACCGTGCTTATGCTGATGCCCGGCAGGGTTTTGTGCCAGCGCTACAGCAGCTTGATCCGCATTGGCTCGGGTTAGAAGCACAGGCCCTGAGTTAGCCTGCAACAACTCCGCCACTATGGCTCCGCACTGATTTGGGGTTTTGTTGGGGCCGTACACCACTTCGGCTAAACCCTGTCGGAGGCTGCGATGATGATCTACGCGAGCAAACCCTAAATCCACAAAAGGCAAAGCACGCAACGCCAGCACCGCGTCGTCGGCTTGTAGGGTGCCAAGTCGTACCTCTTCTAGCAGTTGGCGAACCTTGGCCTCATCCACTGAAAGAACCCATGCTCATCCTCGATTGTCGGCAAAATAACTCCTGCAATTTAGCCTAAAACAAAAGTACTCATAGTAGTTAGCAGCCTTTGCTCCACTATCCTGCCCACTGTGAACACATCTTCTGGTGGCCCTACTAGCGTGGCCTACCTCGGCCCCTCAGGCACTTTTACGGAGGAAGCGCTGTTTAGCCAACCCGATTTAGCAGCTTTGACGCACACGCTATGCCGATCCATTCCTGAGGTTTTGGAAAGCACTGCTAACGGTGTGGTGAGCCTCGGCTTCACCGCCATAGAAAACTCCATCGAGGGCAGCGTCAACGTAGCCTTAGATGCCCTAATCTTTGAGCACGACCTGCTGATTCAACGTGAGGTTGTAATTGACGTAAAGCTGCATTTGCTAGCACAACCGGGTGCAGAACTAGACCAAATTACCCAAGTAATTAGCTTTCCGGTAGCTACTGCTCAATGTCGTCACTACTTAAAAACCCATCTAGCCCATATAGAAGAGATTGCAGCCAACTCCACGGCTGCAGCAGTTCAACAGCTTGCTGCCACTAAAAACCTAAACAGTGCGGCCATTGGAACTTCGCTATCACAACAACTGTATGGTTTGGAAATACTTGTAAACGACATTGCCGACCACACCGACAACCAAACACGCTTTGTAGCCGTTGCCAAGAACAACACTCCCCCACCTAGTGGTAACGATAAAACCTCCATTGTGATATTCCAGCGCGCCGACCGTTCAGGCTCGCTTATGGGCATTCTGGCTGAGTTTGCTGCTCGCTCTATCAACCTCACCAAGTTGGAGTCTCGCCCCACCAAAAAAGCTTTAGGTGATTACTGCTTTCTAATCGACTTGGAAGGACACATCAGCGATGAGCTAGTGGCCGATTGCCTTATTAGCATCATGGCCAAGCACGGGGAATTAAAGTTTTTGGGCTCCTATCCATCTGCTAGCTCTAAGAGCACACAGCTAGATGTAGATGCCTCTAAAGCATGGACAGACGCTCAAGGCTGGATGGACAAACTACGTTCACAGGTACGCGCCAAGTGAACAACAAAGCTGATTCCATAGATCCCAACCTGCTAGACGAGGTAGTTGCGCTAACACGAGCCGCAGGTGAATTAACCCTAAAGTGGTTCAACAACCACGATTTAATTGTTGATCGCAAAGGAGATGGTTCTCCTGTTACAGAAGCCGACAAAGCAGCCGAAGAGTTCTTACGCGAAACCCTTAGCAGTCGCTTCCCCGAAGATACCATAGTAGGTGAGGAGTTTGGAGAAACCTCAGGTACCACGCAAAGAAGGTGGATCATCGATCCCATTGATGGCACCCGGAGCTTTGTGCGCGGTGTGCCGTTGTACACCACCTTGCTGGCCATGTTCGACTCAAAAGGGCCTGCCATTGGCGTAATAGATGTACCGGGCCTAAACGAAGCTGTATGGGCAGCAAGAGGTTTAGGGTGTTTTCACAACAACCACCGCTGCACGGTTAGCTCTCAAACAAAACTGCAAAAATCCTACCTGTGTGCTTCTGGGTTTGAATGGTGGCCGAACACAGCTTACGAAAAGATCGCCCAAAGCGGAGCACGCCTGCGTACTTGGGGTGATGGTTACGGTTATGTGCTTGTAGCAACCGGACGCACCGAGGCCATGGTAGATCCAGGATTGAACCTGTGGGATATTGCCCCAATGTTAACCATCATCCCCGAGGCCGGTGGCCGTATCACCACTTGGGATGGCACAACCACTCCAACTGCAGGCAACTGGATAGCTAGCAACAACAACATCCACGAGGAGTTGCTAAGCCATCTTTACCGGTCGACCAATACAACCCACAGCTAGCTGCCCACAAACTCCTCGCTAATCAACCCATATTGCTCTGTGAGCGTCAAGAAATCACTGGCTTTTACAACTTCAGAAAGGCTCATAGCGCCTTTAGCTTGTATCTGCTGGTTAGCCACTAGATGTAAAACGCTCAGCAACACTGTAACGGTAGCTGTGGCTGGCGGGGCTGCTGCGCCCAAAATGCGTCCACTCCAAGCGCCATTACGTTTGCCCCGCACATCTACACGCATAGCACCTAACTTGCCTTCAGGATGGGGGGAACGCAGCATCGGCAACCAAGAAGTAAAACGATCTCGCCGGGTTGCGGCTATTCGAGCTGAGATTTTTGTAGCTTGAGGAAACCTTCGCGCCAATATTAAAGGATCACCCATAGCAGCCCTATAACAATCCGCAGCATTCACCGGGCTTGGAAACCAACAAAGCTCCCTACCACTACCACCGGGCCGTTGCTGCCAACCATTGTTCCACTCCACAGCAAAAGACCGAAGCGCTCGGTGATGTTGGCGCGCACAAGCCGGCCCACCGGTACCAAACTTGGCTACATGAACCTCGGTTACACAATCTAGATCTATTGCCGCCCGAGAGGCTAAAACATCGCTAAGACCCGGAGCCATACCCACCCCTACAACTAACAAAGCGTCATGTTCTGTGGCAGTGCTTTCTAGGGTCAACAAACTTCTCACATCCCCTAAGGCATCTGATGTGGACAACACCAAACAGTTTGCCTGCAAAAACCGATTTGCTAACCGAGTGTGGCTGCCGGGTGGCAAAGCCAACACCACCACGTCAACCTCATTGCACAAAGATTTATGTAACAACGCCTGCAAACTGCAAGCCTGAACCGTATTGCCTAATCTTGAAGCCAAACGCTCAGCCCGCTCTGTCAAACGATCTGCAACGGTTATCTGATCGAAAGCATCGCTGCTACATAACGAGGTTGCAGCAAGTCGGGTAACCAAACGTGTACCAACAACGCCAGCGCCCACTACAAGAACATGCATACCAGCAACCTCACTATCACAACCCAGTGCTACCTGTTATTACTTGTTACCGGTGTTGTCAAGTGGCCGCCAGCCACCTGATTTGCAAGGAGTGTCACTAGCGCCACGCATTCGCAAGATAGCTGCGATGGCTGTGGCACCACCCACCGCTACTAAGGATCGTCGCAACAACCTCATCACACCGAGCCTAGTACCGTGTTGCAAAACACCACTAGTGGGGCTAACTGGATTCGAACCAGTGACCTCACCCTTATCAGGGGTGCGCTCTAACCTGCTGAGCTATAGCCCCGTGGACTGCCCTCAAGAATAGTTTTTCGGACGCTGTCTAGGCCAACGAAATACCGGTGGTCTCTTGCGGGGACGCTGGCGAGCTGTTTCCTCTTCAATCACCGTTACCCGCACACCACCAGTCAGATCGCTGATGAGGTTGAACAACACGCACAACAATACATTGAAAAAGGTACCTGCCACCACCAACACCAAACCTCCCACAGCTAGACCGCGAAATATCTGACTGGCGTTGAAGTTGAAATCTTGCAGTGCAAACAGCTCCTCAATAAACGACTCCGTATCGTCTACCGTACCCGACCCAACCGCCACGCTCCACAACATGGCACCAGCCAACATGGCAATCATCCACAAACAAATGTAGAACATCAGAGAAATCTTTAACGCCGACCAAGGTTCAATATGGCGAACCACCCTTCGCACCTTACGCGCTTGCAGACGAACTGCATGACGATACTCCCGCGGGGTAACCTTTACCGGTTGACGGGCAGCATTCGCTTTAGCCGGTGTAGCCACAGAGGGCTGAGCATCGCGATTGGTGACTACTGACACGCTAATGAGTTTACGCTGTTGTTCATCTATCTTGATTCTCCTCATGCGGCAATCGGGTATCCAACCAATCGTGAGAAATCAGCTCAGCTGTTGCTTCGGCGCTTATCCCTTCATAGTGGATCACAACTGTTTTGGAGTTTTGCCCAGACAGATTAACATTAGACAGACTGACAAGAGTGGCGCTGTTGGCCTCAGCCACTCCCATAGCCGCTTGGGGATCAGCTGCTGCTGCCATTGCAACCACATCAGCAATAGCCATCGCTCGCCCTCGTTTCACGCTCTGAGCCCCAAGATGCCCTAATGCAGCTATTGTAATCGCAACCAACACCAACAGTGCTGCGGTGAGCACCGAAATAGACCCTCGCTGGCACATTTACGTATCTCTTCTCTCGGCAACAGATTCCGAGCAGTGTGCAAAGGGGAAGCAATAATAAGACTAGCAGTCTTGGTCACCAACAAAAACAGGCGCAATAGCTGCCAAGGTCGCCCCATCTGGTAACGACATCATTCGCACCCCCGAGGCATAAGCGCCCTGCACTGAAACCGTAGACACCTCCAAGCGAATTGTCACCCCATTAGATGCCACAGCAAACACCTCGTCTCCAGCAGCTACCACCCGAGCTGCCACTACTGTGCCACGTTCTTTTTTCATTGCAATAGCCTTGGAGCCAATACCACCTCGGTGCTTAGTACGAAACTCATTCAAAGCAACACGCTTGGCAAAGCCTTTGCTTGTTACCAACAACATTTCAGCTGCTGGCTGTACCGCAGTGGCTGCCACCACGGTATCTCCGTCTCGTAGCTTAATTCCTCGAACACCGAATGAGCCCCTGCCAGTAGACCGCACCTCATTTTCATCAAACCGCATCAACTTTCCAAAACCGCTTACCAAACAAATATCATCAGAACCAGTAGTGGGAATCACCCGCACAAGCTGATCACCTTCCCGCAGCTTAAGCGCTATCAACCCTTTCGTACGGCTTTTATCATATTCTAAAAACTTCGTTCGCTTCACTAAACCATTTTTAGTAGCAAACAATAAATAGCGCATAGTCTCATAATCACGAGTATCAATCACAGCTGATATGGTTTCATCTGGAGCTAGCTGTAATAGGTTCACGATAGCTATGCCTCTTGCAGTTCTGCTAGTACGAGGCACTTCATGGGCTTTGATACGGAATACTCTACCCATGTTAGTAAAAAACAATAAGTACGCATGAGCTGTTGTATGGATAAGATTAACAATATAATCATCATCCTTGAGGTTAGCGCCAATCACTCCTTTACCACCACGACCTTGAGTTTTAAACTCATCAGGCACAACTGTTTTAGCATATCCAGCAGCTGTCAAGCTAAACATCAACTCTTCATCATTAATAAGAGCTTCGATATCAATATCACCTGAATCTGGTACAATTTGAGTTTGTCGCTCGGTAGCATAAGCTGCTTGTACTTCAGTAAGTTCTGAACAAATTACAGAACGTAGTTTAGCATCGCTAGCTAAAATAGATTCTAATTCTGCAATTTCTTCGCGCTTTAAAGCAAGTTCATCAGCTAGCTCTTTACGACCAAGCTGTGTAAGTCGTCCTAATGGCATATCTAAAATATGGTTAGCTTGAATCTCAGTAAATTCAAAATCTTCTGCCATTAGAGTATTACGAGCAGCAGCCCGGTTTTCAGATTGTCTGATTGCAGATATGATCTCATCAATCATATCTGTAGCTCTAACTAATCCTTCTAAAATATGTGCTCGATGTTGAGCTTCAGCCAAGCGGTGTTCAGTACGCCGTCGCACCACTTCTTGTTGGTGATTGGCATAAGCAGATAGACAATCTCGTAGTGTCATTGTGCGCGGTATACCATCTACCAGCGCCACCATATTAACAGCAAAGTTAGTTTGTAATGGAGAGTGTTTATATAAGTTATTAAGTACTATTAGATCAGATGCATCTCGTTTCAGATCAAATACTAATCTAATTTTACCTTTTGCCGATTCATTATGGATTTGTCTGATACCATCTATAACTCGTTTATTAACAAGTTCTGCTACCTTTTTCTCAATAGCTTCAGCACTAGTTTGATAAGGAATCTCAGTTACCAAAATAGATTTATTCTTACCATTATCAATAATCTCAGCATTCGCACGTATCCGGATTGATCCATTACCTGTGATATAGGCTTCACGAATACCCTTATATCCCATGATACAACCCTTAGTAGGAAAATCTGGTGCCTTTACAAATTTCATCAAATCTTCAGTAGTTGCTTCAGGATTGTCTAATAAATGAACAACCGCATCAATAACCTCACCTAAATTATGTGGTGGGATATTAGTAGCCATACCTACTGCAATTCCTTGGCTTCCGTTCACTAAAAGATTAGGAAATCGTGAAGGTAATACCTTTGGTTCTTGTTCTGTTGCATCAAAGTTTTCAGTAAAATCTACTGTTTGTTCGTTGATACCATCTAGCAAGCGCATAGCTAGATCATCTAAACGACACTCGGTATAGCGCATAGCTGCAGGAGGCTCGTTTGGTGTCCCAAAATTACCATGTGGATCAATCAATGGATGGCGCAATGAAAAGTTCTGACCTAAACGAACCAGTGCTTCATAAATAGCTTGATCGCCATGCGGGTGATACTTACCCATTACATCACCTACTACTCGAGCACACTTCACATACGGGCGATTAGGCCGATGGCCCTGATCGTACATTCCCCAAAGAATACGGCGATGCACAGGCTTAAGACCATCACGAACATCGGGCAATGCCCGCGATGTGATTACCGACATAGCGTAATCCAAAAAGGACTGCTCCATCTCGGTTTGAATTTCTATATCCTGAACTGCTTCAACAAAAGCAGATTGAGGTTGCTGAGAATCTTCAAGCTCCTCGGACACTACAATCCCTTCATGTTAGTAAACAGCCGAATACCAGTAAACCTAAGTTAGATATCCAAAAAGCGGACATCTTTAGCATTTGTCTGGATGAATTGTTTGCGACTAAGGACATCCTCACCCATTAATCTAGAAAAAACTTCATCAGCTAGGGCTGCTTGTTCTACTGACACACGTAGCAAAGTTCGCTTCGCTGGATCCATGGTTGTAGACCAGAGTTCATCAGAATCCATTTCACCTAACCCCTTCAAACGTTGAAACTCAGCCTTATGGTTAGTATTCTCAGCTAAGAAAGTATCCTTTGCTTGATCATCCTTAAGATAAATCTTATTGCGACCAACTTCTGTAGAATAAAGTGGAGGTTGAGCAATGTATACCTTACCACTTTCAAATAATTTACGCATTTGGCGATAAAAGAAAGTTAACAGCAATGTACGAATATGACTTCCGTCTACATCAGCATCAGCTAAAAGAATGATCTTACCATAACGAACACGCGATGAATTATTAATAGCTATATGTGAATCACCGTTAGCAGTAGAACCGTTGGTTTGCGATACATCAAACTCTTCTCCAAAACCTGCACCTATAGCAGCTACTAAGGCTTGAATCTCCGTATTACGTAACATTCGATCTATTTGTACACGCTCTACATTGAGTATTTTACCTCTAATTGGCAAAATTGCCATGGTTCTAGGGTCACGAGCTTCTTTAGCTGAACCACCCGCAGAGTTACCTTCTACAATATACAACTCACATTCATCTCTATTTGTAGATGTACAGTCTAATAGTTTACCTGGCAGACCTGCTCCATCTAATGCTGATTTGCGTCTAGTGGCTTCTCTGGCTTGACGAGCTGCTAAGCGTGCTTTTTGAGCCTGAAGACATTTGTTGAGTACCAGGCGTGCTGGTGCTGGATTTTCTTCTAACCATTCAGCAAGCTTTTTATTGGTAGTTCGCTCAACTAATGAGCGTATAGATGCATTACCTAGCTTAGCTTTTGTTTGTCCTTCAAACTGAGGATTGCTGAGGCGTACACTAACTATAGCTGTTAAACCCTCACGTATATCTTCACCAGCAAGGTTACCATCTTTATCTTTAAGTTGACCCTTAGCTTTACAGTAATCATTGACTACTTTTGTAAGACCCTTTCGAAAACCTTCCTCGTGCATCCCTCCCTCCATCGTATTGATACCATTTGCAAAAGAATGTAAGCCATCTGTGTTGTAGCCAGTATTCCACTGAAAAGCAACCTCTACTTCAGCATCTTGTTCAATTTGATCAAAGTAACCAACCGTATCAAACAATGCAGTTTTAGAACTATTTACTTCTCTTACAAAATCACTTATCCCGTCATTGTAACAAAAAGTAGTCCAGTCGGCACCACCGGTACCATCTACGCGTAGGTCTCTAAACTTGATTTCTAAATGACGATTTAGGAACGCCATCATTTGTAGTCTCTCAGTTAAACTCTGTGCTCTAAACCGGATATCGTCAAATATTATAGCATCAGGCCAAAAACGAATAGTAGTACCAGTTTTAGTAGACGGACTATTACTTACAATATGGAGATCTTGTAAGATTTCACCCCCGTTTGTAAAGACCATCGCGTAACGCTGCCCATTGCGGTCAATTTCCACCTCAAGCTTTTGAGAAAGGGCATTTACCACAGACACACCTACCCCATGCAGGCCGCCCGATACCTTGTACCCCTTCCCGCCAAACTTACCACCAGCATGCAGAATAGTTAACACCACAGCTACAGCACTCAAATCAGGGTGTTGGGGATGCGGGTCAACCGGGATCCCACGTCCGTTATCTCTAACCTCACAGCCGCCATCAGCTAACAGGGTCACCTCGATGCTAGTGCAGTAGCCAGCCATCGCTTCGTCTACGGCATTATCCACCACCTCATATACGAGGTGGTGCAAGCCAGTCAGCGATGTAGACCCGATGTACATGCTCGGGCGCTCGCGAACGGCTTCTAAGCCTTCTAGAATGGTGATGTCTTCAGCGCTGTAAGACTCAGGTGTATCCGTCAAATGTCTTCATTTTAGCAGCACTTATCCCGTAAGTGGCTCAAGCTACGGGAAGTCTTTAGGATATTTTGGATGTGCTGTTGAACCTATGCAATCGGACGCACCCTCACCCTCACCACCTCCACTGACTCAGCTGTCGAGATCGCATTAATACGGCTCATTAACTCAGCACTAAAAAACCGCACCTCAGCAGCCCATACAGGATCGTCTACTTCAACAACCAACTCACCTTCTCGTAACCACACTGGAGTAGAATGGCTTGCAATAGCTGAGCCAACCAGATCATCCCAAGAATCAAAAACAGCTTGCAGCACTTGGACACCTGGTACATGCAAATTAGAAGTTAAATCTTCTAATATCTCAACAATAGGTTGAGGTTCAGAAAAATCTTTCAAAGGTTCCCAAGTCATAAAAAAGTGTACTCCAAACACACATTACCGTTCGCGACTTATCTGTCCTTTAGCTACTCGAAAGTAAGAATTATATTTCAAACCGGTAGGCAAATCTCCAGCGGTAGTTAAGAAAGTTTGTTCAGCACTCAAAGCTGCTAGCACTCCCCTAGTACGTGTAGGATCAAGCTCAGAAAAAACATCATCCAACAATAAGAGCGGTGACTCTCCAGTAACCTCTTCTAAAGTGCGATGAACTGCTAAACGTAAGCACAGCGCCAACAAACGCTGTTCTCCTTGTGATGCGTGAGTACGCGCTGGTCTATTATGAATATAAATTGCTAACTCATCACGATGAGGACCTACTGTTGTTACTCCTCTACGAATATCTTCATGCCGTACCATAGCTAAAGCTTCGTGGAGACTGCCTTGATTCCATTTAGCTTGATATTCTAGATGAATCTTTGTGTTTTGTGCAGCAATTTCTTGGTAACTCTGACATATATATGGTTCTAATTGAAAAATTAGATCACGGCGAGCTTCACATAGCTTTTCACCTACCTCTGCAAACTTGTGATCCCAAATATCTAAAGTGGTTTCTTCTTCAATAGATAATTTACTTTTTACCTGACGTAGCAAAGCATTACGTTGACGCAAAATATTATCTATATCTGTTTTGAGCGTTTCCAAATGTGGATTTATTTGAACCAGAGCATCATCCAAAAAACGGCGCCGATCACTTGGAGAACCCTTTACAAGCACTAGATCATCTGGCATAAAAACAGAAATAGGCATCAAATCCAATAAATCACGCCGTTTAACTTTTTGACGATTTAAGTGGACTACTGCCCGACCGTCTTTTTTGACTAAAGCTTCAATCAGTAACTTACGATCAGAAATAAATACTTCACCCCGAACAATAGCTTCGGTTGATTCTAAAGCTACTTTGTCAGAAATCTCAGATCGACTAACAAGTACTTCAGTAGAAGTAGATCGGAATGATCGCATAGTTATTAAATAAAATATTGCCTCTAAAAGATTTGTCTTTCCTTGCCCATTGCTTCCAACAAATAGAGAAATACCTTTAGATAACTCTAACTCTAATGCCGGATAATTCCGAAAATTAGAAAGATATAATCTATGTAAATACACTCAACTCCTGAAACTCAACTAACTCGCACAGGCATCAGCAAATAAAGATAATCATTGACTCCAGAAGCCCTCATAACAGCAGGTTTCAATGCATCCACAGTATTGAGAACAATCTCCTCACCAGGTGTTGCTTGTACTCCATTAATTAGATATTCAGGATTAAAAGCGACAACCAAATCTTCACCTTCATAAGTAGCATTTAGAGTTTCAACTACTTGTCCAATTCCTTCTTGAACAGCTGATAGTTCTAATCTATCAGCTGTCATATCTAAACGAATTGGTGTAGAATCTAGTGCCATCAACTTCACTCGCCGTATAGCACCTATAAGAGCTTCCTTATTAACAGATAAACTATTTGGTTGATGATCTGGAATAAGACCTTGATAATTAGGAAAGTCTCCCTCAATCAGACGAGTAATAATAGTTACATTATCAATGCCAAATGCTGCTTCTTGATCACTAAACCATAGATTTACTTCTTCAGCATCATCAAGTAACCTAATCACCTCTTGCAAAGCACGAGCTGGTATTATCATACTGTTCCCAGATTCTAATACCTCCACACCTGCTAAATCACAAAGCGCTAACCTGTATGAATCTGTTGTTACCAAACGAAGACCATTCTCATCTGCCTCTAATAAAACACCTGTAAGTACTGGTCTAGACTCATCTGTAGATGCTGCATGAACAACCTGGCGCATTGCAGCTAGTAATATTTCTGCTTTTACAACAACAGGATCGCCTTCAAGCAACTTTACAACTGGAAAATCATCTACATTCATCGTACTCAAGCTAAAATGACATTGTGCTGAATCAACCTTCAAAATTTCTTCGCTGAGCTCAATATCTACTGCTCCGATATCTAACGACCTAGTAACATCGCTAGCTAAACGAGCAGGCGGTAAAGCTTTGCCGTCGCTTTGTCCGTTAACAGCTAACAGTACTCGAATAGAAAGCTCCCTGTCTGTAGCAGTTAAGGCAAGCTCATCTCCTGTTAGTGCAAGATGAATACCTGTTAGTGACAGTTGAAATCCACCTTTGTTGCCAGCAGCTCTTGCACTTGTTGTTAGCGCATTTACAAGTGAGTCTCTTTCAGATCTAAATTTCACAGGCTCTGCCTTCTTTCTTACCTGTATTAATTTAAAAAACTAACAGCCCTAGTAGGGCACTGGATATGTGGAAAAAGGATATTTTCCCTGCTCATAGTAGGTGCAAGCAGTTTTTGGATATCCCCAAGAGAGTTGATTACTATGGTAGTGATGATTGGTGTTGTGGAAGCAGCTATGGTTGTTCCCTGCATTGAGGTTCTATTCCCCAGCTTTTCCACAATATTATCCGCAAGCATTATGATTAGCTATTCTTGATATTATGGATAAGTTCGTTGACTTGATTAAAGGTCTCTGGATCTTCGGTGATTTGTTTTTCGATTTTTTGAACAGCGTGAATCACTGTGGTGTGATCACGGTCTCCAAAAACTCTACCGATATCTGGATAGCTTAGGTCGGTTACATTGCGAAATACATACATAGCTACCTGTCTTGCTTTTACTAGTGGTCTTTTTCTGTAAGGACCGATGATATCATCGACACGGATTCTAAACATCTCAGAAGTAGCCTGTAGGATGTGATCTGAAGTTATTATCTCTGGCTGGTAGCTTGAAGTGATATCGCGAAGCACTCGCCTTGCTAGATCTAGATCAAGGGATTGTTTATTGAAAGTCGAATAAGCTGTGAGACGAGTTAGTGCTCCTTCAAGTTCTCGTATGTTATCTTTGATGTTGCTAGCTACAAAAATAAGCACTTCGTCTTTAATTTTACAATTAACGAGTTCAGCTTTCTTTCTCAGGATAGCTAATCTGGTTTCGAGATCAGGTGGTTGGATATCGGTTAGCAATCCCATCTTGAAGCGACTTGTCATCCTATCTTCCAAAGTTGATATTGCATCAGGAGGACGATCGCTGGTTAAGACAATTTGTTTGTTTACTTCATGTAGAGAGTTAAATGTATGAAAAAACTCCTCTTGAAGTGCTTCTTTTCCTTCTAAAAATTGAATATCATCTACTAGTAGTACATCAACTTGCCTATAAATCTTTTTAAACTCTAATGTAGTGTTACTTCTAATTGCATCCACAAATTGATTTAAAAGACTTTCTGTTGATACATAGAGGATTTTTTTAATAGGATTCCGAGGATCAGCTACATAATGATGTCGTACATAGTGACCGATAGCTTGTAGTAGATGGGTTTTACCTAACCCAGCATGGCCATGAATAAAAAGTGGATTGTATGATTGTCCTGGAGCTTCAGCTACAGATAAAGCTGCGGCTAATGCAAATCTATTTGAAGGGCCGGTTACAAACTTATCAAACACGTAATTAGGATGAAGTCCATCAAAATTATCTGATTGAGTTTTATGGTTTTTTAATTCGGAAGTAGCTTGAAATTGCTTAGTATCTGCATTTTGCTGGGTGCATGAGATGTTATTGTCAAGATTGAGATTATTAGCAGATGAGGAGACACTAGGGTCGGCGTATGTTTGCGTGTCTGTGGTGATACGTAGGCTAATCGGTCTTGAATTAGCATTTTTTAGTGCCTTATGTATAAGAGCAGCCAAATCACCTTCTAAGCGATCTCGTATGAGGTTGTTTGGAACTGCGATTTCTAATACATCTTCCTCAAGGGAAATTGGCTTAGTTTGGGCGAAAGTTGATTGCCAAACGGCATCTGGCACTTGAGACCGGATAAGGGTTGTACAAGAAGACCAGAGATGCGTTGGTGAAACCATACCGGTACATACTCCATAGTTAAATTGTAGTATCCACAGTTGTGAATAAGCTGTGGATAACAGGGCGACTATTATATGTTCCTCACATCGAGTTAGCACCTTCTCGCTGAGGTAGTAGGACTGTAGCACTCACTGTGTCTAGTTGCATTAGGAAAGCGAAACTTTTATGAAGTAATTTGCCTGTTACTGATGTGTATAATGTGGGTAATGTTGTTTTAGTAAATTATTGGGCTTACTGTTTGTCGTTTTGCCACAAATATTGTAAAATTGACCGCTACTCATGCATGGGCCTTTATGAGACAGGTCTAGCAGAACCACCAGATGGTATAATTTTGGCTTGGAGGAATGGTGAAGCGTACTTTTCAGCCCAACGTGCGGCGGCGATCGCGGCGACACGGTTTTAGGCACAGGATGTTGACCCGGAGTGGTCGGGCCATCATTAATGCAAGGCGCCGACGTGGTCGGAAGAGGTTGTCAGCCTGATTAATAGTTTAACAGGTCGTTTTGCGTATTCTCAGTTACGTGCCTCTGGCTCTCGTATTGCTTGTGGTGTGGTGTGGATACAATATCTGCTGGAACCAGATATGCAGGTAGCGCAGATTGGTTATGCCTTGCCGCGACGCTTAGGTCCAGCTGTGGTGCGCAACAAAATTCGCCGCAGGCTAAGGCACATAGTGACAGATATTGACAAGACCATGCCCGAGGGGCTGATGGGTGGCTGCTATCTCATTGGGGTACGTCGTGGAATCCATGAGACCCATTACGAGGACTTGCGGATGTCTGTAAACGATTGCTTTTCTGCGATGGAACGCTCTAGCAGTGCTCAAGTTGCTGGAGATAGGTAGCTGTTATGAAACTTTGGGCTAGAAAGGCGCTTGGTATGATGATTGTGGCTTATCAACGTGCCACTGATCATCGACCCTCTCCATGTCGCTATGTACCGAGTTGTTCCTACTATGCAGCTGAGGCCTTAGAAACTCATGGCGCTACTAAAGGCACTTGGTTGACACTGCGTCGCTTGTTGCGATGTAGACCTGGTGGTCCATCTGGGTGGGACCCGGTACCAGATCGGAACGGTAATTTGGCCCCAGACCCTACTGCTAGTAAGGCTGCTAACCGTGTTTGACAACATTTTTGATGGGCTGTTTGATGGTCTGGCTTGGTTGTTGGCCCTGTACTACTTGGCCGGTCATAGCTTTGGTTTTGCCATCATCTTGTTCACCCTCACGGTGATGCTGTTGCTTACCCCACTGACGCTATACACCACTCGTTCAATGCTTCGGATGCAGGCATTGCAGCCTCAGTTGAAAAAATTGCAGGCGCAGTATCGTGGCGATCGGCAACGGATGAATGAGGAGATGATGCGCCTGTATCAGTCGCATAACGTGAATCCACTAGGCAGTTGTTTACCTATTCTTCCTCAAATACCAGTATTCTTTGTACTTTTTAGATTAATACAAGGTCTTACAAGACGTGTAAGCGATCTTGGGGCTCATGCTGGCTTTGGGCTGTTGCCGCGTAGTAATAACTTTGCTGTAGAACCTGAGTTTGCTGAACGGCGATTTAACCCTGAATACCTAGCTGCCGATTCAGAACTCAGAAACACTCTTGAGACCAGCACCGAGATGAACTTTTTGGGTATCGATTTATCTGCCACGGTTATAGGTGCTTTACGAGAATCCTTTACGTCGGCTTTACCTTTGCTGCTGCTGATTGTGCTGATTGGTGTGACAAGCTATGTGCAGCAGCGGCAGATTGCCGGTCGACGTGACCCTGATGCGCCTGTAAACCCCCAGCAGCAGATGCTCATGCGAGTGATGCCATGGTTTTTACCGCTGATTTCCTTAAACTTTCCAGCAGCACTGAACTTGTACTTTGTGACTTCAAACGTTGTGAGGGTGGGTCAACAAGCTGTTATTACACGTCGGATCTATCGGCCGCATCAAGAGCGTGAAGCTCTCAAGCAAGATAATAGTACTGAGGAATCTGGGGCAGACATCGTTGATACAGTTGCAGAACCTCGACAGCCTGCACGAGCAGCGCGTGGCCCACAAGTAGATCATGGCACTCGGCGCCCAACTACTAGGACTCCTCCGAAACGTCGAACCGAAAGCCGCCGCACAACTGATAGAGACGTAAGATCAGCAGCTCGATCCTCTGAGTCAACGTTAGACAAGTCAACAAACTCTACTTCAAGCAAATCAAATGATTCACAAAGCAAGCAAGGGCGACGTGGCGGATCTAAGATTTCAAATGAAACACCTTCAACGCCTCAATCAAGTCGAACTACTCAAAAGGGTCATCAGTCTCATCCAACCGATCGCAGACGTCAGCGCAAGAAGAGGAGAAAATAGTAGATGGAATGGTTAGAAGTCACGGGTAGAACCGTTGCCCAAGCAGAAGAAGCAGCTTTAGATCAACTAGGCGTGGATCGAAGTGAGGCTGAATTTACGGTGTTGGAACAACCCAAGGGTGGTATCTTGGGGTTGGGACGAACCGATGCTAGGGTTAGAGCGCGCGTTAAGCCTGTGCAGGCTCAAGAGAAGCAAAAAAAGCGGCGACCCAAGAACAATCGTTCAAAAAATCGTTCCCCTAATCGGGAATCTAACAAACATAAAAGTCAAGCTAGCCGCAAGACTGCCGAACCAAGCAATCGTCAAAACAATGCAAGTAACAACAAAAATCGGACACAACGCCATGATCGGGGTAGCTTGGAAGACAAAGAGCGTACTAGTCGTTCAGCAAATACCTCAAGAGGGGTAAACGCAAGGAAGGGTAAGCCCATGGAAGAAGCAATGAGTTTGGAAGAGCAAACCACTGTGCTGGTGGATTTTTTGGATGGCCTTGTGGATGCGTTTGAGCTTGAAGCTGTCGTTTCTGCCGACCGGGTGAGTGACGACACCGTGGAGTTAAGGGTAGAGAATGCCGATGGTGTGGGATTGTTGATTGGGCCTAAGGGCAACACTCTGCGTGCGGTGGAAGATTTGTCGCGGATGTTGGTGCAACGTAAGTCTGACGGCAACTGTGAGGGGCGTGTTAGGGTTGACATCGGCGGGTATCGGGAACGTCGTCGGGCTGCTTTAGAAGAGTTCTGTGTGAAGGTAGCGCTTGAAGCTAGAGATACAGGTCAAGAGCGTCCGCTTGAGCCAATGAATGCTGCAGATCGTAAGGTTGCACACGATGCTGTGACAGACATAGAAGGCGTAAGTACAGTTTCTGAAGGTCAAGAGCCGCGTCGTTGGGTTGTGATTGTTCCTGACTAGTGGAGTTAGATGCATCTCTTAGATTGCGATTGGCCCAAGCCCTAGGTCAAGCTCAAAAGCGAGGTTGGGTAGGAAAAAAACAGCTAGATAGTTATATCGATCATTCTTTGGGGTTTGCCAGAGTGACGCATCTTGTGCCTGAGGTAGCTGTTGATTTGGGCAGTGGGGGTGGCTTGCCAGCTCTGGTGCTGATGGCGGTTTGGCCCAAATGTCGTTGGACGCTGGTGGAGGTTTCATTGGCTAGGGCTGCATTATTAGAGTTAAATTGTGTACGACTGGGGTGGGCCGACAGAGTAGAGGTTTGCCATGCCGATGCTCATAGCCTGAGAGGTGATGTAGGGTTTGTAGGTTGTGCTGATCTTGTGACCGCTCGAAGCTTTGGGCCTGCTGAAGCCGTAGTTGCTGCTGCCGCACCTCTATTGCGCCAGGGTGGGGAGCTGATCGTAAGTGCTGCACCAGACGCCGATCCGTGGTCTGGTGCCATGCTTGTTGCACATGGTCTAGCCACAGATCAGATCACAAGCACAAAACCAAGATTCCATCACACCCGAAAACTCTAAGTCACGTTGCAATCGCTACCTTAGATGTTTCACATGAAACATCTAAGGCACCTCTGTAGGTCTTCACAGCATGGAGTTCTCCGTTGGTGGTGGAGGCATATTCTTGTAGGAGGGGTTATGTGGCGACAAGAAGCAGTGTCGGAATGCTGCTATGTTCTGAGGTTACCCCCTTTTTGTGGAGGGGTTGGTTTTGTGGTTTTGGGTGTGTTCCGTGTTCTGCTGGCGCGAGCATACAAACCTTGACGTGCTATAGGTATCTCCATTGTCTTTTTTGATATTGATAATCTGCCTCTTTTGAGCTGGGCGCGTACCCACACTGATATTTTTTGTCGGGTATTTCTTGTCAGGCGCGGGTTATGGTGGAACAGGTGCGCCGGCTGATGAGTTTGTGCTGGAGGGTTGAGAAGAACGACGCGACGGCAGTTTTGATCGCGGCTTTGATCAGTTCCATGGTCGGATAGGTGGCGAAGGCGGCGAAGCCGACCATGCGCTTAGACCACAGATCCAGCACTTTGGTACAGAACACCGGGCCCGCTGAGGTTTTCACTTCTTTGAAGTCGCCGCACCGTTTCTGGTTGATCGACGTGGCACCGAAGTTTCGCCTTAGAAGGTCTGATAGGGCTACGATGTTGGGGTTCTGGCTGGTCAGGTATTTCTTCTTGTTGTTTTTGCTGCTGGAGATAGGTAGCTGTTATGAAACTTTGGGTTAGAAAGGCTGCTAATCGTGTTTGACAACATTTTTGATGGACTGTTTGATGGTCTGGCTTGGTTGTTGGCCCTGTACTACTTGGCCGGTCATAGCTTTGGTTTTGCCATCATCTTTTTCACCCTCACGGTGATTGGTGTTGCTTACCCCACTGACGCTGTATACCACTCGTTCAATGCTGGGGCGGGCGCACAGGCCCTGGTGGGCCATGGATGCTTCTACAAGTTTTCTTCGACATCGACAGGTCGTCTCTGGGGAGCTGGGCGCGTTCCCTGGGCGCCTTGTAGGTTTTTCTGGATTTGACGAACGCCCGGCGCACCTCGGCATCTGTTGCCCAGCGGCGGACTTGCATCTGAGTGCGCGGTTGTTTGAGGTGCTTGTAGAACGTCGAGGGCGCCACTTCCAGTGCCCGGCAAGACACCGAGTGAGGCACGCCGTGTTTGGTCCTCTGAGCGGCGATGAACCCGGTCAGCTCGCCGGCTACCGCGTTGCTTTGTGTCCTGAGAGGACCACGGATCGTTTGAACCCATCGTGCTTCACCCGCAAAACAGCGTTTTCCTTGTGAAGCTCAACTAACTCGGTTCTTTTATCTGATAACAGATGCCAGCCTGCTTGGCTCGGTCTCGGCACATCCAGTTTCCCAGCGTGCCTCATACACCGAGCTCTCGGGTTACTGGCTTGCCGGTTTCGTGTACGATGCGAACAGCCCTACCACGGAACTTCTGATCGAAATTTTTTTGTGATCTGGACATAACTCTTCTGGATAGAGCATGCCTCAACGAAAGGGGAGAGCCCCAAGCTTGGAAGTATGTACCTGTTTCAATGAGACTTACGGGTTTTTGAGAGTACGCGCTCGGCCAAGCGCGCGATGGCCTAGCAGTATCAAAAAAGAACGTGGAAGTGTTTATGGTACGTCAAGGTTTATGTGCTTGTCCTAAATGTTTCACATGAAACATCTAGCTTGGCTCTGCGGGCTGTCTCAGCGTGAGGTGTCATTGTGAGCTTTGTTGTTTTGGCAGCCAGCAAGGATTTTGGTGGCTGTTGGAGAAAAAATGGGGTTTGGCGGTTGAAGATGGCGTGAGGATGCGACACAATGGGCTAGGTGTCTTTTGAGCAAAACACGCAGCCACGCATCATTGCTGTTGCCAACCAGAAGGGTGGGGTAGGTAAAACTACCACTGCTGTGAACCTCGCAGCATGTCTTGCTGAGTTGGGTCAGAAGGTGTTGGTGGTGGATCTAGACCCACAGGCCAATGCTACAACCGGCTTAGGGGTAGACCCTTTTGTGGGTGGCAAATCAACTTACGATGTGCTTTTGCAACACGGCACTATGGCTGAAAGCATCGTGGCAACGGAAACTGAAAACCTTTGGTTATGCCCATCAACTTTGGATTTAGCTGGGGCAGAAGTGGAGCTAGTACCTGCTTTTAGTCGCGAGCGCAGGTTGCAGGATGCTTTAGAACCTGTAGTTGATGGCTACAATTTTATCTTTATTGATTGTCCACCTTCGCTTGGGCTGATCACCGTTAATGGGCTAGCCGCAGCTAAGGAAGTGTTGGTTCCTATCCAGTGCGAATACTATGCGCTAGAGGGTCTCGGCCAGTTGATGCGCAATGTTGAGTTGGTAAAAAATGGGCTTAACAGTCAGCTGGCGATTTCGTTGATTGTGCTAGTGATGTACGATGCCCGAACCAAGCTGGCGGCTCAGGTAGAAACCGAAGTTCGTAGTTATTTTGGGGATCGGGTTTGCCGACAGGTGATTCCGCGCAACGTTCGTTTAGCCGAGGCACCGTCTTTTGGAGCACCAGTTATTGTTACACATCCAGAATCACGTGGGGCTCTGGCTTATCGTGAACTTGCTAAGGAGGTACTAAATGGCACGCCAGCACGGGATGGGTAGAGGACTCAGCGCTTTGATTGCAGATTCTTCAGGCACTCCGAGGGAGGGCACCTCTTCGTATTTGGAATTGCCCCTAGATGCCATTGTGGTAAACCCATATCAGCCTCGAGATAGCTTTGACCAAACTGCCCTAGATGCTTTGAGTGAATCTGTTCGTGAGGTAGGAGTGCTTCAGCCGGTGTTGGTGCGACCTGTTGCTGATGGCAAATATCAACTAATTGCAGGAGAGCGGCGGTGTCGAGCAGCACGCCAAGCTGGACTTAGCAGAGTTCCAGCGATAGTTCGTTCTGTGGAAGACGCTGATGCACTAGAACAAGCTCTGTTAGAGAACCTCCAGCGCGAAGATTTGAACCCGATAGAGCAGGCGTTATCGTTTCAGCAACTGATTAGCGAGTTTGGATTTACTCAGGAGACGGTGGCCAAACGACTTGGGTACAGTAGGTCTGTTGTGTCTAACACCTTGCGTTTGCTGCAACTACCAGAGCAGGTAAAGGAGATGTTGGTTGAGGGTTCCTTATCCGTCGGTCACGCTAGGGCACTGTTGGGGATTAGCAATCCTAAGCAGCTACTCGGGTTTGCCGAAAAAGTTGTGGCTAAGGGATTAACTGTGCGCATGGTTGAAGATGCTGTTAGAGAAATTAATGCGAAAGTTCAGGCTCAATCCAAACCAGCACGATCCGCTAAAGGCGATAGGGGAGCTGCCGTACTGGAGTTAGAGAATCAGCTTGGTGATCATCTTGAGACCAAAGTCAATGTGTTTTTGGGTAAGGGTAAGGGCAAGTTGGTGATTCAATTTGCTGATATGAGTGATCTAGAGCGGATATACCGTACGATGTTGCAACACTAAGGGTGTTTTGGGATTGAGGACAGTCTGGGGGACAGTCTAGAGGTGTTTATTTCAGGCTGGTTTTGTAGCCCACAAGGCTAATCCTGCTTCGAATGCACGAGCTACAGGAGCAAGTCTAGCCTGAATGAGCAGGAGAGGCCCTAAAGAACATTGCACTGCTGTCATCTGAGTGTGACGCAAGATTGGCAAGCGCATTCCTCGCACTTCAGACGTTTCAATGCTTAAGGCTACAGGTAGCCGCTTACCCAAGATGCTAGCTAACCGTTTACCTCCCGGAGACACAAAACCTTCGGTTGCGAAATAGGAAATACGGCATTCTTGGATGCAGGAGGGCACAAGGTTCAAGCACACATCTACTTTTAGGCGGTTGGCTTCGTTGGCGGCATCTGATTCGGATAGGTCGGATATTTCATGGACAGCCGCCCCGGCGCGTCGCAGCCCAGTACAGAGTTCGCTCCCTACTGCAGCTAAGTCTTCTGGAAATACAATCATGATATGTTTTTCGGTGAGTTTTTTTGGTGCTCGTTGTAGCATGGCCCGTTCTCGTACAGCTGCAACGGTGGCAGGTATAACTCGAGCCGACATTCTTTTGAGACAAGCAGTGGTTTCTGTAGAGCAAATCCCATCTGGATGCAGTCCACTGTTGAATTGGAACTCTTTTACTGCACTTGCAGTTTCAGAACCAAAGATTCCGTCTACTCGTCCTGCATCAAAACCCAGCGAACCTAATCGTAGCTGTAGCTCAGCCACGTCATCGCCTCGGAGTGCAGGATTAGCTATTGCAAGATCGCGATCTCCAAGTGTCCAGCTTGCCTCTTGCAAAGCTGTCCAGGTGTGTGGCCCGCATATTCCGTCTACGCTTAAACCTCGACTAGCTTGAAAGTCTGAAACTGCAACAGCAGTGGAGGTATCAAAGCAACCTTTTGTGACTATGGCTGGAGGGAAGCCAGCTGTGACTAGTTCTTTTTGCAACAGCGATACGTTGTCGTTGTTGTCTCCGATTGTTAAAGTAGGTAGTTTCTTAGTATTCAGACTTTTTTCTGTAGTTTCTGAGCCTAAATGAATCATTTCTGTTTATGAAGAAGGGTAGGAAGGTAAGAGACCATCGGGAAGCTAAAAGGCTACCTCGCCGATTTCTTGTAGGAGCTGCTCTTTGCCTTTAGCACCAACTATTCGCTTGGTTGGTTCTCCATCTTTGAATATGATCAGCGTGGGAATGCTCATCACCTGATAGCGCATGGCAACATCGGCGGCTTCGTCAACATTGAGTTTGGCCACGCTTATCACTCCTGCTTTTTCTGTGGCTATTTCGTCTAGGATTGGAGCGATCATCTTGCAGGGGCCACACCATTCGGCCCAGAAATCGACTACAACCGGCAATTCTGCGGCACCAATCACCTCTTCAAAGGTTTCGTTGGTTAGGGTGGTGACATTCTCAGCCATGCTTATCTTCCTTTGGTTTGTGTTTAGGCTTTTTGTATTTTGTAAGGCTTGATTCTACCAGCGATTTGTGTTTTTATCCGTGTCCAGTAGCTTCTAGCCAGCGTTCTGCATCTATTGCTGCCATACAGCCAGAACCAGCTGCTGTTACTGCTTGTCGGTAGACATCATCTTGAACATCTCCACAAGCAAAAACACCTTCTATATCGGTGCAGCTTGAATCTGATTTTGTGATGAGGTAGCCATTTTCTTTGCGTGGGAGTTGATCGGCGAACAAATCGGTGTTGGGTTGATGCCCAATAGCGATAAACAAACCAGTCACATTTAACTCTGATGTTTCGCCGGTGACGTTGTTGTGTAGACGGATGCCTTCTAGCTTGGTATTGCCGTTGAGCTGACGAACTTCGCTGTTCCACAGAAACTCAATACGCTCGTTGGCAAAGGCTCTGTCTTGCATGATTTTTGAGGCTCGTAACTCATCACGGCGATGTATAACAGTAACTTTAGATGCAAAACGAGTTAGAAAAATGGCTTCTTCCATAGCAGAATCCCCGCCTCCAACCACAGCAATGTGCTGGTCTTTGAAAAAGAACCCATCACAGGTAGCGCAGGTAGACACGCCGTGGCCTATAAGCCGGTCTTCGGCTTCGAGACCTAGCATTAGAGATTGTGCTCCGGTAGATACGATCACGGCCCAAGCATAAAAGCTAGGTTCCGCCGCATTAGGGTTGCCTATCCAGATGCCATGCGGAGGCCCTGAGAGGTCTACTCGAGTGACTTTGTCGGTGAGCAACTCTGCGCCGAAGCGGGTTGCTTGTGAACGAAATTGCGCCATTAGCTCTGGGCCCACGACACCCTGTGGAAACCCAGGATAGTTTTCAACATCAGTGGTCAACATGAGTTGTCCGCCGGGTTGATCGCTTGTCGAGGAGGGTAGCCCTTCGAACAGAAGGGGCGATAGGTTGGCCCGTGCTGTGTAGATGGCCGCTGTTAGCCCAGCTGGGCCTGAGCCAATCACAACAACCTTGCGGACTTTTGTATCTGTCATAAAGCTAAGCAGGATGATTGGGGCGTTTAGACCAGAAAAATAAGCCCAGCGAGATGAAGGCTACCCCTAAGATACCATGTGCGGCCCACGCTCTTCCGGTTGCAATTTCCAGCCCTCGCACAGTTGCCATGATGCTCAAAATAAGTGCGATAAGCAAGGGAAATATGCCAAATATAACGTAGGCTAGAATACGGCTGGCGCTTACTACTGGCCCTGTAGTGGCATTGCGTACCTTGTCCACGGTGTTGACAACCACATCAGCAGCTTGATCGGGCCAGTTGTTGAGTAGGTCAAAATTGCCTGTTTGAGATTTTTGCTTCACATCGGCATTGTCAGCCATAGGTGTTTACCTTATCCCCATATTGTTGCAGAACCGACTTTTTCACAACCCAAAACCTTAGGTGGTGGGTCAGCTGGTTGGCTAGCAGTTATTTGAAGAGGATGTGGCCTGATATGAGCTGATCGTAGAGTTCCTGGGTGTCTTTGTGGGGTTGCCTCAAACCAGTGTTTTCGGTGTCTTCGTTAGCTAAGGCTGTGCTTAGTTCTCTCATGATGCGCCGAATCTCGGTGGGGTTGTGAGCTGCGGCTTTTAACCGCCAGCGGTAGCACTCTTCGCACAGACCCACTACTTGCAGGCTGGTAATGATTGCTCTTTTGGCTTCTTCAGGATTGTTTGCTGCAAGGTATCTTTTGGCCAGTTCGTGAGCTGTGTTATCGATTGCGAATTCGATTTCGCTTCGCAGCCCAAAGTCGGCCCAGCGGTACTGCTTAGCGTTGCCTCCAGTGAAAGGTATTCCTCTTACTAAGGCCAAAGCCTGAGCTAGAAACTCTGTGCCACAAGGGCCAGAGTCTGCGCGACCCGCTGCTAGGAGTTCGCGGAACGCATGAAGGTCGGTGCGTACCTCTGGTAGTAAGCGATACACACCGTTGTTATCCATACGAGGTAAGTAGGGCATACCGTGAGGATTGTTGCCTAGCATGCTTCGGGCTTTGCTCAATGAGTTGGAGAAAGTAGAACTAGATGGTGGGTTGTTGGCGGGCCAAATGTTGGCCATCAGTTGATCTCGATCAACTCCCTCGGGATGGGCAGCCAAAAAAGCAACGATGTCTAGCACACGATTTGAACTGATTGGTTGAGATATGCCGCTCACTTCCACCGGCCCGAGCATTTTTATCCAAATCTCACCTGATGCTTCGCTGGGGTTCAGATGTTGAGCGTAGGTGTTATTTTGGTGCACTAAAGCATGTGATGATGCTGGAGGTTTGGGATTTTGAGCTTGGGCTGGTGCTTGGATCGCTAGTTGTTTAGTAATTTTTGCGGCAGTTGTGAGGGTTCCAATCGTTTCGGCAGAGTCTTTTGAAATCCTGTGAGGGTTTAGCCACAGCCCGAGAGGTTGTAAAGCAACGGCTTCGCCTGCAAACTGTGCCACATAGTTAGCTTCTGGCAGGTTTTGTGCTACTAAGCACGCCCAGTTGCCACATCTCTCAAGCAAGGCTGTGGCATCTTGGTGGTTGATGGAGCCGAGGGCAATCACTACTGTGGTGGGTATAGGTTCAACATGTGTATTTGGATTGGTTTGAGTGCTTGAGGAGGTAGCGCTATTTCCAAGCAATGCTGTGGTTTCGCGTTGTTGACGTGCAATCAGATCTAGCCCCAAAGCCATGTTGGGTGCGTATTTAACTCGTTCAAAACCAATTAGGTGTTGTCCGCAACCTATGCAGATAACGGTTAGATTATCTGCTAAGTGGCTGCTAGCAAGCTGAGTGGCTATTGCTGTGGCGAATTCAGCTATTGCTTGTTGGTTGCCGTTGAGGCTCAAGGGGTTTGTTTGGGCAAGGTTGAGCAGCACTTCGTCGTTACCCACATTGCCAAGAGCAATCAGGTTGGGCAGAAGCGAAGGCCCTTGTGGGGTTTGGTTCAGGCTTTCGTAGATATGAGGCTGTTTGGGAACCTCCCAAGTTAACTGATCATCGCTAGTTGAGATGCCGGGTGGTGGGGTAGCGGGAGCATTTAGTAGCAAAGACATTCCGGTTGGGCGTAGGTTGATGGTTACGATGCGTGGGGCGAGTGTGGTGGTGACATCTAGGTGTGAGGCCAAATAACTCAAGAAGGCATCCAGAAAATCGGTTGAATCGTTATCTAGACAAGCCCAAAGGCGCTCTTCGGGGGTGTTTATAGGAATATCTTTAGCTATAGGACGACGGTTATCAGGTAAGCCACCGGATTTTCCTTGACGCAGCTTTGCTAAAGCCCAGATAAAGCTGCCAGCAAACATTCCTAAACCTCCAATGGCTAGGAGTGCTTGGCGGTCTAAGGGGTTTTTGGTTTCATCTTGGGTAGGAACGTTGATCACTACGGTGGGTGTGGCGGTGGCGTACGCCATCACTGGTGTACGGGCTTTTGATTGTGTTGGCTGGGCTTGTAGGGGAGGTGTTTCTAGCAACGAATCATTGTTAGCTGGTAAATAATGGTTGTTAGTTGGTAAATATGGCTTTGAATCCTGTGAGTCTTCGCATGAATAAGGGGTTGGAGGCGTTTCTGGGGTGGGTAAAAACAACTCCCAGCCTGGTTGAATGATGTTGGGATCGTTGATGAGATGTTGGTTTGCCTCGTAGATCTCTTGCCACTTTTCAGGGTTGTCGAGGTGATTGTCTGCCAACTTCCAAAGAGAGTCACCTTTAGATACTGTTACTTGTGGAATTACAACCTCTGTGGTGTCGGCTAGCTCCATACCGTTTGTTGGGGGTTGAACATTTGTGGGGGCATGGGCATCTGTGGGCATCACCAACTCCCATCCAGCGTTGAGATGGGCTGGGTCGTAGAGGGTGTTGCCGTCGGTTTGGGCTCGGCCTTGATTTAGCAAGAACACTTCTGTCCAACGATTTGGGTTGCCTAAGTACCTTTGAGCTACCTCACGTAGGTTGTCGTTTGGAGAAACCGTGTGGGTTAGAGGGCTAGCTACAACGTCGGAGTTAGCTGTAATACCGGCTTGTTGAACTGTCTGTTCATCGCCATCGGTTGTGCTAGCAGCATTAGATGGTGTTTCTAGCTGGGGGTTTTGCTGGTTTGGCGGTAGCAGTGGGCTAGCTGAAGCAGGGTTTAGGACTATCGGATTTAGTAGCTCACGATTTTCGGGCACCGCTGTTGCAGTAGCTGGATTTTGCAGGGTAAACGAGGCCAGCAGTGCTCCAGCAATTACATGGCCAGATATTTGTCTCATTATGCGGGGAATTAGAAACGACCGTGGTGTTACCCGGCCACGGATATGGGCCCAGAGGTCGATACCGGTGCTGGTAGCCATCTGTAGCCACACGATCCATAGCAGCAGCGCTATGGATTTGATTACGAAGGCAGACGGTAGTACTCCAGTTTCCAAAGACAATTTGAGGCCCGAAGGACTAGGCAGACTCTGTAGGCCGGGCCACCCCACGCCAAGTACCAAAAGTACAGGTAGCCCGGTCAAAAACAAGCACAACGCTGCTGCACAAGCCAGGCCACGAGATACCTGCTCTGAGTGCATGTTACAGAACCTCATCGTTTACCTTCTGTGCGAATACCTAGTACTGCGCGGGCAGTACCAGTACCCACGACCTGTTTGGAATCCAACCCCAGCATTGACAAGATTTGAACAGGCTGGGTTAACCACACCTTTGTGACAACCTTGTCTTCCCACACTGAAACCGACCAGTCTTCGTGTGGGTGCAAGAAGTTCGCTACAGCATAGTGGGCATGCACTTGATTGATAGCCAAAAATTCGCCTTCGTAAACGGAATCTGTAGAGATTGCTTGGGCTCCTGCTCTGGCGGCTTCTCTGGCGAGCAAGGAGGCTTGTCTTTTGGCATTCAAGATTTGAGCGCCGTCGTATACAAGCCCCCCTAGCATCACCAGCGCACTAGCAAGCATTATGAAGATCACCGAAGACTGGCCTCGCTGTGTAGTAGCAGCAGTGCTGCTACTAGGGATTAGCTCACAATGGGTTTGCCAAGCTGTGTTGAACCTCACCATCTGATACCACTTCGGTAGTCGTCAACTACTGCTGAGGCTTGGGCTGAAACGGTGATCCCAGAAGGTAGGCCCGGTACGATCAGGTCGGCGAAGCTCACCTTGCACGACACTTCTAGACGCACTTTGCCTGCTGGGGAGAGATCCATTTCGTGTAGATGCACTTTGGGGCCTTGTTGGCAGTGCAGGTTGTTTTCAACAAGAGAAGCTAAAGCGGTGGTTTGGGCTGCAAGGATTGCATCGTCTTCGTAGCGGTGTTGGGTAGCAGCTCGAGCAGCAACATGTGAGGCGGTGGTAACCCTGCTTTGGGTTACCCCAGCGCGGCCAGCGGCAATGACAAAGAACAACAACATGGCCATGATGGGAGCGAATATGCATAGTCCCACAACGCTGCTGCCTCGTTCTGAAAAACACTGCCGTGTGAGGCGCATTGGACAGCGAACGAATCTTATGCTGATCATTTTCATGAGTGTGTTATGGAGTTTCAGAGATAAACACTTCACGTGGGCTGGAAGCCACCGATGAGATTGCTGGGGAGTAGCCTGGAATTAGAGACCGTACTGTTGCTTGAGCTCTTACCGTCATTTGCAGGGGGTTCGACTCTGTAGTTACATCTAAATCTGTTAGCAGGGCGTCAGAGTGGGATGCAATCATCGAAAGGGCTGTTTGTTGTGCGAGTTCTGCAGAGCCTTCTTCGGTGGTGCCAGCCAACACGCCTTCTTGAACTGCTGCATCTACGATGGCTTGAGCATGAAGCACAAAGGCTGCTTGCAGCACTGCTAGCACTAAGCCCATTGCCACGGGCACAACCAAAACAGCAGTGGTTACTTCACCTTGTTCGCTAACAAACCTGTTGTGTGATGGCCTGTTGTGCCAGCGTAAACACAAGCCCCAGAAGCCTTGTGGTGGTTGCAACAGATTAACCGATCTTGTCAGTTTGTTCTGAGATGAACGATGTGATCACCACTCCTGCAGCCACAGCGGCTGCAACAAGAACTGCGATGATGATTACGGTGGTGGTTACATCACCGCGTTGGTTGGTTCGGGCTTGATGCAGGAGTTGATTTCCTGCGACACGCACAGCGATGATGGCACGAAACAACCGCTCTGCAATGTTGTTTCGGAATGCAGGTGGAGTTGCTGGGATATCAGACATCTTTATTTTCTTTCAGAGTTGAGGTGTATTAAGGGCATTGCAAGGTGCCGATATGGGCTTTCCAATGAGTACAAGCAGATGCCATAGCAGCTCTGAGAGATCATGAGCCTGCAATGGCTGCTAGTGCTGGATAGCCGATGAGACCTAAAAATCCTGCAAACAAAAGCACAACAGGCAACGACATTCGCTCTGTGGCTAGCTGCGCTTCTTCTTCTGCTTCGTAAAGGGCCCGTTCCCGCAAACCTTTAGCTTTGATGTGCAGGGAGGAACGCACACGCGAGCCTGAGTTGCCTGCTAAAAAAAGCCAGGCCGCGATTTCTGCTAGCTCTGAGGATTCTAAATCCTCTGCTAGTTTTTCTAGAGCACCCCACAGAGGTTTATTAGCTAGTTGTGCTTGTTGCAAGCTTCGTTGCAGTTCTACGAAACCCCAGGCAGTTCCCTGCTTGGCAGATTCCACCATAGCTCTTTCGATGCCTGAGCCACTTGACAGATGCAAGCCAACAAGATCTAGGTAGACGCTCATTTGGTGCCGGAAATCTTTGCGCTGTTCTTTAGTTTTTTGGCGAAGGAGCAGATCTGGCAGCAAGAACATCAGTGTGCCCATTACCAATGAAGCTATAGCCACCAAAAACGGTGATACCCAAACCTTAACTAGCAGTGCTACAAACCATATTCCCAAGGGGAAGGCTCCACCGATGACTAGACTCGCAACCTTAGCTAGAGCTAGTTGTTCTAAGCTATAGCCCGATACTCGCAAGCTGCTTGCTAGTTGTTTTTGTGGCAGCTTGCAACGGCTGAGAAGCCGTGCTGAGTGTTGTCCAAGCTTTTCAGTTTGAGTTATGGTCTTGTTGGTGGTGCAGTTGGGGTCGTCCAAATCGTCTAGACGCTTATGAAGAGGTTGACGGGGTGGGTAAAGCCCCCAAACAGTTAGCACGATGCCCAAACCCAGCGCGCAGCCTACAATTATCCCCAAGATCATCGTAGAGCCAATACTCGAGGTAGTGCCTTGAAGCGGCTCATCTTTTCTAGCGCCAAACCAGAACCAATAAAGAGCACACCTATAACCCCAAGCGCTATTTGACCCGATAAGTTATCAAAGGGTTCCAAGTAAGAGCGACTGAAGGTAACTAGACCTACGCAAAATGCAGCTACAACCCCCATCACAAAGCGAGCTGAAGCATGTTGTCGTGCTCGAGAAGCTTCAATCTTGAGACGCATTGAAACCTCTTGGCGAGTGTTTTGGGCAAGGTCGCTAAGAGCTTCTTGCAAAGATCCAACTTGGTTGCCTGTTGCTTTGCCCAAAGTCAAAGCGATGGTATCGGTTATGGCATGGTTCATTTCTTCGGCAAACTTGATAAAGGCATCGTTGAGTGATTCCCGCTCAGCTCTGGCAGCTAGGTTCTGCACCTCACGCCGTATTGCAACAGGTGCAGATCCGGCGGTGGCTACAAGTGCCTCAGTTAGTCCTGATGCGGCACCGATGGTGTCTCGCACCATTTCTACCCATGTAGCTAAGGCACTGATACGTTCTACTTCGGCGGTTCGTTGTGCTTTGGCTGCACGCAATTTGGGTATACCAACTCCTAACAAAGCCACAATAAGGCCAGCTACTGGCCAACCGGTGATGGTGAGGGTGCTAACAAAACCCAAAAGGCCAATAGCTATGTGTGGTAGTAGAACTCTTCTAGTGTTAGTACACGAGGTAGCTCTGGTTTTTGTTGGTCGCCGCAAAAACAGTGGATTTGGCCTACCTGTCAGACCTACCCAGCCTGCGGTACCACAGAACACGCCTAGTCCTACTGCTGCGCCCAATATCGCGCCGATTAATGCAGACATTATGCAGCCTCTTGGCTATTGCTGTAGGTACTTGATGTTGACCATCCACAAAGGGCGGGGTTGAATCCTTGCTCATAGAGTCGTTGCACGGTATCTGCTTGAAGCTCACCACAAGGATGCGCCAAGCTAGAGCCAGATGCTGTAGCTATCTCCACGCTCTCAACTGCTCCATGGGTGGTACCGATTACCTCGCGCACAGACAGCACCCTTCTGCCTGCTCCACCAACTTGGCCGATGTGTACAACAAAGTTGATGCTCTCGGCGATCATTCTGTTCGTGGCCTCAACCGGTAGCCGCTCTGCAGAGCGAAGGGCATAGGTTGCGATTTTGCTAAAAGCAGCTTGAGAAGAGTTTGCATGGATGGTACACATTGAGCCGTCGTTGCCTGTAGATAGCGCGGCGAGCATGTCAACCACTTCAGCGCCTCGTACCTCGCCGATAATCAGCCTGTCGGGTGACATGGCAAGAGCATTACGCACTAGCTGTTGCATGTTAATTTCGCCTGATCCTTCGATGTTGGCTGTGCGTGTTTCTAGTTCAATCACATCGCCGTGGCGTTGTGGGTCGGAGCTTAAGGCCAATTCCAAGCGGTCTTCTATGGTGATGAGACGTTCGTTGGGTTCACAAGCGTTGAGCAGCGCTCGCAGCAGAGTTGTTTTTCCTGCATTGGTGCCACCAGCAATGATGATGCTCATTCGGGCCCGCACTACCGCATCAAAGAAATCTCGCAGACTTGCGCTAAAGGCCCCTAGCGTGCAGAGTTCTTTCAGGCTGGTTCTTTGATGACGGTGTCTGCGAATGGAGATTGCAGGTCGTTCGGAAACTGCCATAACTGCGTTTAGTCGGGAACGGTCGGGGAGTTGAAGGTCTAGAAATGGGTTAGCCACATCAAAGCGTCTTTCATTGCGCCCTAATCGCGCAGCCGCTCGACAGATCAGCGCAACTAACTCTTCATCGCTTGTGGCAATAGCATCTGCTTTTTGCTTGCTACCGTCTGCACGATGTACCCACACCGTGTCGCAGCCGTTGACGCTGATGTTTTCTACAGTGTTGTCGGCTAGCAACTTCTCTAGCGGACCTAGTCCGAAAAGTGTGGCAAGCACCTCATCGGCGATACGTACTTCTTCATCGCTATCGATAGGAGGCAAAAAGGCTCGCGCTCGCTCGGCAGCGATGGTATCTAAGGCTTCGGAAACAAACTCATTGGCAATGGCTCGTTGTTCGTTGCGGTTGGATAGCGTAGCAGTGTCGGCTAGTTCAAACTTTTTACCGACAATGTTGAGCACCCGCTCTAAGTGAGGGCTTACTAACATAGAAGATTCCTAGGTTGTAACATGGGGTTCTGGGCTTGGTTGAACACGTTGGTGGATGCGTTTGGATAGTTCTTCCAGAGTGCGCCATAGCAGCAAGCGGCGTTGCCGGTGGGTGGAGGGCCATCCCCCTAAAAGAGCTTGGCCTACTCGCTCGTCGTAAGCCATTACTCCTAGCAGGTCTAAGCCAGAGGTTTTTGCCATTTCCGTGGGCGGGTACGGTCGATCGCCAATGCAAACCAGCGCGGCAGGTATGTTTTGGTCTTCCAGCGTGCGGGCTAGGTGGGCAAGAGGCACTAGTTGGTCAAACTCTGGTCGGGTAACCACCACCAGCAAGCTGCATTGCTTGGTTAGTGCTTCGGCCGCAGAGTTTGGTCGGATACGACCTACATCTACTATTGCGTCTAATTCGTTGAATTGGCTAAGACCTTCAGCAAGACGTGGGCCTAAAGATGCCAGCACAGTGGAGGCGGTTACGCTGCATCCGGGGGCCACTAAGCAAAGCACTTGGTCTATTAGCGGCTGACAGTTGGCTTGAAGCCCTTTTAGCGACAGCTCATGGCGGGCAGTTCCAGAAAGCTCAAGCAAAGATGGGCTAGAGGCCAAACCAAATCGTGCTGCTAGGATGCCACCGTCGCCGTCAGCTTCAACCAAAACTGCTTGGCGATTGAGAGTTTTTTGCCAGGCCATGCTCAGGCCAGCAGCAAGGCTTGTGCTGCCCGGGCTAGCTTTGGCGCTTCCTACTGCTATGAGGCTCATTTGTTGGTGCTTTCTGGAATATCTTGTGCCAACAAGATCAGGCGTAGGTCTCCGTTAGCAGCAGCTCTGCTTATTGGTTCAGCATCTGCAATCGCAGCCAAGAGCGACACAAACAGCGCTTTGTCTCTTGTGCTGTCTGTTTGAGTTACCTCCACTACTTTGGCTTGCATCGGTTTTGCGGTAAGCCGGTTAGTGCGCTGGTTTAACTGTGGAGGATCAACATCGTGGGTTTTGGAGGTGATGATCAACCCAACCATCTGCCCGCTGCTTAAGTGGGCAACCGGGTACTCCCCGGGTTCTAATACCACCCCGACTATCGCATGGTTACTGTCTATCTCCGACCTAGCCGCTAGCAGATCAGGATGAAACACGGTGCCTGCAGCAACATGAGAGCGAACGACGTGGCCAACTAGGGTGTCTACCTCAGCTATGGGCACATAAACAGCACCTTGACCTATTGCCATCTCCACGGCGCGCAGGTGTTTTAGCGTTATCTGAGAACCTGCAGGGATATCTTGGCTAGCTACTGCTACCGCTGTACGGTTGCTTAAAGACGCAGCCCATAGCGCGAAGATGATGGCGGAGCTGAGGGTTATGGCTAGGCCGAAAGCAATCCAAGGAATCTGCTGAGGACGGTCCTCGGTGGGTGTCCGCATGTGCTTTGGTCCACAAAGTAGGAGCGGGAGTTTCTAAGAACTCCGATGCCCCACTCTGCCACAGTTAAAGCAGAAAAGCAAGAGTTATTTTAAAATTGTTTGTTAATCAGACTCATACTGGCAAATATATGGAAGTTGTCGGTATTGCTCGGCCACATCTAGGCCGAAGCCCACAACGAAATCTGGTGGAATCTCAAAGCCAACGTAGCGCAGGTGCAGATCGTTTTGCTGAAAGTCTTGGCGAACCAGCAGGGCACAAACCTCAAGGCTAGCTGGGTTACGAGCTAGCAGATTTTTATGAAGATAGCTCAGCGTTAGACCACTGTCAACGATGTCTTCCACCAAGATCACATGCCGATCTGCTAGATCTAGGTCTAGATCTTTGACGATCCTCACCACCCCGCTGGTGCGTGTGGAGCTGCCATAAGAAGACACAGCCATAAAGTCAAACTCCACTGGTAAGTCTACGGCCCGGGCCAAATCAGCCATGAACATGAACGCACCCTTTAGCACTCCAATCAAAAGGGGTACCCTGCCGTGGTAATCGCGGGTGATGCTGGCTCCGAGCGTTGTGATGCACGTGGACAGCTCATCGGTTGTGATCAGCACCGGCCCCGGTTGACCGTTGTTGTTGCCAGAACTCTCAGACACCCCAGAACTCTTAGACACCCCAGAACTCTTAGACACGCCAGACAAGTTAGCTGCGCTCACTTGGTTACGCAGAGCCGTTGAGCAGATCGAGTTACGCTCCACCCATCTCCAACATCGGTAGAGCGAGCTTGGTTTCGTGCAACCGCTAACACACGTTGCACGCTAGCTGCGTCTATGGGGTGTTCTGCTTGGGTTTCGGCTTGTATCCAGCGTCGTAGTACAACGGCCACTAGAGCCTCAGGCAGGTTCGCTAGGTTTTTGGCATCAGTAGGATCAATGTCGGTTGCTAGCTCATCTAGGAGGTCTCGCACACCGCCTAGCACCTCAGCATTGCGGGCTATTACCGGCACAACGTCTCGTTTTGCAATGTCACACAGCAACGGTAACAGTTCGTGGCGCACGCGGTTTCGCCGGTAGGCAGGATCTAGGTTAGATGGATCTTTAAGTGGCTCCAACCCAACGGTTTCGCACAAGCTTTGAGTTTCTGAGCGACGCAGTTGCAGAAGCGGTCTATTAGCGAGCCCGATGCCAGCTAAGCCATCTACCGCAGCGCCGCGCATGAGGTTCAACAACACGGTTTCTGCTTGATCATCGGCGGTATGGCCGGTTAGCACTCCGGTGGGTAAAACTTTATAGCGGGCGGCCCGAGCGCGTGCTTCTAGGTTTGGGCCGGGTGTGCATGGGGCGCTGCGGGCTTCAAAGTTCGCCTTCCAACGGGCAGCTACAGCAGCTACTTTGGCGGCTTCTTGGGCTGATCCGGGGCGCAGGCCATGATCTACGTGCCAAGCCGTTACCTCACAACCTGCTTCTGTGGCCAAAACAAGTAAAGCCAACGAATCGGGTCCACCAGATACAGCGCAATGTACAGCTGAGTTGGCGGGCGGAAACTTGCAGCGTTCTAGCAGCTTTGCAATGTTAGATGTCACCATCCTATAGCAAACGCCCGGTTGTGGGCCTATGCCGTTGCTACAGGCGTGGTTTCGATGTTGGCAAGCGTGTTCATTCTGTTTATCCACTGCTCAGGGTTGCGTATCTCTGTCATAGTAGGTAGGTGGTTTGAGGATTCCCAGGCACGATTAACTAACGCTGGCCCACCGGTAGCCTCTACGGCTGCAATGAAGTCTTCGCCCGCTGTGTATTGGTTGAGCTTGGCCTCAAGCCCGATGAGCTGTTGAAGCAAACGAGCCAAGCCTTTGGCAGATTTGCGACGCTCGCGCAGGACTTTAGAAAAATGAGTAGCTTCAGGAATGAGTTCAGCACCAGCTCTGTCCATTGTGACATCACCGTGGCCTTCCAACAGGCTCATCATGCCGCCAATCTTTTCTAAAATTGCTTTTTGCTCGGGGGTGGCCAAGAGCGCAGGCAAACCTCCGTCGGCCCATAAGTCTTCGCCGCGGCGGCGTGATTCTAAGGCATCTTTAGCTACCTGCTTGAAGTGTTCTAGGTTGGGTTCTGAAAAATCTAGCGCTTCGTCTATCAACCCCAAAAAATAGGGCCGCAGCCAACTGATACCGGTGAATTGAGCCCGGTGAGTGGTTTCGTGCAATGCCAACCATAAACGAAATTGACGCGGATCAAAGTCGTATTTGTGTTCAATAGCCATCACGTTAGGCCCTACGTAATAAACCATGTCTTGATCTTCGGGGCGGTCGTCTTCAATGATCAACAAGTCGTACTGCCCCAACACTCGGGTAGACATCCAGCCCAGCATGGTACCCACTTCGGTGCCGCTCACCTTTTGGGTAACAGGTGCCAGCCAAGATGCCGATCCCTTCTCGGTCATCTTTTCGATAACCGGTCGCAGGAGCCGCTGAAACGAAGCTAGGTTGGCATCTATCCAGCCTTCACGGTTGGTTACCTGAGCCCGGGCGGGCCCCGCTTTAGATATCAAACCCGTTTCGGCTGCTACAAGCTCTTCGGCCTGCGCGGTAAGGTCTGCCATCTCAGGGCCAAGTTGACGATAGTGGTAAGAATCTAAGAAGGGCTCATGGCCGCTAACTCGTTTAGCTAGCTTCTTGGCTAAACGCCAATCTATTGAATTGCTGTGGTTGGCACTTGTTGGCACTTGTTACGTTTATTCCAACTCATCTATGTGGTGAGACCGAACGTGGCGCTGATAGCGAGCGTTGTAGCGAGGCCCAACCACCTTTACGAAGTAGCCAACGATGGTAGCGATAACTAGCGGCACCACACCTAGCACAATGGCCAAGCCAATCCACCAGTGCCAGACTACCGCGGCTGTTATATCCATCGCCATACATTAGGCCACTGTTTGTGAGCATCTCCAAACAGTGACGCTTCATCGGCTAGTGGGTGCAAACTGTGTGGGTTCAAAAATCGGTAATCTCTAGGTCGTCTAACACTACTCGCTGAAGGCTTTCGCTAATGCGAATTTGAAGTGACTCGGGGGCTGCCTCTCGACAGGCTTGACCCATGGCCAACTTAAATTGCACCCTTGCATCTAGGGTTTGCATGCATGCAAAGCAGCTTGATAACTCGGCGCGCACACGGTTCACGATTTCCACCGTGGGTTGGCCTTCCAACGCGCTAAAAATTAAGCGCTGGGAGAACTCACATTGGTCCGGGCGCCCCATACAGGCCCCACCGTCAACCATCTTTGCGCCCCCTTCTGTTGGTGGTGGCTATTGTATCTATATCTACATCTATGTCGTGTAAGACTGTTGTACAGACCATAGCTGTTGTTGTGTTGGCCATGGTCATGTCTCGATTTTGTTCTTGCTAAAGTCCGTCAACCGCTTTTGCAGGGCTTTTCTTCCCCGATGGAGCCTGCTCATCACCGTGCCGATGGGTATGTCGAGGATTTCGGCCACTTCTTTGTACGCAAAATCTTCCACATCGGCTAACAATACAGCGATGCGGAACTCTTCTGGCAGTGACTCTAGGGCATCGATAATTTCGGTGTCGGTTATGGATTCCATTAGCACATCCTCGGCACTGGCGCTGCGGGCGGCGCGAGTATCGCCACCAAAGCGGGGGCTCATGTAGAGATCTTCCATGCTGTCTAAATCCACGGTTTGGGGTTTGCGTTGCTTGCTTCGGTAGGAGTTGATAAAGGCATTGGTAAGAATCCGAAATAGCCAGGCACGCAAATTTGTGCCCTCTTGAAAGTTGCCGAACCCTCTGTAGGCCCTTAGATAGGTTTCTTGCACTAAGTCTTCAGCATCGGCAGCGTTGCGAGTCATTCGTCGGGCAGCCGAATAGAGCTGATCCATGTACACCATGGCTTGATCTGCAAAGGTGGCTTGGTCGGCCATCTAGGTACTGTAAGCCATGAACCGTATGCGTTGGTTAGTAAACTGCTACAAATAATTTTTATTAGGTAAACTTGACAAAAGGGAAGCAGTTCCCTTTAGGCTGCATCTCTATGAAAATCTCTATGAAAATCTCTATGAAAAAACGCATGTATCTTCGACTGCTCGCTGTGTTGGCAGCTTGTATGGTGCTGGCTGCATCTTGTGGTGATGATGGCGAGAAGCTAGCGGGTGCTGCAGCCACGATCTATGACGGCTCTTGTGCTGGCGACAACGGCAGCAGCGTTACCATTTACTCGGGGCGCAGTGAGAACCTGATCAAGCCTGTGTTGGATGCCTTTGCTTGTGAATCTGGTACATCAGTGCAGGTGCGTTGGGGATCTTCTACCGATTTGGCACTGCTGATAGGCGAAGAGGGCGATCGCACGCAAGCGGATGTGTTCATCTCTCGTTCGCCCGGCCCGGTTGGGTTTTTGGAGTCAAAAGGATTGCTGGCATCCATGGATAACAGCGTTTTGAGTTTGGTAGACGACAACTTCAGAGGCGCTGAAGGTACTTGGGTTGGCTTTTCGGGCCGCAAGCGCGTGCTGGTACACAATACGCAAACCGTGCCTGCTGCTGAGCTTCCAAGCTCTGTATTTGAGCTGACCGATCCTAAATGGAGGGGGCGGGTGGCGATCCCTGCTACCAATGGTTCGTTTGTGGATTGGTTTACGGTATTTCGCGATCAGTATGGCAACGATGAAGCAAGCGGGTGGTTGGACGACATGGTAGCTAACGATGCTCGGTACTATCCCAACAACGTAGCCATTGTGGAGGCAGCAGCGCGCGGTGAGATTGATATGGGTCTCGTCAACCACTACTACAACTATCGCCTTGCAAGCGATGCTGAAGCCGCTGGCGAAACGCATAACGCCTCTAACCACGATCTAGATGACGAAGACATTGGGTCGCTTCTTATCATCACCGCAGCCACCATGACCCAAAACGCACAAGACACAGATGCTGCTCAGAGCTTTGTTGCGTATCTGTTATCACCTGCGGCACAGAGTTACTTCACCAGCCGTACTTTTGAGTACCCTCTAGCAGGCGGTGTGGAACCAAATCCTGTTCTAGCACCGCTTGAAGCTTTGTCTATTGGGTCGGTTGATTTTGATGCTCTAGGTGGCGGTTTTGAAACCACCGAAGACATCATTCAACGTAGTGGGATATTGAGTCAGTAATTGCTACCTGCACCTCTGCTTATCAAGGCAGAGGTGCAGTGTGCTGGCTCAGCCGGGGTGAATGTGCTGGTATTACCGAGGCGTAGAAAGAGCACCTGAGCGGCCTTGTTGCAGGTGAGCAAGCAAGTTGGCTAGCCTATCTGCGCCATGGTTTACCTACAGCACCCCCACCAGAGCTAAAAGAGAAGATGTTTTACGAACGTCGTTACGGTCACACAGATGACCCATGGTTTCGTATTGGCACCTTTGGAGTGTCTACTACTGTTTTTGTGCTAGCGCTGGGCGTTATCTCTATGATCATGTGGGCTGTAGAGGGTGCTTACGGGCCTTTGTTTCGGCACCTGATTTTGGTATCAGATGACCTTACCCTGCGTGGCGACCCCCTTGGAAGTGTTTTGGAAGGTGAGCTTTGGCGGCTGCTTACCTGGCCTATCCCTAATGAGCCAGATTTTTGGACGATAGTTCTGTTTGCCATCTTTTATATGTTGGGAAGCCAGCTTGAGAGGTTGTTAGGCCGGTGGCGGTTTGCGTTCTTTTTGCTGGTTTTAACCATTGTGCCTGCTGCATGTGTGACCGTGCTTGAGGCATTGTTTGGATTTGAGGGGGTAGCAGCAGGGCTACGGATGGTAGAGGTGGGAGTGTTGGTTGCGTTTGCTGCTAACTATGCCCAAGCCAGGTTTTGGCCTGGAATCCCTGGCTGGGTGATAGCCGTAGTGGTTGTGGGGTTAGATGCAATTCAGGCCATCGGCTCACGAGATGAGTACTCTTTGATTTTGTTGACTTGTACCGTCGCTTTGGCGCTGTTTGGCATTCGTGCTTTTGGACATGCTGCGGATTTAACCTGGATTCCCAAACTGTCGTTTGGCCCAAGGGTAGGTGGCCCGCAGGCTAAGGGCTCTTTTCGTAGGTCTACAACACGGCAAACCAACCAAACCCGTGGATCAAGGTTGGGTAGGTCGCAACAAAGTCGTGAACATCTTCGGGCTGTGCCAGTAGATGAAACTAAGGTCACCCCAGAGATAGATGAGCTCTTGGATCAGGTTGCTAGCAAGGGTTTAGGTAGTCTGTCGGCAAGACAACGTAAGCGTTTAGAGGCTCACTCCAAGCGCTTGCGCAGGCAACATTAACATTAGGGAATAAGGAACAATGAACACGTTTAGAACCTTTCAGCTTCGTAACTTAGAAGATACGCCAGGCTTTGAAACTATGAGCGAACATCAACGGATGGTGACCCGAGTAGTTGGGTCTGTGTTGCCATTTAAAACCAACAACTATGTGTGCGAACAGCTTATCGACTGGAACAACGTACCTGAAGACCCGATGTTTCAGCTCACCTTTCCTCAAGAGGAGATGTTAGACCCAGCACACTTTGCGCGCATCGCCGACCTGCTTAACGCTGGTGCCTCGCGCGAACAGGTAAAGGCTGCGGCGCGGGAGATTCAGCTTAGCTTGAACCCACATCCGGCTGGTCAGGTAGAGATGAACGCTGGCTACTTGGAAGAAGAGGTAGTGGCGGGGGTGCAACACAAGTACCGCGAGACGGTGTTGTTTTTCCCCACACAAGGGCAAACCTGCCATGCCTACTGCACCTATTGCTTTAGGTGGCCGCAGTTTGTGCAACTAGACGACCTGAAGTTTGCTAGCAAAGAGATAGATCGTTTGGTGTCGTATCTGAGGCTACATCCAACGGTGTCAGACGTGTTGTTTACTGGCGGTGATCCAATGATTATGCGAACTGAGTTGATTCGCAGCTATGTGGAGCCTTTGTTGGATGATGCTTTGGAGATAAACACCATTCGCTTTGGCACAAAAGCACCGGCTTATTGGCCATATAAGTTCACCGATGGTGAAGAGGCAGACGATCTGTTGCGCCTATTTGAACAGATTGTGGCATCGGGTCGGCACCTAGCAATAATGGCTCATTATTCGCACCCTGTAGAGCTTTCTACCGATGTAGCGCAGCAGGCTTTGAGGCGCATCATAGAAACTGGAGCGGTAGTTCGTTGTCAGGCTCCTTTGATTCGCCATGTTAACGATAGTGCTACGGCTTGGGCTGAGATGATCACCACCGAGGTGAAGTTAGGTGCGGTTCCCTATTACATGTTTGTAGAGCGCGATACTGGAGCTAAGCGTTACTTTGAGGTGCCTTTGGTGGAGGCATATCAAATCTATACAGATGCGTATAAGCAGGTGTCGGGGTTGGCTCGCACTTGGCGAGGGCCATCTATGTCGGCTACGCCTGGCAAGGTTTTGGTGGATGGCATTGTAGAGGTGGCTGGCGAGAAGGTTATGGCCCTCAAGTTTGTGCAGGCTCGTAACCCTGATTGGGTGAACAAGCTGTTCTTTGCTGCTTACGATGAGCAAGCTTCTTGGTTAGATGAGCTGCGCCCTGCGTTTGGCGAGGAGAAGTTTTTTTATATCGATGAGCTGAACAACATGAAGGTAGATACTGCTGAAAGAGTGCAACTCATCACCACTCGAGCCGCTTAGTAGGTAGCTAAGGCTAAGTACGATTTTGTTAATTACTGCTAGAGGTGCGTGCCAAGTAGGCTTCGCGTGCTTTTTGGCTAGCGTGATGCCCAGATAGCTCGTGAATATGCTTTAGCGTTGTTTGGTTAACTGTGGGGTGAAGGTGTACCACCACCCCGTTCATGTTGGGCACAGCATGGAGCAACGCGTGCTCTGTAGCTTCGGCGATTGCATGGGCCTCAAGCACGTTTAGGTTGGAGTCTACTTGTATTGACAAATCGCATTCCATCCGATGGCCTGCCCAGCGGGCACGTACTCGATCTACTGATTTCACACCAGGGGTTGCTTTCGCAACTGTGATTAGTCGCTCAGTCAAGCCATCCTCCACGCCATCTAGCATTCGCGAAAACACCGGTCTCATGCTCGCTACAAGGATTCCAAATACCAAAAGGCCGATGAGGAAACCCATGATGGCATCAGCTTGTTCAAAGCCAAGCCAAATGCCAACCACACCAATCACAACCCCTATTGAGCTCAGACCATCGGTGCGGGCGTGTTGTCCCTCTGCAATTAGGGTTGCGGAGTTAATTCGTTTACCGGCACGGATGCGGTAGATGGCAACCATCTCATTACCTAAGAAGCCAACAATTCCCGCAGAGAACACCCAAGCCAAGTTGTTCAGATCACGGGGGTTGATGAGGGCATCAATTGCTTCGTAGAAGATGTAGCCAACGCTTACCAAAATGATAAGCCCGATAAACAGGCCCACTAGATCTTCCACGCGGCGGTATCCATAGTTATAGCGCTTGGTTGGCCGTTTTCTGCCTAACTGAAATGCAATTACCAGAGGAATGGTGGTAATAGCGTGGCCAATGTTGTGGATGGTATCTGCCAAAAGCGCTACCGATCCTGAAATGGCTACGATAACCACTTGGGCTATAGCGGTAGCCATCATCCCTGCTAGCCCGATCCAAGCAGTGCGGATTCCTTCTTTGCTGGATTCTTCTGCAGATTGGATTTTGTCGGCGTGATCGTGAGCGTGCGGCAAGAGGGCATGCTTGAGTTTGGCCAAAAGCCCAGTGTCGTGCGAATGATCGTCGTGGCTGTGACTGTGATCGCTGTGGCTGTGATGATCGTCGTGGCTGTGGTGTTGGTCTTCGCCGTGTTCGTGGGCATGGTTGTTATGGCTGTGTTCGTCGTGACTGTGATGATCGTCGTGGCTGTGGTGTTCGTGCTCATCACTGTGCTGGCTGTCGCTGTGTTTATGGTTGTCTTTCATGGCGTTGCTTTCTTCCAAATCGTTCGTAACCAAGTTGACTGCGGTAATGATAATTACATTGTGACACTACAAATCACTGTGAGCATCATATAAGAACTGCTGCAGCTTGCAAGCTAACCTCTTTGTGATGATGGATTTACCTCTGTTCCCCGTGATTGAGGCCACCCATACAGATGTGCTAGATGGCATTGGTAGCTATACCGCTTGTGTGAACGACCCGCCTTGGTCTGCTATGGCCGCAGGGGTACGACCTCCCCAACGGCTTGTTTCTGCATGGAACATGGATGTAACCCACCTAGAGTCGCTCATTGCAGCTGAGGGGGACTCTGATGTGGTTGTAGGCATTGGCGGGGGCTCGGCCATGGATACTGCCAAGTTCATTGCTTGGAAAACCAACAAGCCACTTTTGCAGATACCAACCATTGTTTCGGTGGATGCCGGGTTTACAAGAGATGTGGGTGTGCGTGTGGATGGCAACGTTACCTACATCGGCAAAATAGTGCCGCAAAACGTGGTGCTAGATGTAGACCTTATTCGCTCGGCCCCACCCTACCTAAATAGGGCAGGAGTTGGAGACATTCTTTCTTGCATGACAGGGCTGTACGACTGGCGGCTGGCTTGTAAACATGGCGAGGGGGTGCCGTGGGATGAGGAGCTAGCAGCATTGGGTGAGGAGTTGCTAGGTGAGCTAGAGAGCTATGCAACCGAAGTGGGCGAGGTGAGTGCAGATGCAGTTAGGTGGTTGGCTTGGGCTTATCGACGCATCGGCGCGGCGTGTATGCAAGCTCAACATTCGCGCTTTGAGGAAGGCTCAGAACATTTCTTGGGCTACAGCTATGAGTATCACACTGGCACACATCAGATACACGGTGAGCTGATTGCCATGTGTGTGGTTGCAGCAGCAGAGCTTCAAGGTGAGGGCCAGCACCGTGCTGTGAACATCATAGGGAGGTCTAAGGCTAGAGCTCATCCCGAAGACTTGGGTATCTCGCGCCAAGAGTTTGCACAGGCTCTATTGGACCTTCCAGATTATGTGCGCCGCCAAGAACTCGACTTTTCAGTAGTAGATGTAACCCAAATAGACACTGCGGTTGTGGAGCGGCTCTGGCAAGCCGTAACCGAGTTGGAGCGCTCAGAGGATTGAGGTGGAGCGCCGCGAGGATTTTTGATAGCAGAGTTCTGGCACCACACTTCTTGACAGGGCCTGTTTGAGTTCGTATTGTGCGCGCCATAGCAGATAGAGCCAAGTTTCTTGGCCTGTAATCATGGAGGGAAAATTATGCTGTCAATGCTTGGAAAGCTCCTGCAAGGGAGGTACCGCCTCTTGTTAGCCCCTGTAGCTGTGTTGGCGTTGGTGATGTCGGCATGTGGCAACGACGATGACGGTTCAGGTGCGGGTGATACCTCAACTTCCGAGGCCACTGCTGCAGCCGGGCCTGCTCCCACCCAATCCGCTGAGTCGGTTAGCTTGCGGGTGGCCTACTTTAACGGTGCTGGTCAACCGGAGGTAGATTTACGTGAGGAGCAGGCTGCGGCGTTTGAAGCTTTGTATCCGAATGTAAGCATCACGATGGAACCTGTTGCTGACTGGCAGACCACTCTTATTCCGCAGATTTCAGCGGGCACGGCACCGGATGTTTTGTGGGGTGGCACCGATGATGGTTACGGACAGTTTGTGGGGCTAGATGCTTTTTTGCCTTTGGGTTCGTATGTGGAGGCCGATGGTTACGACTTGTCTGCATGGCCTTCTAGCATGATTCAGCATTTTTCTGATTCTGATGGCGAGTTGTTGTTGTTGCCTACATCTAATTTGTCGTTCAACTTCTTGTATTACAACAAGAGCATCTTTGATGAGGCTGGTATGGACTACCCAGATGGGTCGTGGTCGATTGATGACCTCATTAGCGTTGCCCGTGAGTTGTCTGTTCAAGATGAGCAGTGGGGCTTTGGGTTTGCTTGGGATGATCTGTATCAAACCTGGATGCGGATGTATGGCTGCGAATTCTCCGACGATCCCACCTTCGCTACCGATTACACCTACAACGGCCCACACTGCGCCGAAGCACTTGCTGAGCTAGATGAGCTAAGCCGCGAGGGTGTTATCAACTGGGATACAGGTGCCCAATGGGGTGGCCTAGCGCCGGGTGATGCCACAGGCGAATCAGCGTTTTCTGCTGGCCACGTAGCCATGTTGTTGTCGGGCACTTGGGAAGCACCCACCATTGCAGATAACTCTGGTGGAGCTTTTGAGTTTGATGCCGCAGCCGCACCCCTAGATGACGGAGGCCGCATTCAAGGCGCCGCATCAGGCTTTGGTGTGTATTCTGGCACCGATAATCCACAGTGGGCTTGGGAGTATGTGAAGTTCATTGCTGGCCCGCAAGGGCAAGAAGCTGAAGCCGAAATTGGGATTGGACAATCACCCATTTCTTCTATCTTGGATCAGGTGTACTGCGCTTCTGATGCACCACCTGAAAGCAAGTGTGAGGTGGCTAAGAACGGTGCTGCTAACACAGTGTGGGAGCCACTCAACGATGGATGGATTCCTGGTTTTTGGGATGTGATTACCTCAGCTGTACAGAGCGGGTTTACTGCGGGGTCGGCACCAGATTGGCAAGCCCTGCTTGACGATGCCGTAGAAGACTCCCGTATAGCCGGGCCTCTGTTGTGACAGATGGACAGGGCCGTCTGCAACTCCGCAGGCGGCCCCGTCCACAACCAAACCGCAAGCTAGCTAAGCGCGAAGCGCGCTGGTTCTACTTCTTTATTGCACCCTGGCTAATTGGGTTCATATTCTTTGGGCTTTGGCCCATTGCAGCCTCATTTGGGTTGGCCTTTTCTGATTACGACTTAGGCGGGTGGCCTAGTTTTGTGGGGCTAGACAACTTTGAGAAGATGGTTGACCCTGTACAAGGGCCTGTGCTGGCCAAGGCCATCCGAAACACCTTGTTCATCGCCCTGACTGTGGTGCCTTTGCAGTTAGCGCTGGGGTTGGGCCTAGCTGTGTTGCTTAGCCAAAACGTGCGTGGTATGCCCATATTCCGCACTGCCTTCTACCTGCCTTCAGTAGTGGCGGGCGTGGCTAGCATCGTGGTGTGGATATGGATTTTGGGTAGCGACGGCCTACTCAATCAGGGTTTAGAGCTGTTGGGGATAGATGGCCCTGTGTGGTTGCGTGATCCTGCCACGGTAAAGCTAGGGGTGATTATCGTGATGGTGTGGGGAGGCACCGGAGCGATGATGCTCATATTCTTGGCTGGCTTACAGGGGCTGCCAAGCGAGCTGTTGGATGCCGCAGCAGTAGATGGGGCTGGGCCGCTTCGACGGTTCTGGCATGTGAAACTACCGCTCCTCACCCCGCAGCTCTTTTTTAACCTAGTGATTGGCTTAGCGAGCGGGTTAGGAGTGTTCACCGAGACCTATGTGATCTCCACCGACCCGGGTAGCGGCGCGCCTGCCAATGAATCTCTAACTTTGGTTATGTACATCTACCGGCAACTACTTCGCAACCTTCAAGCCGGTTATGCCTCTGCTGTGGCCTGGGTGTTCACCGCCGCCGTAGCTTTGCTCACTGCATTGCAGTTTTGGAGTTCGCGCCGCTGGGTGCATTACGAGTACGAGAACTAACGGTGTTGTTACAAACCAAGCCGTCTTCGGAATCTACCGATACCACTGCTAGCGGTAGCAGGCGTATCAAGCGGAGCGGCAAGCCCCGTTTTGTGCGGCGAGGGTTTTTGTATCTGAGCTTAATTGGGCTTTCGTTTTTGTTTGCGCTGCCGTTTTTGTGGCAGTTTGGAGCATCCTTTAAAACCAACGCTGAGATCATCCAACCCGGATTAAATCTCATCCCCGAATCGTTTCGGTTGGACAACTTCCGCCGAGCTTTTGAAGAGGTGCCGTTTGATCTGTGGTTTTACAACTCCTTGTTCATCGCTGTGCTTGCCACTATCGGAGCTACTTTATCTTCAGCGTTTTGTGCTTATGGGTTTGCGGTGCTGCGCGCCCGTGGTAGCAGCCTTTGGTTTGGTTTGGCTCTGGTAACCATCTTCATCCCTTTTGAGGCGTTGCTGATCCCTGAGTTCATCTTGTTCTCCAAGCTGGGTTGGCTGAACACTCCTTGGCCGCTAATCATTCCCTGGTGGTTTGGCGGAGGAGCCTTCAACATCTTCTTGATGCGACAGTTTTTCAAGGGCTTACCCCATGAGTTGGTGGATGCTGCGCGCATAGACGGTGCTTCTGAGGTGCGTATCTTCTGGCAGATTATGTTGCCGCTCACCATTCCTGCGTTGACCGTGGTTGCGGTGTTTCACTTCATCTACATCTGGAACGATTTTTTACGTCCGTTGGTTTATCTGCAAGATACCACCTCCACCACCTTGCCTGTGGGCCTGAGCAGCTTCGTTAGTCGCTTTAGGCGGGATTGGTCTATCTTGATGGCAGGCAGCGTTATGGCTCTTGTGCCCATTATCGTTTTATTTGCGGTAGCGCAGCGCTTCATCGTAAGGGGCATCAACCTTTCTGGAGTCAAGCGGTGACCAACGCCTACTTTGTCAGCGACAACCCCCGCTTATCGTTGGAGGGCACTTGGGAGATGTGGCTTGGCGATGCTCAGGATGCTTTGGCTGGTAAACCCGCACCCCACACAATCCACGTGCCCTCTAACTGGTGGTTACGCGGAGTAGATCATTCTGGCAAGGCCACCTTTGCAAGAACCATAGAAGTTGTGCCTGATTTAGCCAAGCAGCGGTTGCGCTTGCGCTTTGAGGGGGTGGACTACTACTGCTCTGTGTGGTTAGACGGCGAGCAGTTGGGTTCGCACACAGGGTACTTTGACCCGTTCTGGTTTGATCTTGAACCTCTTGAGGTTGGTTCACACCGTTTAGTGGTTGAGGTGGATTCGCCCTATGAACCCTGGGGCACGGTGTGGCACATGCACAAAACGCTCATCAAGGGTGTTTTTGGTCATCACGATGGTCGACCAGGTGCTTCGTGGAGCAAAGACGGCCAAGCTGCAAACTCAGGTGGGATTTGGGCACCGGTAACCCTAGAGCGTTGGCAATCTGAGGTGATGATCGACAATGCAGTGGTGCGTGGCACGCCGGTTGTGGGCAGTTCACAACAGCCTGGTTTGGCTGATGTACATTTGACAGGGAGGCTGTCGGTAAGCAGTGCGACACCCCGAGTTTTGCAGGTGACCTTGAAGATGGTTGGCCCTAATGACTCGGGGGAGATGTGGTTAGATGTGGAGGTCCCCGACGGCGCAGACACGGTGGAGTTTTCTGGGCAGGCTTGCTTGGAGTTGGCCGACCGGTGGAGTTCTTGGGATCAGGGTTCACCGGTTCTCTATGACTGCCAGATCACCGTGACCGGTGCTGTAACCCGCAGCGGTGCTGTAACCCGCAGCGGTGCTGTAACCCGTAGCGATGCTGTGACTCGCAGCGGTGCTGTGCGCTCCAACAAAGCAGTGCTTGCTTCCACAACATTGCGTACCGGCATCCGCTCTGTGCGCGTGGACGATTCGTATCGCTGGCACCTAAACGGCTGTGAAGTGTGGATTCGCGGCACCAACTACATCGGCACCTACTGGCCAACTGAGTACACCGAGGAGTTGGTGCGCCAAGATCTTCAGCTAATCCGTGCTGCGGGCATTAACCAAGTGCGAGTTCATGCTCATCTAGCCGCGCCGGTGGTGTATCAGGTGGCCGATGAGCTAGGTCTGATGGTGTGGCAGGACTTCCCACTGCAGTGGGGTTACACCGACACAGCAGAGTTTCACGAAGAAGCCCATCGGCAGATGCGGGCTATGTTGAACATCTTGGGCAGCCACCCGTGCGTGGTTGCTTGGTGTTGCCATAACGAGTCTCCATGGGATGCGCCGTGGATGGCATCCGAGTTTGGCGGCTCATACGACCCCGCTCACAATCGTCAACTAGATGCCGACCTTGAGACCATCGTTCGCCAACAAGACAGCACCCGCTATGTGCATCGCAACAGCGGCACTGGAGACAGCCACCACTACGCGGGTTGGTATTTTGGGCGCTGGGAGGATTTTGCTTTGCGCCCCGGTGGGCCTTTTGTAACCGAGTACGGCTCTTTAGCGCCACCTGATGTGGACACCTTGAGAGAGATCATTCCTGTTGAGGCACATGGGTACGACTCCAAAGCAGCCCGGCGTACTTGGGCATTTCACGATTTTCAGCACAAAGAAACCAAGAAGTACATCAAGGTCTTGCCTTCAGATGGGCTTGAGGAGTATGTAATTGCAGCACAGGCTTATCAGGCCAACTTAATTCAGGTGGCTACGGAGTCTTATCGGCGTGGCAAGCCACGTGTACCGGGCGCTTTGCCAGCCGATGGAGGCCCGCTCATTACCGGGGTGCATCATTTCATGGCAACAGAAGGATGGGAAGCCCTTACTTGGGCTGTGTTAGATCACAAGCGTCAACCTAAACCCGGCTACCACGCCCTAGCTAGGGCAATGGCTCCGTTGCTGGTGTGTACGGAACTGTTGGATGCAGGTGAGGTGCCCGATATGAAGCTACGGGCGCGCCGTGCGGTTATTTTACGCTTTTGGCTCATCAACGATTTGCCAGAGGCGATCCCCGCTGCTGTGCTGCGCTGGCACATTCAGCCAATCAGCAACCCAATGGTTTTGGCATCAAACGAGTTGCTTGATACATCCGACAAAGCAAAGCAGTTACCCCCTGTGAACCCCAACAGCCCTTTGCAGGGTACGCTGCAAACCACAGGTGCCGAGGCCAACTCGGCGCAAATCTTGGGCACAACCACAACCCCCTTACGCTTGCCACAGGGCTGGTATCGGATTGCGTTGTGCTTGCAAGCAACCCAAACCGCAGCCACACTGGCGCAAAATCATCTAGATGTGGAAGTACGGCCTTAAGGAAGTTTGGAGCAACACAGGTATCTGGTATGTATAATGCTGCTGGGGCGTGAGGCTGGCCCCAGTGTTACCCATTACATAGCACCGTAGCTAGAAGCGCAGGCCGCTGGTGTGGTGCTAATGCGAGGTGTGCAATGTTGGACCAGCTAGCTATCTGTGGAGGCACTCCGGTTCGGGCCCAGGGTTACCCTGATTGGCCTGATGTGGATGAGGCCACAGTTGCCCGAATAACCGAAACCGCCCGTTCGGGGCAGTGGGGCGGTTTTCCTTTTCCCGGCCCTAATACCGCCATTTTTGCTGAGCGGTTTGCGGCCTTGCATGAGGTAAACCATGCCATTGTGATGGCAAATGGAACCGTTACCATGGAGGTTGCCCTCAAGGCTCTAGGCATCGGTTGGGGCGACGAGGTAATCGTGCCAGCGCTAACCTTTGCAGCTACGGCTTATGCGCCACTAGCGGCAGGCGCGTTGCCGGTGATTGTTGATGTGGTGCCCGACTCGTTAGCTATAGACCCCGATGCTGTTGAGGCTGCTATTACACCGCGCACTAGAGCCATAATTCCTGTTCATCTTGGTCAGGTGATGGCCGATATGGATCGCCTAGTGGAGATTGCCAAACAGCATGATTTGGCAATCATTGAGGACTGCGCCCACAGCCACGGCAAGCAGTGGCAGGGGGTTAGTGCCGGTGCCATAGCCGAGTTTGGCTCGTTCAGTCACCAGAGTTCCAAGATACTCACCTCAGGCGAAGGCGGCACCCTTACCACCAACGATGAACACCTAGCCGAGCTAGCAGCCTCTGTGATTGATTGTGGGCGTGCCAAAGATGCTGCCGAAGAGCACTACACCTTTGGGGCTAACTATCGTCTCAGCGACCTTCAAGCCGCAGCCCTAGTAGGGCAGTTGGACAAGTTTGAACAGCAGATGGCCCAACGAGCTGAGGCTGCTGCCTACTTTGAGGAGCAAATGGCCAGCGTGGAGGGGGTTCGCTTGTTGGAGATAGACCAGCGCATCACGCGGCGTAGCTTCTACCGCTACATCGTGTGCATTAGCCCTGAAGCCTTTGGCGGGGCCGATAACGATTTGGTATGCGATGCGCTAGACGAAGAAGGCATTGGCACTTGGGTGGGTTACCCTTCGCTCACCCGTGATCTGTTGTTTCAGCCCTGGTTGAGCCGTTTGCCGGTTGCAGTAGAACATGCCGACCGCCTGCGGCCCGAGGCTTGGCATTGCCCGGTAGCTGAGAGGGCGGGGGGTGTGGAAACGGTCTACTTGGATGAGAACGTGTTTCGGGCCGGGCGCGATGGCGTAGACGATGCTGTGGCTGCCATTTTGAAGTTGCAAGCTGGCGCTTCACAACTTCGTTCGCTTATGGACAGCTAGCCATGCCAGTTCGTTTTGCCATGTGCGGCACCGGCTGGGTGGCCAAGATGCATGCAGATGCAATAGCAGCTACGCCTGATGCCGAATTGGTAGCAGTACACAATCATCGTACACCTAGCTTGAATAAGTTTGCAGCTTCCCATCAGGTGTCTCTGGCTACCACCAACTGGACAGAGTTCTTAGCGCTGGTGCAAGAAGCCGAGGTGGATGTGGCTGTGGTTGGTACGCCCAATGCCCTGCACGCTTCGCAGTCCATCGATCTCATGGGTGCTGGCGCGCATGTGTTGGTGGAAAAGCCAATGGCCACTTCCGTGTCTGAGGCCACAGAGATGGTGGCGGCAGCCAAGCAAACCAACAGGATCTTGATGACCGGACACCTTTGGCGCTTTGACCCTGAGGCGCAATGGTTGCGTGCTCAAGTTGACGCTGGCGCTTTGGGTATGATTGTGCGATCCCGTTCGCTCAGCGTTCATACTTGGTGGGGTCCTGATGGTTGGTTTCAACAGTCGGCCCTAGCTGGAGGAGGTGCCTTAGCCGACATGGGGGTTCACGCCATCGACACCACTCGCTACTTGCTGGGCGACCCCAAACCGATGGCCGTTACTGCCCGGATTAGTACCAACTATGGCAGCTACGATGTGGATGACACCGCCGTTTTGTTCATCGACTGGGATAATGGAGTTAGCAGCCAGATTGAGTCGGGATGGTGGCAGGTGCATTCCGATGGCCCTGAAGCAGCTAGTAGGTTGTATGGCAAAGATGCCTATGGATCTTTGTTCCCCACGTTTGTGAGCGGCGAACCCCCCGATGAAGCGGATGAAGACGACGCAGAAGCCGCAGCAGCAACTGAAGATGTGGTGCCAACATCAGCAAACCCACACAAAAGCATTCCGCCGCCCTATGAGCGAGATGAGCATTGTGGGCACATGTTGTTTGAGCGTCAGATGGCTCATGTGGTGGCCGTGGCGCAGGGAAAACAAGAACCAGCAATCGGCCCCGATGTGGGTTTAACCGTGGTGCAGCTAATGGAGGCCGCCTACAGGTCGGCTAACAAAACCCAATGGGTGACTTTGTAATGAAGGTTGCGGTGATAGGCGGTGGCAGCACCTACACCCCTGAACTAACTCAGGGTATCGTTAGCCGGGGCAGTGCTTTGGGTATCTCGGAGCTTGTTCTGCAAGACATCAGCCCCCAGCGTTTAGAGGTTGTGGGTAGCTTTGCTAAGCGAATCTGTTCGGCGGGAGGCTGGTCGGGCAAGCTCACTTGCACCCAAGATTTGGACGCTGCATTAGCAGATGCGTCATTTTGTTTGGTGCAGCTGCGGGTGGGTGGTCTGGCGGCTCGGCTAAAAGATGAGACCATCCCGCACGCCTTTGGCATTCTTGGACAAGAAACCACCGGCCCTGGTGGGTTTGCTAAGGCTTTGCGTACCGTCCCAGTGGTGTTAGATATAGCCGAGCGTTTTGGCAAGTTAGGTACACGTGATGGTTGGTTGGTGGACTTTACTAACCCTGTGGCCATCGTTACCCAAGCCCTGTGCGATAGGGGCCATCGCGCAGTGGGGTTGTGCAACGTGCCCATTGGGTTGCAGCGCGAGGTAGCAGATGCTTTTGGCATAGACCCGCGCCGTGTGGAGTTGGAATCGGTGGGCTTAAACCATGCTTCGTGGTTCACAAATGTGTACGTAGATGGCATCTCGGTAACAGAAGAGCTGCTAGCCAAACACGCAGACAGAGTAAGCGAAGAAACTGGTTGGTCAGAGGCAGATATTCGCCGCGCTGGGGCAATTCCCTCCTACTATCAAGCCTTTTATCATCACCCCGAGGAGATATTTGCTGAACAGCTCAACAACGGTGTTCGTGCTCAAGAAGTGATGGATACCGAAAGCGAGCTGTTGGAGCTTTATAGCGATCCGCAGCTTACAGAAATCCCTGAGCTGCTATCAGAGCGGGGTGGTGCGTGGTATTCAGAAGCGGCCCTTGAAGTGGTTGAGGCTCTTGGCTCTGAACAGGGTCGCAACCTAGTAGTGAACATTGCGAACGGTGAGGCTTTTGCGAACCTCAGAGACGATCTGGTGGTTGAGTGTACCTGCCATGTGGACACCAACGGGGCCACCCCGCTCGGTGCGATGCCGCTCACACCGCAACAGCACAGCTTGGTTGACGCATTGGATCGCTATCAGACGCTCACCATCGATGCAGCTGTGTCGGGTGATCGCAGCATTGCTCTGGAGGCGTTGGCGGCCAACCCGCTGGTGCCATCTTCCGAGGTTGCCGAGCCTTTGCTAAACGCAATCTTGGAAGCTAACCAAGAACATCTTCCAGCCTTTTTTGCGGGCATTTGAGTTTGAGTACAACAATCCTTGCTGTAGATGGCGGTAACTCCAAAACCGATATTGCCCTTGTTACCCAAGATGGTGCTGTTTTGGGAACCGCACGGGTAGAGGCTGGGTCTTACCACGCTGTGGGCATGGAGAAAATGGTAGACAACATTCGTAGCGGCATAGGCCAAGCCGCTGCCGTAGCCGGTAGCGGTGCAGACACAACAATCCCGGTGGTGGGTGTTTACTGCCTTGCAGGGGCAGATTTGCCTGTTGACGACCAGCGTCTGCAGCGAGCTTTAGGCGAAGCCAAATTTGCCCGTGAAACTATTGTACGCAACGATGCCTTTGCTGGCCTGCGGGCTGGTTGTAGCAACGGTTGGGGTATTTCTTTGGTGTGCGGTGCTGGTATGAACTGTGCCGGGGTTGCCCCTAGTGGTGAAATCGTGCGGTTTCCGGCTTTAGGTATTTTGTCGGGTGATGAGGGTGGCGGCGGCGATCTGGCTATCCGCGCGCTGGCCGCGGCGATACGAGCTCAAGATGGGCGAGCACCGCGGAGCAGCTTGGAGAGGTTGCTCCCCGAACATTTTGGCCTGCACAGCCCAATAGATTTGCTTACCGCCGTACACACTGATGAGCTGGCTCACAGCGCTCTTGTGGATTTGGCACCGGTAGTTTTTTCAGCAGCCCAAGCAGGCGATGAGGTAGCGCGGGGTTTGGTTAGCTGGCTAGCAGACGAGCTGATTTTGATGGGTGGGTCGGCAATTCGGCGGCTAGGGTTGTCAGATGGTGAGTTTGAGATTGTGTTTGTGGGTTCCATTTGGAAGACAACCGATCAGGTGTTTCACGACCGGGTATGTGCTGGTTTGCGGGAAATAGGCCCACAGGTGGTTTTCCGTTATCTAGATGCTCCGCCGGTGCTAGGCGCTGCTTTATTGGGTGCAGATCACTTGGGGTTGGGAGCTACTGCACAAGCACGGATGCGCCAAGAGCTGACCGCTGTTTGCAGTCAGCACTTAGCTAGCTAATTTGGCTGTATTGGGTGTGCGATAGCCTGCAAAGCGGCGTAAGCGCAGCGAGTTAGATACCACAAACAAAGAGGAAAGCCCCATAGCTGCTGCTGCAATCATGGGGTTTAGTATCCCAAACGCAGCTAGTGGAATAGCTGCGGTGTTGTAGGCGAAGGCCCAAAACAAGTTACCTTTGATAACCGTCAAAGTGCGTCTTGAAAGTGCTATCGCATCGGCAACGGCTAGCAGATCGCCCGATACCACCGTTAGGTCGGATGCCTCAATAGCCACGTCTGTACCGGTACCAACTGCTATACCCAAATCGGCTTGAGCAAGCGCAGGGGAGTCGTTGATGCCGTCACCCACCATGGCAACCCTGTGACCTTGTGCTTGGTGCTGCGAGATTATAGCGGCCTTGTCTTCAGGGAAAACCTCAGAGATCACGCGATCTTTAGCTTGTGTGCCGATGCCTATTTCGTTAGCTACGGTTTGAGCAGTGCGGGAGTTGTCTCCGGTTAGCAAAACAATATCTAAACCTTGTTGATGAAACGCTGCTACCGCATCGCGCGATGTTGGTTTGATGCGGTCTGCCAACACAAAAACAAGTTCGGCGGTGCTGTTTCGTCCAGCCAAAACTGTGGTAGCACCACGATCTTCAGCAGCTGTTGCCTCTTTTTCCACCAATTCTGGAATGTTGGCAAACAGGCTGCGGCGGCCCACGGCTACCTGTTCACCCGCAACGGTGGCCGAAACCCCCGAACCCGGGTAGTTTTGGAAGCCTTCAACATCTAAGTGTTCGGGTACGTGCTTAGCAATAGCTACTGCTATGGGATGCTCGGAGCGAGCTTCGCAAGACGCTGCAAGCTGAGCTAGGTGGTTTGTTGCAGCAGTGTCTAGGCCGGGCGCGGCTACAGAGGTAACAGACATGGCAGCTTCGGTAACGGTTCCAGTTTTGTCCAACACGATTACATCTATTGCTCGGGTGTCTTCTAGCACCTCGCCGCCCTTGATAATCACCCCTAGTTGCGCGCCGCGCCCTGTGCCCACCATGATGCCCAATGGGGTGGCTAATCCCAATGCGCATGGGCAGGCAATGATGAGCACTGCCACTGCCGCAGTAAAAGCATCACCAGAGTTATTTCCCAAAACAAGCCAGCCGAGCAGCGAAATGCTAGCTATCACGATTGCTAAGGGCACAAACACCGCCGATACCCTGTCGGCCAAGCGCTGTATTGTTGCGCGGCTTGTTTGGGCTTGATCAACTAGACGGATTATCTGTGCTAAGGCTGTGTTATATCCCACCTGAGTGGCCTCCACCACCAAAGAACCGTTGGCGTTGATCGTGGCACCGATTACCTCATCTCCCGTGCTCACATCAACTGGCACCGGTTCGCCAGTGATCATGGACATGTCTACAGCTGAGCGCCCATCCACAACAATGCCGTCTGTGGCGATCTTTTCCCCAGGGCGAACTACAAACCGCATCCCCACATTCAGATCGTCTATGGGGATTTCTTGTCCGTCTTCCAAAAGAGCGGTTTTGGCGCTCAGATCCGCTAGGGCTCTAAGGGCATCTCCAGAGCGGCGTTTGGCTCGCAACTCAAGCCACTTGCCCAACAGAATCAAACTTACGATCACCGCGCCGGTCTCAAAATAAACGTGGCCATCGCCTATGTTCCCAATCAACACCACAGCCGACCACACGAGAGCCGATAGCGAACCTAGCGAGACCAGCGTGTCCATAGTGGTGGAGCTATGACGTAGGTTCATCCAAGCTGCCCGGTGGAAAGGCCAACCAGACCAGATGATCACTGGCACAGTTAAGGCACCCACCACCCAGTCCCAGCCATCAAAGCGCAGCGCCGATACCATAGAGATGAGCGTCAATGGCAAGGTAAGAACCGTTGCCACAATCAGGCGTTGGAGCAGATCAGCTTCTCGTTCATCCTCAGCTTGTTCAGCGTTATTATCGGTAAGCACCTCATATCCCAGAGCAGCCACCTCTGCTGTGAATGCTTCTGTTGGAATGGACAGATCGTGGATGATGCTTGCTTGTCCGGTGGCAAAGTTTACCTGAGCGCTGCTAACCCCACTGAGGGTGCCTAGCTTTTGTTGAATTCGGCTGGCGCATGCGCCGCACGTCATCCCACCAACATGGATATCGGTACGTGTGTTGGCGCTTTCTAGGTCAGTTTGCATCGCCAGTTCTTGTTCCCCTCTGTGCGTCCCTGATGGTTACATCTTCTTAGAGGCTTCTTACATGTTTATTTTATCTATCTCTATTTGTGTGCGTTTTATTCCCACTCGATGGTACCCGGAGGTTTGGAGGTTATGTCATAAGCCACACGATTTATGCCCTCTATTTCGCCGATAATACGGCTAGACATCTTCTCTAGAAGTTCGTGGGGCAGCCTTGCCCAGTCTGCGGTCATGGCATCTTCACTAGTTACGGCGCGAATTACCACTAGATGTCCGTAGGTACGCTCGTCGCCCATCACGCCCACAGTACGAATATCCGGGAGCACTGCAAAGGTTTGCCACACCTTCCGCTCTAGGCCAGCGGCTTTTATCTCGGCGGTAACGATGGCATCGGCTTTTGCTAGCAGTTTTGTTTTTTCGGGGGTAACCTCGCCAATTATCCGCACGCCTAACCCCGGGCCAGGGAAAGGGTGTCGCCAGACAATCTCCTCGGGCAGGCCCAACTCGGTTCCAACGGCGCGAACCTCGTCTTTGAACAGATCGCGCAGCGGTTCCACAAGCGACAGGCTCATCTCATCGGGGATGCCGCCTACATTATGATGGCTTTTGATTTTGGCAGCAGATTTAGAACCGGATTCAATCACATCGGGGTACAGCGTGCCTTGCACCAAAAAATCCGCCCCAGATATTTTGCTTGCGGCCTCTTCAAAGACGCGCACAAACAACTCTCCGATGATCTTGCGCTTTGTTTCGGGTTCGGTTATTCCCCGTAATGCCTCAAAGAATCGTTCTGCAGCATCTAGGGCAATCAGATCAATGCCTTGTGAGCGACGAAAGGCTTCAACCACCTGTTCCCCCTCACCGAGGCGCATGAGGCCGGTATCTACAAACACGCAGGTGAGCTGGCTGCCAACCGCTTTGTGTACGAGGGCTGCGGCTACTGCTGAGTCCACGCCGCCCGATAAGCCACACACAGCACGGCCTTGGCCGATTTGGTTGCGAATTTGTTGGGTTGCGGTAGCAATGAACGATTTAGTTGTCCAACTTGGTGTTAGGCCAGCACCTTTGTACAAGAACTGCTCAAGCATTTGTTGTCCCTGTGGGGTGTGAGCCACCTCGGGGTGGAACTGCACGCCGAATATCTGGTTTTGGGTGTTCTCAAAGGCCGCAACGGGGGCTTGGGGGGTAGATGCGGTAACAACAAACCCCTTAGGTGGGTTAGTGATGGAGTCGAAGTGGCTCATCCAAACCTGACGTTGGGCGGAGTTGGGTGCGTCTGGTACCGAAAACAGCGTGCTTGAGGTGTGGAGCGTGATTGGTGTGCGCCCGTACTCGCCAATACCGGTGTGAGAAACCTCTCCACCGAGGTTATGGGCGATAAGCTGCGCTCCATAGCAGATGCCCAATATTGGAATGTTGAGTTTGTATATCTCGGGGTCTATGCGTGGTGAGCCCTCTATGTGAACCGATTTGGGCCCTCCCGAAAAGATCAACGCGGCGGGTTTGCGCTTAGCTAACTCCTTAGCGGTAACGCTGTGGGGCACGATCTCGCTGTAAATGTGGGCTTCACGCACCCTGCGGGCGATGAGCTGTGCATATTGTGCCCCAAAATCCACAACAAGCACCACATCGGGCTGAGCGGGGTTTTGTTCAGGCACCGGTCGGGGGTTCACCTGCCCATGCCGATGCCCTGAGAGCGCTGCAATGATTTCCCTTCGGTTTGCAGTGCAGGGGCTACCATCAACTCGGCCTTTTGGAACTCTTTGAGGTTTTCGTAACCACACGTAGCCACAGAGGTACGTAGGCCACCAAACAGGTTAAGCCGACCATCGTTTTCTTTGGCCGGGCCTAGCAACACTTCTTTTAGAGTGCCCCGAGGTGTGGTTTGCACTCTGGCACCACGAGGCAAAGTTGGGTGAAAGGTGGCCATTCCCCAATGGTGTCCAAGCCCGGGGGCTTCGTGAGCTGCGGCTAGTGGCGAGCCGATCATCACAGCATCAGCTCCACACACTATGGCTTTGGCAATATCCCCACCGGTAGACATTCCTCCATCGGCGATGATGTGCGCGTACACACCGGTTTCATCTAGGTGTCGCATGCGTGCTGCTCTAGCATCGGCGATAGCTGTGGCTTGAGGAACCCCGATACCTAGCACGCCTCGGGTTGTGCAGGCTTGCCCGGGGCCTACTCCCACCAAAACACCAGCCGCGCCAGTTCGCATGAGATGAAGTGCTGCGTCGTAGCTAGCGCAACCCCCTACAATCACAGGGATATCCAAGCGCCGCACAAAATCTTTTAGGTTGAGGGGTTTTTGAGTTTTTGATTTGTGTTCGGCTGTGATCACCGTGCCTTGAATTACCAACAGGTCTAACTCTGCGGCTAGCAAATGAGGAGCAAACTCTTCGGTGCGTTGTGGCGTAACCGATGCACACGACACTACCCCAGCATCTTTTATCTGCCGGATGCGCTCGCTTATCAGCTCATGTTTGAATGGCTTGGCATACAACTCTTGCAAGCGCGCAGTAGCTGTGTGTGGAGGTTGTGCAGCTATCTCAGCTAATACTGGCGTGGGATCTTCGTAGCGGGTCCATAGCCCTTCAAGGTTGAGCACCCCCACACCGCCGAGCTGCCCTATGGCGATAGCAGTTTCGGGGCTTACCACCCCATCCATGGCTGCGGCCATGAGCGGCAACTCAAAGCGGTATGCGTCAATTTCCCAAGAGATGTCTACATCTTGTGGGTCGCGGGTGCGCCTAGATGGCACAATGGCGATGTCGTCAAATCCGTAGGCTCTTCGCCCGGTTTTGCCGAGCCCAATCTCAACCTCGGCCATCGCCGCGCTACATCATGCCGCCCATACCTCCCATGGGGTCGCCACCGGGTGGCATTGGGGGGGCAGGCGGTTCCGGTTTGTCGGCTACCAATGCTTCGGTGGTTAGCAGCATGGCGGCGATAGAAGCCGCATTCTGTAAGCCAGCACGGGTTACCTTGGCGGGGTCTATAACTCCAGCGGTTACCAAATCTTCGGTGTTGCCGGTAGCAGCGTTAAAGCCCACGTTGCCATCGGTGTTCTCTATATCGCGCACCACTACAGATCCCTCATAGCCTGCATTGTTAGCGATAATCGAACATGGCACAGATAAGGCATCTAGCACGATGCGAGCACCGGTTGCTTCATCTCCGTCTAGCGAATCAGCTACCTTTGCAACCGCAGGCTTAGCCCGAAGCAGCGCGGTGCCGCCTCCAGCTACCACGCCTTCCTCGATGGCTGCACGGGTAGCAGAAAGGGCATCTTCAATGCGGTGTTTTTTCTCTTTTAGCTCTACCTCAGTAGCAGCACCCACCTGAATCACGGCCACACCGCCAGCAAGCTTGGCCAAGCGCTCTTGGAGCTTCTCACGATCCCAGTCGGAATCGGTGTTTTCTATTTCTTGACGAATTTGAGCCACACGCCCATCCACATCAGCCTTGTCACCAGCACCCTCAATGATGGTGGTGTCGTCTTTGGTGATGATTGCTTTGCGGGCAGTTCCGAGCAGGTCTAGCGTTACCCCGTCTAGGTTTAACCCTACTTCTTCGGCAACTACTTGGCCGCCGGTAAGGGTAGCCATGTCTTGCAGCATGGCCTTGCGCCGATCACCAAAGCCAGGGGCCTTCACACCAACCGAGTTGAACGTGCCGCGAATCTTGTTCACCACTAAGGTGGCAAGTGCCTCGCCTTCAATATCTTCGGCGATGATCAAGAGCGGCTTGCCGGTTTGCATCACCTTTTCTAGTACGGGAAGCAGATCTTGTACGGCGGTTATCTTGCCCTGGTTGAACAAGATGTAAGGGTCTTCTAGCACGGCTTCTTGACGCTCAGCATCGGTTACGAAGTAGGGCGACAAGAAACCCTTGTCAAACTGCATACCCTCTACGAAGTTGAGATCCATACCAAAGGTGTTGGAGTCTTCAACGGTAACCACGCCGTCTTCGGTGACTTCGCCAAGAGCTTCGGCCAAGACATCGCCGATGGCTTGATCGGCAGCCGATATAGAAGCAACTTGGGCCATCTCTTCTTTTTTGGAGATGGGCTGCGACTGTGTGGCTAAGGATTCTACTGCTGCCGTCACAGCTTTTTGGATGCCTCGTTTGAGACCCATCGGGTTGGCACCTGCGGCTACGTTGCGGAGGCCGTTGCGAACCATGGCTTGGGCCAACACGGTAGCAGTGGTAGTGCCATCGCCAGCAATGTCGTTGGTTTTGGTAGCTACTTCTTTCATTAGCTGTGCGCCCATGTTTTCGAACTTGTCGTCTAGTTCTACCTCACGGGCGATAGATACGCCATCGTTGGTGATGGTTGGAGCACCGAACTTTTTGTCAAGGACAACATTGCGACCTTTTGGCCCCAGTGTCACCTTCACAGCATCGGCTAGCTGGTTGACACCAGCTTCTAGCCCTTGGCGGGCATCTTCTTTGAACTTGAGTATCTTTGTCATGGCAGCTACTTGACGATAGCTAGAACGTCACGAGACGACAGGATGAGCAAATCTTCGCCACCTACGGTTATCTCGGTGCCGCCAAACTTGCTGTACACAACGATGTCGCCGGTGGAAACATCCATTGGGATGAGCTCGCCGCTGTTCTCAGAACGCTTGCCCGGTCCAACGGCGATAACCTCGCCTTGCTGGGGCTTTTCTTTAGCGGTGTCGGGGATGACCAAGCCGCTGGCGGTCATTTCTTCAGACTCGCCGGGGCGGACAACAATTCGATCATCAAGGGGCTGTAGTGTCATTTTGGCCTCCAAATGGCTGATTTGAGCATTAGCACTCTCGGTACGCGAGTGCTAATGCTACGGCCTTAGTACAGCAAACGGCAACTCTAGGATGTCGAATTGTTCAAAAAAGCCTAATTGTTTAAAAATGGCAGGGCTAAGTTGGGATCGGCACCCGTATCTAGCGGCGATGGGCCCTCTAGGGCGAGACGATGCCAGCCCGCAGCAGCCACCATTGCTGCATTGTCGGTACACATAGAGCGGCTAGGTAAGAATCCGTTTATTCCGTCTGCGGTGCAAGCATCTAGCAGACGTTCTCTTAATAGCGAGTTTGCCGCTACGCCTCCTGAAAGGCACAGTCCTTTGGCTCCATACTGTTGTGCGGCGGTGCGAGCCTTGTGGATCAGCACATCGGTTACGGCTTGTTGAAAAGATGCTGCAACATCGGCCACATCTAAGTCTGCGTGTTTGCGGACATAGTTCACCACGGCTGTCTTGAGCCCGCTGAAGGAAAAGTTATAGCCGTTGTCATACATGGGACGGGGAAAGGCCACAGCCTCAGGATTGCCGGTGATGGCAAGTCGATCAATTACGGGGCCACCGGGGTAGCCCAAGCCCATAAAGCGAGCTACCTTGTCGAAGGCTTCACCTGCAGCATCATCTAGGGTTTGCCCGAGCAGGCGGTACTGCCCAAATGCTTCCATAAGAACTAGCAGGGTATGGCCGCCCGATACCAACAAGATAACCACCGGGAGTTCTAGTTCTGGTTCTTCTAAGAAGGACGAATACAGATGCGCTTCTAGGTGGTTTACGGCCACAAACGGGACGTCCCAAACCAATGCTAGGGATTTTGCCGCGCTAACCCCCACTAGCAGGGCACCGATTAACCCCGGCCCTGCTGTGGCGGCTACCGCTTCGATATCGCTTTCTTTGATGCCTGCTTCCACCACAGCTTGGGCAACTACTGGGGTGAGCATCTCCACATGGGCTCGACTGGCTATTTCGGGTACCACGCCCCCGTAACGAGCATGTATATCTACTTGGCTGCTGATAACTGAGGAGAGAACTTTGTTGGGCCCTGCTACCACTGCGGCAGCTGTTTCGTCACAGGAGGTTTCGATACCTAGCAGGATGCTTGGGTTGGTGGTGTTTATGGTGGCGGTCATTTGAGATCCAGTTCTGTGGTCTGGTCTGGGGCTAGTTGTTGGGCGATGCTGGTTAGGCGTTTTGCATAGTCGGGCTGTTGGATGTTGTCGGCGCGCATCACCATTGCATCGGGCGATAGCCCGGCCTCTGTGAAACCCATTTCTTTGTAGTAGCCCTTGCGTATGCCTACAGGTGCTAGCCCAAAGCGCCGATAAAGAGCTTGGGCTGCGGGGTTATTGATGCCCACTTCAAGGGTAACTCCCGCATTGCGTGGCCGTGTGGCTATAAGTAGAGCCAAAAGCAAGCGCGTGCCAACGCCGTGGTTTTGCCAACGGGGTGCCACCGTTAGGGTGGTTATGTGTGCGGTGGTTGTTTCAAAAGCCACGCCAGCGTATCCCACGATGTTTTTAGAGCGCTTGTGTGTTTTACCGCTGGTGACTTTGGATGATCGACTACCGGCGCTGTGTAGCGCTGAGCTGTGGGTGTTGCTGTGTGGTGTCGGCGCGGCGCGGGCAATTAAGTAGTAGCGGTTGTTGCTATTGCGTAGCTCAGCTTCGTAAATATCTTGTTGCCAAGGTGTGGGGTAGCACTCAGCATCTATATCCATCACCTCGCCAATGTGAGATCGCCGCATGCGTTGGATATGGATTATCGCGCTGGTTATGGCATTTGCCCCGGTAGCGGTTAGTTGTGTTGGTTGATCTGTGCTGGGGTTGACGATCATGGTGCGGTCAGGGTGCGATCATGGTGTGTGGTGGGTATTTTGGCTGATGTCGGCATCGGGCACCCGAAGATAGATGGGCCGTAGTTCCCAGGGTTTCACAAACTCTTCACGCAGGGCTCTGGCGTGGGCTAGTTGCACTAGCGAAGCTGCTGAAGGGTGAGCAAAGCCTTGTTCGGCTATTTCGGTCTTTTGTAAGCAGGCAAAATCTTCGCTGTAGCGCCTAGCACCATCACCAACTAGCAGCATCTCGGAGTTGGTGGCTGATAGCTCTGTGATTAGATCGTGCGGTTTGCCCACTTGTGGTTCGGTTACTCTCTGAATGCCACCGGGCACTTGGCGGTAACAGGCATAAAAGAGCTCGCTACGTCGTGCGTCGATTGCTGTCACAATTAGCCGGTTGCTGTGGCGCACTGCAAAGGCCAGCAGATCTAGGCTAGATACCCCGATCATGGGAACTCCTAAGGCGTAGGCGATGGCCATGGCGCTGGAGATGCCTACCCGTAAACCGGTGTAGAGTCCTGGGCCGAGGTCTACGGCTATGCAGCTCACCTCTTGTAGTTCAACCCTGGCCTGTTGAGTGACGAACTGTACTTGCGGCGCGATGCTCTCGGCGTGGCGGCGGCCTCTGGCGCTGTGTGCGGAGGCCAGCACCCCTTCGTGTCCGCCGAGGGCGCAACCTACCTGTAAGGTGGCAGATTCTATGCCTAAGATTAACATGAGCTGAGCCAGGGTTTTAGGGCTGCTTGGATGGTGGTGGCGCGAGCTTGCCATCGGGCTCCGGTTAGCTGAAGGGTGATTGTTCGGTGATCAGAAATGGGTTTGGGTGAGCCCTCAAGCTCATCGTGAAACTCAAGGGCAATCTCAAGATATTCGTCTGGCAGGGTTTGGCGCACCACGTTGCCCCACTCAATCAGGGTCACCCCGTGGCCGTCTAGCAGCTCAAATAAATCTAAGTCCAGCACTTCAGAGATTTGCTCTAAACGGAACACGTCTAGATGGTTCAGCAGCAGCCTCCCGCGATATTCATTAGCTAAGGTAAAGGTAGGGCTGGTGACTTGCCTAGAGACACCCAGCCCTGCAGCAAACCCTTGGGTGAAGGTAGTTTTTCCAGCACCCAAATCGCCCACCAACAGCACTAGGTCTCCCGGTTCAGCAATTTCAGCTAAAGCGGCGGCTAGAGCTTGAGTTTGGCTAGGCGATGTGGTTGTGGCAAGCACTTATCTAGCATATCTGCCATTTAGTTTCAGTCCTATATCATAAGCCTTGTAGAGCCTCCGCCTTATTTTAGGGGGTACTAGAGGTTGGTTTAGTGGAACTCCCGGTGTAACCCCACAACTAACGGGAAGTGTGGTTAGGAGAGGATCATGGCGCGGATGGCTAGACCGGCTAGAAAAAGGCTGCCGCCCGCATATAGCAGTTCCCGGCGGTCTACTAGCTGTGGTCTATAGGCATAGATGATGGCTACGGCTGCGATAGCGGCAAACCCATAAAGCCGATGCAGATCGCCTGGATCTATGCTGCTACGGTTTTCATAGGCAACGCCAACAATTACTTGGATAAACACGGTGGTTTGTGCCAAAGCAATGAAAGTCCACAAAGGCCAGCGGCTGAGTTGACGGCGGTAATGTGCGGCGGCGGCCCACATTCCGGCTGTGGCGTTGGCACATAACACAACCCAAGAAAACCAACCATGAAACCCCGCCAAGCTGGCCAACATTGGCTATTTCACCGCGCCTGATTGCCTCAAAGCCTCAACTTCGGCCGCCTCGAAGCCCCAGCTTAGCAAAGCTGCGGTGGTTTGCTCACCCGGATTTGGTGCCGGGCCTGCTATCTCTGCTGGAGTACGGCTAAAGCGCGGTGCTGGCGCGGGTTGTATCGCACCATCTAGTTCAACAAAGGTACCTCGGGCTTTGTTGTGAGGGTGCTGAGGGGCTTCGGCCATGTTGAGCACAGGAGCAAAACAGGCATTGGAGCCATCTAGGATGTCGCACCACTGCTGGCGGGTTTTGGTGGCCACGACAGCAGCCATCTTTTTGCGCATTGTTGGCCATGTGGATGTGTCGTACTGCTCAATTTCGGAGATGTCTAACCCCACCTTTTCAGCCATCTCAGCAAAAAACTGCGGCTCAATGGGCCCGAATGAGATGTAGGTGCCATCGGCACATTGATATGTATCATAAAACCAAGCCCCGCTATCTAACAGGTTGGCGCCACGCTCGTCGGCCCACTTACCTGTGGCGCGAGCGTTATACATAAAGCTCATCAACAGAGCCGACCCATCCACCATCGCAGCATCTACCACCTGTCCCTTCCCTGAGCGTTGGCATTCCAAAATCGCAGCTAACATCCCTACCGCTAGGAGCATTCCGCCCCCACCAAAATCACCAACCAAGTTCATGGGTGGCACTGGTGCTTGGCCCTGGCGCCCGATAGCGCCTAGGGCACCCGACAGAGCGATGTAGTTGATGTCGTGCCCAGCCATAGATGCATAGGGCCCGTCTTGGCCCCAACCGGTCATACGCCCGTAAACCAACTTGGGGTTGCGGGCTAAGCACTCCACAGGCCCGATGCCCAAGCGCTCAGCTACTTGGGGACGAAAACCCTCAATCAAACCATCGGCACTTTCAACAAGCCGCAGCACCACCTCTGAACCCTCGCTGTTTTTTAAGTTAATCCCCACGCTGCGTCGTCCCCGGTTTAAAAAATCGGGATACGGGGTTGTGGGCACCTCATCGCGCACCCTGTCGGCTCGATCCACTCGCACAACATCGGCACCCAAATCGGCCAACATCATCGCCGCGAAGGGCCCCGGCCCCAAACTGGCGATCTCCACTATGCGAATGCCTTGAAGCGGTCCCAAAATGCCTCCTTAAGTTTATGTCTGCTTATTGTTTGTTTGCGGTTATGTAACAGGTATGAGAGTACTTGCAATTCTTCGCCGAGGATCACCTCAACCCACGATGGCTAGCGAGACAGGTTGGGGTTGTTGCAGATGTAGTAGCGCCATTTGAGATCGGTGGCCGCAGAGATACCAATTCGTTCTGAACGACCAGGGTTTTGCGGAGGGTGGGTGCCATCGTGCAGCACATGTATTGCTTGTTCGCTGGCAACTTCGTTGGCAACAAGGTCGACACCGTTGGCAGAGCCGTCTATACCAAAAGCTGTAGCTAGCTTCGCAGGGCCATTGCACAGGTGCTTATCCTGGCGGGCCTTAGGGCGGCGCTGGCGCATCTGCTGTAGGCCGCTAAGTGGCTCTAGTGCTCGCAGTAGCACCGCGGCGCACTCGCCTTTTTGCCCGCACACCACGTTCACGCACCAGTGCATTCCATAAGTGAAGTACACATACAAATAACCTGGTGGGCCGAACATAACCTGTGTGCGCGGTGTCATCCCCTTGTGCCCGTGGCTGGCGGGATCGTTTTTGCCCCCGTAAGCCTCCACCTCCACAATCCGCCCCTTACACGGCCCCGCCACAAACACCTTGTTCAACAAATCAGGTGCCACCTCTAGGGGGCTGCGGGCAAAAAAATCTCTGTCTAACTGCACAAATATCTCACAACAACCAATTACTCCAAGCGCGCCCGATCGGCCTCTAGGTGGGCTCCAAAACGTTCAATCTGAGTAGCAACGGGGCCTGAGCCCGTGCTGCCGGGTGTGCTGCGGCGGCCCACGGCTACCCCTGGAGCCAGCAACGCCGCAGCGGATGGGCCTAGCTGAGGGTTCTGGCTCACCAACTCTGCCAGAGGAGCTTCGCCCGCTTCGCTGCGCCGCACAAGATCTGCTACTACGGCGTGCGCCTCACGAAATGCTATGCCTTTGGCAACTAGATGCTCAGCTAAATCGACAGCTGCCATGGTTGGATCGTCTGCGGCGGCTGCCATGGCTTTTTGGTTGAACTTAATTGTGGACATCAAACCATTCATGGCTCTAAGCCCAAGACACACCTGATCCAGCGAATCAAACAGGGGCTCTTTATCTTCTTGTAGGTCTCGGTTGTAGGCCAACGGCAAACCCTTCAGGCTCACCACAAAGCCGGTGAGGTTGCCGATAACCCGCCCAGCTTTGCCCCGTGCAAGCTCGGCGATGTCGGGGTTCTTCTTTTGTGGCAACATGGAACTCCCCGTAGCGTAAGCATCATCTAGGCTTGCAAAACCAGCCTCTTGTGAAGTCCAAAACACGATCTCCTCGCCTAAGCGAGACAAATGAATGCCGATCATGGAAAGCACGAACAAGCTCTCGGCCACAAAATCCCTATCCGATACTGCATCCATAGAGTTTTCAAACACGTTGTTAAAACCCAGGGTGCCCGCGCTCAGAGCAGGGTCTAACGGCAACGATGACCCAGCCAATGCCCCAGCCCCTAAAGGGCTCACATTCAAGCGCTCTCGCGCAGCAACAAGGCGATCTATATCTCGGGCCAGCGCCCAGCCGTGAGCCAACAGGTGATGGGCCAAAAGCACTGGTTGTGCCCGTTGGAGGTGGGTGTAACCCGGCAGGTAGCTTTGCCCCGCTTGGACAGCCCGCTCCAACAACACCGCTTGCAGCGCCAATACATCTTTAGCCACAACAGCTAACTCCCGCTTGGCAAACAAGCGCAAGGCCGTGGCCACCTGATCGTTACGGCTGCGCCCGGTATGAAGCTTGGCCCCGGCCAGCCCCGCTAGCTCTGTTACCCGTCGTTCAATGGCTGTGTGGATATCTTCATCGGTAACGACAAATGCAAAATCCCCCGCTAGCAATTCGGCCTCTGTTTGCGTTAGGGCCTCTAGTACTTGGGTGACTTCTTGGCTAGCAAGCAGGCCAACATCGCCCAGCATCTGCACATGGGCGCGCGACCCGGCAATGTCGTCTACGGCCAGTCGCGCATCAAAACCAATGCTGGCGGTGTAGGCCAGCAGTGCATCGGCAGGGCCATCGCCGAAACGACCATGCCACAGGGTGCTCATAGGTGCCACAGGGTACACATTTGTGACCCGTTACTTCCGCTTGGCTAACGTGCGTAGCCGCAGGGCGTGCAGTTTGATGAAGCCCTCGGCATCGGCTTGGCGATAGGCACCTTGGTCTTCTTCAAAAGTAGCCACCGCTTCGTCAAACAAGCTGTCGCTAGAGCGCCTACCGGTAACGGTAACCGACCCCCGGTACAGCTTGAGCCGCACAACACCGTTCACCTGTACTTGAGAATGATCGATGGCGGTTTGCAGCATCTCCCGCTCAGGACTCCACCAATACCCGTTATACACCAAGCTGGCGTAGCGGGGCATCAGCTCATCTTTTTGGTGTGCCACCTCACGATCTAAGGTGAGGCTCTCCATCGCCCTGTGTGCCTTAGCAATGATGGTGCCACCAGGGGTTTCGTAGCAGCCCCTAGATTTCATGCCCACATAGCGGTTCTCCACCATATCTAAGCGACCAATGCCGTTTTGGCCACCTAAGCGGTTCAGTTGGGTGAGCACTTTGGCGGGGCTGAGCGATTCCCCGTTGATTGCCACGATGTCGCCGGAGCGAAAAGTGAGTTCAATTTCAGTGGGGGTAGCCGGGGCATCTTCGGGTGACACCGACCAGAGCCACATATCTTCGGGAGGTGCTTGCCAGGGATCTTCCAGCGGGCCACCCTCATAAGAGATGTGCAGTAAGTTGGCATCCATAGAAAATGGTGATCCCCCCTCCCGCTCTGCCTCAATGGGGATCTGGTGGCTAGCGGCATAGGCCATGAGCTTTTCTCTGGAGCTCAAATCCCAGATTCGCCACGGAGCCACCACTGCGATGTCTGGGTTTAAGGCGTAGGCACCCAACTCAAAGCGAACCTGATCGTTGCCCTTACCGGTTGCACCGTGAGAGATTGCATCGGCATCTGTTTTAGCGGCAATCTCCACCAGCCGTTTGGCAATGAGCGGGCGGGCGATTGAGGTACCCAACAGGTATTCACCTTCGTAAAGGGCATTGGCCCGAAACATGGGGAACACATACTCGGCCACAAACTGCTCGCGTAGGTCTTCGATGTAGATTTCGGTGATGCCCATTGCTTCGGCTTTGGCCCTAGCTGGAGCTAGCTCGGCACCTTGACCCAAGTCGGCGGTGAAGGTGACCACCTCTGCGTTGTAGGTTTCTTGGAGCCAGCGCAAGATTACCGACGTGTCCAAACCGCCTGAGTAGGCCAGCACTATCTTGTTGAACTGGGTAGGTTTAGGTGTGTTCATCCTGTCTCCTGGGCCTGTTGTTCACATGCCTGTTGTTGGGGGGATAGTTGTTCGGGCTTGTGGTTGGCCTGATGATCGGGGTTGGTCTCGTAGTTGACGTGATTGGCCTCAGGATTGCCCTGATGATCGTCTAATGGTTTCGTCAGCCCGGCCAAACAGCGCAACTTGTCGGCCAAAGCATCCCCGTCAGTGGCTTTGCTAGCGATAACCAACACGGTGTCGTCACCAGCCACGGTGCCCAGCACTTGTTGCACCCCAGAGCGGTCAATCGCCGAGCCCACAACATGAGCGGAGCCGGGTGGCGTATGAAGCACCACAAGGTTCCCCGAACAGCCCACGGCCACCACCCACTCTCCAAGCACCCTTTTGAGGTGGTCTTCGGGGGCTACTTGCTCTACGGGCAACTCTGGAATGGCATACACCGAACCACCGCCTGTTGGTACCTTCACCGCACCCAAGTCGTCTAAGTCACGCGACACCGTGGCTTGGGTGGTGTCCACTCCCTCTGTGGCTAGTAGCTCCACTAGGTGATCCTGACTAGACACCGACTCTCGCTGCAAAATTGTGGCGATGCGGAACTGCCGTTGGTTCTTACCCAAGCTCATTGGGCTTCCATCAAGAAGCTAAGCAAGCCTCGAGCAGCATGCATACGGTTTTCGGCTTGCTGCCAGATCCGACTTTGAGGGCCGTATAACACTTCAGAAGCAACCTCTAAACCGGGATGTGCAGGCAAACAGTGCATAAAAATTGCATCGGGCCGTGCTTGAGCCATGAGTTTCTGGGTAACGGTGTGGTTAGCAAATGCGGCCATCTTGGTGTTGGTATCGGCCTCTTGGCCCATAGAAACCCACACATCGGTGTACACAACATGGGCATCGCGCACAGCAACTGTTGGGTCTGTAGTTTGTTGAGGGGGTTGGCCGCTTTGGGCAATGCGCGCTATGTCAACATCGCTAAAGCAGTAACCGGTAGGGCTAGCCATAGCAAACTCAGCCCCAGTGAGCGTTGCGGCTATGGCTAGCGAGCGCGCCACGTTGTTGGGGTCGCCAACATAGGCGATGCGACGTTGCTGGATTTGCTCAAACTCCTGCTGAATTGTGAGCAGGTCGGCTAAAGCCTGAAGCGGGTGGGCTTGATCACTCAGCATGTTCACCACCGGCACAGGGCTCACGGCGGCCATACGTTCTAAAACAGTGTGATCAAACACCCGGGCCCCAATAGCGGCGTGGTAACAGCCCAAAGTGCGAGCAATATCTTCAGCCGACTCCCGCTCATCTATGCCCACCTCAGCTGCAGTTACACAAACTGGGTGGCCGCCAAGTTGCACCACGGCCATCTCCATAGAGTGACGGGTGCGAGCTGAGGGTTTTTGGAACAACAAGGCCACGCCCTTGTTGGCCAGCGGCTTGGTTGTTCCGAGCCGGGCTGCTGTGCCTAGCTCAGTTACAGGGCTGAGCCGGGCTGCAGCAGCAAGTACTTCGGCTAGTTCGGTAGCGCTGAGGTTGTCCACCTCAAGCAGGTGACGCACGCTGTTAGATGCTTTGGCTGGTACCTCGGTTGCGGACGAACTCAAGATGCTAACACCTCTTGCAGCACGCTAATGCCATGCGCGATCTCTTCGGTATTGATGATGAGGGGGGGTGCTATGCGCAGAGCGCTAGGCCCAGCGGTTCCCAACACCAGCCCCGCAGCTTGTGCCATGCTAATCACCTCGCTCGCAGGCCGACCGTTTGTTAACTCCACGCCCAACAAAAGGCCGCGGCCACGTACGCTTACCACTTCATCTATGGCTAGCAACTCAGCGGTGATGGTTTGACCCGCTTTGGCAGCTAGCTCTGGCAAGTTCAGCTCTTGCATTACTTCAAGGGTTGCCTTAGCTGCTGAAGCCGCCAGAGGCTGACCGCCAAAGGTTGTGGCATGATCGCCGGGCCTAAAGGCTGCTGCTACCTCGGCGCGAGCCCAGCAAGCACCTATGGGCATGCCGTTGCCCAAAGCCTTGGCCATGGTAACCACATCGGGGGCTACATTGTCGTGGTGATGGGCAAACCAGCGACCAGTGCGCGCCAAGCCGGTTTGCACTTCGTCCAACATGAACAACAAACCCCGCTCGTTGCACAACTCCCGAACCGCAGCCAAATAGCCCTTAGCCGGAACGTTGATCCCGCCCTCGCCTTGAATGGGTTCTAGCAACACAGCAGCCGTGGTGGGGTTGATGGCTTGGGTTAGCGCGTCTATGTCATTCCAGGGCACATGGTAAAAACCCTCTGGCAAAGGTTGAAACGGCTCGTGTTTTTCGGGCTGACCTGTGGCGTGCAAGGTGGCCAGCGTGCGCCCATGAAACGACCGCCCCGCGCTGATTATTCCGTAGCGGCCATGTCCAGCCCATTTGCGGGCCAGCTTGATGGCACATTCGTTGGCCTCGGCCCCACTGTTGGCAAAAAAGACCTGCCCAGGCTGGCTTCCCATTAGCCGATCTATGGCCTGAGCCACATGCATCTGCGGCTCTGTGGCGTAAAGATTGGATACATGGCACAGCGTTCGGGCTTGTTCAGCAATGGCCTTGGCCACCTTTGGGTGGGCATGGCCGAGGCTGCAAACTGCTATGCCGCTCAGCCAATCTAGATAGCGGCGGTTATTGCGATCCCAGAGCCAACACCCCTCACCTCGCACAAACATCACCTCTGGAGGTGGATAGGTAGGCATCACAGGGCAGATTGTGCCGGGGGTTGCTTCGGTAGCGGTGCTGGCAACCTCAGCTCCTACTGCGCCGATATGCCCCTGTGGGGTTTGACCTTGTGTGGGCTGTTTTGTTGCGTTGCTTTGTGTGCTCATGGCTTAGTCTTTTTAGTTTTGTGCGTGCGGTTTGGGTTGGCTGATCAGGTGATCACCTGTGCTTTTTTTGGCCGACTCTGAGCACACCATGGTGCCCACACCCGCGTTGGTGAAGAGCTCCAACAACAGCACGTGAGGGGTCGTTCCGTTCACAATGTGGGCCGAGCTAACACCACCCCGCACCGCGTGAATTGCGGCGGCGACTTTGGGGATCATCCCACCTACGATGGTGGCTGATGTGAGCATCTCAACTAGCTCGTTAGCATCAGTCACGCTGATTAGGCTGTTTGGGTCGTCTGGATCAGCGTAAAGCCCCTCTACATCGGTGAGAAACACAGCTTTAGCGGCACCTAAAGCATTAGCCAACTGCCCAGCCACGCTATCGGCATTGATGTTTAATGCCTGCCCGGTAGTGTCTGCCCCAATCGTGGACACTACGGGAATCAGCTTCTCATCTAGCAACCGATCGATAATGGAGGTGTTTACAGAGTCGACCGTGCCCACGAAGCCCAACTCGGGGCGATCTACTCTAGCGGTGATCAGCCCGGCATCTTCGCCCGACACTCCCACCGCTAACGGCCCATGTATGTTGATTGCCGACACGATGTCGCGGTTAATCCGGCCCACCAACACCATACGAGCGATGTCTAGCGTTTCAGCATCCGTCACCCGAAGGCCGTCTACAAAACGGGGCTCTAAACCAAGCCGCTGCATCATCTGCCCAATCTGCGGGCCACCACCATGAACTACCACCGGCCGTATGCCCACCGAGTGCATCAACACGATATCGGCAGCAAACCTGCCAAGATGCTCATTATCTATTGCGTTGCCGCCATATTTCACCACAACGGTGGCACCACCAAGACGCTGAATGTAGGGCAGGGATTGGGTTAGCACCGCGGCGGTGAACTCTGGAGTCACGCTCAAGTTCACTTCCTTGTTAGCGTTCGTGTTGGGTTTCGACCTAGTAGTTGTGCTCATGAGGTGCCCATGTTCTCATCGATGTAGGCATGCGTTAGATCGGTGGTAATGATGCGTGCCGATCCCTGGCCTATGCCGAGGTCTACGTTCAGCTCAAGGTGTCGACCGGTCATGTATTCGGCTAGCTCAGGTGGATGAGCAGGCTCGCCTTTGTCATACACCACATAAGGGCCATAAGCGATGGTGAGCTTAGTGTGGTCAAAGGCCACACCCGTAGCCCCCATCTCGGATGCTATACGCCCCCAATATGGGTCTTGGCCGTACCAAGAGCACTTTACAAGCTGGCAGTTAGCGGTGTCTCTTGCAGCTTTGGCGGCCTCTTGATCAGATGCGGCACCGGTTACTCGTAAGAAAACGGTTTTGGTGGCACCTTCAGCATCATTGGCCATTTGCAGAGCCAAGCTCTCACAGGCAGCAGCCACTGCTTCAGCTAGCGCTGTTGGATTTGCTGGCCCGGCCAAACCATTGGCCAAAATCAGCACCGTGTCGTTGGTGGATTCTGCCCCATCCACCGTAAGGGTGTTGAAGGTGCCAGCCACGCCTGCTTGCAGAACCCCAGCAAGCACCTCAGGCGTAGCGGCTGCATCTGTGGTTAGAACCGCCAGCATGGTGGCCATGTTGGGTTCCAGCATTGCTGCGCCCTTAGCCATACCTCCAACGGTAAACCCGTCGCCCGCAATGGCTACCTGCTTGGGTACCGTGTCGGTTGTCATTATGGCCGTTGCAGCTTGGGGGCCACCGGTAGGGGTGAGGCTGCTAGCCGCAGAGCTTATGCCAGATGCAACCTTGTCCATCGGCAGGGCGTAGCCAATCAGCCCGGTAGAACAAACCAACACCTCGCTGGCTTTAATGCCTAACTCACTTGCTGTTTGATGACACATCTGAGTGGCATCTGCTGTGCCTTGTGTGCCGGTAGCGGCATTAGCGTTGCCGCTGTTCAACACTACGGCTGCGGCCTTGCCTCCGGTATCTGCAAGGTGCTGGCGCGACACCAACACTGGAGCGGCTGTCATCTTGTTGGATGTGAACACCCCGGCCGCACTCACGGCTTGTCTATTGGCAGTAGTTAGCATCGCTAAGTCGGGTTTGCCGCTGGGCTTGATGCCACAGGTCACCCCCGAAGCCATGAACCCTGGAGTTTCAGTTACGCTCATGGGAACACTCCGATGCTAGATAGTCCAGTGGTTTCGTCTAGTCCACAGATGAGGTTGGCGCATTGAATGGCTTGACCGGCTGCGCCCTTCACTAGGTTGTCTATGGCGCAAAGCGTCATCACGGTTTGGGTGCGTGTGTCAAAGCGCACTGCTAGGTGGGCAGTGTTGGAGCCCATTGCGGCCTTCGTAGATGGAGGGCGCTCGGCAACAATTACAAAGGGTTCTTTTGCGTAAAAGTCCTCTAGTACCTCATACAGAGCGGGAGTCGATGTTGGCATGGTTGGTTTGGAATAGCAGGTTGCCAAGATGCCTCGGCTCATAGGCGCAAGATGAGGCGTGAACAGCACAGATGCATTCACAGTTTGTTCTATTTCGGGGGTGTGACGGTGGTTCCCTAGCCCATAAGCGGTGAAGTCCTCATCCACAGTGCAAAAGGTGGTGTGGGGTTTGGGTGGTCTGCCAGCGCCCGATACACCGCTAGCGGCATCTACGATGATGCCATCAGTTTGAACAAGGCCAAGGCGGGTTAGCGGAGCCAACGCCAGTGCTGCAGCAGTGGGATAGCACCCCGGTGCTGCCACTGCTTTGGATTGGACGATGTCGCTGCGGAACAGTTCTGGCAAGCCGTAGGTGAAATGGCTAAGCAAATCGGGGGCGCTGTGTTCTTCTCCATACCACCGTTGGTATGTGTTTGGGTCTTTCAGGCGAAAATCGGCGGCTAGGTCTACCACCAGCTTGTTATGTTCTAGAAGGTCTTTGGCCAAAGACATGGACTCGCCATGGGGCAAGGCCAAAAATACCAACTCCACATCGTTTAGGAACTGTGGTTGGTAGCTAACAAAGGTGGTTTGGCCCGCAACGGCGGCCAAATGGGGGTAAAGCTCGGCCACCTGTGTATTTGCTTGGGTTTCACCGGTTACAAAGCCCACCTCAAAGCTGGGGTGGCCGTGCAAAAGGCGCATTAGCTCGGCACCCACATATCCCGATGCGCCGATTATCCCTACGGAGATTTTTTCGCCCATGCTTGCTGCTCCAATGCCTGTTTCGCTCATGCGCCTTAGTGTGGTACTCCCATTCGCCCTATTATGCACTGCACTGCATAGTAATGCAAGCCATTTTCGTACTTGCTTGAGATCGGCACCTCAGGCTGGTTTTACCTCAGGCGCAACCCTCAGGCGGTTTCGGAGGGCTTCGGCGGACGAGGAATAAAGGCGCTTGTGCGCTCTACGTAATCGCTATAGCCAGAGCGCCTCTTGTGCAGGCCGCGCTCCAACATGGCCACCCCCGATACCTTCAGCAACAGCCACGTCATAATTACAGGGCCAATCAACCCTACGATGCCTATGGGGGTGGAGGCAGCCACTAGGCCAATACCCCACCAAACGGTGGCATCGCCAAAGTAGTTTGGGTGACGGGTGTAGCGCCAGAGCCCTTTGTCCATGATCTTGCCTGCGTTGTTGGGGTTGGCTTTGAACCTAGCTAGCTGCCAATCACCGATGGACTCAAACAAGTAGCCAACCACAAACACCACCGCGCCGATAACCCACAAAGCGGCAAAGCCTCTTTCTGATTGGCTGATGCCAATTTGCAGCGGTAACGACACCACCCACATAACAGCGCCTTGAAGGCCAAACACCCGGCCCAAGCTGGTAATCCAAAATCGATCACCTGCCCGACGACGCATAGATTGATAGCGATAGTCTTCCTCTTCGCCGATGTTGCGAAATGCTAGGTAAACGGTAAGCCGCACTCCCCAAGCTGTGGCCATGGCCACCAAAAAAGCACTTCGCACCCCGTGCCCATCGGTAGTAGCTAGCGCTACCCATGCAATGGCTACAAAACCAAAGCCCCAAAAGATGTCCACAATGCTGGCATTGCGAATAGCCACGCTGGTAGCCCAAACCACCAGCATCAAGCCGACAATCACTAAAGCAGAAACCCAAAAAACAATAGTGGTTAGCGTAGTGCCTACAACCACAGCACCCAAACCCCACCCCACCCCATCCCACCCCGCATCGCACCAATAACCCACACGGCTATTAACCACCCATGGAATTCACACAGTCTTAAGTAAACGACAGTATGAAGATCAAGAAAGATGCTACGGTAATAGCATTAGCAAGAACGCCCGCTGGTGGGACCCCAGTGAGTAGGCAGAGCTTTACGGCCTGGGGATTGGATGAGGTCTTCTAGCCACTCAATAATGATGTTTTCCAAGTCTGCTGGAAAATTGCGCCGATTGCCACGCATCCCTATAAAGCGCTCTGGTTCGTCGTAAAACAAGATGTGATGTGGGATATCAACAGAGGCAGACAATGCATATAGCCGTAGCTAGAACAATGGATACCATGTGCCAGGCTCTATGGAAAGCTGAACTGACAGCACGTGGTAGGTAGTGTGAAAGAGTCAAATCACAAGGCTATCGAAGCACCTGCAGTGTTAGGCAGCATCTAATATCATATATTTTTAAAAAAATATAGAAAATATAGTTGATTTTAGGTTGTTTTGTCATAGGGTACTTGTATACTTATAGTTATGAAGTTTGAGAGCAGCTTATCGAATAGAACTGAACTAAATACTACAGATAGCTTAGGTGCTAAAGCTTCGATATCTGTTAAGTCTTCAAACACTGCTACTAGTTTTGAGTTTGTAGATTTTGCGGATTGTAATGCTGGTGATCTTGTGAAGCTGGCTATAAAGGCTAATGCTTTTCGCCAACAAGCCGAGAGCTATTTGAGTGCAGTGTTAGTGCAGTTGGGTGAGTTGGAGGGTGAAGATGCTGTGATGAGTGTGTGCAAGCAGTTTGATTTGCCCGCGTATAAGGCTCGCCGTCAAGCGCGTACTGCTAAAGGGCTTAGAGCGCTGCCTGATGTGATGCGGGCCGCTAAGGATGGTTGGAT
>JAPOTT010000020.1 GCA_026709025.1 bacterium
GCCCCAAACGAGCAACAACAAAACAACAACACACACCCTACCACACCCCACAACCATGTCAAGCATGGCACCCTTATAAAAACACCTTATGAAAACATCCGCCCGCTACGGCAACGGTAGTGCGTCGCCGTAGCGGGCAGATGTGATCATCTCTTGGTGGATGAGATTATCGCACGGGAGATGGAGTGTCTGGGCCGTAGCCGGGAACTCCGTGTTCGTGAAGATCGAGGCCCTCTATTTCTACCTCACGCGACACCCGCAAGCCCATGGTGCGCTTCATTATTGCAAACAGAATGCCAGTGGTTACCGTAACCCATGCAAACACGATGACAACGCCGATGAGCTGCACAATCAACTGCTCAATGCCACCACCGTAGAACAGCCCGGCATTGTCGCGTCCCACAAACGCATCGTCATAGCGAGAGAAAAGCCCTACCGCCAGGGTTCCCCACACACCGCACACACCGTGAACCGAGATGGCACCTACCGGGTCGTCAATACGCACTCTGTCAAAGAACAGAACCGAGTACACCACGATAACCCCGGCGATAGCACCAGTTACCACCGCACCTAATGGGTTCATGGTGGCGGTGCCAGCGGTGATGCCAACCAAACCAGCCAATACCCCGTTACCGGTCATGGCCACATCTAACAAACCTGTTTTGGCCCAGATCACCGCACCGGCTACAACGCCACCAGCTGCGGCGGCCAACAAGGTTGTAACTGCGGCTCGCATAACAAACTCATCTGCCGCTAACTCCGAGCCCGGGTTGAAACCAAACCAGCCAAACCACAAGATGAAAACACCCAACACCACATACGCAATGTTGTGGCCCGGCAAAGCCCGAGGCTTGCCGTTTTCGTCGTACTTGCCTATACGAGGGCCGAGGAAGATGGCACCCATCAACGCAGCCCAACCGCCAGTGCTATGCACGATGGTGGAACCGGCAAAATCACCAAACTTGGCACCGCCGATGTCCAAATCACTCAACAGCCCATCACCGTGCCAGAACGAGTGAACAACTACTGGATAGATCAACGCCGTCATAAAGAAGCTGAACACCAGATAGGCCGAGAACTTGGTGCGCTCGGCCATAGCACCCGATGCGATGGTAACTGCAGTGGCAGCAAACACAACCTGAAAGAAGAAAAAGGTGGGCGTGCTCAGCCCGTCGCCGAAATCGGTGAAGGCTCCGCTCAAAAAGAAGCCGTCGGTGCCAATTATCGAACCACCGTCGGTGCCAAAGGCAATACCGAAGCCAAAAGCGAAGAAGGCCAACGCGCCGATGCACATGTCGGCCATGTTCTTGGCCATGATGTTGCCCACGTTCTTGGCTCTAGTCATGCCAGCCTCAACCATGCCGAAGCCAGCCTGCATCAAGAACACCAGCACACCCGCAATGAACACCCACAGGTTGTCCAACACCAACTGCACAGCGTCGGCACCGCTTTCTTGAGCTTGGGCTGGAATCGCCCCTAACAGCACTGTTGCTGCAGCAATCAGCGCTCCCACTCCGAATTTTCTGGTCATTGGTATACAACCCTCCTACAACTTGTGCTGCTTGTGTGCCACTGTGACCGCTAACAAGCGGCCACTGAGCGACAACGCATGCTAAACAAGCCAAGTTTCACAATTGTTTCGGCCCTGTGAACTCTTAGGCCCTGTGAACACTTAGGCCCTGTGAACTCTTAGACACTGAACTCTTAGACACCGAACTCTTATGCACCCTGTGCAGGTATTGCCTATGCAGGCACTGACAGAGCCCTATACAGGTGTTTTACAGTTACAGGTGTTTTGCAGTTACAGGTGTTTTGCAGTTACAGGTTCAATCCCTGCCTACGGTAAGCAAGCCACGCTGCGCGGCTACTAAGTTGAAGGCTGCATGGTTCAAAAGCGCTTGCGTCCTTACCACATAGTTATCGGGCTGGGCTTGGGTTTCGTAGCCTTTACGGTTGCCTCAGGCATCGCCTCTGCATTGACCGACTTCAAAAATCCAGCCGAAATAACCCGCCATCCCTGGGACAACATCCCCAATGGCTGGAAGGCCGCCTTCTACACCATCATCCCCATCTTTTTGTTTTGGGCTACATGGGAGTTTGCTAAGCGGGTTAAAAACTGGGAAAGAGGTGGCCCCGATAACCGTCGCACCACAAGGGCCAACTTCAAGACCCGCCTAGAAGACCTACGCCGTGGCGTGTACATGCGTACCCTGTTGCGTGAGCCCGGTGCAGGGATAATGCACACCATGATCTACGTGGGCTTCATTATCTTATTGGGTGTTACCACCACCCTAGAGATAGACGAACAGCTACCCAACAGCGCCAAGTTCTTGCACGGCCGGGTGTATCAGGTGTACTCCGCAGTAGCAGACATAGCCGGGGTGGTGTTCATGGTGGGGGTGGTTTGGGCTATTGTGCGCCGCTACGGACCGCGCAGCTTGCGACCATACCGGATACGCATCAAGTCGCGTCCCGAACACGCGGTAATCCTCGGCACCTTTTTCGCTATTGGGCTCACCGGCTTTGGTGCTGAAGCGTTCCGTATTGCCCATGATGGTGTGCCCGACTTTGAAAAGTGGTCTGTGGTGGGTTATTGGATAGCCACACATCTGCGGAACATCGAGGGCTTAGATCACTGGCATCAGGTTTGGTGGGCAGGCCATGTGATCTCATTTGTGGCCTTCTTGGTGCTGTTGCCCATCACCATGTTGCGTCACATGCTCACATCTCCGCTCAACATGTACCTGCGCCAAAAGGATCGTCCTAAAGGTGCCATGAAGCCCCTGCCCAACCTTATGGAGACCGACCTAGAAACCTTTGGCGCAGCCCAAGTGGAAGATTTCACTTGGAAACAGCTGCTAGATACCGATGCTTGCACCATGTGTGGCCGCTGCACCTCGGTTTGTCCGGCTCATGCCACCGGCAAGCCGCTAGACCCTCGCGAAATCGTGCTTAAAACCGGTGAGGTAATGGCCGCTACTGGAAACCCACCTACCACCCCGCCGCTAGGCACCGTGCCAGAAATTACGGTGCAGGCCAACTCGGTATTTGAGCGCATCAGCAGCGAAGAGCTGTGGGCATGTACCTCATGTAAGGCTTGCGACGAGATCTGCCCGGTCAACATTGAGATACTGGACAAGATCCTAGATATGCGGCGCTATCTATCGCTGATGGAATCGGATTTCCCAACCGAGTTGGGCCAGGCATATCGCTCTATGGAGAACTCGGGCAACCCGTGGGGAATGTCGCAATCCGACCGAAGCGCATGGGCAGACAGTTTTGAGGGAATAACGGTGCTAGACGGGGGCGATCCGCTCACCTCGGAATACCTCTATTGGGTGGGCTGCGCTGGTTCTTTTGACGACAAAAACCGCAAGGTAACCAATGCGGTAGCCAAACTGCTGCAACGCGCCGACGTGAGCTTTTCTGTCTTGGGCCCAGCCGAGAACTGTACCGGCGATCCGGCGCGGCGCTCGGGCAATGAGTACATCTTTCAGATGCTCGCGATGCAGAACATAGAGACCCTCAACGAGATGGGTGTAAAGAAAATCGTCACCCAATGCCCCCACTGCTTCAACACGCTAGCTAACGAGTACCCGCAACTTGGCGGCCACTACGAGGTGGTACACCATACCCAGTTCCTAGAGACGCTGATATCACAAGGCCGCTTGGACATGACCGGTGCCCGCCTAGAGGAGCGGGTTGTGTACCACGATTCTTGCTATTTGGGCCGCCACAATGATGTATACATGGCACCTCGCCGTGTGGTGGGCTCGTTGGGCGGAGTTGAGATTGTAGAAGCACCGCGCAACGGCACCCGAGGCATGTGCTGCGGCGCAGGCGGGGCACGCATGTGGATGGAAGAAACCGTGGGCAAACAGGTGAACATTGAGCGTTCCCAAGAATTAATTGCTACTGGTGCAGATCGTATTGCCACGGCCTGCCCGTTTTGTTACATCATGCTTGATGACGGGGTGAAGGCTGAAGGTGCTGATGAAACCGTTGTGGTGGGAGACATCTCCATGCACCTTCTAGAAGCCTTAGAAAACCGCGATGGCGGTTCTGCTTAGCCGGTACGGGTGCCACTCTAGCCGGTGTTGCGTAGGCCCGCAGCCACCCCGTTTACCGTTAGCAACAACGCCCGCTGAATAAGCCGCATATCGGTACTGTGGTTAGCTCTAGCGCGGGCTAACAACTCCACCTGCAACACGTTGATGGGATCTAGATATGCATCTCTCACTGCTAGGGTGCGCTTGAGCAGCGGCAGGTCTTTGAGCAACTCGCCCCCAGACAGCTTGGCAATGTGCGATACGGCTAGATCGTGTTCTGCGGCAATTTTGTCAAAGAAATGATGCAGCTCTGGTGCTACCAGACGATTTACATAGTGCCGCGCTATGGCCAAATCGGTCTTTACTAAGGTCATCTCCACATTGGATATAAAGGTGCGAAAGAACAACCAGTCGTTGAACATCTCTTGGAGGGTGGTGCCGTGACCAGCTTCGGTAGCGGCTTGCAGAGCACTACCCACTCCAAACCACCCGGGAATGATCTGACGAGATTGAGTCCAGCCAAATACCCAAGGAATGGCCCGCAAATCGCCGATGCTGGTTCCCGCCCCAGAGCGTCTAGCTGGACGCGAGCCGATGTTCATGGCGGCCAGTTCCTCCACAGGGGTGGAGGTTTGAAAGTACTCAGCAAAATTGGGGGCATCTAACAGACCGCGATAGGAGCGGTACGCCTCTAGCGACATCATCTCCATCACCTCATTCCAACCCTCTATCCCGCCCACACCATGGCGCGGCTGACGATGCCCCAGCGTGGCCTCCAACACTGCAGCCAAAGCCAAATCTAAGTTGCGCTGTGCTAAGCGGGGCAGGCCGTACTTATCTGCAATCACCTCGCCCTGTTCGGTTATCTTGAGGGCACCGTTTACCACACCAGCAGGTTGCGACAATATGGAAACATTGGTGGGGCCACCGCCACGCCCCACCGTTCCTCCCCTACCGTGAAACACCACAATCTTGATGCCGCTGGCAGCTGACACCTCGGCAATTTTGCGTAGGGCCTTGTGTATCTCCCACTGCGAGGTGGTGATACCGCCGTCTTTGTTGGAATCCGAATAGCCGATCATCACCTCTTGGGTGTTGCCTCGTAACTCCAGCAGCTTGCGGTAGGCAGGAACCGCGAACAACTCCAACAGCATGGGCCCAACACCACGTAGGTCTTCAATGGTTTCAAACAAAGGTACAAACCCCAGTTTGGCTATGCCCCGAGGTATGTCTACTAAGCCCACCTCGCGGGCCAAAACGGCTGGAGCCAACACATCGTCTACTCCCTTAGTCATAGAAACGATGTAGCTCTCGATCACGTTGGGGCCGTGACGTTCAAGCGCAGTGCGGATTGCCAAGAACACCCCTAGGGGGCCTTTTGCAGCCGAACTCGCAGGAGGCGCTAAAGGACGGCTGCTTGCCAGTTCGGTAGCCAACAAAGAGGTGCGTTCAGCGCCGCTGAGAGCACCATAGTTAGTGCCCACAGGGCCAAACAGCTCTGCCAAAGCCCCATGATGGGCCACAGCGTTCTCGCGAACATCTAGGGTGGCTAAATGAAAGCCCACCATAGCTAGCACCCGCCGGGTGCGCGCCAAGCGCCCCCCCGCCAACAAAGCCCCCCCGTTGGCTTGCAGGGAGCAAGCCATGGTAGCGAGATCTGATTCCATCTCATCGGGAGATTTGTAGGCCCGCGGGCCTGCTGGTTGTAATGCCGCTTCAGTTAAGCGCTGGTGGATCACGCCGCAGCGCTGACGGTAAGGCTCACCTTCGCTCAAGCGAGCAAAATCCTCCACCACATCGCCAAAATCCACACGGTCGGCATCAAGTTGGGCAGCTAGGTCATCGCTTATGCCAACCACTGCGGTGCTCACAGATAGCTCGGTAGACAACGCCTCCACTTCGGCCAACAACAAGCGCAGCGCCCGAGCCCGCTGAAAATCTAAAACCTCTAGGGTGGTTTGCGGGGTAACATTGGGGTTGCCGTCACGGTCGCCTCCCACCCAGGAACCAAAGCGCACTGGTACATCCGAGCCCTCTAGCGAACCCCCAATGCCGCGCAGCGCTACGTTTACCTCCTCAAACAGCTCAGGTGCCCCTTGGGCAGCCACCTCGCTTAGGAAGTACAAGATGGAGCGGGCTTCGTCTACTGGCTTAGGGCGCTCGCGGCGCAGTTCATCGGTTAGCCAGATGGCATCAATAAGCTGATCTACGCGCCGGTCTATGCGGCTGATTTCGGCGCTGTTGGTTGCTGGGCTGTTGGTTACTGGAGTGCTGTTGGTTGCTGGGCTTTTAGTTGCTGGGCTTTTGGTTGCTGGGTTGCCAGGTACCTCATTGCGGCGTTCAATGAGAACAGCAATTTCAGCCAGCTTGTCTAAAATGGAGCGACGACTGGCCTCTGTGGGATGAGCGGTGAACACCGGTCGCAGATCGGCATTGCGCGTGGCATCTAAAATCTCGGCATCATCGATACCCAAATCAGAGAGCTTTTGCACCGTCTCAGCAAAGCTGCTGCTGCCAACTAGGCCCCCAGCCTTCAGGTCTTCCACGCGATGCACCTGTTCGGCGGTGTTGGCTAGGTGAAAGTAAACGGTAAAGGCCCGCACCAGCCAAATGGCCTCCACCACATCGGTGTTGTCCAACACCTGCGACAGCGCTGCGGTGGACTCTTGATCTCTACGCAAAGCACGAGCCATGGCCCGCACCTGCTCTACCTTGTCTAGAAGCTCTGGCCCATGTTGGCGCACCAAAGCATCCCCAAGTTGTGCCCCCAAACGCCGAATATCGTCGCGCAGCGCCGAGTCGATCTCGCTTAAATGCCCATCATTAACCATAACCTCGGCCAAGTTTAACTGTAATGAAGGCTAAAAGTATGGGGCTGTAGCCCAAATGTTGGCGAACTGCGATACTAGCTACTTTTAGCTAGCTGCACAGTTAGCTTCCCAGTTAGCGGGCTGCTGCCATTCTCTCCGACAGGGTTACTGCTGTTACCAGCTCGTCATCCATAAACTTGCCAGTACCGTAGCTAACCAATTCGGTGCTCACATCGGTGGCCTCAGCCCGCAGTGCGCCTACCGTGCATTGCTCTTTGGGTCGATGTGCAAACGGATCAAAATGATAGTTACGCATGGCGTTTAGGTGCGTGATGCGGTTTATGTCCTCATCTGGCAAACCCTCCATATAACGCATCACCTTTTCTGGGGCATCTGGCCATGTGGAATCAGAATGCGGGTAATCACACTCCCATTGGATGTGATCTAGGTTCAGATGATGACGCACCTCCATGCCCACAGAATCATCAATGAAACAGGTGAGCACCCGCTCGTTAAACAACTCACTTGGCAACTTGTCACCAAAATCTTGGTTTGTCCAGTAGTGGTGGTTGATATAAGTGTGATCCACCCGCTCTAGGAAGTATGGGATCCAACCAATCCCGCCTTCTGAAAGCGCCACCTTTAGCTTGTCGAACTTACGTAGCACCGGCGACCACAAAAGATCGGTGGCACAAAGCACGATGTTCATGGGCTGAAGGGTCATCAGCGTGTCCATAGGAGCATCTGTTGAGGTTATGACCATCGTGGATGACGAACCAATATGCAAGTTCACCACGGTTTCGGTATCACAACAAGCAGTCCAGAAGGGATCCCAATGGTCAGTATGGAAAGAGGGCAACCCCAACTTCTCAGGATTCTCAGAAAATGTCACAGAGTGACACCCTTTTTCAGAAGCCCTACGCACCTCAGCGGCCATCAACTCTGGATCCCAAACCGGGGGAACAATCATAGGGATCATCCGCCCGGGGGCATAGCCACACCAATCCTCAATGTGCCAATCGTTGTAGGCTTGTAGAAGTTCTAGAGCGATGTCTTTGTCTGTGCATGAATAAAAGAGCTGCCCACAAAAGCCCGCGAGGCTAGGAAAGTTCATTGAGCCCAACACACCGTTAGCGTTCATATCGCGAATGCGTTCTTTGATGTCATAACAACCTGGGCGCATCTCCGCAAAAGCAGTGGCATCTAAGCCCCACTCTTCAGGCACACGGCCAGCAACAGCATTCAGCCCAACGCTAGGTGAGGCCTTGCCTTCAAACATCCAAACATCTCGCCCGCTTTCTGTCTGAATCACATGAGGTGCCCGTTCAGCGGCTCGGGGTGAGAGCCTGCCTTCAAACAAATCAGGGGGTTCAACGATATGGTCGTCCACGCTTACCAAAATCAAATCATTCATGTGCATGTTTATGTCCTTTTGTCTGTGCTGATTGTTTAGTTGGTTTTTATTTAGTTGGTGCTAACGCACCGCGATCTGATGTGGTGATCAACAAAAAGTTGCTTACCACTCCAGTTCTAGGTTGCCCACCTGCCTTAGCCCTTGGCTGTAATCCAACTCCAAACCTTCTGGTATCCGATAGTTCGGAACGCGGCGATGCCATTCCTCTAACACCACCCGCAACTCCATACGAGCCAAGTGCGAGCCCAAACAGCGATGCACACCGGTGCCAAAAGCTAAGTGCTTGTTAGCAGGTCTGTTGAAGTTGATGGTGTGGGCATCATCCCACACCCTCTCATCGGTGTTGGCTGAAATTAAGTTTGAAGACACTATCGTGCCTTTGGGAATGGGACAGCCAGACAACTCTGTGTCTTCTAGGGCAACACGAGATACTCCGCTCACCGGTGCCTCCCAGCGCAGCATCTCTTCCACTGCACTAGGAATAATGGAAGGATCATCCACAATTTGCTGACGATGGCCTTCGTTTTCAGCCAAAAACGCCAACATGCAATCCAAAGCCGAGGTAACGGTATCTAGTCCAGCCAAGAAAAATAAGTAGCCGATGTCTTCCACATCCTCGTTCGTGAGACGCTCCCCATCCACCTCACTTTGCAAGAACCCAGAGATCATGTCATTTTGAGGATCGGCCAAACGTTGTTCAATAACCTCTTCAAACAACGCATATATCTTCACACCGGTGGCCTTCATCATCTCGCTTCGCTCTTCTAGCGATTTTGCTGGAGGACGAATGATGCCGTCTTTTAGCTCAATAAACTCTTTAGTACGCGACACCGGCAAACCCAGGAGCTGCAAAAAAACCCTGCTTGGGATGGGTTCAGCTATGTGGTTATGAAAATGCACCTTACCTTTGTCAACAACCTCGTCAATCAAATCGCACACAAACTCACGGGTTTGCCCTTCAATTTCAGCTACTCGCTTAGGCGAGAACAGCGGGTCGGTGAGCTTGCGGAACTTGGAATGTTCTGGTGGATCGTACTGGTAGGGAATTAGCGGGCGTTTTTGGCCTATATCTGCCGAATCTTTGTTTGAAAACTTATCAGGGTTCCGCAAGACGGTAACCACATCTTCGTGCTTGAAAACCTGCACTGAGGATCTTCCCTGATAATCCTGCTGTATGGTTGGGGTGACCTCTTGGAGCGGCTTCACAAACGCTTGCGGGCAACGGCGCACCTGAGGATCGTCAAACGGATTTGCTGGAGCCTCAGCAGTGGTGCTTGCCTGTTCTGTCACAGCCCCCTCCTTGCTCTGTGGTGCTACTTTAGATATTTGTTAGGTTCCTATCTCCTCGGACATAACTTGCACTGTCATGGTTGACTTGCACTGTCATGGTGTGCGCTGCAAGTTACTCCTAGGAGTTTCGCCTAACCTTGCAACCTAGACACAAGCGTTCTGCCTGTCAAGTCGCTACGCAGGTATGGCTTACGCTAACTTGAAAACCACTAGCCAAACACAAGCCACAGGAAACCTGTGAAGGCAAGTGTTTGCTGCAAAGATGCTGAGGGAAATATGGATCTTGAACTGTCTAGCGACCAAATAAACCTTCGCGACAACATCCGCGAAGTGCTTGAGGGCATATCTTCGCCCGAAACTGTGCGGGCCATATATGAGGGCACAAGCACCTCTGAGCCTGTGTGGAATCAGATGGTAGAGCTTTATTGGCCAGCCATGTCGGTGCCCGAAGAATCTGAAGGTTTAGGGCTGAGCTTTGTGGAGGTGGCCCTTTTGTGCGAAGAGCTGGGACGAGCCACAACGCCCGGCCCCCTCTTGGCCACTGCCAGCCAGCTCATCCCAGCGCTCACAGAAGCCAAAGCCACAACGCAGCTCGCACAAGTAGCGGCGGGAGACCTTACCGGTGCGTTGGCCATTTCTGAAGCGGGGCGATGGCAGCCCCAACAACCTCAAACGGTTGCGGTATCAAACGGAAATGGGTGGCAGGTATCTGGCACAAAAACCGATGTGGTATCAGGCAGCGAGGTGGGCTCTTTTGTGGTGGTAGCCCCAACCCATGATCAACAAGGCGCAGGCTTGTTTTTGGTGCAGGCCCAAGATGCCGAGGTATCACCAACCGAATCCATTGAGCCCACCTTGGCCCTAGCCGATGTTACCTTTCACAATGCCAGCGCCACATTGCTGCTAGAACCGGGTGCTGCAACCACAAAAGCCATAGATCGCATCACCCAACAGGCTGTGGTGGCCATGGCTATCCATACGGTAGGTGCCTGTCGCAGGATCTTTGAGGTTACTTTGGAATACGCCAAGGTACGCGAACAGTACGGTCAGCTCATCGGCTCCTTCCAAGCCCTCAAGCATCGCCTAGCAGACATGTACCTAGCCGTGGAGCGAGCTAACGCCGTTGCCTATTACGCCAGCGTGGCCATCGCCGAAGATGACAACGCGCGCGCCATGGCCACCCATACCGCCAAGATTGCTGCGGGAGATTGCCAGAGGCTGCTAGCCCAAGACGGACTTCAGCTGCACGGCGGTATCGGCTTCACTTGGGAGAACGACCTGCATTTTTTGCTGAAACGAGCCAAAGCAGGCGAGCTCTTGTGCGGCAGCAGTCGCTATCACCGTAACCAGCTAGCCCAAGTGCTGGGCCTAACCGAAGCACCAAACCGAGGAGGTGTGCAATGAAGCTCCGTTTTGATGCCAGCGTGGAAGCATTCCGCGCAGAGTTCTTGGAATGGTTGGAACAGAATCGGCCCAGTGCAGATGAGTTGGCAGCCGAGCCAGCACGCTCCTCTGCCCATTTGCCTAGTTGGGCCCGAGGCTGGGCGCAACGGCTGTTTGATGCTGGCTGGCTCATACCCGGCTGGCCACCAGAGTTGGGCGGTCGCAACGCTGGAGCAGTGGAGACTTTGGTTTACCTAGAAGAGTTAAATCGCCACAACATTCCCCGCACCACCAACCCACAGGGCGTGGGCATAATTGCGCCCTCGCTCATCGATTACGGAACCCAAGAGCAGATAGATCGCTATGCAATCCCAGTGCTGCGTGGCGAGCTATCTGCGTGTTTGGGTATGAGCGAACCCGATGCAGGCAGCGACCTAGCTAGCCTGAAAACTAGGGCGGTGTTTGACGGCGACTCCATCGTTTTGAACGGTCAAAAGGTGTGGACTTCTGGTGCCCACGATGCCGACTTCTGCTTCATGTTTTGTCGCACAGACCCCGATGTGCCCAAGCATCGCGGCATCTCCATCGTTTTGGTGCCTATGGACACACCGGGGCTCACAGTGCGCCCGCTCAAAGAGATAATTCATCCCCACCTGCCAGATCTAAATGAGGTGTTCCTAGACGACGTAATGGTTCCCGCCGAAAATCTGGTGGGCGAGCTGAACAATGGCTGGCGGATGGCCAATGGTGCGCTGGCTCACGAGCGAAACCTGGTGTGGCTTATGGCTGTGCTGGGCAACGAATCGGCTTTTGCAAACTTGTTGGAGATGTTGCCACAACTGCTGCAAGATTGCACCTTGAGCGAACAAACCAGCGCCATAGACGATCTGGTAGGGCTGCATGTAGATACCGTGGCTGCCCGATGCTTGGGCTACCGGGGCTTTGCCCGCTACACCAAAGGCGGCACTGCCCCCGAACAGGCGCTGATGAAGGTGTACACCAGCGAAATACGCCAACGCCTAGCCCTGTTCGCCGCCGAACTAGCTGGGCCTGCAAGCTTGAAACCATCTGCAAAACGCCACACCGATGTGGGCACCTTAGAAGATTTCTACTCCACCTTCGCTAGCACGATCTCTGCTGGATCATCAGAAATCCAGCGCAACATCATCGCCGAAAAGGTGCTTTCCCTGCCCCGCAGCTAGCCAGACAAGCTAGCTTAGCTGCAGCTAGCTTAGCTACCCTCAAGCAGCGCTTCCTTGTATTAGCGCATCTAGGGCCTCTTGGTTGCTAACCAGCTTCACCACCGCGGCCTCATCCACTTCGGCCACCACAATCTCACCCACCTCATCAGATACTGAAACGAAAAAGCCCAATTCCTTCATGCCATTGGCCTGAAGGTAGTTATCTTCTGTGGGTGTTAGGTACTGAATGGAAACAGCGTCGTAACGACAGATCAAGTACAGGTGTATCAAGGCCATTAGCCGCTTACGCCGTAAGGCCACGCTGTGGGTGTTTTGGTCGCGCACCGACAAGATGGCCCGCCCGCGACGGTCTTTCAACACACCGAACACCACGTTTGCTAGATCGTTAGAGCCGCTAGATACCACCAACTCCAATATCTCCGAACCAGAGGTGTAGGGCTTGAGCCGCACCTTCAGCTTGGTGTCTATGCTGTTGTGGTCGGCCCACACCTCTAGCCATGTTTCTAGCTCACGAGTGGCCATCTCAGTTTGCACTAGGTGCTGGAACTGCGTGGAACCCTTACCCATCGCCCGAGTGGTTGCAGTGCGCCCCGAACTAGACATGAGCGCTGCATCTAAGCGTGGCCCGCCCACCAAGGTTTGCGGTGTTTTGTAGGGCGAATCCACCAAACGCAACTTGCGTTGCAGACGCGCCAACGCCAACATGCCATCCTCCAACAACGCAGAAGCAAACTCCTCGCCAGCCAAACCATCCACCTGATGTCCGCCGTAGGTAATGAAGTTAAAAACGAACCCTAACTTCCCAAGCTCAACTGGGAACTGCAGCATTTCTTGTTCGCTCATTCCGGTTGTGTCCCAGTTAAACGAGGGCGAAAGGTTGTAGGCCAGCATCTTGTCGGGATACACGGCGTGGATAGCTTGGGCGAACTGCCGAGCATCTTGAAGATCTGCGGTTTTGGTCTCCATCCACAAAATGTCGCAGTAAGGGGCCACCGCAAGCGACTTTGCTACCGCATAGGGGATTCCTCCTTGCACTTGGTAGTACCCCTCTGTGGTGCGAGCAATCTCTGGATCCCAGATCACATCCAAACCCATTTCTACTGCTCTGTCTCTAGCGGTTGCGATATCTACGCTGTGTGCAAAGCTCAACCAGCCCGCCACATCCATGCCAAAGCTTTCTCCTTCTGAGGTACGCAGCAACATCTGTTCGGCCACGGCCTGCGGATACGTGGCCAATCCCGAAGCACGATGCCAAGCTTCAGCCAGCGCATCTGCGGAGCGTTCTAGAGCTTCTTCGGGGTCGGGATCTGGAGAAGAATGGTAAACAACCGCCATCTTCTCAATCACCTGGTTCACGCCAGTTTGATCTAGCCAAGCAATGGCCTTTTCGTAGCGTTGCTCGCTGATTGCATACAACACGTAACCGTTCACCCCCTCAACGCCAGCTTCGGTGAGGCGACGCAGCACGGCCAAATATGCATCCTTGTAGGAGGGTACAGAACGGTTGGTAGCCCCCATAATGAACGGGTGATCTCGTTCATCGGTGCCACCGTCTAGCAGGTTTGCAGCCTCAGCATCGGTGCGGGCCACGATGATGCCCGCTACGCCCATGATGTCTAGCTGAAACCTTGCTGCGTTCAAGCGCTTGATTTGCTCATCGCAGGGCACCAACACCTTGCCACCTTGGTGACCACATTTTTTCACACCAGGCTTTTGGTCTTCGATGTGGTACCCGGGCACGCCTACTTCTACAAAGCGGCGAATCAAGTTTCGCACATGGGCATCACCCCCGTGACCGGTATCGGCATCGGCGATGATATTGGGGGTGTAGTCCACCTCCACCGCAGCCATGCGCTCGGTGTCGCTCATTCGCGACAAGGCAAAGCGCTGGTTGCGGTCGGCTGTCAACAGGGCGCGCACGATGCCCGCAGCCTCGTCGGGCACCATGCTGAGGGGATAGCTAGCAAGATCTGGGCCTGGATCTTCATGTAAAGAACCCTTAGCAGAAGTTGCCCATCCCCCGAGGTAGATGCCCTCTATACCAGCTCGCTTCATAGACACAGCTTGGCCCGGCGAATACGGCCCAAAGGTGGAGATGCTGCGGCGCTGCTTGAACAGTTCCCGCAAGCGGGCGTAGAACCGATCTGCTGCAATGCGAGCGACGGTGTAGTCCGGCTGGATTTCACCTCGCTGCTCAACCACTTGGCGAACCGAGTACAACCGAGTTATCTCGGTAAAGCGTGGCGACGACATCCACGCCTGCGTGGAGCGCACCTCAGCATCCAACGAACCGGCAGAATTGACGGTCATCATGACACCTCTTTAGGTAGGGTACATGGGGAAAAGAAGTGACAAGCACATTACTTACCAACCTCATGCTCACAAAATCAAGCACTTGATAACACACCGAGCGCAGCCAACTTCTACCGTAGGGGATGTGAAATTAAATACAGCAAATACAGATGACACCCTTGAGGTAGCAGAACAGCTAGCCACCTTCGTGCAAGATGAACTAGCTGGCGGCAGCCACGCTCAAGCTGAGGAGTTCTGGGAGAAGCTGAGCGCTGTGCTAGCGCAGTATCAACCCCAGATTGAGGAGTGCTTGCAGCAACGCCAACACCTGCAAACCCAAATTGATGCTTGGCTGTTAGACAAATCCAACCAACCTAGCGAGGTTGAGCCGTTCCTGCGTTCTATCGGCTATTTGGTTGACAACCCGACCCCAACTCAGGTGACCACCTCAGGGGTGGATCCAGAGATCGCTCACATAGCTGGCCCACAGCTTGTGGTGCCGGTAGACAATGCACGCTATGCCCTCAACGCCGCTAATGCTCGCTGGGGCAGCCTTTATGATGCCTTCTACGGCACCGATGCGCTCCCCATAGATGCTCCCGGTGCCCCCGGCACGCAAGATTCCGCCGCTTACAACCCGGCGCGTGGGCAAAAGGTGATCGCCCACGTTCGCACGCTGTTAGATGAACACTTTCCGCTAGCTCACGGCACCCACGCAGATACAACTGCCTACTTTGTGGCCGAAGGCAATCTGCAGGCCAGCACAGAGGACGGCTCTACAACCGCTCTAGCCAAACAGTCACAGTTCATCGGCTACACCGGCAACCAATCAGCACCGCAAACGGTGCTGTTGCAAAAACACGGGCTACACCTAGAGTTGCTGATCGACCCGCAGCACAACATCGGCAAAACCGACAAAGCAGGCATTGCCGATGTGCGGTTGGAATCCGCAGTGAGCACCATCATGGACTTAGAAGATTCAGTTTCTGCGGTGGATGCTGCAGACAAAGTGGCTGCTTATGCCAACTGGTTAGGTCTCATGGCAGCCAACCTCACTGCTACCTTCACCAAAGGGGACGACACCATCAACCGCCGTCTCAACCCCGACACATCTGCAATAAATGCAGCAGGCCAACCCATCACCATCAAGCGGCGCAGCCTGATGCTGGTGCGCTGTGTGGGCTTGCACATGCAAACCGACATGGTTCGGCTCAACAACAAGCCGATGCCAGAAACCATTGTGGACGTGGCCATCGCTGCTTGGTGTGCTCAGGCTGCTCTGGGCACCTCGCAAGCTCTAGACACCTTGCAAAACAGCCGCAGCGGTTCCATCTACCTCGTGATGCCCAAGCTACACGGGCCAAGCGAGGTGGCATTGGTTGTTGAGCTACTAGCTTCTATCGAAAGCCTGCTAGGGCTTGCGCCCAACACCATCAAAATGGGGATCATGGACGAAGAGCGCCGCACCTCGGTGAATCTGGCAGCTTGCATCGCTGCAGCATCTGAGCGTGTGGTTTTTATCAACACCGGGTTTTTGGATCGCACTGGAGACGATATCCACACTCAAATGGAAGCTGGGCCGGTGCTGCCCAAAGCTGAAATCAAATCCTCGGGTTGGCTGAACGCCTACGAGAACGCCAACGTCGCAGTGGGGTTGGCTATGGGGCTGCCCGGTCACGCTCAAATCGGCAAGGGCATGTGGGCTCGCCCAGATGATATGGCAGCCATGCTTGCTGAGAAGTCTACTCACCCCCGCTCTGGTGCCACCACCGCATGGGTGCCCTCGCCGGTTGCTGCCACCCTGCACGCCCTTCACTATTTGGCAACAGACGTGCGAGCCCACCAAATAGAACTAGCAGGCACACCCCATAACCGCAACGCCGCACTGCAAGCCATGCTTACCCCAGCGCTGTTGCCCTCAGATAGACAACTGTCGCCCGCCGAAGTGCAGCGCGAACTAGAAAACAACGTGCAGGGCATCTTGGGATATGTCACCCGGTGGGTGGGACAAGGCGTGGGCTGCTCCAAAGTGCCCGACATCGATAATGTTGCGCTGATGGAAGATCGCGCCACCTTGCGCATCTCCTCACAGCACATAGCCAACTGGCTGCACCACGGCCTGCTCAGCGAAGAACAGGTGCGGTCCACCATGCAGCAAATGGCCTCAGTAGTAGATGCCCAAAACGCCAGCGATCCCGATTATCAGCCCATGACAAACGACCTGGCCACCTCGATCCCGTTTGCCGCAGCCCTAGAGTTGGTGTTTACCGGACGGACGCAGCCATGCGGCTATACCGAGCCAACTTTGACCGCTCATCGCCGCCGCCAAAAGGATTTGCAAAACTAGAAGTTAGTGCTTGTCGCTAATGCTTACCGCTTGTCACGAAACAGCCGGGGATCGTAAGGCTCACCGCAGCGTTCCAACCCGGCTTGCCAAGCGGGGCTGTGCGCCATGATGCGCCGCAGAGCCAAAATCAAAGATGCACAGCCAACGCGCGCCCCAGGCGGCACGCTTAAGCCCAACACCTGATTAACAGGCTCAGGTATTGTGGTAATCGCCCCGTTCATCAATACCTGATAGCCAATCTTTTGGAGCATCGGAATTGGAGGATTCCGCAAGAACCGCAAGGCCGCATGCATGCCGCTACTAGGAGCAAGATCCGGGTGGGAAGTAATCCAGCGTCGCAGGTCTCTAGCCGACAGCGGCATAGGTGAAGCCCCCAGCATCTCCCCCACCTGAGTTTGTTCCACCACAAACTGATCGGCCTCGGCCTCACTCAAGCGCCCACGAAACACTTGATAAGCCTCTAAGAAAGAATCGGTAAGCGTGTTATGTACCCAAGCAGCAAACTCTGGTGTTGACGCGCTGTAGGGCCTGTTGCGCTCTGAGTACCCGCTTACCGCCTTATGCGCTGTTCTCACCCGAGCAATGGCCTCGGTAACCTCGGGCATGGCCCCATAGGTAGCAGAGGTGACATAAAACGAGGTGCGGCTCAACCTGCCTAGGGGATCTTCCCTGTAGCGGCTGTGATCGTCCACCCCCGCAACCACCTCAGGATGAGCTGCCTGAATAAGCAGTGCCCGCACACCACCCACAAACACGCTCACATCTCCAATCACCTGCCAACTCACAGAGCCGGGGCCGCACAACCCTGGGTCTTCTGGATAATCTGCAGTGTGAGCTAGTGGTGTCTCTGCATGGGCAAACATTCCGCTAACTGAGTTGATGATTCGGGATCGCAGCAAATCTCGCACTAAAGCTTGAGGCTATCGCCAACTAGTGGTGTTGCAGTGGCTCCAGCGCCGTTGCAGTGGCTATTGTGCCTGCTTATGGAACTGCAAGCAACACCTGAGCCCTTCTTAGATGGGCTAGATTTTGGCGAAGCCCCCCGCTGGCATGAGGGGCGACTTTGGTACTCCGACATGTTTCAGCACGCGGTTAAAGCAGTTCGCATGGATGGTTCGGTGGAGACAATCGTGGAGGTGCCCAACCAACCCTCGGGCTTGGGATGGTTGCCAAGCGGAGACTTGCTGGTGGTATCCATGCTGGATCGCCGTGTGTTGCGCTTTGACGGCTCTGAGCTTGGTTTGTATGCCGATTTATCGTCGGTAGCCACTTCGCACTGCAACGACATGGTGGTAGACCAACAAGGGCGGGCTTATGTGGGCAACTTTGGCTTCGACTTACACAACGGCGAGGACATGGTTACAGCCGCTGTAGCCCTTGTGCAGCCTGATGGGACGGTTCAGGTGGCTGCTGATGAACTTGAGTTTCCAAACGGTGCGGTCATCACTGCTGATGGTGCCACATACATTGTGGCCGAGAGCTTTGGATGCAGGTTCACAGCGTTTGATATCGCCGCTAACGGGGCTCTTAGTAACCGGCGACCGTGGGCCGAAGTGCCCGGCATGATCCCCGATGGCTGCTGCTTGGATGCCGAAGGCGGCATCTGGTTTGCCGATGCGGTGGGCAAGGCCGCTCTTCGGGTTATACACGGGGGCGAGATCACCCACCGCGTAGAAACCAAGCTCAACTGCTTTGCTGTCATGCTGGGCGGAGACGATAGGCGCACGCTGTTTTTGATGACCGCTCCAAGCTCTAGCCCCGAAGAAACCCAAGAGTTCGGGCTAGCCCAAATAGAAACCACCCAAGTAGAAATCCCCGGTATCGGCCTCCCCTAGTTAGTGATGTGCCTTTACGCTTGAGATTCCCCTCTGGTAAAGGCTTTATTTTGAGTGTGAGGGTGGTGGCTGGGGTTAGAGTTAGATTATGGCTTTGGCTTCCGTGAAGACTGTTGCGGCACCTACGCTGGAAGATGCCCGCCGTGTGTGCGACGTGCTAGTTGAACATGGTGCTGGCGTAGTGCTTGTGTTTGGCTCGGTCGCCCAAGGCACCGCCGATGAACAAAGCGACATCGACATGGTGGCAGTATTTGACGATCTCGGAGACTACTCAGGTCGCCATAACCTGCGAGCTCGGCTAATTAACAACGCCCACCACACCACAGGAATGCTCGTAGACCTGCTGGTTACAGATCGACCCGAATGGTACCGCCGTACCACCAACGTGACCTCTTCGTTTGAAGCAGCTATCGCCGATCAAGCAACGGTGTTATGCGACCGGCCAGCAACCCGCACCATCAACTGGAACAAGGACATCGGAATGCCCAAAGACAACCACAGCGAAGCCCTCGAAAGACTCGCAGACACCGACAACGCTCTAGGCCAAGTACTTAATGGGCTTAGCGAAGGACTGCGAGAGCGCCGCGCAGCAGATGAACAAGACACCGAACTCCGAGAAATCGCGCGTTACGAGCGTATGGCCAACATATGCTCAGACTCACATCAAACAATTGAATGTGCTTTCAAAGCTTTAGCGTGCCTAGCAGGTGTAAAAGCTGAGCGCACTCACTCTATTCAACGCCTAGCAGAACTTATCCCTGATCAATACAGCGATGTCACTAGCCCAGCAACATCTCCCCTGAACCTCATCAAACCCAGCGGGATAACGCTGTGGCACACCGCCGGACCCTACACAGAAGCACGGCCAGCGCTCACCCTCACAGAAATTGAAGACACAGCCATAGAACTAACCCAAATGGCCACCAAAACCGCAGCTGCTCTTGCTAGACACTTCACAACCATCAACGCAAGCACAGCAGCACGCCTCGCCCATCTAGTCAGCCAAGTTGAAACCGAACTGGCTGCCAGCGATATCCGCAAAAAACACCTCCCGCTCCATCTTCCCGGCAAATCCCCAACAATAACCACACCCTCCAAGAGTAGGGGGCTCTAACTTGCCTAGTTCCATACCCGTGAGGCATACTCTTTTAGTAGCTTAGGATTGCAACAATAGAGGTATAGTCTAGTGTCAAAATGGGTGTGGGAAAAGTTTGACCCCAGCCGAACAAGCACTTCGGGCGATATATCTAAATTATTTCGTAATGAGCCAGTAAAGCTTCCTGGCGTATTCGCGAGTAACGCTCCTTCAGATCATGCTGTTTTGATGGCCCGTGAAGTTATCCAAAACTCGTGGGATGCAGCAATTGAGGCACAAGACACAATAACTTCTCCCCCCCCCCCCCCCCCGAATTTGAACTCAAATTTGACTTTCGACTGGCATCAGGAAACGACAAACTAAAACTGATTGAAGCCTTAGGACTTGAAGAGCTAGCTCAGCGAGTCGTGGATTATGACAGTCAATCCCCTCAGGAAGATCCATCCAATACTCTGCGAAGAAAACTTGGTATACCCGATGAATGCTGCCTAGACAGCATCACGGATACCAATGAATTGTCATATCTAGTGATTACCGAGAGAGGAACCACAGGAATGTACGGCCCTTGGGGTACCGACAAATCCCGTCTCTATCTTGCGCTGGCTTCCGTGGGTTACACCCCAAAAGTTGAAGGCGGTGGCTCATACGGTTACGGCAAAGCTGGACTCATCGCTGGTTCAGATATCCGCACAGTTATCGCATATACATGCTTTCACGCCCAAGATGACGACCCTGGTGTCACACGGCGACTATTAGGCATGACCTATTGGGGCCAGCACAATATCCCTCCGGATACCTACCTCGGCTTCGCCCGCTTCGGCGTATATAAACCCGAAAGTCAAGTGGAACCCTACATGAATGAAGAAGCCGACAAAGTTGCCGAATCGCTTGGACTAGACATACGGAACCCTGAAGACAAAAATGGTACAGGAACGACATTTCTCCTATTAGCACCGACCGTAAAACCCTGTGACTTGCTTAATGCAGTAGAGCGCTACTGGTGGCCTGCTCTAGAGGATCCCTCTATTGAGTTCACAGTGTCAATCCAAACGACCGACGGCACAGTCCTTCACCCGAAACCAAGGAGCAATGAAACACTACGCTCCTTCATTGAAGCATACGAAATGGCTACGGTACCCCAAGATAACCAACACCAAAATAAACGGCGCCACGTAATGCAATCATCAAAAGATTTGCCAGCCCCCGGCACTCTCGGACTCATAGCCAACCCAGATAGCTGGTCATTCCCGCACCAAACCAATACAGACCCCAATGTAGACCATCGCAACCTAGTCGCTCTTATGCGACATCCCAAAATGGTTGTTGAGTACTACGATACTGGACGAAATCAACCATTCGTCAGAGGTGCTTTTGTAGCTGACGACAACACCAAAGTAGACAAGGCCCTACGCCTGACTGAGCCCAAAGCTCATGACGCTTGGCAAACTCGATCAGACAATGATGCTACTAATACTGAAGCAACACAAGCATACCGATTGGCCGAATCGGTGCTGAGGCGTATCAAACAGGAAGTTCGTAAATTCCGAGAAAACCTGAAACCGCCTCCAAGACCTCAAGAACAAATGCGTTTGCCTGAATTCGACCGACTCATGGCCAAGTTCATGAACGGCCAGAGTGGCAGCCATGCCGGACCTCCCCCCAACCCCCGAGATATAAGCATCTCCTCCACTCCAATGGCCGAACGAGTAGACGACAAAAATGTGCGAGTTACAGGGCAAGCTCAATTCGTTCTCAGCGATAACTTTGAGGGCGATCATGCCCCAGCCAAAGTGAAAATTAGCTATCGATTTGATGAAGACGGGCGTGTTGGGGATAAAATCCCTTTGGAGATCACTCAGCCACTAGGATTCAAGGATATTGATGATTCTGGCTTCTTTCAGGGCGTGCTTCACCAAAACAAGCCTGCTGTATTTGAGTACTCCAGCAAACCACACCCAGCAATCTGGACTGGCAAAGTTTACACTGAGGCAGAGTTGATCTTACCAGAGAACTAGTGAAGTCACCCAATGAACAGAGAAGTCCGTATAGTAAGGCCGTTCTTAGTTCCACAGGAATTTGAATGGGCGCTTGAGAGTACCCGGCTACAGATGGGCTCACAAACCTGTTACCCCAACTCCAGAATAGTAGTCAGAGCGCAAGAAGACTTCCTGCGCACAAAGCCTGAATTAATGTGGGCTGAAACCGATGAGGAGTTCGGAAAATTTAAGGAAAATATAAGCAAAGGAATAGCTAATATCGGTATTGATCCCAGCGAACTGGATCTTTTAGCAACTGCCTACACCTCATATTTAAAGATCACCGACATTTTCTTCTGCCACCCCCTATCCGAATTGAACACACTGCAAAGCTCATTAAAACTAAGCAGCGCGAAACGACCTGATGCCTTACAAGCTAGCACCCACGGAGCCGTAGTCACCCTGTACATTGTGCTGCGACGCGACCTGTCTCCCGAGCCATTAACACCATGGCGCAAAGGAACATGGCTAGCCAAATGCACATTTAAAGTCGAAACCGATTCACTCAGTTCTATGTTCCGGCCAATCCCCTTGGACGATGAAGCCCGCCGGTACCACCAACTTGGTAAGGAGACAGCTCGCTACTTCAACATCGGCGACCATGATCCCTTCGCTCCATTCGGAGACACAGATAATCCCGAGCTTTATGTGGATGTGGCTCTACTGGCCCGCATTGATCGCGAGGCATCTTCTCCAATCGCAAAAGCACTTCAAACCATGCTGGTAGCTGATGTCATCACTGGAATCGTTGCCGCATGTGTTGCGAGACCAGATGACTTACAGAGAGCCACATGGGAAGATGTACAGGACTCCATCTTAGGAAGAATCATAGGTCTCATTGCTGGGAACAAGGCTGTAAACGCCGATTACGAAGAACTACTCAAAATGACTAAAACCGATCCCTTCAGATTGATTGCTCAGGCTGAAGATGCCATAGGTCTACGCAGATCACTGCTCAACTCAATGTCGGAGACCACATGAGATATCCGACCCTCACGCGTTCTTCCTGTGAGAGTTTAGCAAAAAAACGCTTGGAAAACAGTGAGACCTTAATTGTAGAACCTACTTGGGTCGGCGAAGGCAATGACTTTGACGAGACTCCCGTGCAACATGCCGCAGAGCAGTGCCGCGAGCTAATCAAGATAAATCCAAGCAACAGAGACAAAGACAGGGTAGAAGGCCGTGCAGCACGCTATCTATATCAGGCATTGCAGACTACAAACAGCCACAGTTCAGTACCTGTACATGTATTAGATGACCCTGGTTTCTGGCGATACCTCAGTATTCGATGGTTTTGGGAGTTCATCGCATGGAGAGAGAGCAAACCATTCGCAAATGGCAACTACATGAAGTACCTAGACGCAAATAACCCCACCGAATGCGTAATCACGAGAATGTATCTGCGGATGGCTGCTCTTGGCAGCGAAAAATACGGAGAATTGGCCAGCGTCTTACCGTCAGCTACTGACTTCTGGCGTAGTCATATCATTCGAGTGCGTACTGCTACAGCTCCACCATTGGTTCGAGCGATGGTGGAACTACAGCGTGACCAACGACTTTTCACCGAAGACCTACGCGAATTCGCCAAGCGCGTCAACCGGGCATGGACAAACGTGGTGCTCAACATCTATGAGCAGGATGAAGCCCGGAAGTTGTTAATCGAACTCAAGGATGATCTCGGCACTGATCGCCCCAACAGTGGAGAACCTTCATGAAAACATCTATTCCTTCTAGTTTAATCCCAACATCTAACCAAATAGATCATACACAACAATTGCATGTAGGCGGAAACCGTCTCACTCGCCGCATAAAAATCGGCAATAAGAGCTTTGAATCGTCTATTTCTCTGCACCCTGAAAATCAAGAAAATGCTCGGCACGATGCGCTGGGGGAATGGTGGAGCACCTACCTCAAAGGTAGTGTCAAACCTGACTCTGAACCCGCTGGACAGCTATCCGTTGTGGATTTATTCTGTGGAGCAGGAGGGCTTGCTCTAGGTGTAAAGCAGCTATCTCACGAAATGGGCTATTCAGTTATCAATGAGTTAATTGCTGATTCAGATTCAGATGCTGTCAGCACACTAGCTGCAAACCATAGTGTACGGCTTCGCCGTACTGACTCAATAACCTCTCTGATTGACTTCCGTGTCCGTGGCAAAGGTGAAACTGCAACCTTTACCTACAGCCCTGAACTACTAGATGATGATGTAGCCGATGCTGCAAGCCGAGCTGACCTGCTCACAGCTGGACCGCCCTGTCAAGGGCATTCCAACCTAAACAACCGCTCCCGACGATCTGATATGCGGAACTACCTATTGCTTACTGTCCCTGCTTTTGCGGTAGCCGCCAAAATCAACCGGGTTGTCATCGAAAACGTCCCTGCAGTGATACACGCTGATGCCAACGTAATCGCTACCACTAGGTCGCTCCTAGAATCAGAGGGCTACTATGTTACCGACGGAGTTCTAGCTTGCGAACAAATGGGCTGGCCACAAGCACGCAAGCGCTATTTCATGATTGCTTGTCGCTATACCCAACCAATACCACTAGATACGATTACCGCATGCTTATCAGACGATCAACCTCGCACGCTTGAGTGGGCACTTAATCACTTAAGCGCTTGTCCAATTGACACGTCCACTCTGATGGACCTATCAACAGAGCACAGTGCAGAAAACCAACGAAGAATTGACTGGCTCTTTGATAATGATGCTTACGATTTAGCATTATCTGAGAGACCTGATTGCCATAAAGATGGAACAACCTACACATGGGTATATGGAAGAATGCGCCCTAACGAGCCTGCTCCTACTATAACAACAGGCTTTACCACTCCAGGTCGAGGCCGCCACGTCCACCCTACCGAACGTCGTACACTTACTCCACGCGAAGCAGCAACCCTTCAAGGTTTCCCGCTCAACTACCGATTCATCACTGAAAAAGGATCACTCCCCACTCGCACTCAACTCGCCAAATGGATTGGTAACGCTGTGCCTATGCCATTGGGATATGCCGCTGCACTAAGCGCTTTGGGTGCAGTAGATATACAGTCTTAAGAGTGAGATAACTAGACCAACATACATCAGAGCACTTTGGGTACCTGGGTGCGCCAAGATCTGAGTGAGCGGGCTGGCGGGCGGATTTAGGTGAGAGGGCCGAGTTGGTTGGGCTTTATGATACAGGCACGCCACGGAGCAACCGACGAAGCAATGCGAAAAGGGTTTGAGCAGCCATAGCACAGCTCAACTGCTGATGACGCTGGGACAGCCTCCTGGAACGATTTGGGTGTCCACGTTGTATAAACATCGATAAGCGTTTAGTAGGGCTTCTTGAGCGGCAATTAACGATGCTTGAGTTGCAATATGGCTGGTTTGAGAGGCTATCAGCTGTTCTAAGGTTGCGATTTGGGTTTCTTGTGCTGAGATCTGTTGTTCTAGTTCCGCTATTTGCCTATCGTGAGTATCATCTGTAGGTAGTGGTGCTGGTTGTGGGTTTGGTGCTGGTGATGGTGCTGGCTGCGGAGGTGGCGTAGAACTAGGTGTTGGCTGAGGTGGTGGCTGGGTTGGCGGCTGAGGTGGTGGAGTGGGTTGCGGGGTGACTGGCCGGGCAATATTCACTGTCACGGTGTCGACCAGCACCAATGGTCACCTCATCACTAGCGCTACTGTGACCAGATGTCGCACTAACAGTAGCCAAAACAACTCCCACAGCATTGTTCTGCGGCGATTCTGGACTTTGTGCTACTCCCTTCGGTGCAGCCAATGTGAGCGTACTGGTAGCGGCTAACACAACGATGAGAAGGAAAAGGTTTCTACGCATGGCTCCGCACTTTACCTGCATACAGCAGTAGAGGTGCAAGCCGCAACCCTACGCTTTAACTACAGACCAATGTTTGTTAGTAATGTTGTTTGTATTGAGAGTGTTGCTAGTATTTTCTCGATTTTTTTCTAAGTTTTTTGATTATTTGGTTGGATATGTCGCAGGGTGCTTGTAGGCTTACATGCATGGAGTTTGAGCTTCTAGATGAGGTTGTTGGGCAGGATTCACAGGCCGGTGAGC
>JAPOTT010000017.1 GCA_026709025.1 bacterium
GTGGATGGGATAAGGTATTTCCATCCCGAAACGACAAAAAACATGGGACTACGTTCGCTATCAATTACGAGTGGATCCAATTCGCGCCTCACACAAACGATCATGCCACCTACGTGTGCGATACCTGTCGCCAGATTTCTTGGCGAAACGTAAATAACGTATGTCCCACATGGCAGTGTGATGGCTCGCTGCGTTCTGTAACTGCAGACGACTCGGCTGCGTCAAATCACTACCGCCACCTCTATACGTCGCTGAAGCTTTCTGGCATGAGGGTTGAAGAGCACACCGGCCAACTTTCGGCTGAACAAGCACGCAACTACCAACAAGATTTCCTTGACGGGCGACTTAACGCGCTTAGTTGCACCACCACATTCGAACTCGGTGTGGATGTCGGTGATGTACAGGCTGTCCTCATGCGCAACGTTCCACCCACACCAGCCAACTACGTGCAACGTGCTGGTAGGGCAGGGCGGCGAGCTGGCAAATCGGCTTTGATCGTGACCTTCGCACAGCGTCGCAGTCACGATCTTGAACATTTCAAAGACCCCACACGGCTCATCAACGGCAAGGTGGAAGTGCCCATCGTGTCATTGAAGAACCTCCAAATTGTTCGAAGACATCTTCATGCAGTTGCGTTTGCAGCCTTTGAGCGTAGCCAAGTAGATAAGGGCTCCGAACCTCACACAGATGTAGCATCTTTCTTTCTTCCTCGTGGAGACCAGACAGCAGCATCTGATCAATTTGTTGAATGGCTGCGAACTCACCCCGAGGAGCTTGGGCAAGCAATTGCTCGCATAACGCCCGAGGATGTGGCATTAGAACTCGGACTAGACACGTGGCAGTGGGTAGACCATCTGACTGCGGACAGTGATGGGTACCCAGGCGACGAATCCGCGGGATCACTCAGGCGTGCTACCAAATCGTTTGAGGCAGATATGGAGGAAATTCAAAGCGCAATTGACAATGCGGATCACCAAGAGCGCCGGTTATCCAACGAAGGTAAGAGCCAAGCTGCTTCTAAACAAGCGAGCCGCCGGAGTGCTCTCTTAAAGGTTCGGAGCACGCTGGAAAACCAGCGGCTGATTGATTATTTGGCGACACGCGTTGTTCTTCCCAAATACGGTTTCCCAGTAGATGTGGCCGTGCTAGACCTTTGGCGGGATGGAGACCGCGATGCCAATGCGCTCGATCTCAACCGTGACTTGCGCTGGGGAATAACCGAATATGCTCCCGGATCTAGGGGTATAGCGAACAAAGGGATCTGGGAATCCAACGGATTACGCACTCTGCCTGGTAAGGCTTTGTACGCACGCTCGTACTCTAGCTGTGCGAAATGCGGCGACTTTCGTATTCACCGCGACTTTGACAGTGCAGATCAGCAGCCTGCACCATCGTGTGAGATATGCGGTAGTAAGGTAGTCCCGCGAACATACGTGGTGCCTCAGTTTGGTTTTGTAGGTCGCAAACTTCCAGAAAAGCCGGGCGAAGCCCGCCCACCGCGGTCAGGCTGGGCACGTTCGTACTTCAGCGATTACGAGGGTGAACAGCCCCAATGGGAGCAAGTGCAAATTGGTACAACCAGTGTAAAAGTGCGCTTCAGCCGACAAGGCCAGATCACTGCCATCAACGATGGGCCAGCAGCACGCGGCTTTCGAATGTGCCTGCAATGTGGTTATGGGGAACCGCTAATCAACCAGCACAAAAAGAAAACCCCAACAACCCACAAACGGCCTGGCTTGCAAAGTGACTGCAAAGGGACATTGCGCGTGCTTGACCTCGGCCATACTTACCTAACCGACGTGCTGGAATTAAATCTGCATACGCCACTCAACTTGGTAGAGGCGCGTAGCACTTTACAATCCTTGCTTGCTGCTACCCCGGTATTTGGTATTCCCACTGAAGATGTTGGAGGAACGCTGCGACCATTGCCTGGTGGCGCCGGTACTGCGCTAATCATATTTGACGCGGTGCCAGGGGGTGCTGGCTACGTTCATGCGATAAGAGACGACCTCGAGCGACTCATGGAACGAGCTAGGAAAATTGTGGATGAATGTAAGTGTGGAGAGGATTCCAGTTGCTATGGCTGCTTACGCACATACCGTAACCAGGCTTACCACGAGGACTTGACCCGAGGCGATGCTCTTAGAATCCTCAACAGCCTGCTAGCGGGAGGCTAGTTGGGTAAGGATCATGGCACGAATGGTTAACTCTGATGGGCACTAGGCGAGTTTGTTCTCAGGAAGCTGGCAATAGGCTAGCTAGGAACTGTCCCTGAGCTGTGCTGCTATTATGTTCTGCAATGTTATGGCTGAGGGTGTTGACGAACTAAAAGTAGTGGGCTTATACTGGAGATTACCTAAATAATATGACTAATGTTGATACTAGACCCACGGATGCGAAGCTGTTAACCGCAGATGACTTGCTGCGGTTGCACAGCCAAGGCGTGCGCGGTGAGCTGGTTCGGGGAGTGCTCCACGAAACAATGGCCTCAGGACACCGCCATGGCAAGATCGCCGTCAAGCTGATACTGGCTTTAGGCACATTCGTTGAGCCCAGAAAGTTGGGCACGATTGTGGCCTCCGATTCAGGAGTGTGGTTGGAGCGCAGCCCCGACACCGTGCGTGAACCCGACGTTGCCTTCACCTCCGCAACCAAAATCCCCCTAGATGCCAAAATTGACGGCTACGCCGAAGTTATCCCCG
>JAPOTT010000044.1 GCA_026709025.1 bacterium
GTAGTAGGGCACGGTGGGGAAGATGTGGTGCTCCACGTGGTAGTTCATGTTGGAGTAAAAAAACCGCAGCACCGGGTTCATGTAGATGGTGCGGGTGTTGAGGCGGTGGTCGAGCACATCCTCTTGTAATCCGACATGTTGGCTGATGGCGAAGAACGCCATAATCCATGCACCGTAGATGGTGGGTAGGCCGATGTAGAGTAACGGTACGACGGAGGAGGTTGCGATTGACCATGCCGTTATTCCAGCCAGAATTGCGATCAAGGCGCGCGATTCCCACTTGAGCTTGTTGAACTCGTCGGCGGGCACAAAAGATCGTGCCTGTTCATCGATGTGCCCGAAGGCGTGTTTGGCGCTACGAAACAACATTTTTGGGACGATCACTACAGGCACAAAAACTAAAGCAACAGAGGCCATCGACGCTGGGCGGGCTAACACAATCTCGTTGTCGCGGCCCACCACGATGGTGTCGGTATGATGGCGCACGTGCGACCAACGCCACAAGGTGGGTTGACGCAATAGCATGAATGAGGCTAGGTAGTACACGCAATCGTTGAGCCATTTGGTTCTAAAGGCGGTGCCGTGGCCGCTTTCATGCCAACGGGAGTCGCCAGCACCGCCGTATATGGAACCGTAGGCAGCAAAGGCAGCTATGGCCCACCAAGTGCCAAGCGACAAGAACGCTAGATATCCAAACACTGTCAATAGTCCTAGCCATGCGATGGTGTCGATAGCTGCCCGGTAGTTGTTTCTTATCTGCAGTGCGCTCAGGCGTTCAGGATCAATGGGCGGGCGGAACCACTCGGCTTCCACTAAGCCATCTGCTATAGCCCGATCAGCTTCTGGGCCGCCCACCCGGTAGTCGCGCACGGCGGGCTTTGTCATCTGCTTGGTGTGTGGGAGCTGACTTGGGAACCCATAGGGTGAGCCTGTGAGTCTGCATGCATTGCTTTAACCATCTGATCGTGGGAGGGGGTTGTGTTATCCCAAGCGGGCTTTTGGTTGGGGACGCATCGGGCGCAGGCGGATCCATAGCGCTATGCCCACGATAAGTGCCCCTAGTATCTCCCAGAACACGGGCCATCGGCCAGGCTGTGTGAACCAGTTGCCCATTTTCTCGGGAATGTGGACGATGGTTCGCAACATTGGCAGCGCCAGTAGGTTGCCCTGGTATCTGGCAGTTTCTGCTGCCGTGTATCCTGCCAACAGAATTGTTGCGGCAGAAAAGAGCCAGAGTTTGGGAATGCTACGGCGTAGCAACCACAGCAACAGACCCGCCAAGATAAACGCGGTGGCTAAGCCGAAGCGATTCCCGCCAACGTCTATAATCCAATTCTCCAAGCGGCCAGAAACCCTGTTGGATGCCTCTACGAAGGGGTTGTTGGCATCAAAATCGTCTCGCAGCAACACCTGCACTTCCCACCAGCCATAAAAGCCCAGCACCACACCAGCTAACACCAAAAATCCCCCCGAGATACGGTTGATGTGCGGCAGCAGGCGGCGCATATAGGCGGTAACCCCCGAGCGTCCCATAGCTACTCCCAAAGTTAAAACCGTGATTACAAGGCCCATGCCTAAGGCGTAGGCCAAAAAGCGCATCATGCCTTCCCATATCCCATCGGTGCTGAAGGCACCGCTCACGCTGCCGAAGAACACAGGGCTAGCGCAACCCAGCGAAACCACTGCGTAGGAAACACCGAACAAGAAAATTGAAATCAGCTTGCGGCTGTCACCACCTTTGGAGAGTCTGGGGATTGATATTTTGGGTTCAAACCCCCAGAGCATGGCGATACCCAAAAGCACCATAAGGCCGCTCACCACCAGCGTGATCCATGGGCCTCTGCTGGTGATTGTGGAGGTTGAGATAAGCGAGGTGGTGAGCGCTCCGATGATGCCAAAGAAGGCCACAAAACCCGCAGTGAGGGTGAGGCCCACCCGTAACCCGGCCAGGATGTTGCGGGTGTCGGTGGAGTCTGCATCGGTGCCTGTGTTGGTGCCGATGCCCAAGAAGTAGGCCAAATAGGCAGGTAGCATCGCAAACCCACAAGGGTTTACCGCTGCCACTAGCCCAGCGCCGAAGGGAACAGTTAGGTCTAGGTCAAACACCGTGCTTAGATTACGTTACTGGAAGCGCTCTGTGTGTGTTGGTTGTGTGTAATACCGGTATCTGTTGGGTTGATATAACGGTATCTGCGGGGCTACTGCTGTAGGTAAGTGCTGATTTGGCTGGCGATTTGAGTGGCGGTGAGGCTACCAGTGTGGCGGTGGAGTACTTCACCATCGGTGCTGAGGTAGAAGGTGGTGGGCATGCCTATTAGCCCCAAGGCGTTGGCGATGGCCGAGTTAGCATCCATGCCGGTGGGGTAGGTAACGCCGGTATCGGCCACTAATTCGCTTGCCAGAGTTCGGGTGTCGTTGATTGCGAGGCCAACAAAGGCCACCTGCGGGTTTTGTTGATGTTGCTCCTCAAACGCAGGCATCTCTGCTCGACAAGGGGCACACCAAGATGCAAAAAAGTTCAGCACCATCGGGCGGTCTAGGTAGCTGGCCAGGGTGGTGGTATCACCGTTTAACAACTCAAAGCTGATTCGGGTGGGTTGGACGTTGTTGTCAGCTCCTGATCCACAAGAGCTGACAACAACGATGCACAGCAAGGTGAGCCAACACAGACACCAACTCGGATGCGTTTTGGCTGACACCTTCTGGGGGTTCCGACCGGCACTAGTGCGGGCCATCAGATGCGGCCCATCACTAAGCCGAGCGGAGCCGCTCACGCAGGTGCTCGGGCACGGGCACCTGCACAAACTCATCCTCAGGGCGAGGTACCTTTGAAGGCCGACCCCGACGCCGCTTGCTGGTAAGCACCTTGCCGTTGCGGAACAGCTGCCCACCCCACACACCCCAGGGCTCTTGGCGGGCAATGGCACCTTCCAAGCATTCAGAAATTACAGGGCACTCGGCACACAGGGCCTTAGCCTGAGCGATGTGCTGGAGCTTGTCGGAGAAGAAGATCTCCCCAAGCGAGGCATCATCGGTTGCACAGGCGGCATCTGCACGCCAAGGAGCGTTTTCAAAGAGAAGTGCCTCCATTTTTGTTCTCCTTTCGGGGGTCTTCGGTTAGATGGGTTTTTAGTTTCGGGGGTTTTCGGTTAAGTGGTGGTGATGGTTGGGTAGTTTGGCGGACATGAAAAAAGCCGCCGGATTTCTCCAGCGGCCTCGGCAGATACTTGATCCTTGTGGGTGTTACAAGGACCCTCCCCGAGACCTGGTGCTAGCAGTCTTTTGGCTAAACACACAAGATTCTGGGTGATTCAACCAATATCTGCCATCAATTCGGCTCATCTGAGGCAAATCACCCTGATTTGTCTCAGATTTCGGCAGGTGCGCGCCACACCTTGCCGAGCCGTCTGAGACGGAGCTGCGAAGATGGTTGCGGGCGAACATGGCTACAACTCAACAGCCTAAAGGGTGGTCGTGTCAATTTATTTGTAGAAAAATCTGTTGCAGCGGTCACAGGTTGAGTCGCATGTACAGCCACAGATGCGCCTAAAGATGGAGTACAACTTAGGGTTCAGGGCAGCTTCAAGGGAGGCGGAAGAACTGCTCCCTGTAGTGGCGCAGTTCGTTTATGCTTTCGCGGATATCGTCTAGAGCTCGGTGGCCCTTAGCTTTTTCGGGGGCATTGTCGTACACCTCAGGGCTCCAGCGCCGGGCTAGTTCCTTCACGGTGGATACATCTATGGTGCGGTAGTGGAAAAATCTCTCCAACTCGGGAAGCTGGGCAATGAGGAAGCGACGGTCTACGCCGATGGAGTTGCCACATAGCGGAACCGAGGCTGGTTTGGCGATGTGTGAGCTTAGGAAATCTAAGGTGATTTCTCCAGCTTCATGCAGGTTGAGGGTGGAGTTGCGAATTTCTTCTATAAGCCCGCTGGAGGTGTGCATCTCCACAACCTCTGGTGCCATGGATGCCAACACCTCAGGTGGGGCTAACACAACTAAGTCTGGGCCCTCAGCAACCACCTCTAGGAGATCGGTGGTGACGATTGAGGCAATCTCCACAATCACATCTTGGGCGGGGTCTAGCCCCGTCATTTCCAAATCTAACCACGCCAACATCTAAACAATGACACTAGACCCCCGCGCTCAGAATTCCTACTTATTGGTTGGTTGGCGTGTCTCAAGATGCGCTGTGAGCGGGTAGTGTCGGGTTTGTGTTGGAGATTTCTATAGTTTGCGAAAACCCAGAGTTGCCTGTACCCACGTACGCCACCACAGGCGATGCAGGTGCAGATTTGGTGGCTAGCGCCGATGTGGAGTTGGCCCCTGCAGGTGGCAGGGCACTAGTGCCAACTGGAATCTATATTGCAATCCCCGAAGGCTACGCGGGTTTTGTGCAGCCTCGTAGTGGGCTGGCGCTACGCCATGGCGTGACCTGTTTGAACACGCCCGGGCTGATTGACTCTGGTTACCGGGGTGAGCTAAAGGTGTTGTTGATAAACACCGATCCCAACGAGCCCTTTATCGTGCGGCAGGGAGATCGGATTGCCCAGTTGGTGCTGCAAAAGGTAGAGCAAGCCAGCTTTGTGAAGGTGGATAAGCTGCCCGAATCGAGTCGTGGCTCGGGTGGGTTTGGTTCTACCGGCATCCGTGCTAGCTCAAATTAGCGGGTAAGCCGTTACCCTTAGCGAGTGCTTGGCAAAGGGTTGCGCGTAGGCTTGATTGGCTGTGGTGCCATTGGTTCGGTGGTTGCTGGCGAACTTAGCGCAGGCGCCGTAGATGGGGTGGCACTAAGCGGCGTTTTGGATCCTGTAGTTGAGCACAGTCTCAGCGTTGCCAACATCAGCGAGTTGATTCGCTCAAGCGATGTGGTGGTGGAGGCTGCGGGCCATCAGGCTTTGCGCCAATATGGGGAGAAGGTGCGAGAGTCCGGGACAGATTTGTTGGTGGTGAGCATTGGCGCGTTATCCGACCAAGCATTAGAAGCTGATTTACGCCAGGCCTCTGGGGGTCGGCTCTACTTATGCACCGGTGCCATTGGAGGCTTCGATATCTTACGGGCGGCCATGCTTTTAGGGCAGCTAGACGAAGTGCGAATCACCAGCACCAAACCGGCCAAAGTGCTAAAGCGCTCTTGGATGGACAAAAGCCTCCTAGATGCCCTAGATGAAGCCGATGATAATGCAGCAAGCGTGGTTGTGTTTGAGGGCACGGCCCGTCAAGCTAGCGCTAAGTTCCCTGAATCGGCCAACGTAACGGCAACGCTATCTTTGGCTACACTGGGTTTCGATGAGGTAAAGGTGACATTGATAGGCGATCCCGCAGCTACTGGTGTTCGCCATCTGGTAACCGCAACCGGTGCAGCAGGTAGCTATGAGCTGTCTTTTGCGAACGTGGCTTCATCGGCTAATCCCCGCACCAGCGCAGTTACTGCTTATTCGGTGCTAAGAGCCTTAGGTGATATCCGCCGCCCATCTGTGGGGTTTTTGTAGGGCTGTTTTCTTAGGTAGCTGCTTTAGGTGTTGGAGGGTCCTTGAGTTGTTTGGTGCAAAGAAGTAGCCTCTTGCGAGTTGATATGCCATAAAGCAAGTCTTGCTACAGGGAGAACTCATGGTTGAGATGTCTAATCAGTTTGTGTTTAACACCTTTGCGTTTCTGATTTGGGGAGCGCTGGTTATGTGGATGTGCGCTGGTTTTACCATGCTGGAGTCGGGTGCGGTGCGTACCAAGAACGCCTCGATGATCTGTTTGAAGAACATAGGTATCTATTCCATCGCAGGTGTGGCCTTCTATGTGATCGGCTACAACCTCATGTACGTGGATGTGGGCAACATCATCGGCTCCTTCAAGTTCTTCTACTCATCTTCAGGGGCCGAAGAAGCCCTTTTAGGGGGTGATTCCGTCCCTGCGGCAGTGATAGATGAGGTGCTAGGCAATGGCCATGCCAAGATGTCCGACTGGTTCTTTCAAATGGTGTTTGTGGCTACCGCAGCCTCCATTGTGTCTGGTGCCATAGCCGAGCGCATCAAGATGGAGGCATTTTTCTTGTTCACGCTTATATTGACAGCTTTCATTTACCCCATCGTGGGTGCGTGGACTTGGGGCGGTGGCTGGCTGGCGCAGGAGGGCTTCAGCGACTTTGCTGGTTCCACCATCGTGCATGGCACTGGTGGTTGGGCAGCCCTAGCAGGCGTGTTGGTGGTAGGCCCTCGCTTAGGTAAGTTCAAGCGGGATGGCACCGTGCGGGCTACTCCGCCTTCCAACGTGTTGGTGGTAACTCTGGGTGTGTTCATCTTGTGGTTTGGCTGGTTTGGTTTCAACGGTGGCTCACAGCTGGCGTTAGGCACTCCTGCAGATGCAATCGCCATGACCAACGTATTGGTAAACACCAACTTGGCAGCCGCAGCAGGCGTGGTGGCAGCGCTGGCTGTGTCTAGACAGGTGCTAGGGCGCATCGACTTATTTGCCGGACTTAACGGGGCTATTGCTGGTTTGGTGGCCATTACCGCTGGGCCAACTATGGTGGATCATCAATGGGCGCTGTTGATTGGTGCAGTTGGAGGCGTGGTCTGCACGGTTGGGATTAAGCTGCTGGAGATCTTCAAGATTGACGATGTGGTGGGGGCCATCCCTGCCCACCTGATGAGCGGCATTTGGGGCACCTTAGCTGTGACCATTGCCGCAGACGGACGCTTCCACATTCAGCTACTTGGCATTGTGACCGTTGGGGCTTTTGTGTTCGTAGCGTCTTATGTGGTCTGGCAGTTGATTGACATGACCATCGGTCTGCGGGTTTCAGAAGAGGTAGAACGGATGGGTCAAGATGCCGGGGAGTTGGGCATAGAGGCTTATCCCGAGTTTGTGCTTATGCCAGAACCTTACGACGACTAGGCGCAGGGGTTGGTGGGCTGCACTGCGGGCAGCCTGCCAGCACGCATTGAGGTAACGGTGGTGCCGTTGGTTTCGAAGGTAACCCGATAGTCTCGATCTGATTCATCAACTGGAACAAACTCAATGGTGTTGCCAGTGCCATCTGTATGGGGGGTTACTATGAGTTTTTGGCCGAACAACTCGGTCAACTGTGCCTCGGTGCTGCCTACTCTGGCACCTGAGCGGGTTGAAATGTCAGGGTTGGTAATGTCTATTCGTTCTATGCGGCCGTTGTAGACGGTTACCACCACATTAGAGGGCCCATTAGCGGGTGCTAGCAAGTAACAACGTGGGGTGTCTTCGCCATCTGTGCCAGTCCATAGGGTTGGAATGGCTTCGGCAGCTTCCTCTGGGGTCATCCCGAAGTACATGGCACCTAGCCCTATGGTGCTGAGTTTATCTGCGCTACTAAAGGCGGGTTGGCTGAGGTCTAAGGGCTGAGGCACATCTAGGGGCACTGTTTCGCTGTCTGCCTCATCTAGGGAGTCTTCGATTATCACAGCGGTGGGGATTGGTGTGGGGGTAGCTACAGGTTCTTGGGGCGCAGGTGTGGGTGCTGGGGTTGCCAGGGGAGGGGGAGCAGTAACCACAACCGCAGCCGTAGCTGTGGGCGTGGAGATTGCCTGGTCGGCAGAATCGTTGTCGTTCCCGCAACCAGCGAGAAGCAGAGCTAAGGCGGTGGTTAAAGTAATTAAAAAGCGCACGGCTATAGCGTAGTGTCTAGGTGTGTCACTTAGCTAGAACGCAGATGCTGTTGCATAGAAATTGTGCGCTGGCAGATTGTTTTTTGGGGCAGGTTGTTGCTAGTAGGCCGCCTGGGACTCGAACCCAGCACCTTGAGATTAAAAGTCTCCTGCTCTACCTGATGAGCTAGCGGCCCATCAATACCCTATCGTCTGTGTAGCGCATAAGGCTTGCTAATATGTGCGCTAATATGATTGAAGTGCTGCGTTCGCAATCTTTGGCCCAAACATCAACTTCGCCTCACACACCAAAAGCTACGGAATCTTCAACCCAAGAATCTCTGCTGGCCGATCCGATGCTGGGTCAGATAGAGAGCGACTTGATCGACATAGATGCTGTGCTGGCTGATTTAGACGATCTGGAGGCTCTGGGGTATCGCATTTCGGCAGCCCAAGCAGATGGAAGCATTGCGCATCGTGTAGTGCTGGCAGCGTGTGCCCAAAAGATGGATAACACAACAGTTACAGATCAACCCCAAGTAAGCGATGGGCAATAGCTAGGCTGGGTTGGATTCCCGTACAATTTGGCTTGTGGCAATTTTGCGCTTGTTCGCCCATGTACGAGAAGCAGCTGGTACTGGACATGATGAAGTGCCCGGCGCAACCGTGCAGCAGGTTTTGTCTGCGGCTGTGGATCGCTATGGGCCTGAGTTTGGGCACCAACTAGAGGTTTGCAAGGTATGGTTGAACGGCGAACCTGTGTTAGGGCCTGAGCCCGTGAGCGATTCCGATGAGGTGGCGTTGTTGCCTCCAGTGTCGGGAGGCTGAACGTGCTGAACGTGTTAGCAAACCAATGAGGCTACATGTCTAATTTGTTCTCAGAAAATGCATCAGGAGCAACTGTGGATCGGGTTGCTATCTTGTCTTTGCACACCTCGCCGTTAGCGCAGCCAGGGGCAGGCGATAGCGGTGGCATGAACGTGTATGTAAGGGAAATGGCCGCAGCTTTGGCCCACAAGGGTTGTCGGTGTCGGGTGTATGTACGCCGGTGGCGAGACGACCTACCCACCGAGGTGGATGTGGAGCCGGGGGTAACCGTGGTGCATGTTGATGCCGGGCCTGCGGAGTTAGATAAAGAGCACTTGGGCGAGGTTGTGGGGCAGTTTACCGAGGGTGTTTTGGCCGATTTGGATGGTGAGGGTTTGCCCGATGTGCTCCATGCAAATTACTGGTTGTCGGGAGTAGCAGGACATCGCATCAAGCATGAGGTGGGTGTGCCGCTGGCGGTTACGTTCCATACTTTGGCTAGGGTGAAGTCGGCTAGCGGGGATCCTGAATCGTCTCAGCGGGCCGATGCCGAGGCCGAGGTTCTGGGTTGTGCAGATGTGGTAATTGCATCCTGTGAACCCGAGGCGCAGCAACTACAGCACTACTATGGTGCTTCGCCTAACAGGATTGAACTGGCACCGCCTGGGGTGGAGCACGCTTTGTTTTCGCCCGGCAATCAGGGCGCAGCTCGGGCAGCGTTGGGTTTAGGCGAAGGCCCGGTGTTGTTGTTTGTGGGCCGGATTCAGCCTCTGAAGCGTCCTTTGGTGGCTGTGGAGACACTGGCAATGCTGAAGCGCTCCGATGCTCGACTTTTGATGGTGGGCGGCCCTAGTGGTGCTGTTGGATACCATACCCAGCAGCGCTTACAACAACAGGTAAGTGCGTTGGGCTTGGGCGAACAGGTGGTGATGGTACCGCCTCGTCCGCATTACAGTCTGTCTACGTATTATCGGGCAGCAGATGTTGTTTTGGTGCCTAGTCGTAGTGAATCTTTTGGGCTTGTGGCGCTTGAAGCGGCGGCTTGTGGCACTCCTGTGGTGGCTGCAGCCGTGGGTGGATTGCAGTCTGTGGTAGAGCATGGGCGCACTGGTTTTTTGGCTGAGCGGGCTACGGCATTGGCTTTTGCAGACAAGGTGAACGAGCTGATCGGTAACCCACTTCTGTGCGCCGAGATGGCTATGGATGCTTCTGAGCGAGCCAAAACCTATTCGTGGTCGGCTATGGCTGGTTTGCTTCAAGCGGCGTATAGTCGAGCGCAGTCTCGGGTGCTCGTGGACTGCACATGAACGACCCCAACTCAAGCAGCCATGCTTATAGTGCTGGCAGCGATGCTGGTGATGGGGGTTCTAGCACCTATTCAAGGCCGAAGGATGGCTCTTTGTTGTCTGGTGAGGAGATGGCTGTGTTGGAAGCCAACATAGATGCCTGGTTGCAAGATCAACTGCACACCAACCCAAGCGTGCTCACAGTGGATAGACCCGAACCAGGGTATCGGCGTTGGTATGTGCGGATGGTGGGTGAGGAAAAGGCATATTCAACCGTCTGGTTCACCTTGGGTCAACGGATGTTGCATTGTGAATGCCACTTCATGCCTGCCCCAGAGGAGAACCACGGGCGGTTGTATGAGTACTTGCTGTTTCGCAATCGTGAGCTAGCGGGGCTGCGTTTTGCCATAGGGTCTGAAGAGGCAATTTATCTGCTGGCAGAGGTGCCTGGGCATTTCGTTACAGAGGCTGAGGTTGACCGCCTCTTGGGATCTTACTACGCGTATTGCGAGCGCTGGTTTCGCCCTTGTATGCGTATTGGCTACGCCTCCAAGTTTAAGGGTTAAGATGCTTTAGATGTTTATACAATATTTTTTGATTATTTGAATATCTTTTATTGCTTTATCTCTCTAATCATGCTAGAAAAGCAAGGGCAAGCTCTTGGCTGGCGCATGATCGGGGAAGTCGTTCGCTAGCCAGAGCCTTGCACAATCAGACACAATCAGAACAGCATCAAACAAACTGTCCTTAGCAGGCTCTATTGTGTGACAATGTTGATTTGAGTGTGAGGTAGTTATGCGATTGCAACTGATTGGCGGAGGGCGCATGGGCGAGGCGCTGCTAGCGGGGTTGCTTGCTGGCGGCTGGGCAACACCGGGTGAGTTAGCAGTGGTGGAGCAGAGCGCAAACAGGCGGGCTGAGCTAGCTAGTCGATTTGGTGGGGTCGAGGTTACAGATCGGCCTTTGCGTGCAATCGATGCGGTGCTAGCCGTTAAGCCAAATGATGCTTTGGTGGCCGCTGGTGAGCTGAGCCAAACTGGCGTGGGGCGGGTGCTGAGCATCGCTGCGGGGGTTACTATTGCGGCACTAGAAGCCGAGTTGGGCAACGGTGCGCGGGTGGTTCGAGCCATGCCAAACACACCTGCTTTAGTGGGCGCTGGGGCGGCTGCGATAGCTGCTGGCAGCCACGCATCCGCAGAAGATGTTGAATGGGCTACCGGGGTTTTAGAGGCCGTTGGCATCGTGGAAGTGTGCGATGAGCCCATGTTGGATGCGGTTACCGGTTTGTCGGGCTCGGGGCCAGCGTATGTTTTCTGGTTAGCCGAAGCGCTTATTGAAGCTGGCCAAGAGGTGGGTTTGCCAGCAGAAATGGCCGATGCTCTAGTTAGGCAAACACTGTTAGGTGCAGCCCGTCTACTAACCGAATCGGGGCAATCACCAGCGCAACTAAGAGATGCAGTTACCTCACCCGGTGGTACAACAGCTAAGGGTATCGAAACGCTAGAGGCTCACCAAGCGGGTGCTGCGGTACGCGCCGCAGTACGTGCCGCCACCCAACGCAGCCAAGAACTAGGCAACCCCTGATGGTGATGTGAGTGCGTTGTGGGTGCATATTGTGTACATAGTTGGGTTGTGGGGTGGAACTCGCCTTGCTGCGCGGCCTAGGGTTACTGTACCTAAAGCGGAGTTAGGGGTGTGTCTGTATGGCAAGGCCAGAATCACGGGAGCGACTTATGACGGTGGCAGAGGTTGCCGCCAACATGAGGGTGTCCACCATGACGGTTTATCGGTTGATCCAATCGCGCGATCTTCCTGCGGTGAGGATTGGCAAGTCGTATCGGTTGCGTGAAAGTGACGTAGACGGCTATCTAGCGAGCAGATACACGCAAGCAGGCTGAACTGCGTTACGACACGATCTCGTTCCTCTCAGATTACGGGACTGCTGACGAGTTTGTTGGGGTTGCCAAATCGGTAGTTCGGTCGCTAGCGCCCGAGGTGGTTGTGATCGACATCACCCACGAGATATCCCCTCAAGATGTGCGTGCCGCAGGATTGGCTCTGGCCCGCAGCGCTCAGTACTTAGCAGCCGGGGTAGTGCTGGCCGTGGTTGATCCTGGCGTAGGCGGCAACAGGCGAGCAGTGGCAGTTGAAGTAGGAGGCGGAAGCTCTGTATTGGTAGGGCCAGATAATGGGTTGTTGGCACCTGCGGTGGCCATGGTGGGCGGTGCTGATAGAGCCGTGGAACTAACCCAAGCGGAGTATCACCTGCCCGCACCAGGGCACACTTTTGCGGGCCGAGACGTGTTTGCGCCAGTAGCAGCCCATCTTTGCTTAGGTGTCCAGCTAACCCAAGTTGGCACCCCCATTGATGTGGCAAGCCTCACGCCAGCGATGATGCCGGTAAGTCGTACTGAGGGTAACCAAATCCACGCCGAGGTGCTTTGGATTGATCGCTATGGCAATGTGCAGCTCAATTTAGATCCAACAGAGCTACAAGCGCTAGGTGACATCATTGCTGTAACCGTGGCCGACATGAGCCACAACGCCCGCAGGGTGGACGCGTACAGCCAATTGCAGGGCCAAGAGATTGGTTTGTTGGTAGACTCTTACGGGTTGGTGGCATTGAGCGTGAATAGTGGCTCTGCAGCTTTGGCTTTGGGCTGCGTGGAGGCAGATGCAGTGGTTGTTGAGGCTAATGCGGCATTAGGCGCAGGTAACACAGGAGGCAACACGCCAGTGACAACTCCAGTACCCACAGCAGGCAACACAGCAGTAACCAAAGGAGTGACCACACCAGTTAGGGTGCAACCCAAGAGATCGGAGCAGACCAGATGAGGCCAGGTACCACGATTGCTATCGCAGTGTTGTTGTTGTCCATCTTGCTGGCAGCATCTATTCAGCTATTTGTCTTAGCTAGGTAACGATTACAGTTAGTTATCCAATGCCCCTAGATGCCAATGCCCCTAGATGAAGTGCTATATCCGGTTAACTTGCGGTTGAGTGGTCGTCCTTGTCTGGTGGTAGGGGGCGGGCCGGTAGCTGCTTCTAAGGTAGACGGGTTGTTGGAAGCGGCTGCTCAGGTAACTGTGGTAGCACCTCAGGTGGCTTCTGAGATTACTAGGCGTTCGGGCGTGAAGGTGTTACGGCGTGCCTACAAAAGCAGCGATTTGGCTGGAATGCGCCTCGTGATAACTGCTACCAACAACCCCGCGGTAAACGCGCAGGTGTATCAGGATGCTGAGGACGCAGGGATTTGGGCAAACAGCGCCGACGACCCTCAAAATTGCGCCTTTATTTTGCCCAGTAAGGTGCGCCGCGGACATCTGATGGTTACTTGTTCAACAAGTGGCCACAGTCCGGCGCTAGCACAATGGATGCGGCGCCGTTTTCAGGCAGAAATTGGCCCAGAGTACGAAGATTTGTTGCACCTTTTAAGCGAGTGCCGTGAGCAGTTTCGTGCCGCTGGGGTATCTACCGAAAATCTGGCTTGGCAAAAGGCGTTAGATTCGGGGATGCTAGAGATGGTCCGTACAGGACAAACCGACCGGGCTAGGAGTCTCATCAACAAGCTAGTTGACGAGCGTTGATTTAGGAAACGTTGGAACATCAGTGGCTGTACTTGCGATAGGTCTTAACCACCGAACCGCACCGCTTGACCTCTTGGGCGAGATGAAGGTGGGCGATGAAGCTCTCCCCAAGGCTTTGGCGAACCTTATTGCCCGTGAACACCTGTCGGAAGCGGTGGTATTGTCCACTTGTCACCGCATCGAGGTGTACGCGTTTGTTGAGACCTTTCATGGGGCGTATCAGAACGTGCGCGATTTTTTGTCGGAGACAGCGCAGCGTCCGCCTGAGCACTTCAGCGATTCCCTCTACACACATTATGAAGCTGCTGCTGTGGCGCACTTGTTTTCGGTTACCTGCGGGTTGGATTCAGCCGTGCTAGGCGAACACGAGATACAAGGCCAGGTGAGGAGTGCTTGGGAGACAGCCCGGGTAGAGGGTACTTGTGGCACTACTTTGAATATGTTGTTCCGTCATGCCATAGAGGTGGGCAAACGGGCCCGGTCTGAAACAGCAATATCTCGCCATATCACCTCTATCTCTCAGGCTGCGGTGGCGTTGGCTAGTGAACGTATAGGTGGGCTTCAGGGTTGTCGGCTGATGGTGTTGGGTGCAGGTGGCATGGGCAAGGGCATGGTTTCTAGCCTGGCTAAAAGCGGTGTGGCTGAGGTGGTGGTGGCTAACCGCAGTGAGGGGTCTGCCAAAGAACTAGCTGAACAGGTGGGTGGCCGATGGGTGGGGTTGGCCGACGTGTCTGATGAGCTAGCCACCGCAGATGTGTTGTTGACATCTACCGGGGCGGAATCTTTGATGTTGGCGCACTGCGATGTGGCAGATGTGATGTCAAAGCGGGCTAATCAGCCTTTGTTGATTGTGGATGTGGCGGTACCCCGTGATGTGGATCCATCTGTGGCGCAGCTAGAGGGGGTCACGCTGTTGGATATGGACGACGTGCGTGCCTTTGCCGACAGAGGCGTGCGGGAGCGTCAAGCTGAGTTGTACAGGGTGCGGGAGATAGTTGCCTACGAACTCGGGCGCTATGAGTCCGATAGCAGTGCCCGTGAGGTGGTACCTTTGGTGGCTGCGTTTCGGGCGCGTGTCGAAACGCAGCGTCGCGAGGAGTTGGATCGGCACGTTGCGGGATTTTCTGAATCTGAAAAAGCTGCCGCAGAGCTTGCAACCCGAGGGCTGATGGCGAAGATGTTGCATGAGCCAACTGTGCGGCTTAAAAAAGCTGCGGGCACCCCGCGGGGCGACCGGTTAGTAGATGCGCTTCGGGACTTGTTTGATCTTTAAGCCAGACGCACCTCTAGGCCAGATGGCTTTGATTTCTAGGCTAGATGGCTTTGACTGCTAGATCAGATGGCGTGCTGCGCGCCGCCACACGAGGCAGCGCTCTGGCGTTGTGGCAGACCAACTATGTCGCCAAACTATTGACCACTGCCATTGTGAGGCGCGAGACATCCCCAATCGTAGGCACTGCCTTAACAGGTGGGAGTGCAGCGTCTGTAAACCCAGCAAGCCCAGCAGGCCCAGCAGTTCCGCAAGTGGAGCCCTTGGTGGTAGCCACTACGGGCGATCAACAAACCAACCTGCCGATTGCCGACATTGGGGGCAAGGGCGTGTTTGTGAAGGAAGTCCAAGCAGCAGTGCTAGATGGTCGGGCCGATTTTGCTGTGCATTCGGCCAAGGACTTGCCATCGGCCACTCCTGAGGGCCTAGTTATTGCAGCAGTACCTCCAAGAGCCGACCCCAGAGATGTGTTGGTGGGTTGTGGCTTAGCGGAGTTACGGCCCGAAGCGGTGGTGGCTACTGGTTCGGCTCGCCGGAAGGTGCAGCTCAAAGCAATCCGCCCCGACCTTAAGTTTGTGGAACTGCGGGGCAATATCGGCACCCGACTGGCTAAGGCTAAAGATTGTGATGCCGTGGTGATGGCCAAGGCTGCGTTAGATCGTCTAGGGGAAACACCATCGGTGCTAGAAGTGCTCAGCTCAGAGGTGATGGTGCCACAGGTTGGGCAGGGAGCTTTGGCAGTGGAGTGTCGTGCAGATGATGAGCCACTTCAGAAGCTGTTGGCTTGCATCGAAGAGCCATATCATCGCATAGAGGTAGATGCTGAGAGGGCATTTCTAGCTACCTTAGGAGGCGACTGCTCTTTACCAGCCGGGGCTTATGCGGAGCTAACGGCTACAAGCTCCAACCAAAAAGGTTTGGAGCAAGACCTAGAGCTAGAAATGCAGGCTATTTTAGGCGATGCCAACGGTGGTGCGTGCTACAAGGTAACCGGTCGCATCAAAGCAGAGGAGTGGTGGGCTATGGGTGAGTTGGTTCTATTTGGCATGAAAGCTGAGGGCTTGGGTCGAGGTTTGGCTGAGAAGTTGTTGCAGGTGGTACCACAATGACGGTTTACTTGGTGGGTGCTGGTCCGGGTGATCCGGGGTTGTGTACCTTGCGGGGTGCAGAGGTGTTGGCTAGCGCAGACGTTGTAGTGTACGACCGACTATCCACCACAGCGCTGCTAGATTTGGCCCCCTCCACCGCCGAGCGTATTTCTGTGGGCAAACAACCTGGTGGGCCGCGCACTTCGCAAAGCGACATCAACGCACTGTTGGTGGCTCGGGGCAAAGCTGGCCAACAGGTAGTGCGGCTAAAGGGCGGGGATCCCTTTGTGTTTGCTAGGGGAGGGGAGGAGGCCGCAGCCTTGCATGCAGCAGGGGTGAGCTTTGAGGTGGTGCCCGGTGTTACCTCGGCGGTAGCGGTGCCAGCGTATGCTGGAATACCGGTGACCATGCGCTACTCCTCTACATCTGTGACGGTGGTAACCGGTCACGAAGACCCTACACGAGAACAAGGCTCGGTGAACTGGCAAGCCCTAGCAGCGCTAGGCGGAACGGTGGTGGTGCTGATGGGTGCGGCTCGTTGCGAGGCCATCTGTGAGGAGCTAATTGCGGGTGGTATGGATCCCAAAACCCCTGCTGCGAGCATACAGTGGGGTACTCGTCCTAACCAGCGAACCCTACGCGGCACCTTAGGTACCTTGGCGAACCTTAATCCGCAGCCGCCCTCCACCATCGTGATTGGTGAGGTTGCTGCTAGCGATTTGGGTTGGTTTGAGAGTCGCCCATTGTTCGGGCGGCGCATAGTGGTTACTAGGGCACAACCTCACACAAGAGCTATGGCCGATGCTTTGCGGGCTCGGGGGGCAGAGGCCATTGAACTTGCTTGCATAGCGTTTGAACCGCCAACCCAACCTGCTCGCCTCGCCCAAGCTGCTGCAGATGTGGGTAGCTATGATTGGGTGGTGTTTACCTCTCCGCGAGCGGTGGAGAGGTTTTTTGTGTACCTGCATGATGCCCGTAGTTTGGGTGAGGCGAAGGTGGCTGCCATTGGGCCTAGTACGGCTGATGCGTTGGCGCAGCACAATGTGGTGGCAGATCTATTGCCAACACAGTACGTGGCCGAGTCGCTGTTAGAGGCTCTTTTAGAGCAGTCCGAGGCAGTTGGGCAGGCTGAGGTCGACAAAGCTACCCGCGTGTTGATTCCACGGGCCGAGACAGCCCGAGATGTTTTGCCCGACGGTTTGGCTGCGGCCGGTTGGGAAGTAGACGTGGTGAGCGCCTACCGAACGGTGGTACCTGCCCCTCACTCAGATGCCGTGGCGCTGTTGGCAGAAGCGGAGGTGGTGGCCTTTACATCCTCGTCTACTGTAAATAACTTCTTAGACACCTACGGGGTTGAAGCCTTACCGGAAGTTGTGGCTGTCATCGGCCCGGTCACCGCAGCCGCGTTACGAGAACGCGGTGTAGATGTAGCTGTGGAAGCACAGGTATATACCACTGAAGGATTGATAGCAGCCATAGAGCACTACTTCGCTCTGCACACCAACGTCAACAACAACCCAAACATAAACCCTAACTCAAATACGTTGTAGTCAAGCCCGAAGCATCTTAATCGCAGCTCGCTGAAATCTTATTCGTGTTCTATTCCTGTTCCATTGAAGGGGGGTGCAATAGAACAAGATTTCTCTCTGAACTGGGCTTTTACAAAACCCTACTCCCACCCCTGCTCTATTCCTGCTCCATTAATGTCTAATTAGGGGGGGTATTGTTGAGAGTCCAATAGGCACCTCGTCCATAGCCCTCCACTGCAACAAGACCCATGTCGCGCAATCGTATGAGCAAGCTCCGAGCTACAGTTTCGTTGATTCCTGTTTTCGTTGCGATTTCCCCTCGAGCGTTCGGCCCATCTGCAAGCAGTGTGAGTACCGATGTTTCTAGTGTCCCGAGGGTAAGCGATGATCCGTCTGTTGCCAGCCACCTGCCTCTTCGCGGAACGCTGCATGTCACAGATGCGCCGCTCGTTGTGAATATGGGTCTACCTAACCCCATATCTGCACACATGCGCGCCATCCGCAGGGTGCCCGATCCAAGTTGCTCTACGATGCCTCGCCTGTATAGGCAGCCAATCATGTTTGGATTCCATGGGTGTGAGCCATGGTCTTTGTAGAGGTCGTCTGTTGTTAGCCCAAAATGAAGTCCGCCCGGAGACAGAACTTCTAGTCGGTCGGAAAACACTCGTACTTGCACCAGGCCAGCCTTTGCGTAATCGCGATGGCCAAAAGCATTGGCCAGAGCTTCTCTGATAACCGCAGAAGGAATCTCCAATCCAGCTTCTGCTTGGAGGCCCCCATTGATTCGTACCGGGTGGTGTAGGTGCTCTTGGCAGAACGTCATTGCTCTTTGCAGCGAAACGAAGATGTTGTTTACCACAAGCAGGTCGTCTTTATAATCTTCGCCGAGATGTGTACCCTCCACTGCCACTAGTCGGCATCCTAGAGTTGGGTATTGACTGTCGAATGCATTAGGTTGACCAAATAGGGCTACAGCACCTCGATTTGGGTTTCCGTTTCTGTCTAGCAGGTTCATCGCTCGAAACACTGCGAGGGTAGGAGCGTTGGTATCGAATTTGCCTCTTCCAGCCGAGATGGCAGTATCGCGAAAAGCCTCTACTTCGCGTTCGTCGATAGCATCGAGTGAGAGGCGGGAACTTGCGGTCTCCCAACGATCCCAGCCGTGCGCTCGTTCCATGATGAGCTCCAGGTGAGTCTCTTCGGGCATCCGTACCGTTGATGCACCTGATCGTATGTAGTGCAGGCCCTTGTAGGAGTATGGCTTGTGAGCACCAGCACCCACTGTGGCAACGAGAATCTCGTGATCTGCTTTGTCGGATAACGAGACGCGTTCAATTGTCGGTGGATGCCAAGGGTGGATTTCTCGACAAGCCTGAGTGATGTTCTCAAGAGTCTTTTCGGATACATTCTGGCCGACTACTTGCCCACGGGGATGTACTCCGAACAGGACGGTTCCACCCTGTCCGTTTAACATTGCCGATAAGGTTTTTGCCGCTTCCTTCTTTTCGCCTGTTGTCTTTTTGAACTCAACAGCATCGGACTCGCCTTTGGCAGCGATTTCGTTTATTTCGTGGGCGGTAGTCACAGCTTGAGTGTATTCGTGTTCTATTCCTGTTCCATTGAAGGGGGGTGCAATAGAACAAGATTTCTCTCTGAACTGGGCTTTTGCAAAGCCCTACATCCACCCCTGCTCTATTCCTGCTCTATTAATGTCTTATTAAGGTGGGGTAGGTAGGCTCGCGGCAATGGCTACCAACGCCGAGTTGTTTGCGAGAGCACAGCAGGTAATCCCCGGGGGGGTTAACTCTCCAGTGAGGTCTTTTAGGTCGGTAGGGGGCACCCCCTATTTCGTGGATCGAGCCCAAGGGCCTTATGTGTGGGATGTGGAGGGCCGTCGCTACATCGATTATGTGCAGAGTTACGGCCCAACCATCTTGGGTCATGCCCATAAGGCTGTGATTGAAGCAGTCGCCCAAGCAGCCGCTCAAGGCACCAGTTATGGCGCGCCCACCGAACGAGAGGTGCTGTTGGCTGAGACGTTGTGCAGCAGGGTTCCATCTATGGCATGGGCCCGGCTCACATCGAGCGGCACAGAGGCTGCAATGTCTGCTATTCGCTTAGCACGAGGTGCTACGGGGCGCAACAAGGTGATCAAGTTTGCGGGCTGCTATCACGGCCACAGCGATGCATTGTTGGCTGCGGGTGGTAGCGGGGTTGCCAATCAGGGCCTAGCTGACTCAGCCGGGGTAACCCCCGGGGCTGTGGCCGACACCGTAGTGGTGCCTTACAACCAGATCCCAGAGGTAGACGAAACCGTTGCGGTGGTAGCTGTAGAGCCAGTAGCAGCCAACATGGGGGTTGTGGCTCCAGAACCTGGGTTTTTGGAGGGGCTGAGGGAGGCTTGTGATTCTGCGGGGGCATTGTTGTTGTTTGACGAGGTGATAACCGGTTTTCGCTTGGCCCCCGGTGGTGCCACAGAGTGGTTTGGCGTGGAACCCGATGTGTGGTGTTTCGGTAAGGTGGTGGGCGGCGGTTTGCCTATCGGAGTGTTTGGTGGTCGGGCCGAGTACATGGAGCATCTCGCTCCGCTAGGCGGTGTGTACCAAGCGGGTACTTTGTCTGGGAATCCTTTGGCAACAGCTGCGGGGTTAGCCACTTTGGAACAGCTCAACGCCGATGCGTATAGGCGTTTGACTGCTATTGCTAGCCGGCTAGCCGATGGCATGACGCAGGCTGCGGCAGCCGTTGGTGTAGATTGTGTGGCGCCGCGGGTGGGCTCGCTGTTAGGGGTTTTCTTTTGCGAAAAGGCCCCTGCCAACTTCTGTGAAGCTAAAGCCGCGGCTGAAAACGGCGTGTACTCGAGGGTGTTTCATCGGCTGTTATCAGATGGAGTAGCTTTTGCGCCCGGGCCTTATGAGGCGCTATTTGTTAGCTTGGCTCACACAGATGAACACATCGACACCACCATCGAGGCTTTTACCCAAGCCCTAGCTAGCGAGGTTGACGGTGGCTGAAGCTTGTCAGCCGTGAGCTGGCTGCGGATAGGCCAGTAGCGGCTTTGTATATGTACTCGGCTGCGCCCGGGTTGTTTGGATCCATCAGGTTGGCCATAATTCGCAGCGCCACATCCATAATGGGGCGAGACCGCATGCCCACTCGGGTGAGTTCCCGCAACAGCGTGGGCTTGCCGATGAGGTGGGCGAACGCTCGTGCCACCCGAAAGTATGCCCCGTAGTGTTCCTCCAACAGCTTGGGATAGCGCGCTAGGGCCGCGTTGTTGTTGGTGGCAATGGCCTCAGCCACAAGCTCAGCAGCCATCTGGCCGGTCTCATAGGCGTAGTCAATGCCCTCACCGTTAAATGGGTTCACAGACCCTGCTGCGTCGCCCACTAGCAGATGATTGGGGCCAGCTTTAGGGTTGACCGATCCGGCCATCGGCAAACGTCCCCCCACTGGAGCCATCAGGGGCTTGTTGGGGTTGATTTCCCAATAGTCCGGCAAGGTGGAGGCGAACTCCTCCATCAGGTGTGATGTGTTCACCGATTTGTAGTGGCGGTAGGTAGACAGCAGCCCAGCGCCCACGTTCACGGTGCCGTCGCCCAGCGGGAATATCCAGCCATACCCGGGTAAGGATTTCCCGTTACGGTCGCGCATATCCAGAGCGCTTTCTATCCACCCAGTATTGTGCAAGGGGCTCTCAAAATAGGTGCGGATAGCCATGCCTTGGGGGTAAGAGCGGTTCCTCGTAGCACCTAGTGCCCTGCCAAATCGGGAGTTGGCCCCGTCGGCCACGGCAACATAGCGGGCTTTTATCGGGGTCGCTTTGCCGGTGGTTTTGTCGATCACCTCGACTCCATCCACCAACCCATTGCCTAGTATCGGTTGCGTAGCTTCGTGGCCTAGCTTCAACTCCGCTCCAGCAGCTACGGCGTGGTGGATCACCATTTGATCCAGCTCACAGCGTCGCACCACATACCCGTAATTAGGAAAGACCGAATGCTTAGGCCATTGCAACTCTAAGCTGCGGTTGTGAGCCACGGCTCGCAGCCCCCCATAGCGGTGGTAGCCAGACAGCTGTGTGGTGAGGCCCATGTCGTCTAAGGCTTTCACGGCCCGGGGTGTGAGCCCATCTCCACAGGTTTTGTCGCGGGGGAATTGTTTGCGTTCCACAACCACCACATCTAGCCCAGCCTTGGCGGCCCAGTAAGCGGTTGCTGCTCCTGCTGGCCCTGCACCAATAACTAGCAGATCCCGATGTGGGCTCAGCGCGCTGCCATCTCCACTGAGTCCAGCAGGCCGTTGATGGTGCTAGGGAAGGTTAAGCCGATCTCAAAGGCATCTGGCAGAGCCTCTTCTGCCTCAAACAGTTCTTCTAGGTGGGCAACGCTGGCCTCTTCGGCCCCGCCTAAGTCCACCCGCACGTAGTAGGTGGCGGCCAAAATCTCCCTGGCGCTCAGGTCTTCGCCAAATGCAGGCATACCGTTAGCAGCACCGAGGGACACAGAGCCCCTATCGCCATATATGGTGCCAGCCTCGGCGGGCGAGCCGTTGACGATCCAAATCACCTGATCTCGCCAGTCGGTGAAGGTAGCCATCACCTCGCCGTCCCTTAGAGTAGGGCCAACCCCGCCGCCGCCCTCGGCACCATGGCAGCCCGCGCATCCACCGCTACCTTCATACACTTCTCGGCCTAAGGCGATGATTTCACTGTCGCTTTCTACTGGTTCCAGGGTGCCAGCAAAGATGATGGCCCAAAAAGGCAAGAACAAAAGTACCGGCATAGCCCAGTAGGGGATCTTCTTACGGGTAACGGCGGCTATTATCCACGGTTTGGTTGGCTCAGGTACTGGTGCGGGTTCGGGTTCTAAATCCGGCAGGGTTGGTAAAGCGGGCTTGGTGGATGTGGGTGCTGCAGGTGTTGCAGATTGCATCACCGCAGGCGCGCTAGTGGTAGTAGACGGGGGAACCTCTGTGGCTCCCGCATCATCGGTGGGGGCACCGAGAGCTACACGACGATCCCTAGATCGTTGCAGCAGATGCTCGGGTACTTCAACCAATGTGCCTCCAATATGGGGTAGTGCAGTTACATGTGCATCTGAATCGCGCACAACTTCCTACTACCTTACGTCTGCTCAATGCTAGTGGCCTAACCATTCAAGCTGTTTCATCATCAGTTCAAAAGTTTGTTTGTTGATAGTTGGCATGACATGAGGGATAGAGTAAGGTTTACCTTATTGTAGAGTTAGTCACGCTTACTTTCATGCCTACTTCAATGATGCAGATGGTGTAAGATATTTCAAGTGTAAGCTATTTCAAAGGAGTGCGAGATGGGCATTATTCCAATCATAATAACGGCGGTAACGCAGACTCATTACAAAACAGTAGAGTATCATGGCGATGATACTTCTGAGAGGTTGTACGGCGACAACCCTGAGATGCCTGGCAGTAGCTTAGATCAGCAAAATAATACTTGGGAGAATGCGTGGTATCCGAATAAGAATTTTGTGGTTTACACTTACGGTGGCAATGACACAGTTTATGGCGCTGATGGTAGCGATAAGTTTTATGGTGGTACCGGTAACGATACGCTTTCAGGGGGTGCTGGCGACGATAAGTTGTACGGCGAAGCTGGCAACGACTATCTAGATGGCGGCGACGGCAACGATCTTCTAGAGGGCGGTGCTGGCAATGACAAGTTGCATGGTCGTGCTGGCAACGATCGGCTCAGGGGCGGTGACGGCGACGACAAATTGTGGGGCAACGAAGGCAACGATGGACTACAGGGTGGTGCTGGCAACGACATGTTGTCGGGCGATGCTGGTAATGACACGTTGTGGGGTGGCCACGGCAACGACCTTTTAGCGGGTGACATCGGCAACGATATGTTGTTTGGTGAGGCTGGTGCTGATGAGCTGATTGGTGAGGCTGGGAGTGACGAGTTGTATGGCGGCGCTGGTGATGATGTGTTACACGGTGGTGACGATTGGGATCATTTAGAGGGCGGTGATGGCAACGACAAACTGCTTGGTGGCGCTGGGAATGATCAATTGCACGGTCAGGCTGGTGATGACCGTCTTGAGGGTGGTGATGGTAACGATCATTTGGAGGGTGGTGGTGGTGCCGATCATCTTGAGGGTGGCACTGGGAATGATTATCTTGGTGGCGGTTCTGGTGCTGACATGTTGATTGGTTTGGGTGGTAATGATGAGTTGAATGGTGGTGCTGGTAATGATTGGTTGTACGGTCGTAACGACAAGGACCGGTTGTTGGGCGGCTGGGGCGACGACTTTTTAGATGGTGGCGCTCAAGATGATCACCTTGATGGTGGTGAAGGTAATGACACGTTACGCGGTAACACTGGTTGGGATCAGCTGATCGGCGGTGAAGGCGACG
>JAPOTT010000009.1 GCA_026709025.1 bacterium
TGGTTAGGGTTGGGCCAATCATCTTCATGAGTCGGCCGATCATGGCGCTGGTGGGATCTCCTATTTCTGAGAGTGGGTCTTCTCGTGGTTCGGATCGATACGAGGCTTCGCCGATGGGCTCTAGGAGGGGCTTATAGGATTTTATGGTTGCCGTTGCCCAAGATGAGCGGGTGCTAGGAATAATGGAAGCTGCCTCGCCACCCCGCACGGTAGAGAGCCCGGTGATATCGGCCACCTGCAGTTCAGCTATCCGGGTGAGCTGTTCTATGGCCCTGCGGTCGATGGGGTCTACGTTGGGCTCATATCCATCCTCGATGGCTACCGCTATGGCAATCTCACGGGCGGTTTCCCATTTTGACGAAGCTTGTTTGGCAAACAACTTTCCCAGGTCACCAAAAATAGGCATCCCCTTGAACGGATTGAAATCCTCAGGTTGGTCTGCTTCGCTCACACCAGAATACTACCCCCAAACCCAACCACCCCCACAGAGCACAGTGACTTAGAGCACAGTGACTTAGGGAGCGATGCGGACACAGTTGTTGTATAGGGATGACAGGTCTTTGATGCTGATACGAAACTTGGTTCCGTGATCCCTAATGCCAGTGCCTTCTAGCGTCTTGTAGCGGGCATCAAGGTCTATGGCAATTGTGCTTTCAGTTATGAGCTTAGGGAGCGACAGAAGGCGGGGGTTGTTGTAGGCCCATGCATCGGTGAATGTGACCATGCTGCCCTTTTTGTGAGCGGTGACGAGGATAAGGCGGCTTAGCTTGCGCCCGAAAGCAGAGCAAAGCTCGTTGTTGTCCCAAGCGCAATAGTCGGTTGGGGTCGAATCGTTGATGTTGAACAAAGTTATCTTGGTGTTGGAATGAGAAGGTTCTGCATAGAAGCCGTGGCTGTTTGGAGTATTGCCATAAATAGTGTTGCGGTAACTGAGAGGTTTCGTGGGATCGCTTTTGGGGTGGTATGCATAGGGGGAGCTTAAGATGACCGACATATTGGGCCGTCCTGTTTTATGAAAAAGGGTTAGCAGGTTGTTGCGACCCGTGTGGGTCTTGAGTTCCCATGAGCCCGTGTCGGGGATGTCGGTGTTGCTCCCATCTACATCTAGGAGGTCTTCGAGCAGCTTGCCAACGCCTCCAGTGCCACCGTGTCTAGCACCTAGTTCCCAATCACCAGTGTCAACAATTTCGGCAACTTGCTTGAACAGGGCAGAATCGCTCATAGCTAAATGGCGTGTTAGGCAGTTTGGCTTTTAGCGGTGCTGTATTCAGCGATGCGGTTTTCGGCCATATCTACGTATGGCTTGGCGGCTTCGATTCCTATCCAGCCAAAACCGTTGGCGATGGCTGCCAGCGCTGTGGTTCCGCTACCCATGAAGGGGTCTAGCACGATGCTGTCGTCGGAGCGTGGTATTGAGGCAATGCATCGGTTGGCCAGTTCAAAGGGAAATGGGGCCGGATGGTCGTTTTTGGCTTCTTGGTGAAACTTCCACACACAGCCAGCAGCATTGGCTTTGGGAGCGAGCTTGAAGCGCGGTTTGGCGATCAAATAGATAACTTCATAGTTGGGTAGAAAGTAGCCAGGATTGAAGTTAATGCCCCCTGAGCGCTCCCAGATGATGATTTGCCGTACCGGGAAGCCCTCCACGATGTCTTGGCGGTCTTGGATAAGCCCATTTTGGACCCGCCATTTGTGGTTGTAAAACAGAGCACCGTCGGGCCGAAGAAGGCGCACCATCTCAGCTAGGCACTGGCGTTGCCAACTTACATATTCATCATGGGGCATAGCATCGCCATGGCATGCGTATCCATGTTGAAGTGCAGCATTTTTCCATTTGCCTCCTCGAGTGTCCTTCATCCCGTTTCCTGTACTGTTCTTAAGGTTGTAGGGCGGGCTGGTTACGATCACTTGAACGCTGTGTGCAGGCAACTGCCGCATCACCTCTAGACAGTCGCCATGATGCACTCTACCTAACCATCTAGACATTTCATCTGACCCGCAACTGATGGGTTGCAAGGCAGCCCTGCCTGTGCTGTTTTCTTTGTTGGCTAGTTTTATAGGCATCATCGCATTCATAGTAGATGCCTACTGTGACCATTTAGTGGAACGCCGCTATTGTCGCAATATGTGGCACTAAACCCAAGACACATCGCTAGGGTTTACACTTTAGGTGTGCAACCGCCTGAACAACCGCCCGACACAGCACAGGTGTGGACTGGTATCAGCGCCGCGCCCTTGCCTGTGGAGCAGGTGCTTGGGTGGGTGGGGCGTAATGATTGTGGTGGGGTGGTTCTGTTTAGCGGCACTGCCCGTAACCATTCTGAGGGGCGCCCCGAGGTGAGCGTGTTGCAATATGAGGCTTATGAGGCACATGTAGTTCCTCGCCTAGAAGCATTAGCCGCTCAGGCAAGGGCGCGCTGGCCCGAGTTGGGTCGCCTAGCGTTGTTGCATCGCACCGGGGCGGTGGAGATTGGGGAATCGGCGGTGGTTGTTGCAGCATCGTCCCCCCATCGCGAAGAAGCATTTGCTGCGGCTAGGTTTTGCATCGATCAGCTAAAGTCCACAGTGCCTATATGGAAAAAGGAGACATGGCAAGGTGGACAGAGTTGGGGTTTAGAGGCTCAGCACATATCTTCGGTAGAAGATTCTTCTGTGGGAGATCCCGCTGCGGGCAACCCTGTGGAGGGCGATTTGGGGTTGGCAGACAACGATGCGATGCGCTGATCTCTTGCCCGTGGCCGCCTGCAAGATGAACGGAGAGTAGGGCTGTGGCGCGTGATCTAGCAATCGACTTGGGCACTGCCAACACGCTTGTTTATGCCCGTGGTCAAGGCATTATCTTGAACGAACCCACGGTGATTGCCTTAAATCGTAATACCAACGAGGTGTTAGCAATAGGGCAAGAGGCATGGCAGATGATTGGTCGTACTCCGGCACACATTGTGGCCCTGCGTCCGCTACGCAAGGGGGCAATAACCGATTTTGCGGTGACAGAGCGGATGATTCGCTTGTTGCTAGCCAATGCCGGGGTTAACCGCTTTAGCCGCCCCAAAGTGGTTATCTGTGTGCCTTCGGCCATTACAGCTGTAGAGCGGCGGGCTGTTATAGAGGCAGCTCGTCGAGCTGGAGCGGTAGAGACCCGTTTGATAGAACAGCCAGTGGCAGCTGCTATAGGCGCTGATCTTCCCATCAACGACCCCGTGGCAAACATGGTGGTGGATGTGGGTGGGGGCACCAGTGAAACTGCGCTCATCTCAATGGGTGGGGTGGTTGCCTTGAAAGCCATCCGGGTGGGATCGTTCGACATTGACGATGCGATTCAAGCTTATGTGCGTCGCAAGTTTGGCATTGCAATCGGAGAACGCACTGCTGAGGATGTGAAGATCACCGTGGGTTCGGCAGCTTATTTGCCCGGCGAGTGTGCGGTTGAGGTGCGGGGGCGCAATTTGTTGAGCGGTTTGCCCGAAATTATTGAGTTGACTCCCTATGAGGTACGTCTTGCGATTTCAGAAGTGGTTACATCGATTGTGGACTCGGTGGTGTCTTGCTTGGTGGAAGCACCCCCAGAGCTGTCCCAAGATGTAATCTCAGAGGGCATCAAGTTAGTAGGGGGCGGATCGTTGCTGCGGGGTTTAGCGGAGCGTTTATCGCAGAGCGCCGATGTGCCCGTGAGCTTGGTGGATGCTCCGCTAGAAGCCGTGGTGTTAGGTGCCGGGCGTTGCTTGGAGTCGTACCCCGATGTTCAAGAAATGTTCATGCAGTAACCCCAACCCCTTAAACCTCAACCCTTTATTTCTTTATTGATTGAGATTAAGCGTTCATACGATTGTTTCTAGCAATATCGTCATGGCTACAAAGAACACGCCAACTAGCAGGCTAAGTCCTAAGCCCAAAACAGACACCATAACCAACAACCCAAAACCAGCTCGCAGCCTTTGCCACCAACGCAAGCGGGCATTGGTACCATAATCGGCACGGTAGGAAGCAAGAACATCCCGTTCTGCTCTGGCCTCACGCCACGCTTGCCAACGTGCTAGCAGCCATTGGCTCACAGCGCCAGCGGAGTTGGACTCTGTGGTGTTAGTGCGTGAGGCTTTGGGGCCTGTGCTGTGAGATGAGCCGGTATTGTCGGAGTTGGAGATACGAATGCGTGACCAGAACACCACAGAGGCTTCTAGGTTAGCCTCACCAACCCCTAAAGCCTTGTCTACTCAACTAGGTCAGCCCACGCGCCAGCCCGGATGGGGGCGTAGAAACCGCCGCTGGCTGATTCCCGCAGGAGCAGTTGTTTTGGTTTTGGCAGTTGTTGCGGTGGCGTTCACCTTTTGGCGCACTGACGAGGTCGCAGTGCGACCTGGGAAGGTGCTGGAGGTGCCTTCTTTGATAGCGGTTACTGGTGCTGAGGTATATCCACCCCAAAACGAGGTATCGCTGGTAACCGTATTGGTAAGTCAGCGTTTGAATATATGGCAACGTATTGCCGCTCAGTTTGAATCGGGCACCGATATTGAACCAGAACGCACCTTCACAGGTGATGGCACCCGTAGCGAACTACGCCAACGAAACCAGAATCAGATGCGGACCTCGCATCGCGCAGCTGCGGTAGCGGCGTTGGCGCACCTCGGCTATGAGATCCCCACGCTCACTTCGGGTCTAATTGTGTTGGACACCACATCTGCTAGCCCTGCAGCACGTCTTTTGCGGTCTTCAGATGTGATTGTGGGGGCACAAGGCCACCCGGTGAGGAGTTTGGAAGAGTTGAGCGCTGTGTTAGCTCAGCACAACCCCGGCGAGATGGTTACCTTGCAGGTGCAAAGAACGCTAGAGCTCACAGAACATCCAGAATCAACTACACCGCCCCAAGAGAATACCCAAGAGGAAATCACCCTGGAGGTGGAGCTTATTGAATCCGACACAGAGCCGCAGCGGGCATTGCTTGGGGTGGGGGTGACCGAACGGGTGGCCGATGTTGAGTTGCCAGTAGCAGTAGACGTAGACAGCGGCAGCATTGGTGGCCCTTCAGCAGGTTTAGCGTTGAGCTTGGGTATCATTGATCTGTTGACTCCTGGCGACCTAATGGGTGGATTACATGTGGCAGCCACGGGCAGCATTTCGCCTGATGGCTCTGTGGGCACCATCGGTGAGGTGGATCAAAAAACCATCGCTGCACAAAGAGCGGGGATGGACATTTTTTTGGTGCCACACGAGAACTTAGCTGAGGCGCTCCACCATGCAGCTAACGGCATGAAAGTGGTAGGGGTAGCAAGCCTGCAAGAAGCGCTTGGTGCTTTGGCACAAGGTTAAGAGCAGTTAGGGGCTAAGATTTCGGCAGCTATGCGTAACCCCCGTGACGTTCTCAGATCTCGCCAGCAATCTCGTCCACGTTTTTCGCGTCGGTTCAAGGTGATTGGGGTAATCGTTGTTGCTGTTTTGCTGGTGGGTCTGCTCTCGGTGCGGGGTTTAGCTCGGCTGTGGACTGACTACCTTTGGTTTGATTCGTTGGGTCAAGGTGGAGTGTGGACGGAGATCTTTGTGTATCGGTTGGTGCTGGTGGCTATCTTCGTGAGCACCTTTTTCTTGTTGATGTTTTTCAACTTGAGTATTGCCGAGAAGCTTGCCCCAAAAACCCGTCCCCCTGGGCCAGAAGAGGATTTCCTAACTGGCTATCACAATGCTATTGGGCATCGTACTCGCTTGGTGAGCTTGGTGCTGGCCTTTTTCTTAGCACTGATCGTTGGAGGTGGTACTGGTGGGGAGTGGCAAAAGGCCATGTTGTTCTTCAACAGCGTGGAGTTTGGTCGCGAAGACCCACAGTTTGGCTACGACGTAGGCTTTTACGTTTTTGAGCTGCCGTTCATTCAGTTTTTGCTGGGCTGGGTTTTCAGAGCACTCATCATCGTGACTGTGTTTGTCGCTATGGCGCACTATGTGAACGGTGGTATTCGCTTCCAAACATCAGGACAACGGGTTACCCCGCAGGTAAAGGTGCATCTTTCAGTGCTGCTGGCCATGATTGCTTTGGTTCGGGCGGTGGGCTACTGGTTTGACCGCTTCAGCCTTAACTTTTCCTCTCGTGGTCCGGTAGATGGAGCCACTTACACCGATGTCAACGCGCAGCTTCCAGCGTTGAACTTGTTGATCTTGATTTCGGTGCTATCGGCGGTGTTGTTGATCATCAACATTTGGCAGCGAGGTTGGGTGCTGCCGGTAACCGCTGTGGGTTTGTGGATGATCGTGGCAATCGTGATGGGGGCGATTTACCCGGCAATTATTCAGCGTTTCCGTGCGGAACCCCAAGAGTCTCAAAAAGAAGCCGTCTACATCGAGCGCAACATTGAAGAAACTAGGTTTGCGTTGGGTTTAGACAACGTAATCACCCGGGAGTTCAACCCTGATACTCAGATCAGCGCTGCGGAACTCACCAACAGCGACAGCGTGCGCAACATCCGCCTGCTAGACCCAGATATTGTGCCCAATGCCTTTCAGGTGGAGCAGTCTGAGCGCACCTTTTACACCTTTAACGGTGAGGTGGATGTGGATCGTTATGTGATTGACGGTGAAACCACCGAGGTGGTGATTGGTGCCCGCCAGCTTAATGTGGCCGATATTCCGCAGCAGTCTTGGGAAGGTCGCCATGTGCAGTACACCCATGGCTATGGAGTGGCAGTAGCCCCCGTCAACGAGGTGACTGTGCAGGGGTCGCCCAACTTTGTGGTGGGAGATGTTCCAGTATCAGCCGTTGGGGGTCTTGAGCTATCCCATCCGCAGCTTTACATCGGCGAGAACCTAAGCGGTTATGCCATAGTTGGGGCCACCATTCCCGAGGTTGATTACACCGAAGCTAACGAAACGGTGCCGTTTACCTACGACGGTGAAGACGGGGTAGATATTGGTGGTTTCTTCCGTCAAGCTGCTTTTGCATTGCGTTTTGGCGATATTAACCCGCTCATCTCTAGCCTTGTAGATAGCGACTCGCGCATTATCTTCAACCGAGATCTTCGCACTCGCGTAGAAACTTTGGCGCCGTTTTTGGAGTTCGATGCTGATCCATACCCGGTTGTGTCTGATGGGCGGGTGTACTACATAGCTGATGCCTATACCACCACCCATCGTTACCCTTACGGGCAGGTGCCAGATATAAGCGATTTGGGCGATAAGAGTGGTTTAAAGAAGCAGTTCAATTACGTCCGTAATTCTGTTAAGGCAGTTGTGGATGCATTTGATGGCACAGCTACGTTTTATGTAATTGATCCTGACGATCCTATCATTCAAGCTTGGCGTAAGGTTTTCCCAGAATTGTTTGAGGATTTTGAACAGATGCCAGCCGACCTTCAGCGGCATTTGCGCTACCCCGAGGATTTGTTCCGAGTTCAAACCACTATGTGGGCTCGTTATTTCATTGATGATCCAGAAACTTTTTATGCTAACTCCGTTACTTGGGCAGTTGCACAAGATCCTGGCACCCGTATTACAGCACGTAATCTCATAGATGAGTTTGCTGATGCCTTAGCCGCAGATGAGGCTACTACGGCTGCGGCCACACGGCAGCTAGAGCTGAGGATTAGGCCGTTTTATCAGCTCCTACAGCTTCCCGAAGAAGACGACTTGGATTTCGTGATCTTTAGAACCTTTGTGCCCGTATCGGGTTCTGGTGATGATGATGACGAGCGCAAGGAACTCACCGCGTTTATTGTGGCTAAAAGCGATATTGAGGAATACGGAGAGCTAGTGGTTTACACCGTGCCGGGCACCAACATTCCCGGCCCTAGCATCGTGGATGCCAAGATCCAGGCCGATACCGAGATTGCCGATGCCTTTACCCAGCTTAATCAGCAGGGTTCTACCGTGCTGCAAGGCAATTTGTTGATGATTCCGGTAGGCGATTCGCTGCTATTTGTGCGTCCGGTTTATGTGCAGGCCACCGGCGATACTGAGTTGCCGCAGGTGAAACAGGTGATTGTGGGGTTAGGCAACGAAGATGATTTCTTGTTGCGTATTCGTCCCACTTTAGATGAAGCGTTGGCTGCGTTATCTGATGCCACGGGCCCGGTAGTGCAAGCTCCAGATGAGCCATCTGACTCTGAAACAGGCGACGGTGTGCCTGCACCCGCACCAACCGCAACGCCGTCTGTATCAGATGGTGTGCTCATCGATGAGGTGCCCATGGATAGCGACACTCGCAGGGCATTATCAGAGCTAATCTCTGAGCTGCGAGCTACCCAAGAATCCATAGACGAAGATCGCCGCAACCTAGACGGCCTCATCGGCCAACTAGAAGACCTACTAACTTCTTCCAACCGCTAAGCCCTACAGCGTTCGCGTTGGTTTCTTCAACAGTTCCCGCTTGTTGAGCTAAGACTTCTCGCTGCGGGTAGCTGTTCTCAACAGGCAAGGGCGGGTGTATAGAGGCGGGTGTATAGATGTGTTCTGGCGCTAGTCGATTTCGGTGCGGGTGAGGTACCAAGTGGTGTAGACGAGCCCGGCAACGCCGATAGCGAGTGGCACTATGTACGATGCCAGCGTGGAGCGGTCGGCTAGGCGCATTTCTACGCCGGTAGCATCTGAGAGGATGCTCATGGGGTAGCTGCGTACAGACAGGCGGGCGAACCAGTCGCCTAATCGGGATATCAGCAGTTCCCAGATGGCGATGTAGCCGAGGCCCACCAATAAGGAACGTTTGAATCGCAAACCTAAGGCTAAGAACAATCCCGAATAAGCAAATACTGCCAGAGCGGTAGCTACGGCAGTGGCCCAGATTATGTCTTGTGCTCCGCTAATGGCTGCAGACACGGTCATAACCGCCACCACGGTGGGAGCTACCACGCTGAACACCGCAGCCAAGGACGCAGTGGCGATGGAGTAGCGAGGAACGGGCCGCAGCCACACATACACCAGCGTGCGGTCTTCTAATAGGTTGCCCAACGCTGCTGAGCCTAAGGCTAAAGCAATAAAGGGAGCGAAGATGTTGGTACCGAAGGTGCCCATGCTCTGGGTAGCAAATTCTGTGGGGTCATTAGCGGCTCGGGCAACAAAACCCAACAAGATTGCCACCCCGCTTAACCCAGCTAGTGCCAGCATTCGGCCCGTGCTGACCTGACTACGAATCACCACCCGGTAGATGTGTGTGTTCATCGTTTAGCCGTGGCCTACGAGGTATCTGAAGACGCTTTCTAGGTCGTCGTCTAGGGGGCGTACTTCTAGGAGTGAGGCATCTACGTCTTGTGCTGCGGGGGCTACGGCTCGGCGTAAGGCTGCTGGAGTAGATGTGTCCACAATCACCAAGTTGTCTTGATCTATGCGACAGCCTGAGATTACGCAGCGGTCTAAAAGGGCAACGGCCAATGCCCTGGGTTGATCGGTGCGAATGCTGATTCGTAGCGGGCGGTCGTCCATCAGGTTGCGTATCTCGCGGAAGTCTCCCTCTGCGGCGAGGCGCCCTTGTGCAATCACCAGCACTTGTGAGCCAAACCGCTCTACCTCTTCAAGCACATGGCTAGATACGATGACGCACTTGCCTTCGTTCCCCAAACGGTGGACTAGAGCGATCATCTCGCGGCGTTGTCTGGGGTCTAAGCCGGTTAGGGGTTCATCTAGCGCAATCACCAAGGGATTATGCACGATAGCTTGGGCCAGCTTAATCCGCTGGCGCATGCCCTTGGAGTATGTAGACAGTTTGCGGGAATCTTTAGGGTCTAGCTCTACGGTTTGAATGGCTCGCCAAGCTGCGTCATGTGGATTAGCAACGTTGTGCAACCGTGCGGCAAGCTCCACAAACTCATGACCGCTTAGGTAATCCAGCAGCGATTCTTGTTGCGGAGCCATGCCGATTTTGCCCAGAACAGCGATGTTAGATCGGGGATCTGTACCCAACACCGTGAGCGATCCGTTGGATGGCCGTGCCAAACCGCACATAATCCGCAAAAGGGTGGACTTGCCAGCGCCGTTGGGGCCTAGCAGGGCAGTAACACCTGAGCTGATGCTGAAGCTCACGTCGGACACTGCTACTAAGTCGCCAAACCATTTGGACACCCCGATTGCTTGCACCATGGGCGGAGCGCTTGGTTGTGGAGGTGGTGCCGTTATCGTGGCGTTGCTGGGCGCTTGTGTGGGCGCTTGTGTCTGGTTCATCGGTGAACCTCAATTCGCTGGTAGCGCCAGCGGGTAAACAAGCTGAAGGCAAAGATGAGCCCAATCAGGGTTAGGTATATTGCCCATGTATCCACAGCATTTAGGGGTGCCCCGTCTAGGTCTGCCTCTCCAAAGATGCGCGCAACTGTTGCAAAGGGCAGGCCGATTAGATTGAATAGCGCAAACGAGTCGCCCAGCTCTGCGCCCGTGCTGAGCCCATCGCCAACTGCTGAGCTGGCCAACAGGCCGACAAAAATACCAACGCTGGCTAGTGAGCGACGAGTGGTGAGGCTAGATAGAGCCAGCGAAAGCGCTGCCCAAAAAACGGCCACAGCGGTTCCCGCAGCCAATATGCGGCCCAGTTCTTTCAGCCATTCGACTGCGCCATCTGGTCCTACATCAGCAAAGGTGAAGGCGATCAGCAGTAGCAGGGGAGGTCCTAAGGTCATCACCCCTAGCACTGCTACGATGGCTGCAAACTTGGCTGCGATATATGTGTCGCGATTCAAAGGGGAGGCCAAGTACAGCCCTAGCATGCCGCTTCGGCGATCGGTGCATATTGCTTCTGGGGCTACGAATGCGGTGAACAAAAAGAGCGCACCGGTGATGAACCCGTAGTATTCGGGCGTTGACTCCATCCCAAGAGTGTCTCCATGGGGCAAAGCGGCGGCAATTCCGATCAACACGATGGCAGGAATGAATGCAACTGCCAAGGTAAAGACGGGAAGAACCTTCTGCCAAAACGTTCGCTTTATTCCCAGCACGCGCTGCATGGTGTGAACCATCAGGTTCAACATGGCGCGGCGTGGATGATGGCGGTGGCCGCTGTAGGCCATGTAGCCACGGTCGTGGATTCTGGCTTCGGTCATTGGGAAGCCTCAATAAACACGTCTTCGAGGGTGGTGCGGCGCGGTTCTAGCCGCCGCAATCCTAGATCTAAATCTGCGACCAGATCTCGTATCAGGTTTAACGTGGAATCGGTGCTGCTGTGAGCCACGGTGAGGATGTGGCCGTCGATTGCTGTTTGTGCTCCTCGAGCTACCAGCGCTTCAGCTAAGCGTTGGGGGTTGGAGTCCAGCTCAACTGTTATTGCGGCGGTGGATGATCTTGATTCTTGCAAGGTGCTCGAATGTGTAGCTACCCCGTTGGCCAAAATAACTACCGAATCGCAAACCCGTTCCACTTCTTCCAACAGATGTGACGACAACAAGATGTTGATGTTGAACTCGCTGCCTACCCTTTTGATGAGGGTCAACATATCGTCACGATGAACCGGGTCGAGGCCGTCGGTTGGCTCATCCAGCAGCAACAGGTGGGGATCGTGGGCTAGGGCTTGGGCTATCTTCACCCGTTGGCGCTGGCCGGTAGACATGGTGCCGATGGGCCGGAATCGCTCCTCGCCGAGGCCCACTTGCCATAGGGCATCGCTAGCCCTTTCGGTGGCGGCGCGGCGCGGCAGTCCGTGGAGTTGGGCTATGTGGCGCACCAGATCGGCGGCTTGCACGTCGCCGGGTAAGTCGTGGTGCTCGGGAGCGTACCCTAGCAGTGATCGTAGTTCTGGCCCACTTTGTTGGGGATCTACCCCAAGAACCTTGAGCGTGCCACCATTGCGAGGGCGCAGTCCCAAGATCAGCCCAATAAAGGTGCTCTTGCCGGTTCCGTTAGCCCCTAAAAGGCCGGTGATCCCCGGCATGATGTCGCAGTTCAACCCCTTTAGAACGTGGTTCGCGCCATAGCTTTTTTGGACCTCTCGGGCCACGATAACAGGCGCTGTGACTGGGCTACCTGCCGGGTTCATTGCTTTTAGCAGCCTGATAGGTTGCAACAGGGGGTATATTTTTGGGTACCAACATCGGTTGATGCTACAGCCTAAAGACCACAGCCCTAGATAAAGAACTCCAAGGAGAATAAACAGTGAAGTTGGAACCCAAGTTGGAACCCGTTGATAACCCCGATAGCCCTACAGTGTTGATCGAGATCACAGAGCTAGTAGATCGGTTGCTAGATGCCATCGATGGGGAGCTGACGAGCCGCTCCCGTGTGGTGGACGGTTTATTAGATTTGCGATTGGTGGCCGCAGATTTGCCCGACATAGTGGCTCAGGTAGACGAGCGATTGGCTACCGTTCCCGGCAGCACCACCGTTACTAACCATTGGTGGATGGAGGCCCTAGCCGACCTCCGCAGTGCTGCTGCCAACTAGTTCAAATAGGCTGTATCTGTTAGCTAGATCCGTTAGCTAGCCACGTCGATAACAAGCCGACCGCGAATTTGGCCAGCGATTATTTGGGCTGCTGCGGTTGGTACTTCTGCTAGGCCGATGGTAGAGGTCATGTCTTTCAACTTTGTTGTGTCAAGGTCGCTGACTAGTCGGTTCCAAGCTTGTGTTCGGCGTTGGGTTGACTCATAAACGCAGTTCACTCCAGCCAGAGTGACGGCACGCAGGATAAAAGGAGCAACCGATCCAGGGAGATCCATTCCCTGTGCTAGGCCGCAAGCTGCCACGCACCCATGGGCTTGGGTTTGAGAGATAATGTTGGCCAAGGTGTGGCTGCCCACCGTATCTATGGCACCAGCAAAGCGGGCTTTGCCTAAGGGGCGTGCCGGGCCAGAAAACTCTTCTCGCCCAACCAGCGAGGCTGCTCCAAGCCCACGCAGGTAGCTGCCCTCGGTGTTGATGCGCCCGCTAGATGCAATTACCTCATAACCCAGTTTGGCCAGAACTGCTACTGCAATGCTACCAACCCCGCCAGCTGCGCCGGTAACTATCACCGGGCCACAAGAAGGTGTGATGTTGTGTTCTTCAAGCGTTAGCACGCTCAGCATCGCGGTGTAGCCCGCCGTGCCCACTGACATGGCCTGCTTGGTGGTAAGGGCATCTGGCAAAGCGGTGAGCCAGTCACCGTCCACAGCCGCCTTGGTGGCCATGCCGCCCCAGTGCAGTTCACCTATATCCCAGCCGTTCACGATTACCCGATCTCCCGGCGACCATCGCGGATCTTCACTGCTAGCTACCCGCCCAGCTAGATCGATGCCAGGTACCATTGGCCAACTTCGCACGATGGGTGTGCCGTTTACGATGGCCAGGCCGTCCTTGTAGTTGAGCGCGGAGTACTCCACATCTACAACTATGGGCTGATCGGGGAGTTCGGCATCATCCAAATCCACGATGGCATGGGAGCGATTGTCGTATTCGTCTTTGCTAAGCAGCAGGGCTTTAAACATGGTGTTACTTTCTCACGGATAGCGCTCTGTGTTCCATTTGCGCTCTCTAGCAAACCTAAATCCCACCAAAAAATCATGGACGGTTCAGCACTAGATGAGCGTCAGGGGTAGACTGATGGTTTGTGTGGGATAAGTACAAGCTGCATATCAGTTTGGATGCGGGATTTGAACACACACCGTCTTCTACTGTTTAGACGAGACCTGTACAAGGAGCAATAAATGAACATGTCTAGGAAGCTGCACTTTAGATTTAAGAAGTCACCGGTGGTCGCGCTGTTGTGTGCAGTGTCTGTGCTGGTCTCTTCGCTTTTTTTGGTGAGTGCTACTTCATCGGCCCAAGAAGCTAGTGAAATTGCTGAGCGTGACCGTCGGGTAGCCGAACAAGAAAACAAGTTGAATGCCGAACGTTGTCGCTTGAATGTGGATACTGCGGCCGTTTTGGGAGGGTGCCCCGACTTTGACGAAAGTTCACCCAGCCCTGCCCCAAACCTGCCTAGCGCCGATGATATTGCTACACGCGATATGTTGCTGGCACAGCAGGAGGCCCTGCTAAATGCCTACCGCACGATGCAAGCATCTGACACCAGCGAGGGTGCCAACCGTGAGATTGATCTGGCCACCGGCAACGCCATGCAATTCGTATTTGGCCCTCGTCTGGGTCGTTGGCTTTTCCAAGAAGTGTCACCGGCCTTTAATGATGCGTCTATGGTGTTCCGATACAGCGTGCTGGCTTATGCCGCTTCGTTTGATGCGGTAGCGCCTTATCACGAAACTGCTGTGGGTATTTATTCTCGGGTCGGGCGCCGTCCTGCTTCAGAGTCGGAGAACAACCTTTTGCCCAACACTGCGATCTTGTATGCCGTGTACCGCTTGATGCTGGAGTTCGCTCCCCATCGTGCTGATGAGTGGCGGGCAATTCTCACCGACTACGACCTGGATCCCGATGACAGCACAGGGTTGGATTGGCCTTGCGATAGCAGCGATCGCACCGATGCCACTGCGGCGGCAATCGGCAACTTGGCCGCTAAATGCACCATGGATGCCCGACGCAATGATGGGTTCAACCAATTCGGCGATGTTAACGGCTTGCCGCTGCAAGACACCACTGGATACACCCCGCTCAACACGCCCTTTGAGTTGAACGATGCCTCGCGTTGGCAGCCCTTAGTTGTACCCCACACCAGTGGCGTGTTCCGGTCGCAGGTTTTCGTGACTCCGCAGTGGGCCAATGTGCAGCCCTTCTCTGGTTTCAACCCCAGAGACCATCGGGTTGATCCTCCCACAGAGAGCAATCACGCCAATGCAGAGGAGTATCGGGCCCAGGCCCAAGAGGTAATTGAAGAGGTTGCCAACTTGGATGACTACAAGAAGACCATTGTGCATTTCTTTGACAACAAGCTGCGGGGAGCGCAGTTCCTGCCGCAGGTCAAGATCGACAACCTTGACGACGTTGTTGCGTTCATTCAGAGCAACTTCTTGGTTGAGATGGCCTCACACGATGTAGGCGTGGTGGTCTGGCAGGAAAAGCAACGCTTTGACGCAGTGCGTCCTGTTACTGCCATTGGTCATCTCTTTGGCGATGAGATGATACAAGGATGGGGTGGCCCCGGTGAGGGCACAGTTGAGGTGCCTGCTAATCGGTGGAGATCCTTTGCTAACACCGCCGATCACCCTGAGTACCCGTCGGCTACAACCTCATTCTGTGGGGCCTATGCTCAAGCGTTGCGCCGTTATGCGGATACAGAAGATGCCACAGGTGGCTATACCGGTGTGCGTCCTGCGGGCTCTAATCCAATAGAACCTGGGGTAACCCCCGCAACCGATATTACTTTGAACTTTGAAACTTGGAGTGAGTACGAAGACCTCTGTGCCAAGAGCAGGGTTTGGGGTGGTGTTCACTTCTGGCCTGCAGTTGAAGTAGCTGTGCCGTTGGGCCAAAAGATCGGCGACCTTGCCTATGAATACTGGGAAACCCTTATGGATGGCACCGCTGAGATGGTTGGGACGGTTGAGCCTCTAGAGCGCGACGCGCTGCTAGATGAGGCTCACTGGACTGGCCGTTAGGCATCAGTTAGTAAGCAAAAGTTTACCTACGTTGGCAAACTGCGTTGATGCGGAGTGAGGTTATGCCTCAAGGCTGTGCTTCAACACAGTTTGTCGCATTTGGTAATAAGCGATTGATATTGAGCGAGAGGGTAACTCAGTGAACATTGCTATGTGTGGCATGGACCTGTACAGAAACGGAGGTTGCCCAGAATCTTTGGACACCATTCGAGAGCATGTGCAGCGTGCCCACAGTGGGGGTTTCAACGGTTATTGGCTCCCTCAAACCAACAGCATGGACGCTCTGACCATTCTGGCCTCGGTCGGATCCGGGGTTGATGTGCCCATGGGAGTGGCCGTCGTTCCGGTGTACACCCGTCATCCGGTAGCGTTGGCTCAGCAGGCCTTGACGGTGAACAAGGCGCTCAACGGAAACCTGACCCTCGGCGTGGGTGCTTCCGACCGGTTTATCGTAGAACGGGTGTGGGGTCAGAGCTTTGACCGCCCTGTGGCGTACATGTCTGAGTATCTAGAGATATTGCTGCTCCTGCTAGAAGAGCGGGAGGCCTATATGAGGGGCAAGCGAGTATTCATGAGGGGTGAGTTAGACATCGAGGGCCCCGCCTGCAGTGTGATCATGGCAGCTCTTGGCCCTCGCATGCTGGAGTTGGCAGGCAGGGTGGCCGCTGGTGCCATGACATGGATGACGGGGCCGAAGACGATCCGAGACTTCACTGTGCCCACCATTAACAAAGCGGCGGAGGCCGCAGAGCGTGGCGCTCCAGAGGTGATCGTATCGCTGCCAGTGTGCGTAACCGACGACGCTGAAGGTGCCAAGGCGCTGGCCAACGAATTGTTGGCCAAGTGGGAGCAGGCCCCCGCGTGCCGGGATATGTTAGACCGTGAGGGCCTCTCTAGCGCTGGGGATATCTGTGTGATCGGTAACGAGGATCAGGTGGCAGAGAGGCTGGCTGTGTTCTTTGCGGCAGGCGCTACGAAAGTTGTGGTGGTTCCTGCTGGCACTGACGAGGAAATTGAGCGCACCTGGGAAGCAATGGCAGCGCTTGTAGCCTAACTGTCTAATGGTATCGCCGAATTGTCGGGAAATCTGTTACAAGATAAAGTGTCTGACGAAATCTACTGAACTTGACTTAACTGATGGGTTAGAGAACCCAAAAGGAATAAATTATGGAAGAAATATCTGCGAAGATACACGAGATAGTGGCTGATTCGCTTGACATTGAGCAGGACGAGGTGAGTGATGAGGCTCGTCTGAACGATGATCTTGAAGCCGATTCTCTTGACATTTTGGACATCAACTACCGGGTTCGCAAAGAGTTTGGTGTGGAACTGGCCTTGGCCGGTGTTCAAAGGCACTTTGAGGAGTCAGGAATCCGCTGGCTTGATGAAAACGGAGGGGTGACCACAGAGGGTTTGGCTTGCCTTAATGATTTCATGCCCGAGGTGGACGACGGGCGGATTGCAGCAGGTGACAAGGTAGAGAACGTCTTTGTCATGCTAAAAGTTGGCGACCTAACCGCCATGTTGCAAAGAGCTTTGGCTGAGAATGCCTAAGGCGGTCATTACCGGCCTCGGTGCCGTGTGTTCAGCAGGCTGGGGTATGGACGATTGCTGGGAGGCTGCGGTCCAAGGGCGTTCGGGTACCGGCAGGCTGGACATGGTGGAAGTCGGAGATGAGGATTGCCAGGTAGCCGCCCAAGTACCAGCCCGAGATGGCAATGGCTACGAATCATCCGTGTTTCGGCTGCTGGACTTCTACCGGTTTGCCGAAGCCGAGGCCTTGGAACATGCTGGCTTAGATCGCAATGCCCTTGTTAGCAACCAGCGGGCCAGAGTGGTTGTGGCCAGCCATGGGTTCGCATGGAAGTCGGATGAATTCGCCGCGGCCAGCCGTGGTGAGAAAGTTGATGGTCACGATTTGTCCCTTCACTTCAGACAGCCGGTGGAGAGCGCCCATCAACTTATTGGCGGCGATTTTGGCGACCGCTACTCGGGGGTGGGAACGGCCTGTTCGGCGGGTTTGGTGGCTTTGTTGGAAGCAGGTGAGATGGTGCGATCAGGCCTTGCCGACATCGTGATCGCGGGTGGCGTTGAGACCGCCATCAAGGAGGCCATGGTCACTATGTATTCTCGGCTGGGAGCACTGACCACGCTCAACGACACGCCTGAGACCGCATCAAGGCCCTTTGACGTAACCCGCGCAGGATTCGTGGGTGGCGAGGGAGCCGCCATGTTGGTGATTGAGTCGGAAAAGAGTGCTGAGGCCAGGGGAGTTACACCCCTTGCGGAGTTGGCTGGTTATGGAACGGCCGTCTCTACTGCTCACATAACCGCAGGGTCGGTAGGAGGTGAGATACAGGCGCTTTCTATGCAGCGTGCCCTAGACAATGCGGGTGCTGGGATAGCCGATGTGGATTACATCAATATGCACGGAACATCTACCCCAGACAACGATTTGTCGGAGAGCGAGGGGGTTCTGCGGGTGTTCGGAGATGCCGCACCTCCCGTCAGTTCTACGAAGGGGGTTACTGGGCATCTTCTTGGCGCAGCGGGTGCCATAGAGGCTGCGTTTTCGGTGATGGCCATTCGTACCGACACCTTGCCCCCCACTGCGAACTTGAATGAAGTTGATCCCCGCTGCAAGCTCGGCGACTACATCAGCGGAAGCGCCCGTCATACCCCATGTAGTGGAGTGCTCTCCAACTCCTTCGGTTTGGCTGGCTCCAATGCTTCGGTGTTTTTGAGGCAGCTATGAGAGCTTTTGTTGATGCTTCGGCCAAGATTGGTTTCGGCGATCCTTATGAGTTGAACCGCCGTGAGCTGGTGCCATTTCGCCATGACCGTCGCTGCATTGGCGACTTTGAGTTCTTGACCTTGGCGTGTTTCAAGGAACTGCTGGGCGCTGAAGGCCAGATGGAAGGGCGCCGCTGCGGACTCTACTTCGCCGGTGCTAAAGACACCATGAGGCTTGACGCGGAGCTTCATGAGTATCTCGCCGACAAGCCAGACAGGGTTGCCGCGCTCACACAGTTCTCTGAGGAGCTCAACCCTTTGGTTGCACTCGAATGGCTTACCAATATCGGGCTCTACCTCGCCGTTAAAGAAGGCATCGATTGCTGGCGGCACACTCAGTACATTAACCACTCCCATTCAGATCACAGCGCGGTGGCAGCAGCGGTGCGAGATTTGTCTATCGGGGCGGTAGATGTCGGGTTTGCAGTGGTCGCTATTGCTGGTCCTCGCTTTGATGAGGTGCCTGAGAAAGTAGGTGCCGTTGGGGTGCGTATCGTTGCGCAAGGGGATAATGAGGCTGGTGATGTCTTTGAGGTTGTGTCTCGTCCTCAGCCCGAACTGTTATTAGAGATGCAAAGTGCTCACTCAGTGGTAGGGCACGGTTCGGCTTTGGCCATTGAACTGCCTGTAAACGAGCCTGTGGGGTCATGACATCCGATGAGCCTAGGTCGTCCTGTGTCGTAGTCGGGGCGACAGGTGCAATTGGAGCGGGAATTTGCCGGGCGCTCGCCCCAAACTGGAATGTGCTTGGGGTTGGAAGAAGCGAGTTGCCAGAGGATTTGTCGGCTGCTGGTGTCGCTGGCCTTCGGGCAGACATAACCGCTCCTGATGTTGGGGAGGTAATCGAAAGCAGGCTCCATGACCAGGGTTGGGATTGCGATGGTCTGGTGATCGCTTCGGGCATTCACCAAGTGGCGCTGCTGGCCGAATTGAAGATTGAATCGATGGAGCAGATGCTCGCGGTCAACTTTCTGGGGCCTTTGGCGATCACAAAGGCTCTCGTGCCCGCAATGCTGTCTCAAAGGAGGGGTTCGATTGTCTGGATTAGTTCACTGCGCGGAGAGCGAGGCGACCCGGGACAGGTGGCTTACGCCGCTAGCAAGGGGGCGATGAACGCATCCCTCTATTCGCTGGCACGTGAGGTGGGCCGCCGAAATGTCCGAATTAATGTCGTGGCACCGGGGATGGTTGTATCGCCAATGGCCGAGATGATTGCTCAGACAAGGCAGGCTCTGGTGGATCGCAGTCCGCTGGGTCGGATGGCTGACCTTGAAGAGTTGGCTGCGGCCGTAGCCTGGCTTGTAGGGCCGCACAGTTCATACGTGACCGGCACGATTTTGAACGTGGACTGTGGGGAGTCTGCAGCCGTACACCAAGAGCCGGTGTCGGCATGAGAACCCGGCCTGCGGAACAAGTGCCGGTAGTTGTGGCTTGGGGATCCAGCGGGATTGGTGCCGCTATTGTGCGCTCTTTGGCCACCGCAGGACATCCAGTGTCGTTAGGTTACCCTGCTGGTGTTTCCTCTCACCGCGATCTGGTTGCAGAACTTACTGATTCTGGTTGCAAGGTGGCCGATTATGAGCTTGAAGGGTTAGATCCGAGTTCTTTGAGAACATTCAGGGAGATGAGCGCCGCGCAATTCGGTGTACCGCTATATGTAGTAGGTGTTACCCCTGTTGTGGAACCGAGCCCATCGCAAGATTTGACTCCGCAGCAGTGGCAGAGCACGATCCACGCAAATCTGTCAGAAACCTTCTGGCTGGCTCAGGAGTTTCTTGCTGGTATGTGCGAGCAGAACTATGGGCGTGTGGTGTTTGTGGGTTCGGTGGCATCGGTGGTGGGCTACCCCGGGCATGCGGCCTTTTGCGCATCCTCAGCAGCCCTAGAGGGTTTGGTGCGGTCTTTAGCTGTAGAGTTTGCGCCTCATGGTGTGCTCGTAAACGCGGTGGCACCGGGATATATAGAAGGCGGTGGAGATGCCCTTTCTGGTGACGTGGATCGTAAGCAATTACGGACCCGAACTGCTTTGCGCCGGGCAGGTACTCCGGGTGAGGTTGCTGAGGCAGTTCGCTTTTTGTGCGGCCCTGGTGCTAGTGCCATAACGGGATGCGTGTTGAAGGTAGACGGCGGCCTGACCGCTTAGAGTTTGTTGTGCTTTTGGAAAAGGAGAGCAGTTGTGGGTGATTTGGTCAGGATCGAAACCGGTACAGCCGAGGGTGTGGCAACGCTGCGGTTAGATAGCCCTAAGAGAAACCCTTTGGGCGCCGACATGATGGCAGACCTACATCAGGCGGTGGAGGAACTGTCGGAGCGAACCGACATTCGGGCCGTAGTGGTCTGGGGCGGTCCGCGGGTGTTCTCCTTAGGCGCTGACATAGACCTGCTCAAAGGATTGAGCGTAGATGAGGCCCGTGAGCAGTCTAGAGGGTTCAACAGGGCGTTCAGGGCCGTGGAGCTTTTACCACAGATCACCATTAGCGCCGTGAACGGTTACGCTTTGGGTGGCGGGTGCGAGTTGGCCATGGCCACAGAGTTTCGGCTGATCGGGCAGGGAGCGGTGTTGGGTTTTCCAGAGATCAAATTGGGGACAATACCCGGAGCGGGCGGAACCCAAAGACTGAGCCGTCTGGTGGGCATCACAAAGGCCAAGGAACTGATCTACAGTGGGCGCAATGTGTGGCCTGAAGAAGCGCTGTCTATAGGGCTGGTCTCCGCAGTATTCCCAGATGACGATGTGTATGACGAGGCCTTGAAGTTAGCTACGGGATACGCCCACGGGCCTGCAGCAATGTCCATCGTCAAAAAAGCTATTTTGGAAGGTTATCCCTTGTCTTTGGATGATGCGCTAGATGTGGAGGTAGAGGCTTTCGCCGCATGTTTTGCTACTGAAGATGCCCATATTGGTGTGGCTAGCTATTTCGATAAAGGCCCCGGCAAGGCGCAGTTCACCGGCAGGTGATCATGCAAGGTGTAAACATCACTGTCAGCAAGCTAGCCTGATCACTAGTGACACTGCTTGAGTTCAACCAACACACAATGAACACCGACCTATACGGGGAAATTTACGGGTCGGGGGTGTATCCCTTACCATCAGGTTATATAGTCCCCCGCCCACAGGAGGTGCTAGACGTAACTGCGGCCGACGGAGCCACCATCATTGTACGCCGTCACGGAAATCCTAATGGGCCGCGGCTTTTGCTGAGCCACGGGTGCGGGCTTGCTTCTGATCTTTACTATCCGTATTGGTCGTTGCTTACTGATCGCTTTGAAGTTTGTCTGTTTGATATGAGGAGCCACGGCTGGAACCCTGCTGTGTCCACTGGCAGCTTTAATATCCCAACCATGGTTGGTGATAGTCGGGCCGTTATTGAGGCTATCTCGTCTAGTTGGGGGGAAAAGCCGTGTTATGGGGTATTCCACTCGATTTCTACCATCGTTGGGTTGGCTCATCAGCTTGAAAAGCCTGATTTCGCAGCCCTGGTTCTGTTCGATCCTGCCCTTCAGTGGCCTTTACGGGGGAACAAGACCATAGATGATGTGTGTAGGCGCCAAGCCAGGCGGGCTCGTCGCAGACAGAGGCATTTTGAGTCTTATTGTGAAATGGCCAAGATGTTTGCTAATGCACCGGCCTACTCACTCATACCACCTGATGTGCTAATGCTGTTGGCTGAAACTACCCTTAGGTACGCAGAAGGTGGAGGCTATGAGTTGAGGTGCTCACCTGAACAAGAGGCCCAGCTGTACGAGTGGTACTTTGGCTTTTCCATGCAAATAATCGACAAGCTAGACAGCTATGACATCCCCTTGAAGGCCATCGGAGCTGATCCCACTTTTCAGACATCCTTTATACCCAGCTTTAACCTGAGCAAGTTATCCAAGTTTGAATACGACTTTTTGCCAGACAAAACGCATTTCTTACAGCTTGAGGCCCCCGAGGAGTGCGCCACGTTGACGGTTGAGTTCTTGGAACAACACGGCTTAGCCTAAGAAGGCTTTTTACGCGGCTTTGATGATTCGTTTGCGGGAAATTCCTGAGTAGCGAATCATGTTGAATATGCCCGCATTGGGTAAAGATTCCACAAACAGGGTGTTTTCGTCAAAAGATTGAACGGTTGCCATCAAGTCGAAGGGCTTTTCGATGTTGATTGCTAGCCTATCCCACAGATTGTCGAGGCTAACAGGGCCCGGATCTCCGGTGAAGCAGTCGTAAAAGTCAACTGCGTTTGACTCATCACTGTGAATGATCTCAAGATCGCTCATTGCCTTTTTGAGTTCGTCTGCCACCCCCTCCATTAGGGGGCAATGGCTAGCGAAGTCGATGGGTAGCCGTACAACGTTGGCTTCAATTTGACTGGAGATGATTTTTTCGGCCTCTTCACGGGCATCTAGTCGGCATCCCAGGGTTACAGAACTTCGGGTCATTACTCCCGATACCCAGCAGCCATCAATGCCTTGTACCACTGCGGCTGTTTCTTCTGGGGCAGGCCCCACTACTGAGAGCATGCGCCCCTCGCCGTGGCGGATGCTGGCTTCGGCTATCAGTTCTCCTCGGATCATGAGCAATCTGCAAGCATCTTCAATGCGAATAGCGCCCATCAGGGCAGCCGCAGCCCACACACCGCTGGATTGGCCTATAACCGCCATTGGCTGGGCATTTCCGTAGCGTTGGCGGGAACAGGCGTAGGTGAGGGCTGCCACGCTGCTTTGGTATGGGCCTGGGGCGGAACCCACCTCGCCTCTGGCAATTTGACCTGCAACGTCTATGTTTAGGAAGCTGCCGATGCGCTCTAGGTAGGTGCTTTTTAGCAATGGGGTATCACGCATGCTGTTCATGTCGATACCGCCACCGGGAAACATCACTGCTTCTTGGGAGCTAGTGATGGGTGCTTGGCTATCTTGATTTGTTGTATCTTCGTTCACAGGCCCTCAACAATCGTGGGTTGCAATTCAGCTAATGATACACGCAGGAGCGCCTGATGGGTAGACTGCACTCATGAGCAGTAGGAGCGAATCTGTAAGCGATGCCCCAGCAAGCTCGCAGGAGCAGTCTGGGCGACGGCCACGAATAGCTAGAAGAATATTAAGGTTCGGTAAGGGTTCCCCACAGGACGGCTACTTGGGGCAGTTTTTCGGGCCGCACTTTGCAGACCTCTGGCTGATATTTAGGGTGGGCTTCGCCATTATGACGGCGATGCACGGCATCCAGAAGACCTTCTTGTTGTGGAACTTCCCTGCAGATCAAGATTTAGACCCTTGGGTGGATATTGCGGGATATGTAGAGTTGATTGCCGCCGTGCTGATTGGTATTGGGTTGTATACCCGAATGGCTGCTGGTGCCATGATGGTGGTTACAGGATTGTCGTTTTTCCTGATCCACATAGATCGAGGACTGTGGCCTCATTACTGGAACCCTGAGTTTGGCTTCGACCATCTTCACCATGGCGGCGAAGCAGCAATCATGCACTTCTTGGCAGCTTGGGCTATCGGTATCTTAGGTAGCGGCAAGTGGGGTTTGGAGCGCATGAGAACCGGTAAGGAGATGTTCTGAACAACCTGTTCGGTTTGGTTCATCTCGCGGGTGCCGCGGGTGCCCGTGGGCTCAGCTAAGGGCGATATCGGCAGGGCGAATCGGTATTCGGGGTAGGTCTAGGCCAGTAGCGGCTCTCACAGCGGCTGCTACGGCAGCAGATGAGGAGATGGTTGGGGGTTCGCCGATGCCTTTGGCACCGTAGGGGGCACCGGGCTCTGGTTCTTCAATGAAGGCAGCGATGGTGACATCGGGCATATCTAAGGTGGTGGGGATTACGTAGTCGGTGAAGGAGGCGTTGCGGACTAAGCCATTATCGAGCACGATCTCCTCCATCAGCGCTAAGCCCACTCCTTGGGCGGTGCCGCCTTCAATTTGGCCCACAGCTTGAGTGGGATTGAGGATGCGCCCCACATCTTGGGCGGTGGTGATGTGGCGTATGCGAACTAGGCCGAGGTCTGGGTCTACATCGGCAATCACCTTGTGGGCTGCGCAAGCGAATGACACATGGGCGTTGCCTTGGCCGTTTTCGTCTAGTGCTTCGGTAGGGGCGTGACGGTACACAACATCGGCTTCGTAGGCACGGTTTGCGGTTAGTTCGGCCAGCGAAGCTTGTTGCTGGCCGTCTAGGGTGCAAATCAACCCGTCGCGCAACACCAGCCCATCTAGATGTACCCCCCATTTGGCGGATATGTCGGCAAGTATCAGAGAACGCACCTTGTTGCAGGCTGCCTGTACAGCACCGCCCGACATCCACGTTTGGCGGCTAGCGGAGGTAGACCCAGCAGAGCCGATGGTGGCGGTTTGAGCTGGGGCCAGAATTACCTCGTCTATGCCCAACTCTGTACGGGCGATCTGTTGAGCCAAAGTTACGAACCCCTGGCCAACCTCGGCACACGCACAGGTAATGGTGGCCACCCCGTCGGCCAACCGGCAGGCGGCCGAAGAGAAATCGTCAAACCCTTCAGAGAACATGAGGTTCTTAAAGCCCACAGCAAACCCCTCGCCGCGTGCTGTGTCGGTGGCCTCGGTGGTGCGCCCAGAGCCTCCCGGTAAGTTGCGGTGATCTTGTGTGGGTGCTAGCTCAGGTGTAGGTGCCTCGGCGCATTGGCGGATCACCTCGGCCACTGGGAAGGTGCCGGTGATTTGTTGCCCGGTGATTAGGCGGTCGCCGGGTGCCAGGGCATTGAGCAAGCGCAACTCTATTGGGTCCATCTCTAGGGCTACGGCCAGTTTGTCCATCTGTGATTCGTGGGCGAAGCAGGTTTGTACTGCGCCAAAGCCTCGCATAGCCCCACAAGGCGGGTTGTTGGTTCGCACCGCTAAGCCTTCTATGTGGGCTGAGCCAACCTTGTAGGGGCCAACCGCAAAGCAAGCAGCGTTGGCAATAACTGCCCCTGAGGAGGAGGCATAAGCCCCGCCATCTAACACGATGCGGGCTTCAACCTTGACGAGGCGACCTTGGCGGGTTGCGTGGTGGCGGTACCACATCTTGGCGGGATGGCGGTGCACATGTCCGAGGAAGGACTCGTCGCGGCTGTAGACCATCTTTATGGGCTTTTGGGTGTACAGGGCCAACAGGCATAGGTGGAGTTGTAAGGAGAGGTCTTCGCGCGCCCCAAAGGCACCACCAACACCAGCTAGGGTGATTCGCACTTGTGCTTCGGCTATACCCAAGCAGGCAGCAATCTGGCTGCGATCAACATGCAGCCATTGTGTAGACACAAACAGTTCCACCCCGCCATCTTCATCGGGTAAGGCCATGCCCGACTCGGGACCCATGAAGGCTTGGTCTTGCATGCCGACCTCATAGGTGCCTTCCACCGTCACCTCGCCGGTTGCGTTGATGTTGCCGTGGCGAATGTTGAGTTGGCGAATGACGTTGCCGTCGGGATGAATTGGGGCGGCTTGAGGTGCTGCTTCGGAATCGGTTAGTGGTTCGGTTACCTCATAGTACACAACGATGGCTTCTGCGGCACGGCGGGCTATGTCGGGATGGTCGGCAGCAACCAACGCCACTGGTTCGCCAACATAGCGAACTTGGTTGGCTGCTAGCACTGGCTGATCTCCGTGTTCCAAGCCGAAGTTGAGTTGACCCGGAACATCTTCGGCTGTGAGCACCGCGTGTACGCCAGTGGTAGCTAGGGCTGGGCCGATATCGATGCTAACGATGCGGGCTGAGGCGTGGGGTGAGCGCAACGTGTGGCCCCACAAAAAGTCATCAGCCCACAAATCAGAGGAGAAGGCGAAGCTGCCTTGTACCTTAGGTATCCCGTCGGGGCGGGTTACATCTGCGCCAATCCCACGGTTAGCGGTGTTTGTGTGGGTGATGGTTGCTTGCCTGCTCATGGGGTGCTACGCATCTGTTCTGCTGCCGCATGCACTGCGGCTAGGATTCTTCCGTAACCGGTGCAGCGGCAGAGATTTCCCGACAGTGCTTCACGCACATCGGTATCGGTGGGTGCCGGGTCGGCCTCTAGCAGATCGTGAACAGCCACGATCAAACCCGGGGTGCAGAACCCACACTGCACGGCACCGTTATCCACAAAGGCTTGCTGTACAACAGACAAATCCTCTGGCCCGTTGCTGAGCCCTTCTACTGTGGTGATCTCTTGGCCCTCAACGGCTGCGGCCAACACCAAACAAGAACAGGTGAGCATCCCGTCTACCAACACCGCACAAGAACTGCATTCACCCTCCGTGCAGGCATTTTTGGTGCCTGTTAGCCCGAGCCTTTCTCGGAGCACGAACAGCAAGCTCTCGGTGATGTCGGAGTCGGTTACCTCGCAATCGGTGCCGTTTACTCGCAGTGAGTAAGTATTAGACATGGCCATTCCTTTTTGGTGAACAGACTCGGTTTAGCGCTCGGGCGGCTAGCACGCCAATGGCGTGGCGGCGATAGGCCGCCGTTGAGCGATGATCGTCAATCGGGGAGCATTCTGTGGATACTCGCTGCCCGAACTCTTGGGCCACTGCGGGGTCTATCGCAGCGCCGTTATCCCAATCGATGCGCTCGGCTGCCCATGCTTCGGCTTTGAGTGCCCGTGGTATTCCAGCATCAACTGATCCCATAGCACAGCGCACCGAGCGGGTATCGAGATCGGCAACTAGCGCAACTCCGGCCATGGATATCACCATGGCGTTGCGGGGACCTATCTTGAGGTACTCTTGGCCTCCGTTGGTGCGGTCTAGTTCGGTAGCGATGATTAGCTCTCCTGGCTCTAAACATGTGCGTTTTACTCCCACCATAAACTCATCTAGTTGCAGTTGTCTTTGGCCGTTGGCGCTCTGTAGGAGGATTGTGGCGTTGAGGGTAGCTAGCACCGGCAGCGTGTCGCCAGCAGGGGAGGCGGTTCCCAAGTTGCCACCCAAGGTGCCTGCATTGCGTATCGGTGGTGAGCCCACCGTGCGTGCTGCTTGAGCCAAAGCGGGAGCAGCTTGGGCTATTTCGGTTGTCATGATCTCTGTGTAGGTAACCCCAGCACCTATGTGGATGCGATTTGGGGTTATCTCCCAGCGGCGCAATTCGGGTACTTTTGCTAGCGCCAACACGCTAGTAGGGCGGCGCATCCCACGGTTGATCTCTACCATTAGATCGGTGCCTCCAGCCAACACGGTGGCATCAGGATCAGCAGTTAGTGTGCTTAGTGCCTCTTGAAGGCTGAGGGGTAAAACAACTCTATTCATCTTTGGTCTTCTGTTTGCTCCACATCTCTGACAAAATATCTCACCTGTGGCTATTGCTAAGAACAACTACGGTATCAGAATAGACGGCTCTGCCTTGAATGAACGGCTAGCTGATTTAGCAGCTATCGGCGCAATCGGCGATACCGATGGTGCTTGTCGCTTAGCGCTTACCGATGAGGACAAAGCCGGGCGTGATCTGGTGGTTACTTGGATGCGGGATTTGGGCATGGATGTTCGGATTGACGGTATCGGTAACGTTGTGGCTACCACTGTTGGGGTTGGAAAACATGGTGCTGGCTTGGGTGATGTTGATCCTGTGGCACCGGTGATGTGTGGTAGCCACATCGATACTGTTCGAACAGGTGGGCGTTACGACGGGAACTTAGGGGTTTTGGCAGGGTTGAGCGTGGTGGAGGCTGTGCAGCGAACTGGGCTGGTAACCCAGCGGCCCTTAGCAGTGGGTTTTTTTACAGACGAGGAAGGTGCGCGTTTTCCCCCCGACATGTTGGGCAGCTTGGTGTATACCGGTGAGATGGCACTAGAAGAGGCTTTGGACGTTGTGGGTGCTGACGGAGCAGTGCTGGGCCAAGAGTTAGATCGCATTGGCTACCGTGGTACCGCACCTTGTCCTGCGCCACCACCTCACGCTTTTGTAGAGTTGCACATTGAGCAGGGCCCAGTTTTGGATACCGAAGATGTGATCATCGGGGCTGTTACCGGTGTGCAGGGCATTAGCTGGACTGAGATCAAGGTGGCTGGACAGTCTAACCATGCTGGCACTACGCCTATGCACATGCGCCATGACGCTGGCTGGGTTGCCACCCGGATAGCGGTTTTTGTTCACGAGCTAGCCGAAACCTTTGGCCCTCCTCAAGTGGCTACTGTAGGGCGTATGGAGTTGCACCCCAATCTGGTGAATGTAGTAGCCGCCGATGCTGTGATGACGGTGGATATGCGTAACACCGATGACAGCCTGTTGCATGAGGCCGAGAACCGGCTTGAGCTGTTTTTGGAGCAACTAGCCGATGAGTCAGGTACCACCATCACTTCTCGTAGGCTGGCTCGTTTTGCGCCGGTGGAGTTTAATGCTGACATGGTGTGTTTGGTGGAAAATGTGGCCTCCGACTTAGGGTACAGCCACCGGCGTTTGTGTTCGGGCGCCGGCCATGATGCCCAGATGTTTGCTCCGATATGTCCTACCTCCATGATCTTTGTGCCTTCTTGGGAGGGCATTAGTCATAATCCCTTTGAGCACACCGAACCAGAGCATCTTGAGGCGGGGGCCAACGTGTTGTTGCAGGTGATGCTGGAGCTAGCCGAAGTAGCCGAGGCCTCTGAGCAAACCACAGCTGAGCTAACCCATAGCAAGGGGGTTAACAGATGAGCGATAGCCCTCGCAGCTATCTAACTAGCACCAATCGTCAGATTACGGTGGGAGCAGCTCAGCTTGGCCCTATTGCACGAGACGAGTCGCGCGCTGAGGTGGTAGAGCGGCTGGTTGACCTTTTGCATCAAGCCGCCAAGTTCGGATGCGATCTGGTGGTATATCCCGAGTTAGCGCTCACCACCTTTTTCCCGCGTTGGTGGATTGAGGATCCTGTGGAGTTGAACAGCTTTTACGAAACCGAGATGCCTTCGCCTGTGGTTAGGCCGTTGTTTGATGAGGCAGCTCGATTAGGAATTGGCTTTTGTTTGGGCTATGCCGAACTTACAGCAGACGGCCATCGCTATAACACGTATCTGTTGGTAGACGGCGAGGGTAAAGAGGTGGCTAAGTTCCGCAAGGTACACATCCCGGGTCATGAGACTCATGAGCCGCAGCGACCGTTTCAGCATTTGGAGCGGGCTTATTTTGAGCCTGCTTCTGAGACGTTTCGCACATGGACAGCCTTTCGGGGGGAGATCGGCCTAGCGTTATGCAATGACCGCCGTTGGCCTGAAACCTATCGGGTAATGGGGTTGGCTGATGTGGAGATGATCCTGATCGGCTACAACACCCCTATTCACTATTATCCCGATCCTTCACAGGATTTTTTGGCGGGTTTTCATAATCGGCTGGTAATGCAGGCCGGGGCCTATCAAAATGGCACCTTCGTGGTGGGAGTGGCTAAAGGCGGCGTAGAAGAAGGGGTGGAGAGCTTAGCTGAGAGCTGCATCATCGGCCCTTCCGGTGAGGTGCTGGCCCAAGCAGTCACCGATGCTGATGAGCTAGTGGTGTCCGAATGCAACCTGAACTGGTGTACCGCCTACAAGAACACGTTGTATGATTTTAGTCGTTACCGTCGCCCGGAGATGTACAAGAGCATCTCAGAGCAAATGCCGCTTATCGCAGATGAGCCTCAGGTAGAACTCAGGTATAAGGAGTAGCCGATGACCACATTAAGCGTTAATGGGCAGTCGGTAACTGTTCGTGGGCAACACGAGCATCTGCTGGGTGCTTTGCGCGATGAGTTAGGGGTGATGTCGCCCAAAGATGGTTGTTCTCCAAGCGGGCAGTGCGGTTGTTGTGCTGTGTTGGTGGATGGGCGGGCGCGTGTTGCTTGTCAAACCTCCTTGGAACGCTCTGCGGGTTGTGATGTGGTTACTTTGGAGGGGGTATCGGCTACCGAGCGCAAACAGATGGCCGAGGTTTTCGCTGCCTGCGGTGCCTTACAATGCGGGTTTTGCACGCCGGGCATTTTGATTCGCACCAAATCTTTGTTGGATCGCAAGGGCTCAGATCTAACCCGTGAGGAGGCTTCACGGCATTTGGGGGGTCACCTGTGCCGCTGCACCGGCTACACCAAGATATTGGATGCAGTTGAGGCGCTGGCTCAAGGCGAGATGCCTACAGCCGAGGTACCCGGTGGGGTGGGCAGTCGTGGGATCAAGTACGAAGCGACAGAGTTGGCCTTAGGCGACCGCAGCTACGTAGACGACCTGCGTCCTGAGGGCTTGTTGCACGCTGCACTGCATTTGGCAGAACACGCTCGCGCCGATGTGGTATCTATTGACACTACAGCCGCGCTAGGCATAGATGGAGTGGAGGCGGTGTTTACCGCAGATGATGTGCCTGGCGAGCTGCGGGTGGGCATTATCCATCAGGACTGGCCGGTGTTCATCCCGCAAGGAGGTCGTACCTCCTATGTGGGTGATGTGCTGGCCATCGTGGTGGCACAAGATCGGGTGACAGCCCGCAAGGCGGCCGAAGCCATTACGGTAACCTACAAGGTGCATACCCCGGTGACCGACCCCGTAGCTGCTGTCAGCAACGGCAGCGCCGATGCCGTGTGGCAGCTAGATGGAAACGTGTTGTCTCGCTCGGAGTACGCCCGCGGCGATGTTGATGCAGCGCTGGCCAACAGCGCACACACGGTGCATGAGGTGTTTCAAACTCAGCGCATTGAGCATGCTTTTTTGGAACCAGAATCCACTTTGGCGGTGCCCACAGATGGTGGGACAGGGCTGCATGTGTACTCAGGTGGTCAGGGTGTGTGGGATGACCGTGATCAGATCGCCTCGGTGCTGGCAGTAGATCCTCAGCAAATCACCGTGGAGCTGGTGAGCAACGGCGGGGCTTTCGGTGGCAAAGAGGACATGTCCAACCAAGCCCAAACTGCTTTGGCTGCTTGGTTGTTGGATCGTCCTGTGTCTTGTACCTTGTCGCGCGAAGAGTCGCTGCGGATGCATCCCAAGCGTCATCCCATTCGCATTGAGATGTGGGCGGGCTGTGACGCAGAGGGCTATCTCACCGCCTTGCGGGCTCGTATGGTGGGCGACTCAGGGCCTTACGCTTCGGTGGGCATGAAGGTGCTAGAGCGAGCAGCGGGCCATGCCAGCGGCCCGTATACGGTGCTCAACATAGATGTATGTGCAGTAGCGGCCCGTACTAACAATCCAGTGTGTGGGGCTTTTCGGGGGTTCGGGGCCAATCAAGCACAGTTCGCTATGGAGGGGGTGATGGATCGCCTAGCTGAAGCCGTGGGCATTGATGGCTGGGAGATGCGCTCTCGCAATGTTGTTAGCCCTGGAGCTATTTGGGGGCCTGGGCAGATCATGGATGACGGTTCTTTGGGGGCTCGTGCTTGTTTGGAGGCTGTGAAGCCTGCTTGGGACACTGCCCGAGCCGCAGGCAAGTCGGTGGGCATGGGTTTGGGTTTGAAGAACTCTGGTTTGGGCAATGGTTTCAAAGAGATCGCCCGGGCGGTGGTGCGTTTTGATGAAGACTTTCACACCGGTGGAGGCTTAGAGGTGCGCCACTGCTGGACAGAGATGGGCCAGGGCATTCACACGGTGGCACAGCAGGTTGCGGTAACCGAACTGGGCGTGAGCGCGGAGCAGGTGCGTGTGGTGGTGGACACCACTAGAGAACTAGGTGCCGGACAAACCACCGGAAGCCGGGGCACCTTGATGGGTGCGGGCTCGGTGGCTGATGCCTGCAAGGCTGCTCTGGCTGATGGCTGTGTGCCTGGGGTGGACTACTGCGGGGAGTATCGAGTGGACTGGACAAACAAGCTCAGCGATGGTGTGGAAAACCCCATCATTCATTCCACCTTCGGTTACGCCGCGCAGCTGGTGGTGCTGGCCGAAGACGGTTCGGTGGAGCGGGTGGTAGCCGCCCATGACGTGGGCAAGGCGGTTAACCCCCTGTTGTGTGAGGGGCAGATTGAGGGGGCGGTTCACATGGGGTTGGGCTATGCCCTGAGCGAGGATTTCCCTGCCGATTCCAACGGTTGGCCCACCAACATGACCCTTAGGTCTTTGGGGATACTGCGAGCCAAAGATATGCCGCCGGTAGATGTGATCTTGGTGGAGTCGCCTCAACCCAACGCTCCTTATGGAATCAAAGGTGTGGGAGAGATTGGTTTGGTGCCCACCGCTGGGGCAGTGGCGGCCGCGCTGCGGTCACACAGCGGCACTTGGCACGCTAGCTTGCCCATGGGTAATTGAGTTGTGGTGTATGGGTCGCACCGTGTGTATGGGTAGCTGTGTGGTGTGTAGGTAGCAGGCCCACACGTGGAAGCTTCGTTGGTTGATTCTATGTCGGCTATTACGCCGGGTTTGGTGTGTGCTCATCACCACCTGTATTCCGCGTTGGCTAGGGGAATGCCTGCTCCACCTCGCACCCCCGGTGGGTTCGCCGAAGTGTTGGAGCTGATCTGGTGGCGCTTGGATCGAGCGCTAGATCTGGACACCATAGAATGGTCGGCCAAACTGGGGGCGCTAGAAGCCCTAGAGTGTGGGTGTACCGCAATCATCGACCACCATGAGTCACCCAATGCTATTGAAGGATCGCTAGATGTGATTGCCGATGCCTGCGCAGAGGTGGGGGTACGGGTGAGCTGTTGTTATGGCGTTACCGACCGTCACGGGGCCGAGGGTGCTCGCCGGGGGCTGGCAGAGAACGAGCGATTTTTACGATCTGCTCGCAAGGGAATGGTTGGGGTTCACGCTGCTTTTACCTGTACGGATGAAACCCTAGAGGCCGCAGCTAGCCTGGCTGTAGATTTTGGAGTGGGAGTGCATGTTCATGTAGCCGAAGGGGCGCTAGATGCTGCGGCGGCAGAGCGGCTTATGGCTTTGACATCGCCAGATTGGCTGTTGGTACATGGCGTGCATTTGCCAGACGATCATGGGCTGTTGGGCACCGTGGTACACAACCCCCGCTCCAACATGAACAACGCCGTGGGTTATGCCAATCCAAGTCGCTTCGCTAATCCAATAGCGTTGGGTACAGACGGTATTGGGGCCGACATGTTAGAGGAGTTTCGTGTGGCTTATGCCCGCCATCGAGAGTGCGATGTTACTGCATCTGCGGAGACGGCTTGGTCTTGGCTGATACAGGGTTGGGAGTTGTTTCCTGAAGCCCGCACAGATGTGGTGAGGTGGTCGTATCAGCCTATGGACCCGTGGAGGCTGGCTTACACACCTGCGGTGCGCGCCACAGATGTGGTGGTTGATGGGGTAGAGGTGCTTACCGGCGGTGTAGCTACACGGGTAGATCCAGTGGAAGTGCGGGCTAAGGCTGCTGAGGCTGCAGCCCGCTTGTTCAAGAAATTGGAGGACGTTTGACTATGAGTTCATATCCAGTAGCGCTTTATCTTCAGGATGCCCATCTTGTGGCCGAGGCCATGGAGTATGTGCGTTATGCCGAAAAGCGTGGTTTTGGGGCCGTATGGCAGGCCGATTCCAGGTTGGTGCGCGAGGCCACTGTGCCGATGGCCGCCTTCGCGGCTGTTACTGAACAGATCAAGGTTGGAAGCGGGGTGTTAGATATGTGGACCCGCAACCCGGCCCGCTTGGCAGCCACCTTCTCCACGCTAGACGATTTGGCGCCCGGTCGCATCCTCTGCGGGTTGGGGGCTTGGTGGGAACCGCTGGCATCCAAGGTGGGTGTAAAACGGCAGCGTCCCCTTGGCGCTATGCGAGAGGTGGTAACCGTGGTGCGAGCGCTTCTGGCTGACGAGAACGTGACCTTTCACGGGGAGTACGTGCATCTAGATGGGGTGGAGTTGGATTACGTGCATCAGGAGCGTCGGGCAAAGGATGTGCCTATATACATTGGGGCTACTGGCATGAAGATGATGGAGCTAACCGGTGAGCTAGCTGATGGGGTGGTGTTGAATTACTTGGTGTCGCCCGACTACAACCGCAGGGCCATCGCTGCGCTAGGTGAGGGCGCGGCTAAGGTGGGGCGTGATATTGATGCTTTGGATCGTCCGCAGCTGGTGGTGTGCTCGTTGGCTGAGGATCGCAGCGAGGCGCTAGATGCGGCCCGGATGTTGGTAACGCAGTACTTGGGCCAACAGCCGCACATTATGGCAGCATCAGGCGTGCCGGATTCGCTGTTAGAGAAGGTAAACGAGGTGCTCACCTGGCCTGCCACCAAAGAGCAAGTTGAGGCTGCAGCAGCGCTGGTTCCCGATGAGATAGTGCAGATGCTGTGCGCTGCGGGCACTGCGGATGAATGCCGTGCCAAGGTGGACGAATACGTAGCCAACGGCGCCACCTGCCCAATCCTTTATCCCTTGGGCCCCGATGTAAAAGCCATGATAGACACCTTCGCCCCCACCCCCACCTGACAAAAGCTACAAGCCCATAACCTACCGCCGTGCTTTACGGCGATAGTTGCCTAGCTGTTCCTGCTTAGGGCCCGAGCAAGGTGATGGGAACAACAGCGATGTTGTCGGTGGTTTCAAAAGCATGCCCAACTGCTGTTAAAACGATTAGGCGGGATGGATTGCCAGCTTTCTGAGTGTCTACTTTGTCGCGAACTTTGCGAAGTGAGGCAATACCACTAGCGATGGCATTTGCGCCTCCTAGTTTTATTTCTACTGCTGCCCATTGGCCGTGTCTTTGTTTAATGCCCCCGGTGATTATGGCATCGCATTCTAGGTTCTTGCTATCGCGGTAGTAGCGCAGATCAGCACGCAAAGCTTGGATATAGACCCGCAAGTCTCGGATAGCTAGAGATTCGAAAAGCAAGCCCAGGGTGGGTAGATCGTTGAGCAACGCCTCTGGGGTGGCATTTAGTGCTGCGGCGGCTAGTGAGGGATCGGTGAAATAGCGTTTGGGTGTAGACCTGAGGGTAGTTTTGCTGCGCAAGTGGGTGTTCCATCCTCTGAGGTGCTCAAGCACAAAGGCTTGGCTGAGGCGTTCAAGGTAGCGTGTGATCGTGGCACGATCTGCTGGGCCTCCGCTATTGCCAATGTCGTTAGCAAGGGTTTGGTGAGAAGCTGAAGTCGTTTCGTTGCGGGCCAAAGACCTGATCAGAGCCGTCATTTTTTCTGGATCGTGGTCTGCTTTGCCATTACCAGATAGGTCTAGCAGGGCAATGTCTTTGAGGTAGTCCACCATGCGCGCTTGAGCATCTGTTGGGCTTGCGGTGACAAACCGAGGAAAACCTCCACGACAGATCAGGGAAGCGATTTGCTGCAGATCTATGTCTGGGGCATCGCTGGCGCATTCGCTACCTTCTAGTAGAGCGCTAAGGGAAATGCTGCCGCTTGAGTCGTCAGATTCCACGAGCGACATGGGCCGCATTTGTATTCGGGCTACTCGCCCCGCCCCGCTGTGATCTGTAGCGCTATAGGTGGGTTTGATTGAGCCAGCCAAGATGAACTGACCGTTGAGATTTCTGTCGTCGCAAGCATGGCGCATTGCGTTCCACAGGCCGTCGGCGAGGTGCCATTCGTCAAGCAAGCGGGGGGTGTTGCCAGTAAGAAAAGATGCGGGATTGACCTCCAGGCTTAATCTAGTGGCCTCTAGCTCATCAAAGCGGACCATACTGTTGGCGAAACTCCGCCCGGTCCAAGTTTTGCCACACGCCCTCGGTCCTTCTAGCACTACAGCGGGCGATGATCTCAGGGCATCTTGTATTGACTGGTCTACCACTCGGGGTATATAGCCCTCGGGACCTATATCGCTCTGGCGCATCCCACAAATTGTACCTTAATCATCCCGCAATTTGTACCTTAATCATCCCGCAATTTGTACTAGACGGTAGAACAGGATGCACAAAGCACGCCAGCCGAGTTTTAGCACAAGTAAAGTTTTAGACCGATTGTCTCACTTATGGTGTAGAGTGGATATTGCTATCGGCCGTTCTGTGGCCCTTTATCAAACTTTAGGCAACTTTGGTTGCTTCTGGCACAATGGACGACTATCTCAGCAGGGCGGAAATTGCGGAGAGCGCCCGCAAGCATGGTGTGACCGATGAAGATATCAGGCACGCCCTGCGGTATCACTGGATTACTCTCAGTGCCGATGATCTTGCAGTTGTGATGCATGTTGGGCCTTCTATGACTTCTCAACCCTTGGAGATAGGTGTGCTGCACAAAAGCCATGTGAGGGTTATCATTCATGCTATGCCTGCAAGACGCAGGTTTTTGAACAAAAGGAGATGACTGTGGAAGAGTTCAGCGAAGAGTATTTGGTTGAGAAGCTAGCCGCGTTGGAGAAGTGGGCTGATGAGGTTAAACCAGAGGAACTGAAGCCAGCTCCTTTGGAGTCTTATGCAGCTACCGCCGCTTGGGTCAATCAGTTTGATGAGGTAAATGAGGCTTTGGCGGGGGCGGTTGGTGATGCTCTTGCGCGTGGGCTTAGTTGGGTGCAGGTGGCTGATTTGCTGGGGGTGTCTGAGGAAGCAGCCCGTAAGAAGTACGAGAGCCGAGTCCTAGCGCAAACAGCCTAGTAGAGCTTGTGGAAGCAACCATGTAGCATCGGCAGTATTCATGGTGGGATTAAAACAGGATTGGCGGGTTGGCATCCCTGAGCAGGGAAATCTGGTGCGGGTTCGCGACCGGTTTTGGGTGGTCGAATCGGTGATACCATCGCGCCCGCTGCCCACCAGCACCAACGGCACTAGCTCAGACACTCATCACGCGGTGCGGGTGGTGCCGGTGGACGATAAGGGGAGCCCCGATCCGCTTACCGTGTTCTGGGAACTTGAGCCTGGCACCGAAATACGCCCTCAAGCATCCCTGCCCGATCTTGCCGACGGGCTCGACGACAGCGAAACGTTCAGCGCTTTCTTAGATGCCGTCCGCTGGGGTGCGGTGGCTGCGGCCGACCCATCCGCGTTTCAGGCACCTTTTAGGGCTGGCATCGACATCAAGGACTATCAGCTTCTGCCACTGCTCAAAGCCCTAGCCATGCCTCGAGTGAGCATGCTTATCGCCGATGATGTCGGCCTCGGCAAAACCATCGAGGCCGGGCTTATCGCTGAAGAGCTGGTGCTACGCGGCCTGGTCCGCAAGATCATGGTGGTGTGTCCGCCCAGCCTATGCGGAAAGTGGCAGCGGGAGATGCGAGACAAGTTCGGGCTCGCCTTCGAGGTGGTCAACAGGGAATATGTGGCTAAGCTGCGGCGGGAGCGGGGCGTAGGCACTAACCCATTCCGCTCCCACCCCCGGCTGATCGTGTCGTTGGAATGGCTGAAGCTGGAGCCACAGCTTAGGCGGCTAAACGAATTCCTGCCGCCTGATCCGAACGTCTATCCCCGAGCATTTGATCTCCTCATTGTAGACGAAGCCCACTTGATCGCTCCCGCAGCATTGGGCAATTACGCCAAGCCATCGCTGCGAACTCAGGCTCTGCGGAAGTTAGCCCCGCATTTTGAGCATCGGCTCTTCCTCACCGCCACTCCCCATAACGGCTACCGTGAGTCGTTCGAGTCGCTGATGGAGACTCTCGACCCCAATCGCTTTGCCAACGGGGTGCCGGTGACAAACCAAGACCGAGACGCGGTGATGGTACGGCGGCTGAAGTCGCATCTACGCCACCTGCTGCCTGACAGCCGGGCCGACTTTCCCACTCGGCGAATCCATGCCATCGAGGTGGCCTTCGACAACGCTGAGCGGGAGATGTTCGAGCTTCTAGACCAGTATGCCGCCGCCCGCCGTTCCCACGCCTCAACACCCGCAGAAAAAGCTGCGGCCCGCTTCATCACCCTGCTGCTGAAAAAGCGCCTCCTCTCGTCTCCGGCGGCTTTCAAGCACACGCTCGACCGCCACATCGAGACTCTAGACAGGGCCTCCTCGCACATCGCCACAGTTCATGCCGTAGAGGAAGCCGCTAGCGTGCTCGATGCCGAGGTTGACGATGACGACGCGCTCGACGAGTTAGAACAGCAAGCCTTGGCCGTAGTGGCCACTGCTTTCCCCGATACCAAGACCAGCGATCAAGAACTGCTGGCCCGACTACGATCCCGGACACTGCCGTATAGTTTGCCGAGGCAGATACTAGACCAGTTGAAGCAGCATGCCGATCACAACTGGCGTCGTCCCGATGCCAAGACCCAGTCATTGCTTGACTGGATTGCCGAGATTTGCTTTCCGGAGGGCAGGTGGAACAACGAGCGGGTTATCGTCTTCACCGAGTACAGGGCCACGCTCAACTACCTCCGTGAGATGCTGAGCAGCCTGCACCCCAACCGCCTGTTTATGAGCGACCGGGTTGAGGTGTTCCACGGCGGCACCAGCCAAGACGAGCGGGACCGGATCATCCGGGAGTTCAACTACGATCCAAAGGTCACCAAGGCGCGAGTACTGCTGGCCACTGATGCCGCATCCGAAGGCATCGACCTGCATGGGGCCTGCTACCGGCTGGTACATGTCGAAGTTCCGTTCAACCCCAACCGCATGGAGCAGCGCAACGGCCGGGTAGACCGCCACGGCCAGAAATCCCCCCATGTGGACATCTTCCACTTCACATCTCCCGCCGAAGAGAAAGACTCCATCGGTTACGATCACGCTTTCTTGCTGCGGGTTGCTCAGAAGGTGGACGAGATACGCGATGATTTGGGTACGGTCTCATCGGTTTTGGCCGAGCGTATCGAAGCACGGATGCTACGTGACGGCGACGACAGTTTGGATTTGGAGTCCACCCTGGCTGCCCGTAGGGACAAGGCCCAAGTTGATCTAGCCAAGCTCAAGCGGGATTTCACTGAGCAGCTCAGTGATGTTCAACACCGCTACCGTGACAGCGCTAATGAGCTTAATCTGTCACCATCCAGCGTGGAACGGGCTGTTCGGGTGGGGTTGCGGATTTCCAATCAGCCTCAACCCATCCCCAAGGTCGTGCAACGACCGCAAGGCCCGGACACGGTGTTCAAGATTCCCGATCTATCCGGCACCTGGCCAGAAACGCTGGTGGGCCTTCATGACGAGGTGGCCGACAAGCGCCTATCGGCAACCTTTGATGCTCAAGTGGCCTCGGGTGACGACAACATGGCTTACCTCCACTTGGGTCATCCGCTGGTTGCCCGGTGCTTGCGCATCCTGCGGGCCCAGGTATGGGGAGCATCTGTAGACCGCACCATCCACCGGGCCGCCATCCGCTATGGCGAGGTGGATGAGCCCATTGCGATTGGCCACGCCCGCATTGTAGTTAACGGTTCCGATGGTTCAACCTTGGATGAAGTGATTGAGCCTGCCGCAGTTCGGGTGGGCGGACGCCAAGGTCGCCTCAATGTGGGTGAAACCCAAGCGGCACTGGCAGCGGCCCGCAGCAACTCCCCCCCCCGTATGTAGCCAGTAAGTACGTAGACCAGTGGCCGCGGGTGAGGTCTGCACTGGAACAGGCCCTTGCTGCCAGGGCAGAAGAAGTCCACGACCAGCGGGAACGGCGTCTCGACACCAAGCGCGGCCGGGAGGCTGATCGGCTCCGAAGCACGCTGACCGACCTCAAGGAGTCAATTAGGCGCCGATTGGACGATCTTGAGTCTGGCGACAACAGCTTCCAGCTCGCTCTGTTCGATCATGAAGAGAGCGAGCGCTTCCAAGCCGACATCGCCGCGCTGCGTCGCAGGCTTGACGAGATCGACGACGACATAGATACAGAAATCAACAATCTCATGGCGCGCTACAAAGTGCGCGACATCCACTGGTTCCCGGTTGCGGTGGAGATAGTCGTGCCTTTAGGAGAGATCTAATGGCCGTCTCTAGGCAGGTTGCCATCACCCATGAAGACTGGCTGAACCTCTGCGACCCCGAACAGCCCTGGTTCACCCTACCGGTGATTAAGCGGGCCTTTCCGCAGGGGTTGCACCCGGTGTCCAGCATAATCAGGGCCGAACACAAGGCCCGCTGGAACGAGGTCCACGACTCCGCCGACCGCAATGAGTACATCGAATGGCTGCTGCGAGAGGTACTGGGCTGGCGGGCTGACTACCGCGTCGGCGATCAGCTGCCCGAAGACTTGGTTGCGGGGATTGCCGAACAGGGAGTGACCGTGGCACCAGAAGGGGCGTATTGCCCGGCACCTCCTTCGCCGGTGGGGGTCTTGAGCAACACCATCTCCGATGAGGTAGAACCAGACCCTCGAGTCTTGGTGTTCATCCTGCCTGCGGGTACCGATCCCGCCACCCGGCCTCGGGATGGCTGGTCGGCCACGTGGATACAACGGGCCGCCCAGTGCTGCCGGCAGTTCAAGGCTCCGCTGGCCCTGGTCACCGACGGCGACTACCTCACGCTGGTCCACGCCAGCGACAACCATCCCACCGGCTGGGGCACATGGCGGGCCTCGGTGTTCGCCAACGAACTGGCGTTCTTGGATTCTTTTGCCTCAATGCTGGAAGCCCGGCGCTTCACCACCGTTGCTGACACTGACACCCCCGAATCGCTGCTCGTGGAGTCTGTGGGATCGCAGGCTGATGTTACCGATCAGCTTGGCGTACAGGTCCGACAGGCGGTGGAACTGCTGGTGAACGCCATCTCCCGAGCCAACCTCGATCGCAACCAGAGTCTGCTGGAGGGAATCACACCCAAGCAGGTGTATGAGGCTGCGGTGACCGTGGTGATGCGCCTTGTGATCCTGCTGGTGGCCGAGGAGAAGAACCTCCTTCCGGTAGACGACGAGCAGTACCGCCAGCTATATGCAGTACACATTCTTCATGAGAGTTTAGAGCGAGAGCATAGCGAAAACCCTGAATCCATGGAGGCTCGTTGTACCGCTTGGCATTGCCTTTTGTCCACCGCTCGGGCGCTTTACACCGGCGTTCGCCACCATGAGCTGTCGCTTCCAGTCTATGGCAGCTCGTTGTTCGATCCCGACCGCTTCGGCTTTCTGGAGGGTCGGGCACATGGTCAGAGGTGGCGCGACGGCACCAGCACTCCCATTCAGGTAACCGACGCCGACATCTTGGCCATTCTCGATGCCCTGCTGGTGCTGCGGTTCCGCTCGGCAGCCGGGGCCACCGACACCCGCCGGCTCTCTTACCGCAATGTAGAGGTGGAGCAAGTAGGCCACGTCTATGAGAAGTTGCTTGACCCCAGCATTCTGGTGGCTGACGGCCCAGTGCTGGGTTGTGTGGGCAAGCAAGGTAATGAGCCAGAGATACCTTTGCGCGATCTGGAAACAGCCCAGATGGACGGGCGCGAGGCACTGCTCAAGTTCCTGACTGACAGCGGTGGCAAGAAATGCGGCTACTACACGGGCACCAAAAAGCAGGTTATCAAGATGTTGGACGATGCGGTTCCCGCGCAGCTACTGGCCGAATTGCGAACTGCCTGCGGCGGCGACGCTGATCTGATGAAGCGGATCAAGCCGTATGCCAACCTGCTGCGGCTTGACCTTCGGTGCCGCCCGGTGGTGTTTTTGCCCGGCGCGGTGTACGTGACTGAGACCGGCAGCAACCGGGCCTCGGGCACGGCCTATACCACCAGAGAGCTAGCCGAGGAAGTGGCCAAGTACGCCCTTCAACCCCTCTGCTACTCGCCCGGCCCCCAAGATACTGCCGATGCCAATCAATGGCAGCTGCGCCCGTCTGATGAACTGCTGGCCCTCAAAGTATGCGACCCGGCGGTGGGCTCAGGGGCCATCCTCGTGGCCGCTTGCCGCTATCTGGCCGACCGGGTGATCCAGGCTTGGATTGCCGAAGGCAACCTTCGAGCTCCCGAATTGGCCACCGCCGCCGACGATCCCAACTCTTTGCAAGGCAAGACGGACGCCTTGCGGCTGGTGGCCGAGAGATGCTGCTACGGCGTTGACCGCAACCCCATGACGGTAGAAATGGCCAAGCTCTCAATGTGGCTCACCACCATGGCCAAAGACCGCCCGTTCACCTTTCTGGATCACGCCATCAAATCGGGTGACAGCCTCTTGGGCATCTGGGATTTGGACCAGCTCCGCTGGCTTCATATCGACCCCGCCGCCGGCCGCCAGAGGGACCGCGCTTTTGACTGGATGGTTGGCGATCGCGATGTGCTGGAATTGCTGCAAGAGCGGTTGGACGAGGCCGCGTTGCTGCGAATGGAACTGCAAAGCCAGTCCACCGACTCAATCGGCGATGTGGACCGCAAGGCCGACCAGCATGCCCGCAGCGAGCAACTGCTCCACAGCCTGGCCGCTGCCGCCGACCTTGTTGCGGGAGCGGCTCTTGCCTCAGCCCAAGAGCACAACCTAGCCGACGCGCTGAACCAGATCGTCGAGGCCGACCTGCCCGTGCTGCAAGACGTGCTGACCGCGCTGGACACCGCCGAAGAGCACACTGCGCTGGAAGCCGCCCGATACAGGGTGACGGCGCGGCTCAACGAAGGCCGCCCCGAGGGTGCCCTGGCCCGACAGCCTCTACACTGGCCCATCGCCTTCCCCGAGGTGTTCGTGGACGGCGGCAAGTTTGATGCCATGATCGGCAATCCACCCTTCATCGGTGGCCAGCGTCTGTCGGGTGCGTCTGGCGGTGACTATCGAGAGTTCTTGGTGCAGTGGATCGCACAAGGCGCTAAGGGCTCGGCCGATTTGGTGACCTACTTCTTCCTCTATGCCGCCAAGCAAACTCGGTCGCTGGGCTATCTGGCCACCAACACCATCGCCCAGGGCGATACCAGCGAAGTTGGTTTGGCTCAGCTGATCGACCACGGATGGACCATTCACCGAGCGGTGTCGTCGACTCCTTGGCCGGGCCATGCATCGTTGGAAATCGCCAAGCTCTGGATGTCGTCAACGGGCTGGCATGGGCCGAAGCATCTGGACGACCGTTGGGTTGCCGGGATAGATGAGATGCTGTACCCCATAAGCCGGTCTAACTGGCGTAAGCAACCCCTGGCCGCTAACAAGGACCAATCATTTCAAGGATCAATCGTGCTCGGGACGGGATTCACAATAAGCCCTGAAGAAGCACAAGCGCTTATTCAGAAAGATCCGCGCAATGAAGAGGTTCTGTTCCCATATCTCAATGGTCAAGATCTGAATCAACACCCCGCTCATGCTGCTTCCCGCTGGGTAATAAACTTCTTCGACTGGTCTGAATCTCACGCTCGAAGTTATTCGGATTGTTTTGCGATAGTTGACGAAAATGTACGACCTGAGCGGATGTTTAAGAAAGGCAAGCATTACGAGGCAGCCCGTCAATTTTGGTGGCAATATCTAGCTAAGAGAAAGGGATTATACAGCTCTATCTCAGATCTAGACCGAGTTCTTATCATAGCTCGAGTCAGCAGCACAGTCATCCCAGTTTTTGTTCCAAACCGTCAAGTGTTCTCCGATGCAACTGTCGTCTTCGCTTACGACGACTTGTTTCACCTTGGCTTGCTTTCCAGCGGGTTCAATTTTCGCTGGGTTGTCAGGCACACATCGACTCTTGGGGCAGGAACCCGCTATACCCCCACCGATGTCTTCGAGACCTTCCCTCAACCAGACCACTCAGATGCCGTAACTGAAGTAGCCGAGGCCCTTGACAACCACCGTCGGCCACTAATGGTTGCCGAACAAATTGGGCTGACCTCGCTTTATAACCGAGTCCACGATGTCGCCGACCGCAGCCCAGCCATTGAAGAGATGCGCCGCCTGCACTGTAATCTTGATTTCGCGGTGCGTGATGCCTACGGCTGGCACGACATCGAGCTTGATCACGGGTTTTACGATGTTCGAGGTGCGGGCATCCGCTACACCTTCGCTCCTGAGGCTGCGGACGAAATCTTAGAGCGCTTGCTGGAGTTGAACCGCGACCGCTACCAAGCTGAAATCAAAGCGGGCCTCCACAGCGAAGTCAAGAAAAAGAACACCACCCCACTTGGTGGTCTATTCCAAGAGATCAACGATCAGGGCCAAGCGGCTAGCGCGTAAGCAGGGATACTAACTGTCACACCCTGTACCTAAAGTAAACGCGGTTATCGGTCGTCCACCGACCCCTCCTAATCTCTGGCAACGCTGGTTGCCTAAAGCGCAATGGACGAGCACCTTGAAAGAGCAGCAATCACGCCGAGCGCCTGCAAACATGGTATTGCAGACGCAGATATACGTCATGCTTTGAAACACTATTGGGCTTTGCACTACACCAAAGACCCTGCTGTCACGATGTATATTGGTCCTTCTATGAGCAAATACAGCGAAGAGTTCTTGGCAGAGAAGCTGGCAGCGTTTGAGAAATGGGCAGATGAGGTCAAACCTGAGGAACTTAAGCCTCTTCCGTTCGAGGACATGGGCTACATCGCCAAGTGGATAAATCAGTTTGACCATGTTAACGAGGCCATGGCTGAAGCCATTGGCGATGCGCTCTCGAGAGGCTTCACATGGTCGCAGATTGGTGACTTGCTCGGAGTTTCCGAACAGGCCGCACGCGACAAATACAGCTCCTATATCCCTGCTCAGATTCTCTCATAGCGCTAGGATACAGCCGAGCATCGGTCGCCAATTCAAGCTGTCACAGGGTGGTAGTAACCTGTGACAGCAATACTTATGTCAACAATTCCTACGGTCAGCAACACCGCTTTACCTGATTGGGCTCAACAGCCAGCAGCCATTCGTAATGAGCTGGTGCGGCGGGTTAGCGCCGATCTGCTCGGCCCGCTCGACGGCGAGCACGAGGTGATCCGTGGTTATCAACGTGATGATGGCACTTGGACACAACCAGGGCGAGTAAATGATCGCTACTTGGTGGGGAAGTTAGCCCCAGTTGGAACTGTAGTCCGCGACCCAGAACGCACCGACGATCCCGGTACCGGCGACGAAGACCCAGCCCAGGGCAGCCACGACGGGCAGGTGGCGCAGAGGGTAATGGCCCGCTCGTCGGTGGGCCTCACTGCGGTGGTGTCAGCAAGCACTGCTCAACTGTTAGCCCGCTGCCGGTGGGGGCAGTACACCCGCCAAGTCGAAGCCCATGAAGACGGCACTACCGCCAGGGTTTGGCAGCGGGAACCAATCGACCTTGAGGTCTCGATCTCCCTGCAAGTTCCTGAACAAGAAGATGCTATCGGTCCGTTACCGGTACAGGAAGCTGGAGTGGTGCTGCGAGGCCGTGTGGCATCGGCTGCGGGCGGGGAGCTGCTGATCGTCACTGTGTTTTTGTGCAACGAGCAGGAACCCGTCCTTATCAACAAAGACGAGCGCTGGTTGTTTCAAGCCAGCCTTGATCTCACCGCCCCCGACGGCGAGGCTGTGTTTCTGGGCAGAGAAGCGCTCCATGCCGCTTCAACTGTCCCTGAGTCTGAACGCAAGGAAACCGCCCAACTCGACATGAACTATCGCCACGAGGTGGAACTGGCCGTGGGTCACGGAATCGGCGTGAACTGGGACAGCACCCTTGGTACACGCCGGGGTACCCGCGTAGGAACTGCGGTGTTGCCGCGGTACGAGGTTGGCCGCACCGAAGCCCCTGGCGTGGCTGGAACACCCCAACTCTCCGGGCTGGTAACCGACATGAGCGTGCTTGCCGAATTGGCAGTGGATGACCTGACTAGCGCCCTTGCCCCGCTGGCAGACGGCTACCGGGCCTGGCTGGAAGACGAGATCAACCACGCCGAGGGGCTGGATGATCATCGAGAGGCCGCCGAAGCAGCGCTGGCTGAAGCGAGGAACGTTGCTGATGCCATTCAAGACGGCATCACACTGCTGCAAGAGAACCCCGATGCCTTAGAAGCATTTCGATTTGCCAATCAGGCTATGTCGCGACAGCGAGTCCATACCGTGGCCGTCGGTGAGCGGCGCAACAAACCCGATTTGTCGTTGCGGGAGGCGCTTATTCAAGCGGACATTCCTGCAAACCGCTCGTGGCGACCCTTCCAGCTTGCGTTCATCTTGTTGTGCCTGCCATCGCTTACCGACCCTGCCCACCCTGAGCGTACTGGTGACACCGCGCTGGCCGACCTACTGTTTTTCCCAACCGGTGGCGGCAAGACCGAGGCGTATCTGGGATTGGTGGCCTACACCCTGGCCATGCGCCGGCTCCAGGGGGTAGTGGGCGACGGGGAAGATGCAGTAACCGGACGCGACGGCGTGGCTGTGATCATGCGCTACACGCTGCGGCTGCTCACTGCTCAGCAGTTTCAGCGAGCAGCCACGCTGATTTGTGCTGCTGAGCTCATCCGTCAACATCGAGCTGTATCTGACAGCAGATATGCAGGCGTGCCGTTCCGCTTGGGTATGTGGGTGGGCGGCGGGGTGACCCCCAATCAAGATGTTGAAGCCAAGGAATGGGTAGAGGCCCAGCGCAGCCGAAGCCGGGGGTTCAGCGGTGCTAGCACACCGCTCCAGCTCACCGAGTGCCCATGGTGCGGCTACGCGCTTAACGGTGGCCGAGACTGCCGCTATGACGAGCCCCATCAGCGCTTTCTGGTTTTTTGTGGCGATCCTGAATGCTCGTTTACCGCCAAGCAAGCGCCGGGTGAGGGCATTCCAGTGGTGACCGTGGACTCCCAGGTGTACCGGCTACTGCCCGCGTTTGTGATCGCCACCATTGACAAATTCGCTCAGCTGCCTTGGAACGGTGCCCTAGCTACTTTGTTTGGCCGGGTTGACCAATGGTGCGAACGCCACGGCTATCGTAACCCTGATCTAGACCAGCGTCACCGGAGTCACTGGCAGGAAAGCAACAAGCACACCGCCCGTGGGGATCTGCCCGCAGCAGCCACGCTCGCCGTTTTGCCTCGGCTGCGACCTCCTGATTTGATCCTCCAAGACGAGATGCACCTGGTAACCGGCCCTTTGGGCACGATGGCAGGGTTGTACGAAGCCGCCATCGACCGGCTGGCAACATGGACCTATGCGGGGCGAGAGGTCCGCCCCAAAGTGGTGGCATCAACTGCCACCGTGCGCCGTGCCGAACAGCAGGCTTGGGCGCTGTTCTGGCGGAAGCTGCGGGTGTTCCCACCCCCAGTGTTGGATGCCCGCCGGTCGTTCTTTGCTGAACAGATCGACCCCACCGATGAGGTGCCGGGACGGCTTTATCTCGGCATAAGCGCCCATGGAGAGCGGCTCAAACAGGTGGAGCTGCGGGTGTTCGCCTCGCTCATGGCCGCAGCTCAAGCCATGTATGAGGAGTTGGGTGATGAGGGTGCCATGGTAGACCCTTGGATGACCACCGTGGGCTACTTCAACGCAGTGCGAGAGTTAGCCGGAATGCGCCGTCTGGCTGAAGATTATCTTCAGTCAAAGCTGCGGCGTGCTCACTTCACCACCGGCCTAGCCGACCGCAAGCAAATTAACTTGGATGAGTTGACCTCCCGGGTCTCTTCGGAAGACATCAAGCAGGTACTCCGCCGCCTGTTCAACACATTTGACCCCGCACAGGAGGACGAGGACCGCAACCAGCGCCCCTTAGACCTGCTACTAGCCACGAACATGGTATCGGTTGGGGTGGATGTGCCCCGGCTGGGTTCCATGGTGGTGGTGGGCCAGCCCAAGGCCACCGCCGAGTACATCCAGGCCACCTCTCGGGTTGGCCGTAGCTCAGGTGGGCCTGGTCTGGTTATCACCTTGTACAACTGGGCCCGACCGCGGGATCTGTCTCACTATGAGACCTTCGCCTATTACCACGCCACCTTCTACCGCCAGGTGGAGCCGCTGTCGGTCACGCCGTTCTCTGAACGGGCTTTGGATAAAGGGCTCACTGCTGTGCTGGTGGCCGCAATCCGCCACTGCGACACGGTGTGGAACCCTAACGACACCGCCCGCTCGCTTGAAAAAGACGACCCTCGTATCAGCGCCCACTTGGCCGCGTTGTCGGAGCGGGCCGAGGCCGTGACCGCCAACCCCACAGCAGGCCAGTTGTTGAGGAACATGGCCCAACATCGCCTCGATGACTGGGAACGGGAAGCCTCGCTGCGACCCTCCCTCTCCTATGACGCTCGTCAGCGAGACGATGTGGCGTTGTTGAAGCGACCCGAAACGGGAAGTTGGACGGTGCGGACCTGTCCGAACTCGCTACGCGACACTGAGTCTCAGATCAACCTGCAAATTGAAACTGTAGATCCCACTTACGAGTCGAAAAGTCAGCCCAAGATTATTCTCGGCCAACCTAAACCAGATGCCGACGAGCCCAGAGTTACCATGGTTGAAGATGATGAGGTGGATGAGTCGATAGATGCGGCGCAGCACTTCGACGAATTTGGCAAGGCTTCCCCGTGAGCAGAAGTAGGCCAACATCAGGGCATGCACCAGAACCTACACGGATCGGTGGCTTGCGGCCTTCCCAAATGATTCACACCTTCGGCCCCGGCGCCGTGGTGGATCTTCCCTCTATGTCGGTGGTGGTGGGCGGAATCAGTGACTGGAACATCAATGACACTGCCCTCATCGCCGAAGCTAGGTTGCTTCACAACGTCAGATCTTTGCCGTGTTGCGCCCGGGTGAGTGAGTTGCGGAGCCCACCGTGGATGGAAGAGTCGCCAAATCCTCACCAGCATTGGGCTTATGTTGGAGTACCGGTTTTCCCATTTCCTCGCTGGATGAGGTGCACAGGGTGCAGCCGGCTCGCCCCGGTGGACTATAAAGAGTTCACCTTGGAGGTGAATCGCTTCCGGCCTGACCGCTCGTATTGGTATCACGACCGGTGCCATGGCCGCAAACCCCAGGTCGTGCCCACTCGGTTCATGGTGGCCTGTGCCAATGGGCACCTCGACGACTTCCCCTGGATTGAGTACGTCCACCGGGGCGGCCCCTGCCCTGGGGGCAGCGCGATATTGGAACTGCGAGAGGCCGGGCAAGCCAACCGGGCTGCCGATGTGCGGGTGATCTGCAAAACCTGTGGTGCCCAGCGAATGGCCCATGACGCTTTCGGAGATCAGGCATGGCAGCACTTGCCCCAATGCCGCGGCCGCCACCCACATCTTCAGCGTTTTGACGAGGGTTGCCAGGAGTCGCCTCGGGCGCTGTTGCTAGGCGCGTCCAATACGTGGTTCTCTATTTCGCGCTCCGCGCTCACCATTCCTACCGGTGCCAATGGAGTTGACGAAATAGACCAGAAGGTCGCCGAGCGCTGGGATGATCTGCTTGATATAGAAGACCGTGTGATCCTCGACTATGTAATCAAACGCTTGCAGCGAGGCCAAGGCGAACAACAGCGCCGCTGGCTGTTGGATTATGACTCAGATGAGATATGGGCAACCATCGAGCGACACCGCCAACAAACATCGGCAGAGTTAGAGCAAGGGGAGGAACACACCGATTTACGGGGGCCGGAATGGCGGGCCTTTGCTGCTCCAGAGTCGTTGGAGACAGAAGACTTCAAAGTGCAGATACTCGATGTCCCCGCAGGGTTTGCCGGGCTACTAGATCAGCCCATAGCGGTGGATCGGTTGCGAGAGGTTGTTGCGCTGTGCGGGTTCACTCGTATTGACGGCCCCGATGACGTTGGTAGGGCAGATCGAATTGCACCACTTTGGAGTGAGAACCCCACATGGCTTCCATCTGCGGAAACTCGGGGGGAAGGTTTGCTGATCCGGTTATCTGAAGCACAGGTGCAAGCATGGGAATCTGGCTACGAGGCTAGCGATCGATACTTGAAACTCCTAGACGCTCACCATGTCTGGCGGGCTCGTCGGGGGTTGGACCCCAATCAATCCGAGCCCCGATCTCGGTTCCTGTTGCTTCACTCTCTGGCCCATCTGTTGATCCACCAGGTGGCTTTGGATTGCGGCTATTCCACCGCATCCATACGTGAACGGCTCTATAGCAGGACACCCGACGAGGGAGACCCAATGGCCGGGGTGCTGTTGTATACCGCATCGCCCGATAGCGAGGGCACCCTGGGTGGGCTGGTAGCTCTGGTCGACCCTGAACGCCTTGCTGCCACTTTGCGTGATGCCCTCAACCGGGCAAAATTGTGTTCTACCGATCCCATCTGTGCCGACCACCGGGCCGAAGGAACCAACGACACCCTCCACCACGCGGCCTGCCACGCCTGTATGTTCGTACCCGAAACATCCTGCGAACACGGCAACCGTTACCTTGACCGCGCCACCATCGTCCCCACCCTAAGCCCCCCAAACCTCGCCTACTTCGCCTAGATTGTCTGCGTGAATAGGTACATGACAGTAATCTAAGAGTTGACCTGTCGCGATTTACCAGTAGGTCTGATATACGATGATGATAGAAGGAGGTAGGTCTTGAGGCTTGTGAGCGACCCCCGCTTTGCAGAACATGGAAGCCGGTCTGAGATGCCAAGCCAAGGAACTAGTAGTTATCCGCAATGGACAAAGAGTGTTCGCGGAGATCATCGAGCAATACCTCAAGCTCATTAGTTATGGATCAGATGGGTATGCATCCCTCATCCCGACGGGCTGCCTGACCTCTTTCTTGACCGCAGCTTGGGGCGGATACAGGTTCCAGCATTGCTGCGCCAGGCCAGTCTCCGACTCTCTTTGCTAGTTGCTTTTGTATAAACGGTGTAGGTCTATGAGTTCTACGTCGGTGCGAGTTTTAGCGGCATTGATTAGTTTGGTGGTGAAACCTTGAGCGGAGAACAAAAGGCGCTTGGTGTTGGGCGACAGCGTGACTCCGGAGCGGCTAGCTAGCAGGCCGGTGAGCTGGTCGAGTCGTTCAAGCGCGTTGGTGTCTAGCTTGTATGTCTTTGCCTCGCCTATCAACTGGACGGTTTTGGTCTTACCTTTTTTGGGGTCACGTTGGAGCGCCACTATGTCTAGCTCGAAGCTTTGGCGTTGGGTACGGTCGTGTATTTGCACAGAGGCTGATGGTTCAGCCGGGCCGCCCAGAGTCACTTCCGAGGCGTAGCGATCTACCCAAAGGCGGCATAGTGCCTCGAAATGGGGGCCTACGATCTGAGATCGGTAGGTTGCCTCCGCGTTAGCCCACACCTCCAACGTTTGGCGGTCTTCTAGTTGGGCGCGGTGTCGCCGATTGATCAGATGGTGGAAGCGCACAATCGGATCTGCCACTCTATAAACCGGTCGCTTAGCGGTTAACAGATCCTCATGTCGGACAACGAAACCGGCTGTGGTCATTACCCCTAGGTGGTGACTGATGTCGTTGGAGGTCTTGCCCAGAGCCTCGGCAATTTTTGCCGGTGATGTCCGTCCGTCGGCTACTGCATTGAGCAGGGAATAATAGGTGGCCTCGTCGGTAACCCGAGGGTCTTCTCTCAGTAGATAGTCGTCTTCACGAAATAGAACATGGGACGGGTTCAGCAACGTAGCTGCTAGCCATTCTGGCAGATCGTCCACGCTGCTAGGAACCCCGGCATCTGCAGTTAGGTCTTTGTATCCCGCGACACCGCCAACAATGGTGTCTAACAAGAATGCTGTGTCTGGGTTTTGGATATTCCAATAGCCTTTGGCTTGGCGGTAGTCGAATGGGGACAGCGGCATGTCTAGAATCGCCCGGCCTCGCAAGGGCGATGTGCCGCTCAATAGCTGCGTCATCACGGACATAGCCGAACCGCACAGAATAATGCTCACGGGTGCTGTCCACTTGTCGGCCAGTCCGCCAGCTGCTGTCTCGTCTATAACAGCTTGGACCGCAGAATCCAGCTCTGGGCTGGTTTGCTGTAGGTAGGGGTACTCGTCTAACACCAAGAGCTGGGGTTGATGCCCGCTTGTCCCCAACTTATGTACTGTCTGTTGCAGGGCATCGCTCCAGTCTCGGAACGGCTGAGGCGGTGCCCACCGAAGTTGGCGGCTGAGGCTGTTGGTAAACCGGTCTAGGGCAGGTCTGCGGTCTTCCCGTAAAGCTAAGTGGTACACCCCACCAATTGACTCAACTAGGCGGCGTAACAAATAGCTTTTGCCGTAGCGGCGTCGACCATAAAGGATGCCCAATCGAAGCCCTTGGCGTGGCGCTAGCACAAAACGCGACAGGTCGTCCCATTCAACTTCCCTGTTGTAGAGGCTTGCAGGTTTTGTGAAGCTTCTCTCGGTCATTGTGCAGATAATAGTAAGTGAACTTATTATAAGTCAACTTAAGATAAGTAGACTTATGTTAGTGCCCGAGGTGCAGGCAGGACACCAGAAAGAGCGGAGAGGGTGGGATTCGAACCCACGAACCACCTTGCGGCAGTTACTTCCTTAGCAGGGAAGCGCCTTCAACCGGACTCGGCCACCTCTCCAGTTGTGTCTATTTGTGTCTATCTTAGTCAACTGTACACGCAGTATCTCTATGGAATAACAAAGGTGGGTATTTGGCGAGACTGAAATTGCTGAGACAAGCGGTGATGGTTGGCGCTAGTGTGTTGGATGGAGGGATGGCAGAGCGGACGAATGCGGCGGCCTTGAAAGCCGTAGGGCCTTTAGGGGTCCCGGGGGTTCGAATCCCCCTCCCTCCGCACACGAAACATCCCAACAGTTGACGCTAAAAGTATCTAAGGTGGGGTATACTATATCTAGCAAGATTTGTTGTTCTCCTAGACACCTGAAAGGCCCACCTGTGAACGTGTACGTATCTGCACCCAATGATGTGATTGAGCGTTCTAAAGCCGAACGCAGGCCGCACATCAACTTTCCCTATGGCGCAACCGTAGAGCAGATTGTGGGCGGGGCGTTGGCTTTAGGAGGTGGCTTAAGCAGCGTGTCAGCTGAGATATATAGTGGTAGCTCAAGTGCCCGCAAACTCTACCGGCGGCTGCGTTTGAGGAATTGGCTGGTTCCGCAGTCGAAAAGGTTTGCCATCGTATTGCTACACAATCAACAGGTTGAGCCTGCAACACAAGTTGAGCCTGCAACACAGTAGGCACGCTGCGCTTGTGTGAAAGCAAGCAAATATGTTCCCAATTCAAAAGGAGTTTACTAATGGGTGAGTTTGTGAAGATGGAAACCGGCGAGGTAGCAGGCGTTGCTACTTTGCGGTTAGATCGTCCAAAGGTGAATGCATTGAGTGTTCCGCTCTTGTTGGAACTTGCAGATTGCGTATCAGAGCTAACCCAGCGTAGCGACATTCGTGCGGTTGTGCTGTGGGGAGGAACCAGGGCGTTCTCTGCGGGGGCTGAACTAAGTGAACTGTCTCAAGATGACGGCGACAGCGTGGGCGATCAGATTTCTGGGGTGTTTGAGAGGCTAGAAGCGTTGCCTCAGATCACCATATCTGCCATTAATGGCTACGCCTTAGGCGGCGGTTGTGAGTTGGCTATGGCTACCGAGTTTCGGCTACTAGGCGAAAAGGCTGTGTTAGGGCTGCCAGAGATTTTGTTAGGCATAATCCCTGGTGGGGGTGGCACACAGCGACTGACCCGACTAGTGGGCATCACCAAGGCTAAGGAGTTGATTTACAGTGGGCGGAGGATACCTGCATCTGAGGCTTTGGAGATCGGGTTAGCTTCTGCTGTGTATCCCGATGATCAGGTATATTCCGAGGCCCTTAAGTTGGCTGCCACCTATGCAGCCGGGCCAGCGGCGCTACGCCAAGCCAAGCGTGCTATCACCGAGGGTAGCGAACTGCCGCTAAAAGATGCCCTAAAGCTGGAATCCGAAGCCTTTGCAGCCAGTTTGGAGACCGAAGACGCTCGCATTGGCATGGCCAGCTTTTTTGAAAGCGGGCCAGGTAAAGCTACTTTTACCGGCCAGTAGTTGAAGAAACCTCAGCTCTATTCTCTAAAGCCCTGTCCCCTGATTGCCATTTCTTCGGGTGGGGTAGGGCCGTAACGTCTCCAAGCCCAACCTGAAAAACCACCTATCACAATCATCAAAACACCAAATAAGGCCATATCCAACAAGCGTCCGTTGAGGTCTCCAAGTAAGGCCTCGTGGATGGATTGGGCAGCCCTAACGGTGTTGGTTTTGCTGATCAGCACAGCAAGCAGTGCTCGGGTGCCGTAAATGCCCACTGCTAGCAAACCTGCCATGCCTGAGACACCGATGCCGATGGCCCACACAACCCGGGTACGAGAAGGCGAAAGCAACAGCGCTGCAATGCCGCACATGATCATTAATGAGATGGTGGCAGATCGTCTATCTTGGAGTTGACCGATGAACTCCCAGAAACGGTCGCCGGGCACTGCGCGTTGCAAAACGGTTATCACGCCAGCATCAGCAGGCGGATTGATGGCGTTTAAAAATGACAGCTCCTCGTTGGTGGCAATTTCAGCCAGAGTCTGATTGAAGATGGGCCGAAGATCTGCCCGCACACTAAGCAAAGGCGGGTTGGCTACTAGCGTGCCTGCTTCGACAGCCAAGATGTCTTGATGGGTTTGACGTATAACCCCCGCAAGCAAACCAGCGTTGGCTGTGCTGTTCAACAGCCTTGTAACCACCGGTGGAATGTCGGTTTGCAGGGTGAGTTCAACACCTGCTGCCCCTGCGGGTGCCGCTGGTTGATTGGCCATATCAATGGCTGAGGTAACAAAGGAATCGGCTACAACGCTTTGTATGTCCTCGTCGGCGAAGATATCGCCTAGTTCTGTGGCGAAGCGATCTTCGTCAAACAACACGAGGTTGGAATAAGTGGCTAGCGCCGAGAACCCGGCACCAATCACCACAATTAACAACAACAACACCGACACCGCCTCGCGAATCGTGCGAGAGGTGACGCTGCGCCACGCCTTAACTAGCTGGGTTAGGTACTGCTCCACTGTGATTAGTTTGCCCGTTGTTTGTGGGTTTTAGGCGCATTACCCCTAGCGTTGCCAAAATGAACGGTTTTTTTTATGAACAAGATGCTGATTTAGAAGTTCTAGCAGGCCAACGTGTGGCCGTGGTGGGCTATGGGAATCAAGGTAGACCGTGGGCTTTGAACATGCGCGATGCGGGACTGTCGGTAACGGTGCATGTGCGCGCAGACGACAGCCGCGCTCAAGCCCGCCAAGATGGTTTTGAGGTGGGTGAGATTGCCGAGTCACAAGATGCCGATGTGATCTGCGTGTTGGTTCCTGATGACGCGGTGGCCGGGTTAGGGCTCAGCCCCAAAGACGAGGCTCTCACCGTTGTGGCAAGCGGCTATACCTTGGCATTTGAGCGTTTTTCGCCTCCCGGGGATGTGGTGATGGTAGCGCCGCGAATGTTGGGGCCTGAGGTGCGGCGCTGTTATGAGCAGGGTGTGGGTTTCATAACTGCTGTAGGGGTGTTCCAAGATAGCACCGGCAATGCTGAGGCCCGGATGTTGGCGGTGGCTAGCGCCATTGGCGGGTTGCGCCAAGGGGCCATCTGCATGACCCCTCACCAAGAGGCTGTTTTGGATTTAGCGGTGGAGCAGCTTTTGTCTCCAGCACTTACCCACATAAATACCACTTTTGCGATGGTGCTTTTAGAACATGGCATTCCCCTAGAGGCTATTACCACCGAATTGTTTTTTTCTGGGGAGGTGGAGCGCAACTACAGGCTCCTGCGAGAAGAGGGGTTTGTGGCACAGCTAGACCATCACTCTCCGGCTAGCCAATACGGGCAGCTTTCTAGGCGGGGACGTTACGATCATCTTGATGTAGCAGCCACGATGAAGGAGTTGCTAGCTGATATTGCATCGGGCAGGTTTGCGGATGAGTGGGATGCTGAGGCCGCTGCGGGAGCGCCTCGACTAGCGGAGCTGCGTGCCGAGCACGCGGGCGAGTTGATGAAGGCAGTTGAGGCAGATCTGCGCTCCAAACTCGGTCCCCAAGCTGTACAGACACAAGACTAGGTTTTGCTTCAAAGCTCAGGCGCAGAAGCTCAGTGCGCCCAGTGCGCTCAGTGCAATAGCGCTGCTGGTTGGTTAGTTCAGGGGTGGGAGATGACCAAAATCCATGGTGAATGGTAAGTCTGGCTCGGGTTCGTCATCTTCTTGTTGAAACACCACACGGGTTTTCTCAGGTTCCAGAATCTCACCCACCGCTACCATTGCTGCGCCAAGAGCCGAGCCACCAGCCGAGCCTGTCATCTTCTCAACGAATCCTTCGGGGCGCACATAGTCGCGCGGATCGGCCCACTGAAACTCTAAGTTGTCGGGATCTTGGGGAGTGTGTGCGTCTTGTGGGTTGGGATCGTGTGGGTCGGTATCTTGCACGCTGGGATTGTGTGGGTCGGGCGTAACCTCGGGCTCTTGGGAATCGACCATATTTTCTAGGCTATCGGGCACAGATGAGCGGCGGCAGGTTCTATTGCGCTGTGGCAGCTTCAGGTAACGCACCGTTTAGGATCTCATAGCCCACTCGCTTAGATGTAAAGCTGGCTCTGCCACCGGTAAGCGAGCGCAGTTCAATGGCGTAGCGCACCAGTTCGGCTTCGGGAACGATGGCGTGAATCACCTGTTGCCCCCACGGCCCTGCATCTGTGCCTTGTAGTTGACCGCGACGCGAAGAGAGGTCGCCCATCACATCGCCCTGATATTCTGCAGCCACAGTGATTTCCACTTGGGCCATGGGCTCTAGCACCACAGGGTTGGCTTGAGCAAAAGCGGCGTTGAAGGCCAGCTTTCCAGCCATGGTGAAGCTGAACTCCGAGGAGTCCACCGAGTGGTGCTTGCCGTCATACACAGTTGCTTTCACATCTACAATGGGGAAACCTAAGTCGGCCCCGTTGGACATGCCATCGCGAATGCCTGTCTCTACTGCAGGGATGTAGCCGCGCGGGATGGAGCCACCGGTTACGGCATTGATGAACTCAAAACCGCCTCCTCGAGGTAGTGGTTCGATGCGAACAAAGGCTACGCCGAACTGTCCATGACCACCCGATTGTTTTTTGTGCTTCCCCTCCGCATCGCCGTTACCGGTAACGGTTTGGCGATAAGGCACCCGCAGTTCCTCGGTGTCTATTTCGATACCCATGCGTTCTAAGCGAGCTAAAGCTAGGCGTAGGTGGGCATCGCCTAGCCCCCACAGCAGGGTCTGGTGGGTTTCATCGTTACGTTCTAGGTGCAGCGATGGGTCTTCATCTGTGAGGCGGCGTAGGCCGGTGCCCAACTTGTCTTCGGCTGCTCGAGTGGTGGGAACGATGCCATAAGCCAAAACTGGAGCAGGCCACGGCTCTAGTTGCACCACAGCTTGTCCTGCGTTGGTGAGGGTGTCTGTGGTACGGGTTTGTTGAAGTTTGGTTACGCCGCCGATGTCGCCCGCAGCGATCTCGCCGATGTCACTGGTGGAGCCGCCTAGCAGGCTCACCAAGCCGCGCAGCCGCTCGCTGTTGTTGTTGGTGGAGTTGTTGAGGTTGTCGTCGCGCCGGATTGTGCCCGAAAGTACCCGAAACAGCGAGATTTGACCCACATAGTCGTCGCTTATGGTCTTGAACACAAAGGCCAGCTGATCTGCTTTCGGGTTGCATTCTGGTTCTGTGGTTATGTCGCTCATCGTGACCGGTATCTTGCGAGATGTGGGCGGCGGGCCTATCTCAACCAAGAAGTTGGCTAGGCGGTCTACGGCGATGGGGCCAGTAGCCGAGCCGCACACCACAGGGAAGACAGAGCCATCCACAACGCCCCTGCTCAGCACCTCTTCAAGTTGGCTGGTGTCTGGTATGTTGCCCTCTAGGTACTGCTCCAGCATTGTGTCATCGGCCACAACGATGCCCTCAATGAGCTGTTCATGCACAGTGGCCTCTAGGGCTTCCATTTCAGATGGGATTTCGGCTTCTTCTGCGGCACCACTGTCGTAGATGTAAGCCTTGTCGGTGAGCAGGTCGGCTATCCCGTGAAAATCGGCGCCTTCGCCAATGGGTAGCTCTAGGGGTGCTATACCTGCGCCGAAGGCTTCTTGCAGATCGCTCAGTACTGTTTGGAAGTTAGCGTGTTCGCGATCCAGCTTGTTGATGAATACGATGCGGGGCAGTCCAGCATCGGCGGCCTGATGCCAAATGGCTGTGGCGCGATGGTCTACTCCACTAGATGCATCAATAACAAACACCAAAAGGTCGGCCACTTGTAGGGCTGCGTGGAGGTCGCCTGCGTAGTCGGGGGCACCAGGGGTGTCTAGGAGGTTGATCTTGTGGCCTTGCCACTCAAAGTTGGCTAGGGCTAGGGATTGACTGTGATGGGCTGCCTTTTCCTCGGGTGTGAAATCGCAGATGGATGTGCCATCTTCCACGCTGCCGGTGCGGTCGATCACCCCGGCTCGATACAGCATGGCCTCAGCTAGGGTGGTCTTGCCAGACCCTTGTGAGCCCACCAATGCCACGTTGCGTATCTTGTTGGTTGCAAAAGCCATTGCTTTCCCCCTGGATTTTGCCTATGTTGTGCGCCAAGCGCTGTGGGTTAGAGCCTAGTCAATTCTCACCCGTAGCGGTAACCGCTCCATCGGGCTGCTTGTTGGCCGCTTGTGTGGGGGCGTATTTGGTTAGGATTAGGTGATGGGATTGTTTGGAAGCAAAAAGACTGCCATGGTTGCTGCCGAAGATGCGTTAGTTGGCCGTGATAGCGAGATGGTTGTGCCGGAGGCGCATTTTGTTACTGGTAATCGCCTAAAGCCGCCGTTTCCAGCCAACATCGAGCAGATCATGGTAGCGATGGGCTGTTTTTGGGGTGCTGAGCGGGTGTATTGGCAAGCTCCGGGGGTGTTCACCACTGCGGTGGGCTATGTTGCAGGGTTTACGCCCAATCCCACCTATGAGGAGGTGTGTTCGGGCCTCACTGGTCATACAGAGGCGGTTTTGGTTGTGTTCGACCCTGATGTCAGCAGTTATGAAGAGATGTTGGCAGTGTTTTGGCAGAATCACAACCCAACACAGGGCATGCGCCAAGGCAACGATGTTGGCACTCAGTATCGCTCGGGTATCTACTGTTTTGAAGATGCCCAGCTAGTTGTAGCTGAGCAGTCTCGGGAGGATTACGGGGTTCGGCTCCGCGCGGCTGGTTATGGAGACATTACAACCGAGATAATGGCCGCTCCGGAGTTCTATTACGCCGAGGAGTACCACCAGCAGTACTTGGCCAAGGTGCCGGGAGGTTACTGCGGGTTAGGTGGAACAGGGGTTAAGTAGCCAGCAAACACCCAGCCGGTGATGGTGGGTGTTTGGGCTTGCACCCAAGTACCGCTGGTTGAGGATTCAGATACTTGGCCGGTGAGCGTGACTGTGGAATCCAACTCGGCTGTACCCACAATCTGATGGTTAGTTCCCGGCCCGGCCCGCACGTTCAGCGCAGCGGGCACATCAAACACAGTCCAAACTGAGTTGGGCGGGTAGCGCTCATCGGTTGTGAGTGTGACCCCATCGGTGTTGGTATCAAACGGGGTGAGGCTGAGGTTGGGTTCGGCATTTGGTGACGAGGTGGGCGCGGTGGTGGCTTGGATGGCCGGGGCTTCGGAGGTGATGGTGACCCAATCAAATCCCCAAGCAGCCAAAATGCCCGCCAAGCCGAGGCCAACCATTATCAAACCTGCTGCCACCACACAGCAGACGATCGCTCTGATGCCCATAGAAACTCCTACCCTACAGGAGAGGCCGCAGGGTATCGGTGAGATGGGTGGTGCGTGTGGGTGGTGGGGTATCCACTAGGCGGGGCGGCTAGGGCGATACTGTCACAGGTGTGAAGTACTGTGCGAGTGGCACTACCAGCGACAAGGTGGCGTTCCAGCATCCCCGTCAGCTAAGTGCCGCGGGGAGAGAGCGGTAGGTTTGGGAGGTGTTTTTTGTTGAGATTTATGAGCCGGTGGCTCGCATTATTTTGGCTAATCCGAAGCGGCGTAACGCGCTGAGCCTGCAGGTGATGCAAGAGCTAACTGCAGCGTTGCGGGAACTGGGCAACAACCAAAATGTTGGAGCGATTGTGATTGCCTCTGAGGGGTCTGCTTTTTCTGCGGGGCATGATCTGGCTGAAATGGTAGACCGCAGTGCAGGCTTTTATACCCAACTGTTTGGGGCCTGCACAGAGTTGATGCAGACCATCCACAACGTGCCACAACCGGTAATTGCGGAGGTGGCCGGTGTGGCCACAGCCGCTGGATGTCAGCTTGTGGCGGCATGCGATCTGGCTGTGGCATCTGCACAAGCAACCTTTGCTACGCCGGGAGTTCGTATTGGTTTGTTCTGTTCAACCCCGATGGTGCCCATATCTAGAGCAGTAGGCCGCAAACGGGCCATGCAGATGCTGCTAACTGGTGAGGCCATCAGCGCCACAACTGCGGCTGAGTGGGGTTTGGTGAACCGTGTGGTGGAACCGCAAGAACTGCGTAGCGCCACCGATGAGCTAACTGCCAAGATCACCTGTTTTAGCAGCGACACAATCGCAAGGGGCAAGCAGGCGTTTTATCGTCAATTAGATTGTGGCGAGCCTGAGGCGTATGAGCTAACCGGTGCGGTGATGGCCGCAAATGCCGCTAGCGATGATGCCCAAGAAGGCATGGATGCCTTTTTAGCAAAGCGCCCCCCGGCATGGTCGAAGCCATCCTCGGAGCGCCACTGAAGCCCACCTGTGCGCCGTTAGCGCCATAAGCGACTGCACACACTACTAGTGGTAACGCTCAGGTTCACTAAACTAGGCATTCTGTGGCAAAGCGAAAGCGCTCTAGGGGTGCTCTGTTGGAAGGGGTGCCCGTGTCGGAACCTCCAGTGCGGCCAGGGCTTGTGGGGCCGCGCCGTGTTGTGCCGCGTCACATTCAGCGCCCTGTGTATGCCCGAACGGGCGATCCAGGGCCTCCTATATCGGCACCAGTGCGAACCCCCGATGAGGTGGTTGCAATGCGCCGGGCCGGGCAGCTAGCTGCAGAGGTGCTTTTGTTTGCGGGAAAGCTGGTGAAACCAGGCATACACACCGACCAAATTGATGCCCGTGTGCATGAGAAGATCGTACGTCGGGGGGCCTATCCCAGCCCCTTGAACTACCGCGGCTTTCCCAAGTCGGTTTGCACATCGGTAAACGAGGTGATCTGTCACGGTATACCCGACAGTCGCCCGCTGGCCGATGGCGACATCATCAACATAGATGTCACCGTGTACATCGATGGGGTTCATGGCGATACTTCGGTTACCTTTGAGGTGGGTGAGGTAGACGAACACTCCCAGATGTTGGTGCGCGAGACCCGCAACGCTATGTACGCTGGCATCCAAGCGGTGCGCCCCGGGGCCCCAGTGCATGCCATCGGACGAGCTATTGAGCGTCATGCTCAGGCCCATCAACTAGGCGTGGTACGGGATTTCATCGGTCATGGCGTGGGCACCGAATTCCATAGCAGCCTGCAAATACCTCACTACTACGACCGCCGCCATGCCACATTGCTGGCCGACGCGATGACCTTCACCATCGAACCCATGCTTACGTTGGGCACCCCAGATATGTACTTGTGGGACGACGAGTGGACTGCTGTAACCACCGATCAGCGTCGTAGCGCTCAGTTTGAGCACACGCTGTTATGTGTATATGCCGACCAGGGTGCTGCAGGTAGTGGGGCAGAAATACTCACCCGAACTCCCGCTGGCGAGGGCGCAGCAGAGGTTTACGCTCGCTAATCCCAATACCAAGCAAGGCCACGCACGCCGATGCCAGAGTTGATCATCATGGCCTGACCAAAGCCGCTGATGAAGCTCTCGGCTGGGGGCACCTCGACAGTTACCGCATCTAGCAGGGCCTGTGCGTGCTGGGGTGCCTCAGCGTGCAGGCTCACTAGGTACAACTGGGGTTGCTGAGGCTGCTGGACGTGGGGGCTTGTGTGCGAGTTGACATGGGGGCTTGTATGCGAGCGAGACTGCGATGCATCGGGTTCAGCAGGCTGAGTTTGGGCATAATTGTGGGGTAGGGTGCGCCGCCAAAGAGCTAGGAGGCGCTGGGTGGCTGCGTGATCGCTAAGTGCTGGGCGCATCTTGGCGATAGCACCGTGGCGAATTTGGAACAGCGGTCGCACGCCCAAACGATTGCCAGTACGCCCTGCTAGCTCTGGCACACGGCCGCTACGGATGAGCTGATCCAAGTTGCCCAGAGCACCGAGCAGCCTAATTCTTTGGGTCACATGTGTGGCTGCGGCTGCCACATCGGTGAGGTTAGCTCCAGCGTGGCTAGCTCGAGCAGCTGCTATTGCCACTAGAGCGAGCCCGCCTGCGGCTGTGCGGCTGTCGACTATCTGTGTGGGGCATGTGGCTTGTTGAGCAGCCAAGCTAGCTGCCTGATAGGTGCTACTCAAGGTGGCCGCCACCGTCAACACAATCACTCCCTGGCCTTGATCTTGGGCAGCGATGGCTTGGGCAAACGCACCCGGAGAGGGGCTAGCCGAGGAATAGGTTTTGGCGGCCAAGATTTCAGACGTGGCCAACTCACCTTCTTGCACGGTGCGACCATCCACCGTGAGGCTGAGCGGCACCACGGCTATGTCCCACCTTTTTTGAACCTCGGTGGGAAGCGCTGCGGTGCTATCGGTAACGATGCCAACCGTCATCTAGCTTGTTCTGCGTCAAGCACCGGGCGCACCGTTGCTGCCGAAGCCAGCACCACCAAGCCCGATGCCAAAAGTACTAACCTGCTGCCAGCCAATCCAGCTTCGTTCAGACCATCGCCCACCGCTCCGGCCCCAAGAGCGGCGATGCCTAAACCAATGCGAATCACCACATGAAAGGCCGAAAACGCCAGCACCCGCTCTTGTTCAAGCAGAATACGAGATTGCAGTGCGCTGATCCCCGAGGTAAGCGCCACGGTTGCTCCAGCGCCAAAGCCAACAGCTCCTAAAAACGCCAGCCAAATGGTTGGGCTTTGACTCATCAGAGCCACAAGCGCTCCCATGGCTATGGCCCCGCGGCGGGTAAGCACCAACAGGTCTAGGTGGCGAGAACGATGGGCTAGGGCCAAGCCAGCACCCGCTCCCACCCCAAACAGCACTATCAAGATGCCGTACTGTGTGTCGGAGGCACCTAGTTCTTCGCGCACCAGTTTGATCCCCAAAGAGAAAAGCGCCCCAAGCCCCACGGCTGCGGCTGCGGTGGCGGGAAGTACCCGGCGCACTAACGGAATAGCCCAAGCATCGCGCAAGCCACGGGTTCCAACAGTTGCCTCGCCGGACGTTGCCTCGGCGGGTGTTGCTTCTGCTGGGCTTTGGTGAGCGCTGCTTTGCTGGGACACAGGCTTGAGGGTGGCAATGCGGGCGATGAAGTAGGCCGACAGCACAAACGTGAGCCCATCGATGAAAAAAACCAGCGCATAAGGGTGCGCCCCGAGCCAGCCGCCATCCAAGGGTAGAGCAGCAAACATGGCAAAAAGCCCCGCCCCGATGGGGATGTTGCCATAAGACGAGCCCATCATGGCAGCGTTGGCCAGTGGCAGGTCGGTCTCGTCTACCAACTCGGGGATAGCCGAATCTCTAGATGCCAAGAACACCACGCTAGGGGCCTCTATCGCCAGCGCCCACAGGTACACCCACCAAAGCTCTTGCACAAAGGGTACGGCTGCAATCATGGCCGCACGCAACAAGTCCATGATGATCATGGTGCGGCGACGGTCCCATTTGTGTACAAGCTTGGCGGCCAGCGTGCCTCCCACAGCCGCAGGGATGAGCCTAAAGGCTAAGATGCCCCCCACTGCGGTAGCTGAGTCGCTCAGGTGATCCACCAGCGCCATCAAAGCAAAGGTGCCCATCCAATCGCCCAAAGCCGAGGAACCCTGGCCAATCAGGAGTCGCCGAAAGTCAACTTGGTGGCGGAGGCTCAATGCTCAGGTGAGGGTTGTACGGGCCAGTGGTCGTTGTCAAACACTAGCCGGTGGGCCGCAGCCCGTAAACGGTTTTGCGCGGGCAGGGGTGTATTGCCTAGCACCCTTTTGGCGAACATGGGTAAGACTATAAGTGCGGCGGCGATAGTGGCTTGGGCGCTGTCTATCCATAAAAGAAAAAGCGGCAGCGTGGGGAGCGCAACAAACACCACCAGACCGGTGTGATGCACAAGGCGGCCCAATGCTAGTGCGCCCAACAAGTACAAAGAGGCTGGCCAGGCGATAATGCTAAACGCTCCCAGCGCAGGCGAGATGCCTCGTCCGCCCGCACCCCACAACAACACCGACCAGTTGTGCCCCGCCACTGCTGCGGCACCAGCGAAGGCCACCAACAGCCAGCGATCTTCGGCCCAAACCGTGTCTGCTAGTAAGGGCCCGAGCGTTCCTTTGCCCACGTCCAACAGCCCGCCCACCGCTAGCGGGAAAAAGCCAGCTACACGGTACAGCCCTGTACCCGACACGGTGCCGCCTTCCAGTTGGCGAAGGTCGGTTTTGGCGAGTGCTTCGGCCACCCAGTTTGAAAAGGGCATAGCACCAACCCCGTAAGCCGCCAAGAGAAGCAACCCGGCCCAGATGCCAGTCCAGATCATTGTGCTGTTTCTAGCAACACACAAGCGCCATGTTGGGGGCTATGTGGTGGGCGAATCGGTGGGGTCATGGCTAGAAATTGTGCCTTATTGCAGCGCGCTGGTGCCACAGATGCTGCAATGCGCCTGCGGCGTGGCAATATTGGGCCTAGATGAGTAAGCAATCTTCTACCCGCTTGTTGTTTGTGCGCCATGGAGAATCCGAGGTAACCGTTAGGCAGGTTATCGGTGGAGACAAGGCTTGCACCGGTTTATCAGACTTGGGTCTACAGCAGGCGGCAGCGCTGGGGCAGCGCTGGGCGCAAGGCAATGAGCCCAAGGTGGATGCTTTGTGGTCTAGCACCTTGCCGAGGGCTTTTGAAACTGCAGAGTTGTTGGCTGAGCCTTTGGGAGGATTGGATGTGCAAACTCATCTTGATTTGGTAGAGCGTCGTCCCGGTATGGCCGACGGGGTGGCCTTCAGGGATTTCTCCGACCAGTTTGAGTGGGAACGGGATCATCATCCGCACATTCCGTTAGCTCCGGGTGCGGAAAGCCAGTCGGATTTTTTCCATCGCACCGGCAAGGCCATTTATGAGCTAGTGGAAGCTAACCCCGGTGCCACGATGATGTTGGTGTGCCATGGCGGGGTGATCGACGTGGCCTTTAGGGTTTTGTTGGGGCTAGCACCTTCAGCGCCTTTTGTGCTGTGGACGCTCAACACTTCCATCACGGAGTTTTCAACCACAGATCGACCGGGGTTGTGGAGGTTGGTGCGCTACAACGACTTTTCCCATCTACACGGCTTACCAACCCGCACCGAGCCTGCTGTTTAGGAATCGGGTGTGTGATTGAAGGGTTGTGTTCGCCAGTTATTGATGACGTTGTTGGTTCTGATTGGTAGACAGTTATTAGCTAATCAATTATTAGCTGGGCGCTGTGAGCTTCGGGGCTAGGAGCGATTAGCTCCCCAACAACCGCAGCGGTGTGCCCTTCAGCCTGCAAATTGGCTACGGCTTCTGTGGCCGCAGCAGGCGAGCAGCAAAACAGCAGCCCTCCAGATGTTTGGGCATCGGCCAACATGGTTAGCATCCGCTCATCTATAGCGCTGCTGCTGATATGGGGGCGCACGTGGGCTAGGTTGCGAGCCGAACCTCCTGGCACAAATCCTTCATCCAGCAACTCCCACGCACCCGCTAAGGTGGGTACTTGGGTGCTGTGGATTACCGCAGATACAGAACTGGCTTCAGCCAATCGATGCAGATGGCCTAAGAGCCCAAAGCCAGTTATGTCGGTGGCGGCGGTTGCCCCTGCTGCAAGCGCCACAGCAGCGGCTTGCTGGTTGAGCCGGGTCATCTCTGTTACCGCTGCTGTGTAACTAGCCGCTAGCGGGCCGCCGGGTTCAATGGCCTCAGGCGGGTTGCGCTTGATGGCTGTGGCCACCAGCCCCGTGCCTAGGGGCTTGGTAAGAACCAGCGCCTGTGACGGTTCACCGCCGCTGTTGGTGAGTATCTGTGACCGGTTGGCTATTCCTGTAATGGCCTGACCGTACAGCGGTTCTGGGCCATCTATGGTGTGGCCCCCTGCTATGGCCCAACCGCCTTCTTCGGCTGCTATGGCACCACCTGCTAGCACTTCGCTGAGCAGATCTAACGACAGTTTGTCTTGCGGCCAAGCCACAAGGTTCAGCCCAAACAAAGGGCGGCCGCCCATGGCATAAACGTCGGACACTGCGTTGGTGGCCGCTATGCGTCCCCAAGTGTGGGGGTCGTCCACCACTGGTGTAAAAAAGTCTGCTGTGGAGATGAGTAGGCGCGTGTCATCGGTGGGGTCTAGCCGCCAAACTGCGGCATCGTCACCGGTTTGTGTGCCCACAATCAAGTTGTTGTGGGTTTGAGATGGCATAGAGCGCAGAACCTGCGCCAACTCGGCTGGCCCGAGCTTGCCTGCTCAACCAGCGCCGTGGCTGTAGGCTGTTAGCCGCCCTGTTTTCGGATTCACACACTTGACGCTAACAAACAGCCTTGCCTGCTGCCTGCTTGCCAAATTACATGTTGTCCGACAGCCCTGTTGTCCTCTCAGGTATATAGGCCAATAGGTCTGTTACCAGTAGGTCTGTTAACAGCCCTGTAGTGCTACTGCCGTCTCAGGTACACAGTCCAGTTGGCCAGCCCTACTAGGGCTCCGCCAACGATGTTGCCCAAGGTTACGGCCAAAAGGTTGTGCGATATCCAAGCTAGGTTGAGGCGGCTCACATCGCCAGCCGAGAGGCCAGCTGCGGCTAGTGCGCTGGAATCTGTCGACACTAGCCATCCCAAAGGCAAAAAGAACATGTTGGCTATGCTGTGTTCGAAACCAGCGGCCACAAAAGCAGTGATAGGTAAGATGATGCCGATCATCTTGTCCATCAACGATCGTCCTGCAACGGCTAGCCACACCGCCAAGCAAACCAAAATGTTGGCTAATAGTCCTCGCACAAACGCCGTGCCGAAAGCTAGGTTTACTTTGTCGTTGGCTACTTGAATGGTGCGAGCTGAGAAGCTGTAGTCGCCCTGTGCCCACCAGCGGCTCAGGTACAACAAGAACACCACAATCAGGGCACCGATCAGGTTGGCCGCAAAAGCCAAGCTCCAGTTGCGGGTTAGCTCGCGTCCGCTTATGCGGCGACTAAAGAAGCTGGCAACCATTAGGTTGTTACCGGTGAACAGCTCAGAGCCAGTTACTACCACCAACAAGAGCCCTAGCGAAAAAGCCAGTCCCACGAGCAGTCGTGCGGGGCCGGTGCCTAAATCGGGGTTCACTGCTACGGTGAGTGCAAAGATGCCACCTAAGCCGATGAAAGCTCCGGCCATGATGCCGAGGATGGAGGTTTGGATGAGGTCAAACTTGGCCTTGCCTATTCCGGTTCGCTTGATCTTGCGAGCAATTTCTTCTGGGGCTAGAGCATCATTCATGTATCTATTCTTACCCAACCAGCGTGCCAACTAGCGTGTAAGTGATGTCAGATTTTAATGAGTTTCTAGATACCAAGCTTTCTGGTAAGGATGTGATTGCCGATTCGGGGTTTTATGCCGCAGCGGTGGAGGCTCTGCGCGGTGCCTGCGCTCAGATTGGTGAGGCTGCTGATGCCGCACAGCGGGCTGGCTTTTTTGCTGGCATCGCGGGATGGGACGACGAGGCCGATGCAACGGCTCACGATGCCGAGCGGGTTGCGTTGACGGCCATGGCTGAAGCGTTGCGTGCTAAAGGGTTGGTGTCTTCTTATGCCGATGCCGCTAACAACACGCTTGGTGAGGTGAGGGCTGCTTTTGCTGAAACTATGACTGAACCCGCGCTCGCACCCGCTACTGCTACCGAACCCGCGTCTACACAGTCGCCAGCGATTACTCCAGATAAGCAGGCAAGCGATAGTGCGCCAACAGAACCAGAGCCTCCATCACACACTTCATCACACAGCAGTCATGGGTTAGGAGACTTCACCGATCACATGGCCGATGCTTTGGTTACTTTGGGTGAAGATCGCAAAGAGGCCGCAATAGATGGTGATGTCGAGACCAGCTATGTGAAGTTGGCGCAAACTTTGTCGGTGCTAAAAGATGCACGGCGGGCCTACCGGGAAGTAGATGCAGCGCTGATAACCCTATCCAACGCCCGCGCCGATTATCTAGAGGAGTTCAGTGCTGCTTCACACACAGCGCTTGCAGCTGATCTCAAAGCAGCGCTCACAGATGATATAGCCTCGGCTTCTATTGGTAGCTTGCGGTCGGCAATAACCTCGCTAGCTTTAGGTAGAACTGCCTATAACGCTGAGGTGTCTAATGAGTTATGGGGGGCATTGGCCGAGGCTCGTATAAACTTAGCCGCTGCCACATCCACTGTGTTTGAGATTAAGACTGCTCAAGAATTACAGGGAAAAGGACTTCATGAGGCTTCGGCATTGGCATATTCTTTTGGAGAAGACAGCACTCCAACTGGTATATATGACGCTGCCCGAGATGTTGTCATTGAAGCCAAAGAGTTTCGTCGCCGCGCGCAAAGTGCTTGTGATGAGGTAGACAAGTTGTTGGTAGAAATCCGAGCTGTAGCAGCCGATGCACTTATAGAAGCTCGCGCGGGAGTAGGTAACGAGGCTTTGGCAGATATTCGCTTAGCCTATGATATAACCAGCACTGCAATGGATTCTTTGTTTGGCTCTAGGGCTGCATTTGAGATCGGTTTCGACTTCACTCTCCCAGAAATCTTCACCACTCCCTAAAAGCCACGCCCAAGGCAAATTGAGGTTACGCAGGTGAAATTACGGGATTGTTGTTTTCTTCTCTTCATGTTTGGTCCATGGGTGGCTACATGCGGGGCATTTCATATTTTTGGAGAGAAAGTGTCCAAAATCAATCTCGATGCCACCCCGTGCCTGCAAAGCTTCAATACAGGTTGCTTGGCGTGCAGCTTTTGGATGCCGTTTTTATCGGATAAGATTGGGAAAACCCCGCCGGGGTGAGTAGCCCCGGCCCGACGGCCTCGACATCTTGTCGGGGCTGTCTCGCGTTGCGGCGGGTGGTTGTCGGCGTGGGTTGCTGTGGCTTAGAGGGCTATGCCTGCTAGCAGCGCTCCGATAGCGGTAGTGCCAGATATTGAACCCAACATAGCGATGTTGCGCTTTTGGGTGGCTTTGGTGTGAAGCCAAGCAGCCACGCCGCTGGCAATCACTAGCACCACCTTGATGGTGAGGGTTATGTGATAGCTGTTGGCTGCATCCTCAAACTCCACATCTAGCAGGTTCCAAAACCCTGTTAGCACAGCCAACGCAAAAAATGGCCATGCCACCTTGGCGAACTGCTGAGCCGCAATTTGGGTAGCCTCGGCTCCAACCTTGCGTATTGCCGGTATCACGGCTGCTATTACCACCTGGCCACCAACCCACACTGCTGCGCCTAAGGTGTGGAGAAACAAGCGGAGGGTGTCTAGATCCCAATGGGCTTCAATCATCCCTTGTTTTTAGCAAACTTAGCCCTGCTAGTAGCAGTCCACAGCAGGCTTGCTACCGTCATGGTATGAATCTTCAGCGCGCAACCTACCAAAATGCCCTAAAAGTTGGGGGTGAGGCCATAGCCGAAGCAGGTCGAGAAAACTTACAGGCTGAGGTGCCTTCTTGTCCGGGCTGGACCCTAGAGAGACTTATAGCTCATGTCAGCAGGGTGTACCGTTCGGTGGCCCGTCATGTGAGCGAGAAAGCCACTCAGATGATCCCAGCAGAGGAGATTCCTCGTGCCCCGCAGGGCGATGGCCTGCTGGATTGGTTCATCGAGAGCCACCGTTTGGTGCAAGACGCGTTGGATGCTGCCAACCCGGATGAGCCGGTGTGGAATTGGGCAGGTCAACCCACCATGGAGTTTTACATCCGCCGCATGGCCCACGAGACCACCGTGCATCGCTGGGATGCAGAGGCTGCCGTAGGTCAGCCCAGCACAATCGATGCCGACCTTGCCTGCGATGGGGTGAGCGAGCTTTATGAGGTGGTGCTGCCGTTCACCACAACCAACTGGCGCGCCGAGCTACCCACATCTAGCTTGCACCTGCATCGCACCGATGGGGACGGTGAGTGGCTTATTGTGGCTCACGGCGACAGCATAAAAGTAACTCACGAGCATGCCAAGGGGGATGCTGCGGTGCGAGCTAGCGCTGCTCACCTGTTGTTGTTGTCATGGGAGCGCATCGGCCTAGACAGCCCCGATATACAAACTTTTGGCGATGCGACAGCAGCCCAATCTTGGTTCGCCCTATCTCGCTAGGCCCTATACGCAGACTATATAGACTGTATATACGTACATATACGTGTAAGCCTGCTTTACGCTTCCAGAAGTTTCAAATGAACGACAGAGCCTCTAGGCAACCCCCTTCTAACCAACCGCCGGTGCCCACCACGCCCACAAGGGCTGATTTGTTCGATCAGTACATGCCCATCGTGTTGTTTTTGGTGTTCAACAACTTCGTTGGCTTGTTGTGGGCCATTGTGGCCATGACCTTGTGGGCAATCAAGGCACAGGTGAGTCGCTACCGCCGCGGGCTGCCTTTGGGAAGGGTGATGCCGCTTGTGGTGGCTTATCTGGTGGTACGAGGCATCGTGGGCATCATCTTTGACAGCGAAGAGGTGTACTTTGGCATTGGTATTGGCGTTAAGGCTCTAGCGGCTTTGGCGTTGTTGGTATCTGCGGGCTTGCACCGCAATGTTGTTGGCTATGTGCTTCCCTACATTATTCACCTAGATGCAGCAATAGTGGGCCATCAGCTGTATCGATCCACCACTAGACGAATAACCGTGGTGGTAGCGGTAGTGGTAAGCGTGAGCGTGGGTTTTGATACCTGGCTGTTGCAAAACGCATCCACCAATGAGTTCGTGGCCATTCGCTTGGGTGTGAACTGGGGTTTATCCGTACTCACGCTGGTAGCTGTGGGCATTTACTTGGATCGCCGCTTGCGTAAGATATCCGGTTTCGGTGGGCTCATGGCTTTGTTGGAGCGCCGTTTAGACGACATGGGCATTTCGCCGCCTTCGTGAGAGGTTGTCAACACGTTAGCTTTCTGTAACTAGCTATCTGTCGACACATTAGAGGTTGTCGATACGCTTGAACAGCTCAGCTGAGCTGAGGCTCGCCTGAGCTCCTTTTTGGGTTAGTTGGTTGGCGATTCGTTGGTGAAACTCAGCTAGGTGGGGCTCGGTGGGCACTAGGGGTAGGTTAAATGTGGTTTCGTATTGGCTCACGAAGGCTTGCAGGGCGTTCGTTTTGGTTGCTTCGTAACCGGCGGTGTCTTCGGCATGGTCGGGTTCGTCTGCCTCAAACAACAGCAGGGTTGTGGGGCGATGCGGTGTCAAATCTAGTTCTGGTAAAAAGTGCGGGTCGCGCGCCGCTACGATGCCATCGGTTGTGAGCCAACCGGCATTGCGGTGATCGGGGTGCAGTCGCCAGCGTTTCCACGGGTCGTGGCCCAAAATTACGTCTGGTGTGAGCTTGCGGATGTTGGTTGCAACTTGCGTGCGGGCTTGTGTGTCTGAATCCAGCTCGCCGTCAACGTGGCCCAAAAACACGATATCGCCCACCGCCCCCAACCGCCGGGCTGATTCGTGTTGTTCTGCTTGACGTGTAGCTATTAACTCGGTCAGGTTGGCATGGGGATCCCAGGTGCCTTTGGAGCCATCAGTGCATACCAAAATACTCACCTCACAGCCCCCCGCAGCCCATTTTGCCAGCGTTGCGCCAGCGTTTAGCTCAACGTCATCGGGGTGAGCGCCTATTGCTAGCGCGCGTTGGGGTATGGGCAAGTTGTGCGATGTGATGTGGCCGCGGTTCATATCGCCATGGTTGATATGCCCGGTGCCGATAGGTGCGTGGCTGCTAGTGCTCATCTGTGTGGTTTTCGGTTTTGGCTAGCTTGGCAAGATCTGCGGGGATGTCTATGTCGAGGCCGAATGATAGGTCTCGGAGCACTCGCAAACTGCACCTAGATTGCTGAGCTTCGGCTAGGTGACGGCGAAAGGAGCCGTGTCCGTAGCTGAACTGGAAATTGTTAGAGCAAGGCAAGGCGATCACGTTGGTACCGTCGTTACGGTGATCGGGTACCAAGGTGATGCCGGGCCAATCCCCCAAAGGCGCTAGCGGGCCCGCTAAGGGAAGGTCGCCATGAGACACAATGGCCTGTGCAATGCCAGCATCCCGTAGATGATCCACCCCACTGCGTACAGCCCCGTTCAGTCCTGTGCCGGGGCACCAGATCACCTCGGCTCCAGCCTCCAAACCCCATTCTCGCACCTCAGGATCGTCGCACACAATGGCCACAGGCAAAGGTTTAGCGCACGACACAACGTGGGCAGCCATCGTACGCGCCAGCTTGGCCCGCTCTGTAGCATCAAGGCTCGGTGCTAGACGGTTCTTGGCTTCGCCAAAGGCCTTTACTGGAATTAACACGGCTACCTGTATAGGAGCGCTCACCCGCAACACTCTAGGCAAAGTTCTTCATTGGGCTCTGCTTCTGGCCTTCTATAGGGCAAATGTGTGGCAAATTGGTCTACGGTTTAAGGCTATGGCAAATCGGGTGTTGGTTGTTGGTGGGGGGTCTTGGGGCACCACTGTGGCTCACTTAGCAGCTCACAATGAGCCCACAATGCTTTGGTGTCGCAGCCCTGAGATAGCCAATGCTGTCAACAGTACCCATGCCAATCCTCGTTATCTACAGGGTTTTGAGTTGCATCCGCGCTTGCGGGCTACTACTGAGCTAACCGAGGCGGTAGGTGAGGCTGAGGTGGTTGTGATGGCGGTACCAGCTGCATCGTTTCGCATGGTTATTCAACAGGTAGCCCCGCAACTGCAACCCTGGGTGCCTGTGCTTAGCCTCACAAAAGGTCTGGAGCAAGGCACTCGTTTGCGTATGACCGAGATTATTAATCAGGTGGCATCGGCTCACCCTGCTGGTGCGCTTACGGGCCCAAACTTGGCACAGGAGATAATTGCTGGCCATGCAGCCACCTCGGTTATTGCTATGTCCGATGAAACGGTGGCAAGCGCATTACAAGCTGTGCTCACTACTGAGTTGTTTCGGGTGTATACCAACGATGATGTAATCGGGTGTGAGCTAGGCGGCACCCTCAAGAACGTGATCGCTTTGGCATCGGGCATGGTAGACGGGCTGGGCGCGGGCGACAATACCCGTGCTGCGGTTATTACTAGGGGTTTGGCCGAGATTGCGCGTCTTGGAACTGCTATGGGAGGACGTTCAGACACCTTTTCGGGCTTAGCGGGCATGGGCGACCTGTTAGCTACCTGCATGAGCCCGCTTAGCCGCAATCGCCATGTTGGTTATGAGCTTGGCCAAGGCCGGAGATTGAAGGCAATTCTTGCCGAGATGGATCAGACAGCCGAGGGTGTACACACCGCACAGATTGTGGTGGAGTTGGCAGATTTGAACGGTGTGGAGATGCCCCTTAGTGCTGCGGTGGATGCGGTTCTCAAAGGTAATTGCACGGCAGAAGAGGCCATGATGGCGTTGATGGGTCGCCAAGCTCGTCCTGAACCCGAACTGTTCAAACAACACAGGTCGCGTCTGCGGCGGGCGTGGCGGTTTGTTAAACGCAGCAAATGAACAAACGCACCAGCTAGCAAATCAGCGTCGGCTCATGAACAAGCGCCAGCAAGCACACCAAGCACATAAGGCCCTAAAGCGTTGAGTACGTTTTTGGATGTTCTGGGAGCCACCGGCTGCGGCGAGGTGGATGAACGAGGCGGGCTCACCGCTGCTAGGGCGGGGTGGAAGCTGGACTGGTGGGTGCGCTCCGCAGAGCGTTGGCATAAAGCATCAACCGAAGCGGGAGTTCGCCAAGTACAGCATGAAACTGGTGCTGTAGTTGAAACCCGTATGCGGGTGCTTAACGGGGATGCAGCGCATCGGGTGTGGGCCGTGGCCGCTGGTGGCAGCGCTGCGTCAGCGGCCGCTCCAGCGTCTGCTTTGAGGGCCGCTGTGGATGTCCCAGCAGTGGCTGTTGTGGAGATATCCAACGAAACCGCCACTGCTTTCGCGTTTGCAATGGTGCTAGAAACTGCGAACGCAAAGATCGTGGCCAATCAGCTAGGAGTTTGGCTAGACGGTACATCAGTGCTGGCGTGGGATCGTTCGCCTGCGGTGGTGGCAGTAGGCCAAGCCGAAGTAGCGGCGCTGTTGCAAGCAGAGGTGCCAGCCCATGGTTGGGTAGATACTGTGAATAAACCTGCTGTTAGTAAAACCAAGAACACCCGTAACAGGAAAACGGGCAGCGATGTTGTTGCGCTGGTTTGGCCGCTGCCTCACACAGCTCAGCTGGCCGTGAGCGCTGCGCTGGTTTCCGGCAGGGTTCCAAAGCCCTGCGATTTGCCTGATGCCGATGCTGTAATACGTGGCTGGGAGTCCCATTTAGATAGGGGTGCGCGCATTGAGGTTCCTGATGAGGGGTTGGCCCGGCGTATCATCCAAAACCGACGGCGTTGGTTGGGTTTGACTGGCCGCATGGACACAGCTGATGTCTGCGAACTGACCAAGCTGGCTGTGCGATTAGACCACCACGGCTACCACAGCGATGCAGAACTGGTGTTAGATGAAGTTGCCGTCCGCTGGACAACGCAGGCTCCTGTGGAGCAGCTAGTGGCGTTTGCTGCTCATCACGATCTAACTGGCGATAGCAATGTTGCCAAACGTTATGTTGAAGCAGTAGCTGAAGCGGTGGAGGCAGCGGCTAGAGCAGACCTCGCAGTGCCAGTACAAGCGGTGCAGCGTCTGCTGGTGGCCGCAGGAGAAAACACCGCCTCCGCCGACTTGATGCGTTTAGGGTTGGCGGAGCTATCTGGGCCATCTGATGGGTTGCGGGCTGAGTTGGTGGATGATCATGGTAGCGAGCTGTTGTTGGTGCCGGGGTTTAGGCCAAAATGGCGTGGCGGGTCTTTGGCTGCCTATGGTTTACCCACACGGTTCGGCCCGCTGTCTTATGCGGTTCGCTGGCATGGGGCTCGTCCTGCACTGTTGTGGGAGTTGGGTTTACGACCCACACAACAGATGCCCGTGCTGCGTGCGCCATCTTTGGACGATGCTTGGAGCAGCGTTGCGGCTAAGGGGGAGGCCCTGCTCAGAGCGCATCAATAGCTTACTTTCACATTGTTTGTGAGCCTTGAGACTACTGTGGAGATTATGGTTCGCCCCGCAGTTCCTGCTATCTCAGCGCCCACCACTGCAGTACCAACCACCGAAATCGAACGCAGCCTGTGGGCTGCGGGCCATGAGGTTGTGGCTGGAATGGACGAAGTGGGCAAGGGTGCTTGGGCCGGACCATTAACTCTTGTGGTGGCTGTTATTCCCCAAGAGCACCCCCTAGACGGGGTACGAGATTCCAAACAGCTAAGCGAGTTGCAACGAGAGAAGCTCTACCAACCGCTTGCGCAGTGGTGTGTGGCTTGGGCTGTTGGTCATGCTAGCAATTCCGAATGCGATGAGTTAGGCATGTCACAAGCACAACGGCTAGCTGCTAGTCGGGCTTTGGCTGGCCTAGCAGTAGAGCCCAGCGTGGTGCTGTTAGATGGTCGTTGGGATTTTGTTGGTAACGGCAAGGCCCGCACGCTGGTGAAGGGAGATGCCACTTGTTTGTCGATAGCTGCGGCATCGGTTTTGGCCAAGGTTACGAGAGACCGGCTTATGCGCTCGGTAGCCCACGAATACCCCGAGTATCGTTTTGGCAACAACAAGGGCTATCCTTGTGCGAAACATCGAGCTGCTCTAGCTAGCAACGGGCCCACACCGTTGCACCGTCGGTCATGGGCCTTTATGGACAATTTGGGCTGGGGTCACCTGCGCGTTGGCCGTAATCGATAATCATTTGGATATTTGTTGTCGCTCAGCGCTCGATTCTGGCTGGGTCGACTCTCAAGGTAGTGCAGCTGGAGTTAGCCTCTTGGAGGATTCTGTTGTACTCGGCTTGATCCATGGTTAGCCCCCAACGCACCTTTACGATGGTCCATAAAGCTAAGTATTGACACCATGAAGCGGTATCGGGTGGCAGCCATTCTGCGGGGTCTCGCTTGCCCTTGCTGCGGTTGGTGCCCCTAGACACCGCAATTAGGTGGTCTGGGTTTGTGAGGTCGTTGGCATAGAGTTCGCGGGTGCTGGCATCCCATGCCCAACCCCCCGATTCGTGAGCTTCGCCCAACGCAACCACATGGTCTATGTCTAGCTGCCCGGCATCTGTGATTTGTTGGCCATCATAAAGGCTGCGCCAAAGGCCCTGACGGATGCGTCTGTTGGCTACTACTGTGGCTGCAAGAGATTCTGCGTCTAGCACTTCTTGGCGGGTGTCTTGGCCGTCGCGGTCTGCGTCTGTCCAATGTTTCCAATCGTCACGGTCGTATCCGTCTGTTACCTCGGCTGCAACAGTAATCAGGGTTAGCAGATCAGCCAAAGACAGCTGCGAGTTTGAGGTTGGGGCTGCTGTGGAGGTTGGGGTTAGTGTGGAGGTTGGGGTTGGTGTGGGCGCTGGTGTTGCGGTTGAAGCGCCGGTAGAGGTAGGACTAGACGACTCGCTGGGAGTTGCAGTGGTAACCGCAGTAGGGTTTGTGTCTGTAGGAGTGGGGGCGGAAGTAGGAGTGGAGGAGGTGGGTGGTTGTGTAGATACCGCAGATGGAGTTGTTGGTGCGGTGCTTGTGCTAGCTACGTCGTCTTCCGAACTCACGCAACCCGAAATAAGAACCGCTACTACTGTCAGCAGTGTTAGCAAGCGAAGCAGCAAGCGTCCTGTGGGCCTTAGGTGGGGAAGCATGGCCGCTATTTTCTCACATCACACCTAACTAACTCTGTATCCAACCAACATAAAGGTGTTCGCTAGCGCTTAGACCTCGAATCTGTTTGCTCCATAATCACCGTTGGGGTGCTGCAAGCAGATACGCTTGGGGTGCTTATGGGACAGCCGGTAACCGTTGTAGAAAATAAAACGAGCCGTCCGGGCGTTTACCGCTTCGAGATCAACCGCAGCATTACCGGCACTGGCCATGAGTATTACCGTGCTAGGCAAGATATTACCGGTGAGCGCCCTTCAGACGAGCTAGCCCGTCGACTGTTTGCCCGAGGCGATATCGATGCCGTGCATGTCAACAGCAACATCATCACGGTGGATATAGCCAAAGGCGGCACGTCACAGGGAATCAAAGATCTTATCGCCAACCTGTTTATCTACTACGGCCCGGGTGTAGGGGTTCCCACCCTTGTTGAAGGGGACTGACCAACGCAACTAGAGCATCCCTCGTCACGCGAGGCTGTGGAGCGATGGTTTATCAAACGGGGCATCCCCCACGTAATCCACGATTATCGAGCGAGCACCGATGTGTTTACTCGGGCTGTGCCGTTTTTGTCAGCAGTGTTTGCTTTGGAGTTGTTCAGCTCTTTCGGGGATCGTTTTTCAGGCTGGGCACAGTTTGGTGTATTTTGTGCGGGGGTAGCTATAGCGCTTGTGGCGGTGGCCGCGGTGAACCGCTTTAATCACAGGCGGCTCTTCCAAATACCCGACAGAGTTGGCTTAGTTGAGCTAGCCGTTTTTGTGCTGGTACCTCCGCTGTTGCCAGCGTTGTTTTCCGAAAATCCTTGGCGAGATGCCTCAGGTTTGGCGCTTGTGAATATGGGAATCCTTTTAGCTACGTATCTGGTGGTCAGCTTTGGGCTCTTGCCCATGATGGTTTGGGCAGCAAGCTATTCGTTTCACCAAATTGCCCTCATCGGTCGGCTGCTAGGGCGCATTTTGCCCTTATTGTTGCTGTTTAGCGCTTTTTTGTTCCTAAACGCTGAGGTATGGCAAGTAGCACATGATTTTTCTTGGCCGTTTTATGTAATTGTGGTTGGCGTGGTGGGGTGCATCAGTTTGGGGTCGGTAGCGGTTCGCATTCCAGCAGAGTTAGTGGGCTTGGCGCGCTTCAGCAGTTGGCAACAAGCTTGCGATTTGGTCAACAACTGTGATTCGCCACTAGCTCCAGTTAGTCCACCAGCCAATTCAGTCATCGCCGGGGTGCCACCGTTGGGTCGTTTGGATCGCCTCAACTTGGCGCTGTTGATGTTTGTGGCCCAAGCAGTGCGGGTTGTGTTGGTGGGCCTGTTCATTGGGGTGTTTTATGTGGCTTTTGGCCTGCTAACTGTGCGAGAAGCCACTATCTTGTCATGGGTTGCAACCGATTCGCTTAACCCTGTGGCCCGTTTTGGGTTGTTTGGTCAGGAGCTGGTGTTTACATGGGAGCTGTTAGCGGTAGCAGGCTTTATCGCTGTTTTATCGGCGTTGCAGTTTGCTGTATCCTCAGTAACCGACAAGGCATATCGGGAGTACTTTTACGACGATATGGCCAACGAAGTGCGAGAGGTGCTAGCTACACGAGCCATTTATTTGGCCAACTTGCAAGACACTGAGGGAATCTGGCAAGTGGGCTCACAGGTAAAACAAGTACAACAAGACAAGGATAATCAGGTCAGCAGCAACGATGAGTAAAACAACGCTGAGCAAAACGATGCGGCACATGTTCGCCGAGGTTGCAATAGTGGGGCGTGATGACTGAGCCCTCTGTGTCGTCTGTAGACGAGCTGGTTGCACAAGCCCGCCAACAAGTTGCTGTTGCAATCACCCTAGAAGAGCTAAGCGCTGCACGCACTGTAATGCTGGGTAAGCGCTCTGGTTTGGTGGCTGCCCGCAAAGCCCTAGCGCAAATGGCACCTCAAGATCGTCGCCAAGCAGGCCAAGCCCTGAACGAGGCTAAGCAGGTTATCGAGGAGTTATTTTCTGCCCGAGAGGCCGAACTTGCGGCGGCTGCCCGCACACAAAAGCTAGCCGCGGAACGTCTAGATTTAACCGAGGTTACCCAACAGTCAAAGCACGGCTATTTGCATGTAATCACCCAAACCCAACAGGAACTAGAGGACATTTTTGTGGGTATGGGCTACAAAATAGCAGAAGGGCCTGAAATTGAAAGTGAGTGGTATAACTTCGGAGCATTAAACTTCCCCGAAGGCCATCCTGCTCGCGATATGTATGACACTTTATATGTGGATTATGGTGAGCCAGCTAGCACATTGCTTCGTACGCATACTTCACCTGTGCAAGCTAGGGTGATGGAATCTCAAGCTCCTCCTATATATGTGGTGGCACCCGGGCGTTGTTTTCGCCAAGACACCGCAGATGCAACCCACATGCCAGTTTTTCATCAAATTGAGGGTTTAGTGGTGGATAAAGGTACTTCTATGGGTCATCTAGCTGGCACCATTGAAGCATTTACCTCGGCCTACTTTGGTCCGGGCTTTACCTCCCGGCTGCGCCCTTCCTATTTCCCGTTCACCGAGCCGTCTGCTGAGTTTGATGTTCAACGTCCAGATGGCACATGGCTGGAGTTAGGTGGTTGTGGCATGGTTCACCCCAACGTGTTGTCTGCTTGTGGCATCAACCCTGAGCAGTGGCAAGGGTTTGCTTTCGGTTTTGGCATCGATCGCTTAGCCTTGATCCGCTTCGGCATCGGCGACCTGCGGGATTTGTGGAGCAACGACGTGCGCTTTTTGGAGCAGTTTTGAAGGTTCTACTTAGTTGGCTGCGGGAGTTCGCCCCAGATATTGCTGGCACGCCCGAATATCTAGCTGAAACCTTGTCTGCTTTGGGCCTAGCTACCGAGGAAATAACCCATCTTGGCCAGGGTTTAGAGGGTGTGGTAGTGGCTGAGGTGCTAGCAACTCGTACCCACCCCGATGCCGACCGCATACAGTTAGTCGATGTAGACCCCGGCAATGGCGAGGCTCTACAAGTGTGCTGCGGGGCTTTCAACATGGCGGTTGGAAACAAAGTGCCCTTGGCAACAGTGGGAACCACGATGTCAAACGGCATGGAAATCGCTCGCCGTAAGATGCGTGGGCAGTGGAGCAACGGCATGCTTTGTTCTGCCGCCGAGTTAGATATGGGCCAAGATCACGCTGGCATCATGATCTTGGATGATGAACTTGCGCTAGGAGTGCCTGTAGCTGAGGCTTTAGGCATATACCCCGATGTGGTGTTTGACTTAGAGGTGAACCCCAATCGTCCTGATGCTATGTCTATTGTGGGTGTTGCCCGCGATCTTGCTGCTGGCTTGGGTGTGCCGTTTGCTTTACCAGAGCCCAAACTGCAATACCACGGCGTACCTGCACATCATCGGGCATCTGTTCAAATCGACGCGCCAGATTTTTGTGGGCGCTTCGCGTTGCGCGTGTTGGATAACGCGCCACAAGGCTCGTCGCCGCGGTGGTTAGCTAATCGTTTGTTGGCTCTAGGGCAGCGGCCTATCAATGCTGTGGTGGACATTTCCAACTATGTGATGTTTGAGTTGGGCCAACCCAACCATACGTACGACTTAGATTTGTTGCCTGATGGCCACTTAGGTGTGCGTATGGCCAAAGACGGCGAGCAGCTTGTTACCCTAGATGGCACAAAGCGCACCCTTAGTAATGCAGATGGGGTAATTGTAAATATTAATGATGAGGTAGTGGGCTTAGCTGGTGTGATGGGGGGTGCTTCCACAGAGATTTCGGCTAGCACCACATCGGTGTTGTTGGAAGGTGCATGTTGGGATCCTATGACCATTACCAAAACTGCTAGACGTTTAGGTTTACGCAGCGAAGCATCCGCTCGATTTGAGCGTGGAACCGATCCTGAAATCATCCCGCTAGCCCTGGATCGCTTCGCCGAGTTAGCAGCAATATTAGGCAGCAGCACCGCAGAGGGAATCGTGGATGAAGTGGGTGCTCAGTCTGCTTCGATGCCGGTGCGGGTGCGCTTAGAGCGGGTGAACTCCGTTTTGGGCACCGAGTTGAGCGCTACCGGGATGGCTAATTTACTAGCACCGATCGGCTTTGAAGCCCAAGTATCTAGCGAGCAAGAACACATGGAGGTAACCATTCCTTCTTGGCGACCTGATTCGGCCACCGAGATAGACGTGATTGAAGAAATCGGGCGAATGCACGGTTATTCGCGCATTGAGCGTACCGTTGCGGTTACAGAGCAGGCTGGGGCGCTCACTCAACTTCAGGCCACACGCCGTGGTTTACGGGCCTTGCTGTGCGGTATGGGCATAACCGAGGCAATGCCACTGCCATTTTTGGCCCCAGGAGATCTGGCAAGAGCGGGCTTGAGCGAGACGGGTATAACTGTAACTAACCCGCTGGTTGCTGAAGAATCTATCATGCGAACATCGCTTCGCCCTGGTCTGCTAAAAGCATTGGCCTATAACGCAGCGCGACGCAGAACTGGTCTGTGGTTTTTTGAGATTGGTCGGGTGCATCCGGGCACTGGCGATGCACTGCCTGATGAACAAGAGCACCTAGCGGTTGCTTTAGCCAGCAGTGAGGCACCCGATGCTGCTTTGTTGTGGCAACGCCTAGAGCGGCACCTAGCGTTACGCTTGTCTAAGATCAAGAACCAGCCAACTGCTGGTCTTCACCCATCTCGTAGTGGCGCTATATTGGTGGATGGCGCAAAAGTAGGTGTGCTTGGAGAAGTAGATCCCGATGTTCTGAACGCCTATGAGATCTCAGAGCCGGTAGCTTGGCTAGAGCTACGTCTAGATGCAGTGCTAGGCAGTAATCGTGGCTTGTCTGCATACCGGGCCCCGAGTCGGTTCCCCTCTAGCGATATAGATCTGGCCTTCATTGTGCCAGAAGAGGTAGAGGCTGGCGATGTGGCCGCCACCATCGCCCAAGCAGCTGGGGAGACGTTGACCTCAGTAATGCTGTTTGATGTGTTCCGCTCCAACAAGTTAGGCGATAGCCATCGCAGCTTGGCATATGCTTTGCGGTTTGAAGCTGCAGATCGCACTCTGACAGACGCAGATGTTGCTAGCGCTCGTCAAGCTTGTATAGAAGCCGTAACCATAACTCACAACGCAACTCTTCGCGCGTAATCCCCCCTACTCCTTCATAATTGCGCGCAGGTTCTCAAACTGCGTTCGTTTGTGCATTAACTATGCGTATTTCTGCACATATATATGTATTTATTGAATAAATATAAAAATATAGTGTTCATTTTTGCTTTTTATTTAGATTATTAGAGGCACCAATACTAATCATTGATTACATTAAGTTAGTTATTTTCTTGAATAATTGAGTTGAAGCTAGTAGACTTTTTTCAGATTATGTTTATTTTCAAATTATGTGTATTTACACACAAGTTTTGCGTATTTATGTTCGAATAACTCACTGTAGACGCATATTTCTTCTAGTTTTCAATTTTTTAGTTGGAGTATTGATTGTGTATAAAACTCGAAATGATTAGTCAGTGTGAGAATTGGTTTTTTTCTTTGTCTGGCGGAGTAGATGGTGTTTGCTGATCAGGTAGTAGATAGCAACTCTGTCTTGAGGTGCAAACCTCGTTTCTTTGCCGCGTCCGGGGGGGGGGGGGGGTGAGGCCCTGCCGACGGGCGGCAGATATCTACTTGCTTCTTGTAGCAACTTGCTTGCTTGCGGGATTTTTGCTGGCAATCTTTTCAATTGACACTACTGCCGCTCAGACCACCAAAGGCATAGTTTCGCTCAGCACCACTAGTGCTACCATCACCGAGGGTGAGGCGATCACCATCACTATCACAGCGACTCCCTCCAAAGCCGGTTCCGTGGGGTACAGCGTATTCGGAATTAATACTCAGCCTGGTAGTGGGTCTGCTGATAAAAATACCGACATAACCGTACTTGCTTCGGGGGTGTCAGCAGACGATCTAACTGCCACCTCAACTGCTACTGAAGGAAGGATATACTTTACTTGCCCGAGTGATCCTTGTGCATCTAGTGCAAGTCATACCATCAAGATTTCCGCCCTCTGGGATCTATCTAGCGAATCAAACGAAGCTCTGCAACTATGGCTGCATGATGCTAGCGGAGACTTGGAAGTAGCAGGCGATCAAAGTGCAAGTACATTTATTACCATTCAAAACAAGCAAAGTCCTATAACAGTCAATGCCACAGAGGATAGCCTAGCCAACGGGGACACCGGCGAAGAGGGGTGGGAGAGCGAGTCTAATGAGCAGGCCAAGAACACCGCTAGACTCTCCTTCAAAGTAGATTTTCCTTCAGAGCAACGAAATTCACAAAAAACTATTGATTATGTGATTAAGGGTGTGACGGCACCTGGAACAAGAAGCGTTGGTTTACCTGACTACAATGTGGCAGGAGGTCTATCCAAATCCAGTGGCACCCTGACAGTTCTTAGCGGCCAATCCTCGGCAACGCTTTGGATAGATCCTATTGATGACACGTTGGCAGAGCCTGCTGAGAGCTTTGAGGTGATTTTTAGTAATCCTTCTAATGGGATGGAGTTTCCAGATTTAGATGGAAATGGGAGTCCTGATACTAGAGTATTAGTTATAGGGACTATATACAGTGAAGATACAGTAGAAGTAACGGCAGATTCTGTGAGTGTAGAAGAGGGAGATAATGCTGAAATACAGGTTACTCTAGAGCGAAAATTAGGTGCAGGCGAAGCAGTATCTGTGCAGGTTCGGGTGGCACATGGCAATGGATGCACGAACGACAGAGAGAAGATTGCAAGAACTTACGTTGATTATCGATTTGTTGAGGCAGCTGTATTGCATTTCAATCCAGATGAACAAACTAAAATCTTTGTTGTTCCCACTTTCGAAGACAATCTAGATGAGCATGATGAGTGTGTGCCTGTTTACCTTGAGGTCCCACAGCAGGCGCTGATTGTGGATGATGAGGGCAATCCGAGCATGTTTGTGGGACTCAACTTCTTGCAGACGAGCTTGACCATTACAGACAACGATAACCGACCTGAATTGACCGTGATCCCGACGAGCGTGCAGGAACTAGATCCGGTTCCTCCGAGGCGAGGATCTATTACTAACCCAAACCTCAGTAATGCCGTAAGTGCCCGGGCCGCATTGCGTTATACGGTTACGCTAAATCAGCCAAGTGGACGCACGGTTACGGTTGAGTATCGTGATCCCCTAAATCCAGACGGCAATTTGCCGCGCGCAACTAGTGGAACCGACTTTGTAGCCTTTGATAAGACCACACTTACTTTCACGCCGGGAGAGGTTCAACAAACCGTTGAGGTGAAGGTGGTGGACGATTACAACGAGGAGCCAGACGAAGCTGTTTATTTGCGTTTCCAAAATCCAAAGTATGCCCGTCTGATCGGTGCCACCAGACAAAAGTTAGATATCCCTGCAATTATCTACAACGACGATCGTAACCTCAAAATTAGTGTTATAGCAGATGATTTTACCGTTACTGAAGGTGCGAGTGCAGTTTTGCGCTTGGGCCTGTCGCACCCGATCCCTTACAACCTGCACGCCAAGCTTGTTCCTGTTGACGGCAACGCAATTCTCGGCGCTGATTATGGTGACAGTCTTGATCTTTCAGGAGGCTACTTGTTCAACATCCCTGCTGGCGATCGCAGCGCGGTGGTGACCATTCCCGTTTTTGCGGATTCCCTAGACGGCGAGGCAAGGGAAACCTTTTCGTTTGAATTAGAAAGCCTCATCCTCCGAAATCCGAGCGACTCAACAGATATCACCACAGAAAGTCAACTAAAGGAGGTGTTTGGTGAGAACTATAGAGTGACTGAAATCGAAGGTAGAACTCAGATACCAACCGTGACGATTATAGATGGCGTTGCTTTATCAGTTAGACCTGCGCGCAAATCTGTGTTTGAAGGGCAAAGTGTGGCGATTGAGGCCGTTTTGAACCAGTCCGCTCCAAGCGATGTGACATTTCAGTGGAGAACCAGAGATGGCGGGGTAGGAACTGAAAGTATGCATACTGCTGAAGCAGATTCGGACTACACTGCTCAAACGGCGCAATCGGTAACCATTCCCGCAGGTACAACGCGTGTTGTGCTTGGGTCGGTGCAGACCCTTTCTGATGCTATGGATGAGAGCTTTCAGCAGTTCAGCGTGTTGCTTAGCCAAATCAACGGCGCTGCTGAAGACGACATCCGCGCAGTTGTAAGCATCCTTGATGATGATCCCCGTCCTGCAATTTCAATCTCTGATGCAACTGCTACCGAAGGCGGCGATCTGAGCTTTACAGTGAGTCTCTCCGCAGCCTCACAACGCCCGGTATCGGTAAAGTGGGTGACAGAGGATGACACAGCTCGCAGCATTGTGTTTGAAAACGACTATCTGGCTGTAGAGCAGTTTAGTACCCTCTCATTTGCTCCCGGTGACACCACAAAAACTATCAAGGTTTCCACTATTGATGATAGCTTGCCAGAGCTTAACGAGCGTTTTCTGGTGCAACTAGCCCATGCATCCAACGCCAAGTTTGCCGATGCCACCGCCGCAGGCATAATCACAGATGACGAGATGCCCGAGATATCTATAAAAGACGCTGCCCCTGTGAACGAAGACCCGCTGAACGAAGATGATAGGGTTTTTGCTGAGTTTGTAGTTACTTTGATTCCAGCACAGTCGGTGCCAGTAACCATCACTTATGAGTCAAAAGAAGGCCCAGGTGATTCCTTCTATGATGCTAAGAACGGTGGAGATGCACGCTTCGGCTTGAATGACTTCGTACTTGTGCAGCCCACGGAGTTGACCTTCAGTCCTGGAGAGACCGAAAAGCGTATTTTGATTGAGATCATAGATGACACCTACGTTGAGGCCACCGAAACTTTTTTGCTGGAGCTTTCCAATCCTCCAGATGGGTATAAGTTAGTTCGAGACACTGCTTTTTCCGCGATTATCGACGGCGAGGCGAGTCGCTTAAGTGTGTCTACTCCGTTCCCTTCGTCTGTTGTTGAGGGTGACTCTGGTACTACTACCTACACGGCCGTACTGACGCGAACCGTCCCATATTGGGACAGGGTGATTCTCCCAGAAGAAGGCTATAGTGTTGCTGATGCAGGCGCTATCGTGGGCTTCAACCTATGCGCGTTGCGAAGACCTCAGCCTAATCCGTCAATCAATCCTCCTCCAGGAACTCCTATAACCGAACTCTCCGGTTCTGAGTTTAGGTATGGACACGAAGACATTAAAAACCTGTTGGGAGGCTGTCGCTATAGCGAATATGAAGGCGGGTTGGGCCAGTTTGACCCAGGTCAATATTCTAAAGATATCCACCTCACACTGGGGGGAGATAGAGTGCCCGAAGAAAATGAGCGGGTTGTGCTGTGGTTTAGAAGGGGTACTTATTTTGGTTCTTCTGATATTACGGTGGATCCTACTCAAGTTCACTTCATATTTTCCACGATAGTTGTAGATGATGAGCGGCCTCAAGCCTCTATCGCTGGCACGTCTGTTTATGAGAATGAAGGAAATGCTGAGTTAGTCGTTACCTTGAATAAGGCATCCTCTCAATCACTAACCGTTACTTACGAGACGCAGCCCGTAGATGCCACGCCTGTGGCCGACTACACGCCAGTTACTGGAGACGTAACCTTCGCACCTAACGAAACTAGCAAAACCATTAGCGTGCCGATTGCTAAGAGTAATGGCATCGAGGCCACCGAAACTTTCAAGGTGCTGCTCAAGAAGAAGTCTATGGATGTGAACGTGCATCCCGACCATGCTGAGGCCATTGTTACTATTCGTGATATTTCAGTTCCTTATTTGAGTATCCCCGACCGTGTGGTAGATGAAGGCGATACGAAGCAGATTCTGTTCCGTCTGTCAGATCGCCAGCCCAATGATGGGGGGCGGCTTGTAACTTTGAATTGGCATGATGGTTCTTCTGCACTGGCTCAATCAGCCACTTCTGGTGTGGATTACCAAGCATTTGCGGGCAACGCTTCTCCAGGGAACATTTCAATAGCTCCTGGTGACATCAATTTTTCTCGCACTCTCACCACCATCGAAGATTCCATAGTTGAGCCCGATGAGGATATCGGCTTGACCGTGGCGATGAGTCAGTCAAACAACCGCAATTTCAGCATTATTCCCACCTATTTTGGTCGACAGCACGCGAGCGATGGTTCTGGGCGGATTCCGATAATCACCATTCGCGATGACGACGAGCACGCTCAGATTACCCTTACTGGTTACCAGAATGATTCCGTTAGAGCCGGGGCTACATGGACATCGCCTACGCCTGTTGTGACTGCAACTGGGTCTTACCGCATCGGGTTTTCTTTAGAGGGTGCCGATGCCGAGGATTTTGTGATTGATCCTGATACTGGGGTGGTCACCCTTCCTCCGCAGAGTTTCAAGGCTCCTGCCGACGCGGATACCGACAATGTCTATGCGGTGACGGTGCGAGTGGTGAACGAGGATGGCAATACGGCTACACAAGCTTTCACCGTCACGGTGGGAAGCCGGAGTCTTATCCTTTCGAAGAACAGCATCACCGTGCCAGAGAAGAATGGCTCGTCAACCTATACCGTAGTGTTGAACAGCAAGCCGGTAGCAGATGTACCGGTAGCCATAGTGACCACTGGTGATACTGGGGCGGTGAAACTCGACAAAAGCAAGCTAACTTTTGCTACTGACGATTGGGATACGCCACAGACGATCACCGTCACTGCTGTGGATGACCTGTTGGATAACCCAGACGATCGCCGTTCTGTCACCATCTCTCATTCCGCTAGTGAAAGCGGTTTTGAGCCTTCCGACACTTACGAGGTGGCAGTTACGGTTACCGATGATGATGCTGCACCCTCGGTTTCGGTTGGTGATGCGGTGGCGGTTGCTGAGGGTAATTCTACGGCGGTGACGACGGATATGACGTTTACGGTTACTTTGAGCGCGGAGTCGGGACGGGATGTGACTGTTGATTATTCGTTGGGTGGTTCTGCTAGTGCTGGTAGCGATTATACGGCTCCGAACCCGTTGAGTGTTGAGATTCCGGCTGGTAAGACGACTGCTGAGATTGTGGTTGCGGTGAAGGGGGATGTTGTTGTTGAGGGGGATGAGACGGTGGTTGTGACGTTGAGTAGTGCTACGAACGCTGTGTTGGCAGCGACTGATGCTGGAAAAACTGGTACTGGCACGATTACTAATGATGATGCTACGCCAGATGTGGTACTGCGGCGGTCTACAACGGTGGCTGAGGGTGCGACGGAGGCGGAGAAGAAGATTTTGATAGAAGCGAGGCTATCCAGCCCGGTCACATTTCCAACAGACACTACGGTGAGCGTGAGTGTTGGTAAGGCTGATGATTCGGCTGCGGTGGGCGATGATTATGCGGCTATTGAAGATTTTGAGATAGTCATCGGAGCTGGTTTTCGGAGAAGTCCTTTAAAGGAAATTGGTTTTGAGCCAGTAGATGACAAGTTAGATGAAAATAATGAGATAGTCACGGTTCATGGTTCTTCAGGAACTTTGAATCTTATTCCTATGACTATCACCATCATCGATGATGATGCCACACCCTCGGTTTCGGTTGGTGATGCGGTGGCGGTCACTGAAGGTAATACTGGTTCCACAGACATGAAGTTCATTGTGACGCTGTCAGAGGTGAGCGGTAAGCCGGTGACTGTTACATACACGCTTAGTGGCACGGCTGAGGCTCCAGGCGATTATATGGTGCCGGATTCGTTGAGTGTGACTATCGCTGCGGGTGACACGACGGCTGAGATCACGGTGCCGGTTAAAGGCGATGTGGTTGACGAGCCTGCTGAGACGGTGATTGTGACGTTGGATAGTGCTACGAATGCGTCGGTGTCTGGTGTTGATGGCGAGGACACGGGTTCTGGCACGATCACTGATGATGATGCGACACCTGAGGTGAATCTAATGGTTGCGCCAACAGAGGTGGCTGAGGGCGTGTCGAAGGCACCGAGTGTGAGGGTGACTGCTTCTTTGAGTGGTACTGATGTGGTGTTCGCTGATGCTACGACGGTGCGGGTGAGTGTGGGTAAGCCTGCTGATAGTGCTAAGTCGGGGGTTGATTATGCGGCGGTCGCGGCGTTTGATGTTGAGATTGCGGCGGGTGATAGGTCGGCTTTAGGGAGTTTTAGTTTCGACCCGACAGATGATGATTTGGATGAGCCTGACGAGACGGTAACCGTGCATGGTAGTTCGGGCACGCTAACTGTGAATGATGCGACGGTAGTTATTGCGGATGATGATGGTGAGCCTTCTGTGTCGGTTGGTGATGCTACGGCGGTCACTGAGGGCAACGATCCTGCAACAACAGTTGATATGACGTTCACGGTGTCGTTGAGCGCGGTGAGTGGGAAGCCGGTGACTGTCACATACACGCTTGGTGGCACGGCTGAGGCTCCAGCCGATTACACAGAGCCTAATTCGTTGAGCTTAACGATTGCTGCGGGTCAGATGACTGGGACGATCACGATACCTGTGAAGGGCGATGTGGTTGATGAGCTTGCTGAGACGATCATCGTGACGCTTACGGGTGCGACGAATGCGTCGGTTAGTGCTGTTCAGGGGGCTGCTTCGGGTTCTGGCACTATCACGGATGATGATGCGACTCCTGAGGTGAACTTGGCGGTTGCGCCAACAGAGGTGGCGGAGGGCGTGTCGAAGGCTGAGTCGGTGAGTGTGACTGCTTCTTTGAGCGGCACTTCGGTGGTGTTTCCATCGGCTACAACGGTGACAGTGAGTGTGGGTCAAAACACTGATAGTGCTAAGTCGGGGGTTGATTACGCTGTGGTAGAGGATATTACGATCACGATTGCGGCGGGTGATAGGTCGGCTACAGGGAGTTTTAGTTTCGACCCGACAGATGACTTGTTGGATGAGCCTGACGAGACTGTCACTGTTCACGGCAGTTCGGGTTCGTTGACGGTGAACGATGCGAGTGTGACTGTGACGGATGATGATGGTGAGCCTTCTGTGTCGGTTGGTGATGCGGCGGCGGAGGTCACCGAAGGTGATGATCCGAAGACGACCGCGGATATGACGTTTACGGTTACTTTGGGCGCGGTGAGCGGTAAGCCGGTGACTGTTACATACACGCTTAGTGGCACGGCTGAGGCTCCAGGCGATTATATGGTGCCGGATTCGTTGAGTGTGACTATCGCTGCGGGTGACACGACGGCTGAGATCACGGTGCCGGTTAAAGGCGATGTGGTTGACGAGCCTGCTGAGACGGTGATTGTGACGTTGGATAGTGCTACGAATGCGTCGGTGTCTGGTGTTGATGGCGAGGACACGGGTTCTGGCACGATCACTGATGATGATGCGACACCTGAGGTGAATCTAATGGTTGCGCCTGCGAGTGTTGCTGAGGGCGTGTCGAAGGCGGAGTCGGTGACGGTGACTGCTTCTTTGAGTGGCACCAGTGTGGTGTTTGCTGATGTTAGGACGGTGCGGGTGAGTGTTGGTAAGCCTGCTGATAGTGCTTCGTCGGCTGATTATGCGGCGGTTAGTGCGTTTGACATAGAAATTGCGGCGGGTGATAGGTCTGCTACAGGGAGTTTTAGTTTCGATCCTGTTGATGATGATTTGGATGAGCCTGACGAGACGGTAACCGTGCATGGCAGTTCGGGCACGTTAACGGTGAACGATGCGACGGTAGTTATTGCGGATGATGATGGTGAGCCTTCTGTGTCGGTTGGTGATGCTACGGCGGTCACTGAGGGCAACGATCCTGCAACAACAGTTGATATGACTTTCACGGTGTCGTTGTCGGCGGTGAGTGGTAAGCCGGTGACTGTTACCTACACGCTTGGTGGCACGGCTGAGGCTCAAGCCGATTACACGGCCCCGAACCCGTTGAGTGTGACTATCGCTGCGGGTGACACGACGGCTGAGATTACGGTGCCGGTTAAAGGTGATGTGGTTGATGAGGTTAATGAGACGGTGATTGTGACGTTGGCTAGCGCTACTAATGCGTTGGTGTCTGGTGTTGATGGCGAGGACACGGGTTCTGGGTTGATTACGGATGATGATGCTACGCCTGAGGTGAATCTAGTGGTTGCGCCTGCGAGGGTGGCTGAGGGTGTGGCGGAGTCGGAGTCGGTGGTGGTGACTGCTTCTTTGAGTGGCACTGATGTGGTGTTCGCTGATGCTACGACGGTGCGGGTGAGTGTGGGTAAGCCTGCGGATAGCGCGTCGTCGGCTGATTATGCGGCGGTTAGTGCGTTTGACATAGAAATTGCGGCGGGTATGCGGTCGGGGTCGGGGTCGTTTTCGTTTGATCCTGTTGACGATTTGTTAGATGAGCCTGATGAGACTGTCACTGTTCACGGCAGTTCGGGTTCGTTGACGGTGAACGATGCAACAGTGACGATCACGGATGATGATGGTGAGCCTTCTGTGTCGGTTGGTGATGCCACGGTGGCGGTCACTGAGGGCAACGACCCGAAGGTGACGACGAACATGGTGTTCACGGTCACTTTGTCGGCGGTGAGTGGTAAGCCGGTGACTGTTAACTACACGCTTAGCGGCACAGCTTCGGAGTCTGCTGATTATGCGGTGCCGGATCCTTTGAGTGTGACTATCGCGGCGGGTGACACGACGGCTGAGATCACGGTGCCAGTTAAAGGTGATGTGGTTGACGAGGATAACGAGACGGTGATTGTGACGTTGGCTAGCGCTACGAACGCGTCGGTTAGTGCTGTTCAGGGGGCTGCTTCGGGTTCTGGGTTGATTACGGATGATGATGCGACTCCTGAGGTGAATCTAATGGTTGCGCCTGCGAGTGTTGCTGAGGGTGTGAATACGGCTGAGTTGGTGACGGTGACTGCTTCTTTGAGTGGCACTGATGTGGTTTTTGCTGATGCTAGGACGGTGCGGGTGAGTGTGGGTAAGCCTGCGGATAGTGCTAAGTCGGGTGTTGATTATGCGGCGGTTAGTGCGTTTGACATAGAAATTGCGGCGGGTGACCGGTCTGCGACGGGGTCGTTTAGTTTCGATCCTGTTGATGACTTGTTGGATGAGCCTGATGAGACGGTAACGGTGCATGGTTCGTCGGTTGGGTTGACGGTGAATGATGCGAGTGTGACGATCACCGATGATGATGGTGTGCCGGTTGTGTCGGTTGGTGATGCTACATCGGTCACTGAGGGTGATGATCCGAAGACGACCACGGGTATGACGTTCACGGTGTCGCTCAGCGCGGTGAGTGGTAAGCCGGTGACTGTTGCATACACGCTTTCTGGTACGGCTGAGGCTCCAGCCGATTACACGGTGCCGGATCCGTTGAGTGTGACTATCCCAGCGGGTGATACGACGGCTGAGATTACGGTGCCGGTTAAAGGTGATGTGGTGGATGAGCCTACTGAGACGGTGGTTGTGACGTTGGCTAGCGCTACGAATGCGTTGGTTAGTGCTGTTCAGGGGGCTGCTTCGGGTTCTGGCACGATCACGGATGATGACGTTACTCCTGAGGTGAATCTAGCGGTTACGCCAACAGAGGTGGCGGAGGGCGTGTCGAAGGCGGAGTCGGTGACGGTGACTGCGAGTTTGAGTGGTACCAGTGTGGTGTTTGCTGATGTTAGGACGGTGCGGGTGAGTGTGGGTAAGCCTTCTGATAGTGCTAGGTCGGGTACGGATTACACTGCGGTCGCGGCGTTTGACATAGAAATTGCGGCGGGTGACCGGTCGGCTTCAGGGTCGTTCTCGTTCGATCCTGTTGATGATGATTTGGATGAGCCTGATGAGCTGGTAACGGTGCATGGCAGTTCGGGTTCGTTGACGGTGAATGATGCAACGGTGACGATTACTGATGATGATGGTGAGCCTTCTGTGTCGGTTGGTGATGCCACGGTGGCGGTCACGGAGGGCAACGACCCGAAGGTGACGACGAACATGGTGTTCACGGTCACTTTGTCGGCGGTGAGTGGTAAGCCGGTGACTGTTACATACACGCTTAGTGGTACGGCTGAGGCTCCAGCCGATTACACGGCTCCGAACCCGTTGAGTGTGACTATCGCGGCGGGTGACACGACGGCTGAGATTACGGTTGCGGTTAAAGGCGATGTGGTTGATGAGGCTAACGAGACGGTGATTGTGACGCTGAGTGGCGCTACGAACGCTGTGTTGGCGGCGACTGATGCTGCTAAGTCGGGTTCTGGGTCGATTACTGATGATGATGCGACGCCTGAGGTGAATCTAGTGGTTGCGCCTGCGAGGGTGGCTGAGGGCGTGTCGAAGGCGGAGTCGGTGGTGGTGACTGCTTTTTTGAGTGGCACTGATGTGGTGTTCGCTGATGTTAGGACGGTGACAGTGAGTGTTGGTAAGCCTGCTGATTCTGCTGGGTCGGGGGTTGATTACACTGCGGTCGTAGCGTTTGACATAGAAATTCCTGCGGGTGATAGGTCGGCTTCGGCGTCGTTTAGTTTTGATCCTGTCGACGACTTGTTGGATGAGCCTGACGAGCAGGTAACTGTCCACGGCAGTTCGGGTTCGTTGACGGTGAATGATGCGAGTGTGACGATTGCGGATGATGATGGTGAGCCTTCTGTGTCGGTTGGTGATGCTACACCGGTTACTGAGGGCAACGATCCTGCAACAACAGTTGATATGACGTTCACGGTGTCGCTCAGCGCGGTGAGTGGTAAGCCGGTGGCTGTTAATTATTCGTTGAGCGGTACGGCTTCGGAGCCTGCTGATTATACGGAGCCTGATCCGTTGAGCGTAACGATTGCGGCGGGTCAGATGACTGGGACGATTACGGTTCCGGTGAAAGGAGATGTGGTTGATGAGCCTGCTGAAACGATCATCGTTACTTTGTCGGGTGCTGCTAATGCGTCTGTGTCTGGTGTTGATGGCGAGGACACGGGTACTGGTTCGATTACGGATGATGATGCGACTCCTGAGGTGAATTTGGCGGTTGTGCCAACAGAGGTGGCTGAGGGCGTGGCGGAGGCACCGAGTGTGAGGGTGACTGCTTCTTTGAGTGGCACCAGTGTGGTGTTCGCTGATGCTACGACGGTGCGGGTTAGTGTGGGTAAGCCTGCTGATAGTGCTAGGTCGGGGACGGATTACACTGCGGTCGCAGCGTTTGATATTACGATTGCGGCGGGTGACCGGTCTGCGACGGGGTCGTTTAGTTTCGATCCCACGGATGATGATTTGGATGAGCCTGATGAGCAGGTGAGTGTGCATGGTGTGTCGGCTGGGTTGATGGTGAACGATGCGACGGTAGTTATTACCGATGATGATGGTGTGCCTTCTGTGTCGGTTGGTGATGCTACGGCGGTGTCTGAGGGGAACGATCCGGCAACAACAGTTGATATGACGTTCACGGTGTCGTTGTCGGCGGTGTCGGGGAAGCCGGTGACTGTTAATTATGCGTTGGGTGGTACGGCTGAGGCTCCAGGTGATTACACGGTGCCGGATCCGTTGAGTGTGACGATTGCGGCGGGGCAGATGACTGGCACGATCACAATACCTGTGAAGGGGGATGTGGTTGATGAGGCTAACGAGACGATCATTGTTACTTTGTCGGGTGCGTCTAATGCTGTGTTGGCGGCGACTGATGCTGCTAAGACGGGTTCGGGGTCGATCACTGATGATGATGTGACTCCTGAGGTGAACTTAGTGGTTGCGCCTGCGAGGGTGGCTGAGGGCGTGTCGAAGGCGGAGTCGGTGGTGGTGACTGCTTCTTTGAGTGGCACTGATGTGGTGTTCGCTGATGCTAGGACTGTGCGGGTGAGTGTGGGTAAGCCTGCTGATAGTGCTAGGTCGGGGACGGATTACACTGCGGTCGCGGCGTTTGATATTGAGATTGCGGCGGGTGATAGGTCTGCTTCAGGGTCTTTCTCGTTTGATCCTGTTGATGATGATTTGGATGAGCCTGACGAGACGGTAACGGTGCATGGTTCGTCGGCTGGGTTGACGGTGAATGATGCAACGGTGACGATTTCGGATGATGATGGCCCGCCGGTTGTGTCGGTTGGTGATGCTACGGCGGTGTCTGAGGGCAACGATCCTGCAACAACAGTTGATATGACTTTCACGGTGTCGTTGTCGGCGGTGTCGGGTAAGCCGGTGACTGTTAATTATACGTTGGGTGGCACGGCTTCAGAGCCAGATGATTACACGGAGCCTGATCCGTTGAGTGTGACTGTCCCAGCGGGTGATAGGACGGCTGAGATCACGGTTCCGGTTAAAGGGGATGTGGTTGATGAGCCTGCTGAGACGATCATCGTGACGCTTACGGGTGCTACGAATGCGTTGGTTAGTGCTGTTCAGGGGGCTGCTTCGGGTTCTGGGACGATCACTGATGATGATGCGACTCCTGAGGTGAATCTAGTGGTTGCCCCAACAGAGGTGGCGGAGGGCGTGGATGCTGCGGAGTCGGTGAGGGTGACTGCTTCTTTGAGTGGTAGTTCGGTTGTGTTCGCTGATGCTAGGACGGTGACAGTGAGTGTTGGTAAGCCTGCGGATAGCGCGTCGTCGGCTGATTATGCGACGGTTGCGGCGTTTGACATAGAAATTCCTGCGGGTGATAGGTCGGCTTCAGGGAGTTTTAGTTTCGATCCTGTTGATGATTTGTTGGATGAGCCTGACGAGACTGTCACTGTTCACGGCAGTTCGGGTTCGTTGA
>JAPOTT010000045.1 GCA_026709025.1 bacterium
CGACATATCCAACCAAATAATCAAAAAAACTAGAAAAAAATTGAGAAAATACTAACAAATCAGCAACTAAAGCATGATTATTTGAAAAATATAGAATGCACAACACAGCACCACTGAGACTGTGGACCACGCTACGCGGCGGTACTCGCCATGGTGAAGAACATGACTTGCTTAAAACTGACGAACCTCACCCAGACTCTGATGACATCGTGGCACGGTGGGATAACCGCAAGCAAGGGCGGAATCCAGCGATCTGGGAGACGTTATGGTCACAATCCAAGAACAAATTGGGCACACAGAACAACTGACATCAGCCCGCCTGATGAGCGATGGCACCTTGCGTTTCTTGGCGATAGCTGCGGCACTTCTCGACCTCTCTCAACAACATAGCCGCAACAAGGATGCACTAGAGCAAACCCAAATGCTCGTGATTGAAGAAATTGAAAATGGGCTTCATCCGTCGCAAGGTGCAGTACTTCTCAACCAAATCAAAGAGTCGACAAAGAGCGGAGTCCAGACAGTGGCTACAACCCATAGCCCTGTAGTGCTCAATGCTATGGACGGGTCAGATCACTCTAGCGTAGTTGTTTGCAGCCGCAACGACAGCGGCTGGAGCACTGCAACAAGGCTCACAGACTTTCCAAACTATTTTGATGTGGTTGGTCGCGCGTCGCTAGGCACTGCCGTAGTTCAAGACAATCTTCGCCCCGCCAACGGCACTAAAGCAGACAATGATTCGCTTATAGACGTTTTAGGGCTCCGCTAGAGCATGGCCCGTCTGAACATTGTATTAGTAGACACATCTATTATTCTTCGCTTGATTGGTATAGATGGTGATCCACAAGCCAAAGAAATTGCTAAAGCCAGTGTAGAGGTGTGGACTCTTGACGGTGAACTAGCCTCCCATGGCAAGCCAACCCACCAAGCACATGGGGTGGGGGCATAGAGTGTAGCTGTTAGGGAAGTTGGAGCTAGGGCGCTAATAAGGTGATGGCTTGTTGGGACATCTCTCGTAAGGGTTCTGGGTAGATACCAAAAGCAAGGGTGAACAGCACCACTGTGGCGATGGCAGTTGCGGGGCCCAGGGCAATGTTTACTTTCGGGGCATCAGCATCGGGAGGTTCTAGGTACATGGTTACCACGATGCGTAGGTACAAAAACGCAGCAACCACTGCTGCCAACATGGCAAGCACGGCTAGTGACACCGAGCTGTTGTTTGCCACAGCCGAAATCACCTCGAACTTGGCCCAAAAGCCCGCTGTGAACGGGATTCCCGCTTGAGACAACAATAACAGCGTAAACGCGCCAGCCAACACAGGGCGGCGACTGGCCAAGCCGCGCAGGCTGGAGATATCGGTGTTCTCATCGCCGGGGCCGCTCATTACGGTAACCACTGCAAAGCTGCCGATGGCCATGGCCGCGTAGTTTGCTAGGTAGAACATCACGCTAGCCACCCCATCTGCATAACCGCCATGCACACCCACCAAGATGAACCCGGCATGGCTGATGGAAGAATAGGCCAAGATGCGCTTTATGTCGCTTTGCACGATGGCTAGTAGCGAGCCCACAGCCAAGCTAGCCACGGCTAAGGCAAAAATTGCTGGCCTCCAATCATCTATTGCACCAGCAAACCCCAACATGAACACCCTTGCCAAAGCCCCAAAGCCTGCTGCTTTTACCCCGGCGGCCATGTACACAACCACAGGCGAAGGTGCCCCCTGATACACATCTGGAGTCCAAGCATGGAACGGCACTGCGGCCACCTTAAACCCAAAACCCACCAACAACATGGCCATGCCCACATAGAGCAAGCCCTTATCCACCACAACAGCTGGAGCTGAGGCTAGCTCTAGCTCCTCCAGAGAAGACGTAACCCCCAAAGAACCTGTGTTGACCACCCCAACAAAGCCCGACCAGCCATTTCGCACGCTTATCTCCGCCAAGTTCAAAGAACCTGTAGCCCCGTAAATGAGGGCGATGCCATACAAGAAAAAAGCCGAAGCGAAGGCACCCAACACGAAGTACTTGATGCCAGCTTCTTGACCAGCCGAACGGCGCAAGTGCATGGCTACCAGCACGTAAACCGCTAGCGACAGTATCTCTAACCCTAAGAACAAAACGATGAGGTTGTTGGCAGAAACCATTGTCATGCCGCCAGCGGCCGACAACATCAAAAGCACATAAACCGCAGGAACATCTAGGTTTTCGCGGCGCAAAAAACCATCTGCAACCAACACGGTGAGCACCACCACTGCGGCCAGCAGCACAATCAAAAACACCGCAAATCGCCCCACACCAATGGCATTGGCAGCTGTGGACAAGCCTTGCCCAGCAGGACCAAAAGGCCCGTCGTCGAAGCGCATCCACAAAGCAAAGGCCAGGCCAATCACCGCCAAGCCGGTGGCTATCGTCCAAGCTGCGGCAAACCAAGCAGGCAAACGGGGCCCGGCTAGCGATACCACCGTGAGCAGCACTATGGCCGCCCCGGCCATCACGATGTGGGGAGATAGGCCCAGCCAATCTAGATGAGGGGTTTGTATTTGCGCTAAGCTGAGAGCCATCACTGTGCTGCTCCGTGCTGGCTGCTGTTGGAATCATCGTGGCTGTGATCATCGTGGCTGTGGTTGTTGTGACCGTGATCATCGTGGGTGTGATCATCGTGGGTGTGGTTGTGTTCTGTAATCAGCTCGCGCAACTCCACAAAGCTGCCTGCGGGTCGGTTATTTACGGTGGGCAGTTCAGCTGTTTGGGTTACCTCAATGTGTTGAATGAGAGCGTTAACGGCAGGCTCCATTCGTTCAATAACCGGCTTGGGATACACCCCCAAAAACACTATGAGCCCCACTAAGGGTGCCATCACAAGCTTTTCTTGCCAGCTAAGGTCGGTCATCTTGGCAGCATCGGCATCGGGCGTGCCATGAAACACCCGCTGATAAGCCCACAGCAAGTAAAGGGCCGCCAAGATAACCCCCGCAGTGGCTACCACCGCCCACCAACGATGGGCTACAAACGCCCCAGCCAATATCAAGAACTCCCCTACGAAACCGTTTAACCCAGGCAGCCCGATAGAGGAAAGCATCACCACCAAGAACACGCCCGCCAACACCGGTGCTGCTTTTTGTAGGCCCTTTAGTTGGGCAATCTCACGGGTGTGGCGGCGCTCATAGATGAACCCCACCAGCAAGAACAACGCTCCGGTGGAAATCCCGTGGTTCACCATCTGCAACAACCCGCCAGAGATGCCTTCGGTGTTCAAAGCAAAGATGCCCAGCACGATAAAACCCAGATGCGCCACCGAGGAGTAGGCCACAAGCCGCTTGAGATCTTTTTGCATGGTGGCCACCACAGCGCCATACAAGATGCCAATAACCCCTAGTGTGAAGAACAGCGGGGCGAAGTAGCTAGCTGCCTCTGGGAACAGGTACAACCCAAAGCGCACCAACCCGTAGGTACCCAGCTTGAGCATCACCCCGGCCAGAATCACCGACCCTGCGGTGGGTGCTTCGGTGTGGGCATCGGGCAGCCAAGTGTGGAGCGGAAACAACGGCACCTTTACCGCAAAAGCCACAGCAAACGACAAAAAGATCCAACGCGCCGTATCGGTAGGCAACTCAGAAACGCTGCTTGCCAACTCCAAAAGGTTGAAGGTAACACCGTTGCCTGTTTCTCGGGCGGTAAAGAAGGCCACCGCAATCGTTCCAACGAACATCAACGCCGAGCCCAACATTGTGAACAAGAAGAACTTGGTAGCCACGTACTTGCGGTTCCCGTGCCCAAAGGTACCGATGAGGAAGTACATGGGGATGAGCACAACCTCAAAGAACAAGAAAAACAGCATCAGATCTAAGGCCAAGAATGCTCCGAGACAGCCGGTTTCTAACACCAACAGCCACACGTAATATGTTTTGGAGTTAGAAGTTTTGGCGGTGGAGGTTTTGGGGGTGGAGGCGCTGGCGGAGTCGGTGCTAGAGGTGGTGGTTTCGGGTTGGGGTGGGTTGCACGCCAAGATTGCCAAGGGAAAAAGTACCCCAGTGAGCACCACCAAGAACAACGAGATGCCGTCTACGCCAACGTGCCAAGAGATGCCTGCAGATTTCACCCATTGCGCTAGCTGGATGTATTGAAAACCACCATCTGCGGTGTCAAAGTCGGCCATGAGCCATAAGGTGAGCGCTCCGGTTGCCGCAGAAGCGGCTACGGCAAGGGGCTTAAACACATCGGCGCGCGCAGGCGATATGAGCGCTATGGCAACTGCCCCCAACAGAGGCATGAATATGATGCTAGGCAGCACTGCCATTACATACCCGCCCTAGCGATGAACCACACCATGAGCGCCAACGCACCTACGGCAACAAACAAGGCATAGCTACGCACCATGCCGTTTTGGAAGGAACGCAACAAGGTACCAGCGCGGCGCGCCGTTGTGCCGGTAGCGTTCACCACCCCATCTATCACCTGCTGATCAAACTGTGCAGTGCGCTGAAATGCCTTGTGGCCAGGGCCACCCATAAAGTTGGCAAGCATCTCATCTATACGCCAAGCCCGCACCAAAAAAGGGTGCTCAATGCGATCAGGGGAAATGCGGTTGCGTAAATAAACCGCCACGCCTGCGGCCACGCCAACGCCGCTGCCCAAAACAGCAACGATGCCTAGCACCCATTTGGTGCCGCCCCCAAAGGGTACGTGAGCGGCGTTTCCGTAGAGTGCTGGGCTTAGCCATTTTTCTAGGAAATGCAAATCGGAGCTGAACGGTAGGTTCAACAACCCAGCAACCACAGCCAAGCCAGCTAGAAGCACCAAAGGCACCGTCATCAGCCACGGCGACTCGTGAGGGTGGCGTTCGGGCAAAGCTGCACCAGCTGTGTTATCGCTAGCGGTACCATCACTGGCTGTGTTATCGGTGGCTGTGTTATTGCTGATGGTGTTATCGCTGGCTGTGTTATCGGTGGTGGTGGCGCTAGATGCATCGCTGCTCCAGCGGGGGGAACCGTAAAATGTGAGCAGCACTAGGCGGGTCATGTAGAAGGCCGTGAGCACAGCAGTACACAGCAACAAGAACCAAGCCAACCTGTTTTCGCCGTAGGTGTAGGCCAAGATCTCATCCTTAGACCAAAAGCCCGAAAACGGCGGAACTCCAGCGATGGCTAACCAACCAGCCACAAACGCCCATGAGGTAAGCGGCAGCAGCCGGGTTAAGCCCCCGTAGCGGCGCATATCTTGATCTCCGTCCATGCTGTGAATTACCGAACCTGCCCCCAAAAACAACAGTGCCTTGAAAAAAGCGTGGGTGACCATGTGGAAGATGGCCGCTACATAGGCCCCCGAACCCACCGCAACAAACATGAAACCCAGTTGGCTAACGGTGGAGTAGGCAAGCACCTTTTTGATGTCGTTTTGGGCTACGGCAATGGTTGCAGCCATCAACGCTGTGGCCAGCCCCACCCACATAATCAGATCGGGCACCCAGCCGTGTGCTTCAGCTAAGAGGGGGTTCATGCGAACCAGCAGGTACACCCCGGCAGTAACCATGGTGGCAGCGTGAATGAGCGCCGAAACCGGTGTAGGCCCAGCCATGGCATCGGGCAACCACACGTGCAGTGGGAACTGTGCCGACTTACCGGCTGCGCCCACCAGCAACAGCACCACAATGCCCGATGCGGTGCTAGCTGCTACCCCGTTGGATTCCACCTCAAAGAACATCTCGCCGTACTGCAAGGAACCAAAGGTGAGGAACGCCAAAAACATAGCCACCAAAAAGCCCCAGTCGCCCACCCTGTTGGTAACGAAGGCTTTCTTGCCCGCCGAGGCGTTGGCATCTTCGGTAAACCAGAATGAGATCAAAAGGTAAGAACACGCTCCCACGCCCTCCCAGCCCAAAAAGGTGAGCAGCAGGTTGTCGCTCAGCACCAACATCAACATAGAAAAAGCAAACAGGTTGAGGTAGGTAAAGAACCTTGCAAAGCCCTCGTCTTTGTGCATGTAACCAATGGAGTACAAGTGGATAAGCGCGCCTACTCCGGTTATGAAAAGCGCCATGGTGACAGACAGCGGATCCACCAAAAAGCCTACGTCTACCGCTAAGTTGCCCGCAGGTACCCACTCAAACAAGGTGACCACCTGTTGGCGCTCCGTTGCATCGTGGGCTAACAAGCCGCCAAATACCAAGAGAGTGGCAACAAACGAGCCGCCCATTGCACAGGTAGCCAACCAGCCTGATGCAGGTTCGCCCAAGCGACGGCCCAACATCAACAACAGAAGCGCTCCAGCTAGCGGAAACGCCACAATAAGCCAGGCCAACTCCACCAGAGCGCTCATTGTTGACCAACTCTGATCATCGCAAGCCTGATCATCGCAAGCCTGATTTTCACAGCCTCGCTCAGCTCCAAAGCTCTGATCGTCTCAGCCCGGATCATCCCCGAAGCTCCGACAGATCATCGGCGGTGGCCAGCGGCCAACGGCGGTTGATGGCTACTACTATGGCCAGCCCTACCACCACCTCTGCGGCTGCCACCACCAGCACGAACAACACGGCAACCTGCCCTGAAATGTCGGCAAAATCGCGCGCAAAGGTGATGAAGGTGAGATTCACGGCATTCAGCATCAGCTCCACGCACATGAACATGATGAGCGGGTTGCGCCGCACCATCAAACCAACTGCGCCGATGGTGAACACCGCCGCGGCCAAGATGAGGTACCAGCTAGATGTGACCATTAATCTTCACCAGCTGTGGTTTGTGTAACTCGGTTGCGCCCGGCGCGGCGGGTCATCACAACCGCGCCCACAACCGAGATGGTGAGCAGTGCGGCGGTGGCCTCAAAGGCATACACATAATCGGTAAACAACACCTCGGCTATGTGATGCAGGTTGGAAGCAGGCACCCTCAGCAACGACGAAGTGCTGATAGTTGCACCCTCTACCGAGGTGGCAATGTAAGCGGCTCCTAAGCCAAAACCTGCTAGCCCAACAAAGGTGGCTAGCACCCGCTGACCCAAGATGGGTTCTATGGAGATGTCTTCTAGGCGGTCTACGCCCAACAACATGATCACAAACAAAAACAGCACCACGATGGCACCGGCATAAACGATGATCTGCACTGCTGCCAAAAAGTGCGCTTCTAGGTTCAAGAACAAAACCGCTACGCCAAACAAGGTGCCCACCAAGCTGAGGGCGGCATGCACTGGATTACGGGCCAGCACCACTCCCAGAGAACCCGCTAGCACGATAACCGCGCACACGATAAACACGGCGGTTTCCATTACTGTGCGCTTTCCATTACTGTGCGCTCTGGCCTTCTTCGGGGCGCTGGCCTTGTTCGGGGCTGCGAACCCCATAGCCCAACTCGCCAGACCAAGCCACCTGCCCCTCATAGTCGGCCCGGCCCGATGGTGATGTGGCCCGTACCCAACCAGAGGTGTGCTTGTCATCGCCCGGACGCCAATCTTCCCACGGCAGCTGCTGAGGCCGACCGTCGTCTGCTACCACCAGCTCATCTTTGGTGTAGATGGCATCGGAGCGGTTGGTGAAGGAGAACTCAAATAGCTTGGATTCGGTTATGGCCTCGGTTGGACAAGCCTCTACGCACAGGTCGCAATGAATGCAGCGCAGGTAGTTGATCTCGTACACATACCCAAAGCGCTCGCCCGGCGAAACCGGAGAATCTAGCGGGTTATCGGCACCGCGCACATGAATGCATCGTGCCGGACACACCCCGGCGCAAAGCTCACAGCCAATGCATTTTTCCATGCCGTCTTCGTAACGGTTCAGCACATGTCGACCGTGAAAGCGCACCGGTTTGGGGCGTTTTTCTTGCGGGTACTCGGTTGTCACCACTCGTCCCGACTCGGTGCGCTTGAACAGCTTGCCCAGCGTAACCACAAAGCCCTTTAGGTAACCCATTTAGAAAGCCCCCTCTTTCGTGTCTAAGGTGTCTAGGGTATCTAGGGTATCTAGGGTGTCTAGCGACCCCAGCGAAGGCTCCTGTGCGTTGTTGGGTGTTGCGGCTTTCGTGCCGCTCAGCAACGCCAAGCGCAACAGCCCAGCCAAGCCGCACATCACCAACACCGTAACAATGAGCGTTAGCGGGCGGTTCCAGCCTCGGTCGCCTGCGATGTCGTAAGAGGCCAGCAACAACAACCACCCAAGCGAGACAGGGATGAGCAGCTTCCAGCCCAAATCCATGAGCTGGTCGTAGCGGATGCGCGGCAAGGTGGCCCTCAACCAGATGAAGGTGAACACAAACAACATGAGCTTGATGAAGAACCACAACACACCTGAGAGCCAGCCCACGGTGGTGAAATCTGGCCCGTTGGGGCCTCCCAAGAACAAGGTTACGATGATGGCCGACATGGTGATGGTGTTCATGAACTCGGCCAAAAAGAACAGTGCAAAGCGCAGCGAGCTGTACTCTGTGTGAAACCCGCCTACCAGCTCTTGTTCGGCTTCCACTAAATCAAACGGGGGGCGGTTCAGTTCTGCGGTAGCAGCAATCAGAAACACCACCATGGGTACAACCCAGGTAAGCCAAAGGTTCCAATTCCAAACCGACTGCTCAGATACGATCTGATTGGTAGACAAGCTGCCCGATTTTAGCAGCACTGTCGCTAGTGACAGGCCCAGCGCCGCCTCATAAGAAACCATCTGCGCCGAGGCCCGAACCGATGCCAACAGCGGATACTTTGAGCCCGAAGACCATCCCGCCAGCATCACCCCATACACAGCCACAGACGACATGGCTAGCACCAACAAGATGCCGATTGGGGGATCTGCCACCTGTAAGAAGGTTTCGTGCCCGAAGATGCTCACCCGGCCATCGCCACCGTTGAAATCGCCACCAATGGGCACCACAGCGAACACCAAAAAAGCAGGCACCAACGAAAGGTAAGGGGCCAGCTTAAACACCAACGGGTCGGAGCGTTGTGGAATGAGATCTTCTTTGAAAAAGAGCTTGATGCCATCGGCCAGGGTTTGAAAGATGCCGAAGGGGCCAGCCAGAGACGGGCCAATGCGGTTTTGCATATCGCTAATGAGCTTGCGCTCAAACCAGATCATCAACATCACGCCAACTAGCAACAGCCCGAAGGCCACAATCACCTTCCCCAAAGTGATTGCCACCTCAGCTAGACCCACCCCATCTAGATACAACGGGTCTAGCGCAAACACCCTAGGCCCCAAACTTGCCAGCGGCCCCCAGTTCCCGAAACCCCAGCTCTCGAAACCACAGTTCACAGTTTGACGCTCATTTGGTTAGTATCCGTATGTCTGTAACTGCTTCTTGGTGGTTCAACAAAGCCCTTACATCCACATCAGGGTGGTTGTAGGCCAGCGCGGCGGTGCCTCGCGGCACATCTGCGCTGGAGCTAACCGGCACGTCTAGTTCGCCCGTATTAGAAATAACCCGAACTACGGTACGCTGTGCCACCCCTAGGCGTTGAAAATCTGAGCCGTTCAACAGCAGCGTTGCGGGGCGAGCAAGGCCAGCTAGAGATGGTGCGTTTTGGGTGATGGTGGCTTTGCCGTACATTTGGCGTGTGGATACCAAACGCAGGCTGTAGGAATCCACGCTGGGGGTGGGTTCGACCTGCTCTGAGCCAGCAAAATCAATGGAGCTTTCGATTACCAAAGCGCCATCTCGAGAATCGAGTTGAGCTGCTTGGAGGTGTTGATGCGACGGTGCTAGGTGGCAAACCTCTGCCCAGATGTCTTGCGGCGAGGTATACCCAAAATCACAACCTAGCTGGCCAGCCAACTCGGAGGCGATGGCCCAATCTGGGCGAGCCGTTGCGTTGGGGGTGACGATCTGACGCTGACGGGTGACCCTACCTTCGGCGTTGGTGTGGGTGCCATCGCGTTCGGTAAAGGCTGCAGCCGCAAACACAATATCGGCCTTAGCGGTGCTGGAGTTGGGCAGCGTGTCGGACGCAATCACAGTTGGAACAGCATCTAGCGCCTTCATGGCGAGCTCGCGGTTTACCATATCGGAGAGTGGGTCTGCGCCTAGCAAGATGAGCACTTGGATTTGGCCGTTAGCTGCGGCGCTCAAGATGCCGTGAGCATCCAACCCAGGTGTTTGAGGAAGCGAACCCCACACCTTACGCAAGGCAGGGTTGGGGTTAGCTAGCCCAACCCTGCCTGGCAACAACCGAGGTGCCAAGCCCATATCTAGCGCACCAAAAACATTACCCCTGTGCAGAAGCGGCAAAAACGCTAATCCTGGCCTGCCGCCTGCCTCTAACAGCTTGCCGAACTGAGCTAGCTCGCTAGCAGCAGCCAAAGTGCAGCTAGCAGGTTCGGCTAACGATGGTCTGCCCAAGATAACCGTGATAGGGCGGTCTGCCCGGGCCGCTAGGCTGGCAGCCGCAGCTGCCACATCGTCAGCCAACACGCCGCCGATGCACCCGTTGCCATCAGGTGCCATCTCGCCTCCCACTAGGGCAACGGCTACAGCGTGTGCTTCGGCTGGACGATGATGCAGGCGATGAGCAGCCAAATGGCTAAGGCCACTAGCTGTGGGGGTTAACTCTATGAGCTGCACATCATCTTTGGTCAGAGCATGGCGCAGCCGTAGGTATAAAGTGCCGTGTTGTTCTTTGGGGTCGGGTGCCAGCAAGATAACCGTGCCCCCGGGTGTGCAAGCTTGGTTGATGGTGGCTCGTGGCAGCCCCAACACAGCCTCGGCGGGCAGGCCATCGTGTAGCTGTGCATCTGTGTTGTCTGTACCGATCACCGCCTTTGCTAGGCGGGCCCAGGCGTACTGATCCTCGTTGGGCAGTTGTGCCCCACCCAACACCGCCACCGAAGCTGGCCCATGAGCGTCAATGGCGGCGCTGATGGCATCTGCGGCCTGCGTGAGTGCGGTATGCCAGGTTGTCTGCACAAGTTCTGTGCCAGCAGCATCGGGAACGCCAAGTGGAGTGCCGCGCACAAGCGGGGCACCTAAACGCATCTCGCTCACGTTGGCCTCAAAGCTGAAGCGATCCTTATCGGCTAGCCAACCCCAGTTCACAGCATCACTATCTGCGCCTTGGTAGCGCAGCACCTGATCTCTAGAAGCCTGCACCACCACGCGGTCGCCCATTGGGTTGGGATAGGTGGATTCCACCTCGCTGAGATCCCAGGGGCGGGCCTTGAACCTGTAAGGCTTGGCGGTGAGCGCCCCCACAGGGCAAATCTGCACGGTGTTGCCGCTGAAGTAAGACGAAAACGGCAGATGCGGGAAGGTGTTCACTTGAGTTTGATCACCTCTATCTTGGAAGGTGATCAAGCGATCGCCTGCCACCTCATCTGCAAAACGAGTGCAGCGATCACACAAGATGCAGCGCTCGCGATCCAAAAACACCAGATCGTTCACTGCGATGGGCTTTTCGTAATGGCGCTTTTCTTCAACAAAGCGGCTCTCTCCAGGCCCATAAGCCATTGTCTGATCTTGTAGAGGGCACTCGCCGCCCTTATCGCACACGGGGCAATCCAAGGGGTGGTTCAACAACAAGAACTCCAGCACCCCATCTTGGGCCTTTTTGGTTTGGGGAGATGTTGTATCTACCACCATGTTCTCGCTAACCGGCACCATGCAAGATGGCTGCAACGCGGGCCCTCGCCCGGTATCGATGTCTACAATGCACATGCGACACATTCCCACCGAACTCATGCGCGGGTGATAGCAAAAATGCGGGATGTACACCCCAGCTCGCTCTGCGGCGGCGATTACCAACTCGCCCTCTGCGGCTGCGAAAGGCTCACCGTTGATGGTGATGTTGATGCCAACCTCTGTGGCTAGGGACTCTGGCGCATTCACGGTGTGTACGCCTCAAACTCGGAGCGGAAGCGCTGTAGCGCAGATGCAATGGGCGACACAGCAGAGGGGCCAAGCGGGCAGATTGTGGTTTGGCGAGGAGGCCACTTGATGCCGGGGCTGATGTTGTCGCACACATCTAACAACAGGTCTAAATCTTGTGGGCGACCCTGCCCCGCCAAGATGCGGCTCAATATCTTCTCCAGCCAAGAGGTGCCCTCACGACAGGGCGTGCATTTGCCGCAGGATTCCCGAGCAAAAAACCTCACCAGATTGTGACAGGCAGCAACTATGTTGGTGGTGTCGTCCATCACCACGATGGCACCTGAGCCCAACATGGAACCAGCCTTATCTACAGCCGTCTTCTCTAGGTGCAGGTCTAGATGTTCTTCGTAAAACCAGGGGGCCGAAGCCCCACCCGGAATGAAAGCCTTGAGGCTTCTGTCTGGCCTCAGCCCACCCCCATAGCGGCTGCTAAAGATGATGTCCCGGAAGGTGGTGGTGCCAAAGGGCACCTCAAACACCCCTGGGTTAACCACATGCCCAGACACCGCAAACACTCTGGTGCCAGTTGAGCTTTCTGCGCCCATGGCAGCAAAAGCCTCGCCGCCATTGGCAATTATCCACGGCAGGTTAGACAGCGTTTCCACGTTGTTCACAATGGTGGGTTTGCCGTACAGCCCTATGGCGGCTGGAAAAAAGGGAGGCTTGAGCCGGGGCATCCCACGGTTGCCCTCCAAGCTCTCAATAAGGGCCGTCTCTTCGCCCACGATGTAGGCACCGGCCCCCCAATGCAAGGTGATGTCTACCGAGAAGTGCTTTGAGCCGCACACGTTGGCCCCCACGTAGCCAGCCTCATACGCCTCATTGAGCGCTGCGGCGAGGCGCTCTTGGGCGTGGGCCATCTCACCTCTAACGTATAAAAAGCACTGGGAGAGACCTAACGCATAGCAAGCAATCATGCAGCCCTCTATGAGCTGATGTGGGTCGCGCTCCATAAGCAGGCGATCCTTATATGTGCCGGGTTCAGACTCGTCTCCGTTCACCACCAGATAGCGCGGCCACACCTGAGGCGGGCAAAACCCCCACTTCACCCCCGCTGGAAAGCCTGCCCCACCTCGCCCCAACAAACTGGCAGCTCGCACCTCATCATGGACTTTTGCTGGTGCCATTTCTAATGCCCGCTGCAACCCGCTATAGCCTCCGCTTTGGATGTAAGCCGCCAACGTGTGACCTTGGGGATTGTGAAAGCGAGAGGTAACTATCTGTAGGTCCTCTGGCTGTATATCTTGGGGTGGATCTTGGGGTGCCGGGGCTACAGTGGTCATGGGCTAACCCCTGTTTTGTTGTCGGCAGTTTTGTTGTCAGTAGTTTTGTTGTCGGCTGTTTTGTTATCGATAGTTTTGTTGTCGATATCACCGTTGCTGTTTGAGTTGGTATCCAACCAGGGTGCTTGTGTGGCTCCATCTGGCGGTGACACCCCAGCGCGGCGTTCATCATCTATTTGTTGGCGGGTTCTGGCTAGCTTGCCGTGCGGGGCAATGCTGGAGGTACCGGCACGCAACCGCTCTACGAGCTGATCAAAATCTGCCAGAGATACCTTGTTGCGATAGCGATAGTTCACCTGCAAACACGGCGCTTCAGTACAAGCAGCTACGCATTCCACAGCTTCTAGTGTGAACTTACCATCTTCGGTAGTGCCGCCAGCTTTGATGCCCAGGGTTTTCTCAGCATGACCAATCAGCTCCGAGGCACCCAGGAGATGACAGGAGATGCCGTGGCAGATGTTCACCATGTACTCCCCCACCGGCTCTTGTTTGAGCATCTCATAAAAGCTGCAAGTGCCTAGCACCTCTGCAGGAGTGATGCCTAGCAGCTCTGCAATGTGGGCCATGGCCTCTTGGGTAACGTAGCCGTCTTGCTCTTGAGCTAAGTGCAAAAGCGGAATGAGAGCCGAGCGCGCCACGGGATAGCGGCTGATGATCTCTTTGGCCAACGTAATGTTGGCTGGCCCGAGACGAGCCATTAGCGATCTACCTCGCCCATGATGGGATCTACCGAAGAAATCACCGCCACCGCATCGGCCACCATGCCGCCTTGCATCATGTGCGGCAAGGTTTGCAGGTTCACAAAACTAGGGCCACGAATGTGCATCCGGTAAGGCACTCCAGAGCCGTCCGACACCATGTAGCATCCCAACTCACCACGGGGAGATTCAACCGCCACGTACACCTCACCAGCGGGCACCTTGAAACCCTCGGTGAATATTTTGAAATGGTGAATCAAAGCCTCCATGGATTCATCGATGCGAGCACGAGGCGGCGGGGTAACCTTTTTATCCTGCACTCGGTAATCGCCAGAGGGCATCTGATCCAGAATCTGACGCACAATACCGATGGACTCCCTGATCTCATTGAGACGAATGGCATACCGGTCAAAACAGTCCCCATAAGTGCCCACCACCACATCAAAGTCCAAGCTCTCATAATCCAAATAGGGCATGTCGCGGCGCAAATCCCAGCTGTAACCAGTGGAACGCAGAATTGGCCCGGTCACCCCCAATGCTAAGCACTCGGCGGTGTTGATCACCCCCACACCTTGTAGGCGCTCCCTATAGATGGGTTGGCCTGTGAGCAAGGTGTCGAACTCGGCTAAGCGCGCTGGCAGCTTGTCGATGAGGGTTAGCACCTCATCTCGCCAGCCATCTGGAAGATCGGCAGCCACCCCGCCCGGGCGGATGTAGTTGTGGTTCATCCGCAAACCGGTAATTGCCTCAAACAAGCGCAGCGACTCCTCTCGCTCGCGCCAGCCGTAGATCATCATCGACACCGCACCAATATCCATGCCGTTTGTGGCTTGGAACAACAGGTGCGAGCTGATGCGGTTTAGCTCGCACATGAGCATCCTGATCCATCTGGCTCTAGGCGGAAGTTCTAAGCCCAACAGCTCTTCTGTGGCGAGCGAAAAAGCCAGCTCGCTAAACAAGGGTGCGGCGTAATCCATGCGGGTTACGTTGGTGGGGCCTTGCAGATAGGTAAGCGTTTCTGCGGTTTTCTCCATGCCGGTGTGCAGATAGCCGATAACCGGCTTTGAGCGCAGAACCGTCTCCCCTTCCATCTCTAGCATAAGCCGCAAAACGCCATGTGTGCTGGGGTGTTGCGGCCCCATGTTCATGATCATGGTGGTGTCGCTGGCCAAAGATTCGGCTTCTAGGCGCTCCCCATCGTCTTCGCCGATGCGCAAAACAGCGCTGTTGTGGCGGCGGCGCACTGCTGTGTCGGTTAAGTCGCTAGCTGCTGCTGTATCGGTTAAGTCGCTGGCTGCTGTTGTGTTGTGTGCTGTTGTGTTGTGTGCTGTGTGGCTTGGGTGGCCGGGTTGGGTAACCGTCATCGGGTGGCCTTGAACTGCACTGGAATGCGACCCACCGAGAAATCCTTGCGCAAGGGATGACCCTCCCAATCGGGTGGCATGAGAATCCTTGTGGGATCGGGGTGACCCTCAAAAGTGATGCCGAACATGTCGGCCACTTCCCGCTCTAGGGCTTCGGTGCCCGGATACAGGTCGAACAAGGTGGGCACCACGGGGTTTGTTTCTGGCACCTGCACTCGCAACCTGATGCGCTTAGGTTCAGCATGAGAAATCAGCGTTACCACCAACTCAAACCGCTCAGGGGCTACCTCGGGGGGGAGATCGCCACGACCGGGATGTTCTAGATAATCCACGGCTGTCACATCGATAACCGACACATACCCCTCATCGCGCAAGCGGCTCACCGTTTCAATGAGCTGCTCGCGCACCACATGTTGCACTGTGCTGCTCATGTGCGAATAACCACGCCAGCGGCTGTTTGTCCGTCTTGTTGGCCCACCATCAAGCTGGCTCCTGCGCCTGTTTGGCTGCGACGCTGAGCAATCTCACCGCTGGTAATGGTGTCGTGCAACGTCAAGATGGCATGCATCAGGGTTTCTGGCCCGGGCGGACAGCCCGGAGCATACACATCTACCGGAACTATCTGATCTACCCCTTGCACGATGGCGTAGTTGTTAAACATACCCCCGCTAGACGCACACACACCCATAGAAATAACCCATTTGGGTTCCATCATCTGATCGTAAATACGGCGCAAGATGGGGGCCATCTTCTGCGACACCCGACCAGCCACGATCATCAAATCAGCTTGGCGTGGAGAGGCCCTAAACACCTCCATGCCGTAACGAGCTAGGTCGTAGTGAGCACCGCCGGTTGCCATCATCTCTATGGCACAGCACGCCAACCCAAAGGTGGCAGGCCAGCAACTACGAGCCCTAGACCACTTCACAAGGTCTTCTAACTTGGCGGTAACGAAGTTGTGATCTACCCCTTCCAAACCACTTTTGGCTATAGCCTCGGAATCGCCAAGCAAAGGTAGCTTCATGTGGCCTCACTTGGGGCTTGTCGTCCGTCTAAACCCACCCTTCGCACGGTGCTGGTACTGGTACGAGCCGCCGATACCTGCGGGTTGCTTTTGCTAACCCGCCGAGTCGGGCCCCAATTTAAGGCCCCGTTTCCTATCAAATAAACAAACGACTCAAACACGGCTAACGCAAACACGCCAATAGCTACCAAACCAAAGAGCCCTAACTCCCTGTAAGACACTGCCCAGGGATACAAGAAGATGATCTCAATATCGAACACGATAAAGATCATGGCAATAAGGAAAAACCTAACCCCGAAGCGCTCAGGTGCAGCGGTACTTTCCTCAACCCCACATTCGTAAGGCTCTAGCTTAGGCCGGGTTTGGCGACTGGGTGCCAAAAGCCGCGAAGCCCCAAAACTCAAGGCGGCAAACAATACTGCCAGCACACCGAGAGCAAAGATCGGCAAGTACTGGCCGGTCATTGCTGGCTATCGCCTACACATTAGGGGCAGCGCCCTCGCCGGTGAGGCGACGGCGAACCTCTAGATCGCGGGTGTGCAGCATCCACAACGACACCAAGAACAAAAGCCCCGACCCAATGGCCACCAAGATACCGGGCAGCCGGTAACGACCTAGATTGCGCTGCATCAACACCGAAAGCACCGGCTCATTGGGATCCACCTCGTCTGGTGGAGGAGCTTGACCGGCTACCGGCTCTTTGTAGATTGAACGCTGCACCTGTACAACCGTGTAGTTGGATGGGTGGCGCGGCATGGCGCTGGTAATCACCTTGTTGCTCACCCTCTCCCACACTCCGTTATTGAGACGCTTGGGCTTGCCACCTTGTTGATAGGCATCTAGCACCACAAACGAGTTGCTTTGTTCATCAGTAGCGCCAAAGCCCAAATCGGCCTGTACCAAGTAGTCGCTAGCTGCGGTGATGGCCTCACCTGCAGCTTGGGTGGTTTGCAGATTCCAACTGCCCAACTCTAACCAACCACGATCCTCAGCAGCATCGGTAAGTTCAGGGGCCAAACCCTTTAGTTCGCTCAAGGTTAAATCCTCATTGCGGATGCGCTGTTCGTCTACTAAGCGCTCCACCTCCGCATCACGCTCAGCACCGGTGAGCTTGCGTGGGTCGCTGTCGGCCAAAGCATCGTGAAAGGCATCCACATCCGACACGATGGACGCGGTATCTATGGTGTCCAATTCAGCCTGTAGTGCTGCTGAGCCTAAGGTGCGGACTATCTCAATAGCGCTAGGCAGACAATCTGAGCTACCCAACTCACTGCAAAGAACGGGATTGGGCAGGTCGTCTAAGATTTCTGGGGGTGCGTTGGCCGCACTGTTTTCTATTGACGGGTTGCCGATGTGAATGGCCTTCACCTCCCAAACCGGACGAGCCCCTTGTAGGCCGATACCGTAAAGCGCCCAAATCAGCGCCATGATCAGCGTCCACCCAAAGATGCCAGATAGGGCAATGAGCGATCCCAGCCGAAACCCGGTATTGGTGGACACGATGAGCCACACAGAGCCCATCAAGATGGCGCATCCCAAAAGCACCACCAACAAGCCGCGGATTTCGTTGTCGAATGAGATGACGCTTAACAAATCTGCGGCTAACAAACCGCCCAGAGAACCTTCGGCACTTCCCACTAGTGACAGCACAGGTGACAACACGGTTGACAGCACAGGTGACAAACCCACGATCACATTTCCCGTTCGTAGGCCACGATGTCGGCGATTTGCTGATCGGTCAACACCCCCGGGCGAGTGCTGCCATCGGGCAAAGTGCAAAATCCAAAGATTGGGCTACGCTCGCCAGAATCACGGTCGCCCACGCACACCCCAAAGGCGGGCATCTGTCCTCCCCCATCTCCTTGACCAAAGTTGCCGTAGCCCGCTCCCTCTTGCGAACCCACCACGATAAACCCGGCGTGACCTTCGGGAGTGTCAAACTGCCTAATGGTGGAGCCGTTGGTGAGGTTAGGCCCGAACGCCCCGCCACCGGGTACCTGATCGGGTATGAGGCCACGCAGGGCCGCAACCACCTCGGCTTCAGCTTCAGACCCCTTGGCCAGCACCACCGCACCCTCGCCGGGCACTTGTTCTGGCCCGGTGAAGAGCCAAGACTCGCGGGGGGTATGGCACCTAGCACAACCATACTCTGCGTTGTTAAACAACAACTCCCCACGCTCAGGTGAGGCCAGATTGCGAATGTACTGCTCGCTCACCTCGCGTATCTCTTGTTCTGTGGCAGCTAGCTGTCTGCCCGCAGCTTCAGCCGCCGCCTCATCGGCACCTGCTTGGGTAACTGCTTGGTTAGCTTCGACTAGCTGTTGTGTGAGCAGGGGGTTAGCCGCTAAAACATCTGCGCGCACTTGTTGAATGAGCCCGTCTAGCACCTCGGCTTCTACCTGATCTGGCGCAAGCTGAATGCTTTTGAGATACTGGATGATCTCATCCACTTGCTGGCTGGTCAACGGGCCACCACCGGGTGTGCCCCAAGCCTGCATGGGAGTGGGCGGTCGCCCGTAGTTCAAGATGTAACGCACCTCTTCTTCAGAAAAGCGATACAACACGGTGGTTAGCGATGGTGCTTCCCATTGAATGGCTGCCACAAAGTTGCCATTATCGTCTGTTACCGAGGTTGCGGTTGTACCACCTAAGCCACCACCGCCGTGACAGTTGGCGCAGCGCTCCTCGTACTGCTCAAAGCCTCGGCTAGCAAACTGATCGCGGGTGTAATCTACGTAGCCTTCGTGTCGACCCGGCTCGCCCAACCAATAAAGCGGCAAGGCCACACCAATAATCACCAGAGTGACCAAACCAGTGGCCAAGCTGAAATCTAGCTTTTTGGTTTCCAACTCCTCATCGCTGAGATACGGCTTGCGGTTGGGGGCTAGCTCCAACTCCGAGCCCTTCTCAGCCCGCCCAGCCCATAGCACGTTGTACAACAAGTAGATGGCAAAGCCCACGATGGCTGCCACCGCGATGGCCATACCCAAGTTGCGCTGGGTTGAATTAGCGAGCACCTGCATTAGTGAGAGGCCCCCCCAAGGCAACTCGGCCCCTCAGGTTCTTGGCCGGTGGTGTTCAAACCAATGGGAGGCCCCTGAATAACGGTACCGGTGCGGATGATGAACTCACCTCTGGAGTTCACCGACATGGCAAACCTATCCATACCACGGGGTGCTGGCCCGGCACGCCTTTCACCAACCTGGTTGTAGCGAGAGCCATGACAAGGACACTCAAACCACTGCGAGGTAACACACGAGGGCACACGACAACCCAAGTGCGGACATTTTTGGAACAGCGCCACCAAGCCTGCCTCCATGCCTGCAAGCTCTGGAGCACTGTAGGAGGCTTGGGCGTTTTGCAAAGCTGCTTCGGGGTATTCGGTAACCCAAGCTCTGCCCTCAGGCAAATACAAGAACCCGTTTTCGTCTCGGATTCTGGCTTTTACGTCGTCCACGTTCCCAGCATTCACATCGGCCCCAAATCCAGACACAAAAGGCGGCCACAAAAATGCCACACAAGCTGCGCCAAAACCGCTCAAACCCACGCCCATCATGGCTACCGTGCTGCGGTTTAGGAACTGTCTGCGGCTCACCCCCACAGCTTCAGGACTAGGGGGCACCCAATCTTCAACAGCTAGCTCGGGTGCTTTTTGTAGCTCCTTAGCATCTTCGCGCCGTGCTCGCACTGCGGCTTTTTCCACCTCACGACCACTCAGCGCGGCTGTGTTTGCTGTGTTTGTTATGTCTGTTGAGGGGGCATCAAGGCTGGCAGCGTCTGTGGTGGCGGCAGCGTCTGTGGTGGTGGTGGGGGGGGTGTTTTTACTGTCGCTGCGGCGGGTCTCACGGCTGAGCCTGCCTTCGGCGGTCATGGTCTCGCGGCGACGCGCTGCGCTGATAACCATTATCACAGCAGCGATAACGATGACCGGAATGGCGATGGAAAGTGCAACAGTCAAGATGAACCCCTACAGCTCAAAGAACAGGCCAGCTTCCCAGGGGAAGACAAAGTTGAAACCAGGGCCTCTAAAGAACGAACCAATCATCACCAAGATGGCCCAAAACATAAGATGCACCGTCATAAGAGATATGGCGAACTTACGATCTTCGGGCTTTTTGCTAGGGTTGCGATCCATATAAGGGGCTAGCATCAACAAGAACAAGCCCATGCCCGGAATGGTCACACCCGCCACCATGGGATGGAACATGGTTAGCAACTCTTGGAGGCCCATGAAGTACCACGGTGCCTTAGAGGGGTTTGGGGTTTCGTTTACGTTGGCCAACTCCAACAGTGGGGCGTTGACGAAAATAGAAAAGATCAAGGTAAACGCCGTAACCAACAAGGCGGCCACAAACTCAACCACCAGCAGGTGAGGCCACACATGCACCTTATCTGTGGGGGTAGCTTTGACATCTTGGATAGAACCCGACTTAACCACCGTAAGCAACCGCTGGGTTCCCCCACCGGGCCCGGTATGTTCGGGTTGAACAGGAGCGGGTGCTGAGGCCGTGGCCGTAGCCACAGCCGTGTCTGTGACTGAGGCCCCTGCTGCGGAGGCTGATTGTGCGCCTGCACCTGCACCTGTGGCGGCTTGCTGGCGGGCCGACTTGGCGCGATCTAGCAGATGCTGAGGAATCTTGGACGCGCCACTGCTAGCAGCTTGGGCTGACGACGCAGCTCCAGCGTTTGCGGGCTTAGCCGCAGCAGGCTCGCTAGCTGTGATGTCGCCGCTGGCTGTGGTGTCGCCACCGGTAGGGGCACCATCGCCGGTAGCTGTGGTGTCGCCGCCTTTTTGGGCTTGGGATCGCTGGCGGGCCTCTTGGGCTCGCTTGAGAAGATGTTCTGGGATTTCAGCCATTTGTATCTTTATCGGACTATCGCAACTGCGGTTCGCGCTGCTTGTACGGCTTGCGCTGCTTGCACGGTTCGCTCGCTGCTATAGAGGTCCGGATATACCTCCATCCTTTCTCACTCGCCAGAAGTGGATGGCCATAAAAATGACGATCACAAAGGGCAGCAGCAGCACGTGTAACACATACCATCGCAGCAAAGTGTCGGTGCTTATCTCCACGCTGCCTAACAACACAAAGCGCACTTGGTCGCCAAACACGGGAGTGAAGCCCATCATGTTGGTGCCCACAGTTACCGCCCAAAGCGCTAGCTGATCCCACGGCAACAAGTAGCCGGTAAAGGATAACAACAGCGTGAGGGTTAACAGGATCACTCCTATCACCCAGTTGAACTCGCGTGGCGGCTTGTACGCCCCGTGATAGAACACCCGTGCCATGTGCAAAAACACGGCGATCACCATCAGGTGAGCAGCCCAGCGGTGCATATTCCGCACCAACAGCCCAAAGGTAACCGAAGCTTGCAGGTTGTAGATGTCGTCCCATGCTTGGGCTGCAGTGGGACGATAGAAGAACATCAAGAAGATGCCGGTAACGGTTAGCAAGATGAATAAGAAAAAACTAAGGCCACCTAGACACAAGGTGTAGCTCACCTTCACGGCGTGGCGCTTCACCTTCACAGGGTGTAGGTGATAGAGCACGCTGTTCATAATCACATAGCTACGATTTCTCGGGCTGTCGGAATAGCCCTTGCGGAAGATGGAGCCGGGACGAAAGATGGAAGTCCACGCCTGAGACCCTTGCATGTCGCCCATCGCTGAGGACATAGACTGCTTGAGACGCTCGCTAGCCGGTGGTTTGGGCTGTTTTGGCACTTATCTTCCTTCGTTGATCTTTCTAATCCGGCTGGTTCTAGGCCAAGCGCATGCCATAGCCGTAGCCGTAGCTGGTCATTCGTTGATGCGGGTCGCCATCGCCGCCGGGGTCTCCCAACTTACCAAGAGTTATCACCCCGGTGGGGCACCGGTCTACGCACAAGGCACAACGGGTACAAGCGTCCTCATCAATAGTAAATATCACATGGTCGCTGGGGTCTACTCCGGGTTGTTCTGTGCCAACCGCCATGTCTACCGCTTCGGGTGCCACCATGTGGATGCACTTCCACGGGCAGATGTCCACACAGCCCTCACACATAATGCATTCAGACTGATCAATGTGAATGAACTGCTTAGGCTTGACCTTGCTTTGGAGGTAGTCGTTATCAACTTCCACTAGCACGTAGTCGTCGCGAAACTCAGGCATCTGCGGATTGGCATCACTACCTGCCATCAGACTTTCGCCCCCTCTCGCACAATCGGACGGCCATACTCGGATTTTTCAACCTCTACGGGTGCGGTCTTGCCTCGATTCTGCCAGACCACCCAGGCAGCAACGTTGCCAGCGAGCGCTAAAGCATAAATCAACACAGCCACAATATCTCGAAGCACAAGATAGGGCAGATCAAACGGCAATGCCCAAGAGATGATGCCTTGTCCCCCCACGTGGTAGCCCTCTACTAGGCGATCCCTGCGCCAACCCAACTCGCTATCGGCGTACACCAACCACTGATGAGGCACCACGCCGTAAACCCAAAACAACAAGAAGAACACCACGGTGGCGGCCAGCATGGCCTCACCCCATGTGTGATAGGTGTCTGCTGGCCTGCGGCGGGCGTACTCCAAAAAAGCCACGATACCCAAAACCGTTACAACCAATGAGGCGGTGAAGGCAACGTTGAACCATGGCGCGCCCAAGCCCTCGTCGTGCTGATGTACGGCGATAAAAGCCCATAGAGCCAAAAAGAGCGCAAAGCAAGCCCCTAGGGCTTTGTAGAACTTGGTTACGGCGATGTCTATGGGCCTTTTGGCGGCCACGTTCCTCCGATCACAGAAACGGTCATAGTTGATACGGTCATAGTTGATAGTAGTAGCCCCACCCGGCGTATCTGCACATCAAGCTAACGATAGTCTGTGGCTGTGACAGATTAAGGTCTTG
>JAPOTT010000049.1 GCA_026709025.1 bacterium
GGCGCACTGCGCCCCCTGTCCAAAACGCAGAGAAAACCAAAGTAGGCACAGCCCCGCAAACTTAGGAGTACAAACAACATGAGTACACAAGCCGTTGCTCAAACCGTTGACTTTGACCCCTTCAGCCGGGACTTTTTTGACGACCCTTACCACACCTACACCATGATGCGCGAGCACGCTCCCTGCTACTACAGCGAACGTTACGACTTCTACGCCCTCAGCCGTTTTGATGACGTAGTGCAAGCCCATCGCGATGTGGCTACCTTCTCCTCAGCACACGGCCTTACCTATGAGGCACTAACCTCTGAAGAACCCCAAACCAGCCCAGGGGCGATCATCACCATGGACCCGCCCGATCACCCACACTACCGCAAGCTGGTGTCACGCTCTTTCACCCCCCGCTCAATAGACAAATACGAGCCGTTAGTAAGACAAATCGTCAACACCTACCTTGATCCGTTGATGGGACGCCGCAGCATGGATCTCCTAGAAGAGTTTGCTGGCCCGTTTCCTGTGGAGATCATCTCCACCATCTTGGGGGTGCCGCCTGCAGATCGCCAAAAAATCAGACACTGGACCGATACTATGTTGCACCGCGAGGAGGGCTCGGCCACAGGCAACCAAGCTGCAACCGAAGCTGGTATTGCCCAGGGTATGTACCTGTACGAGTTGACGCAACAAAAGCGGGCTCAACCCGCAGACGATATGATCTCAGCGCTCACCCAAGCCGAGATGGAAACGGCCACTGGCGAAAGAGTGGGCCTCAACGATGCTGAGATAGCTGGGCTGTGTACCCTGTTGGCAGCAGCGGGATCCGAAACCGTCACCAAGCTGATGGGCAATGTTATTGTGCTGTTTCACCGCTACCGAGATGAGTGGGCCAAGCTACTTGCCAACCCCACAGCTATCGGCAACGCCATAGAAGAAGCCCTGCGTTTTTGGGCACCATCGCAGTATCAGGGTCGCTACTCTATGGTGGACTCAACATGGCACGGGGTGACCATTCCCAAGCATAAGCCGGTGCTGTTGATAACAGGAGCCGCCAACCGCGACCCCCGCCGCTACGAAAACCCCGACAGGTTTGACATTAACCGCGAGCCCGGGCTAACGGTTGGGCTAGGCCACGGCATCCATGTGTGCTTAGGAGCAGCGCTAGCTCGCCTAGAGGCTCGGGTTGCCACAGAAGAAATCGCACGACGCTGGCCTGCTTATCAGGTGCAAGAGTCGGGCCTGCGGCGGGTGCAGATGTCTAATGTTGCCGGCTACAGCGCGGTGCCGGTCACCGTCCCCTAACTGTTATTACCCCCAGTGTTTTATGATGAGCACATAGATGCGCAGGGTTGCATTCGCAGCCACTACCAACCTGTGCAGGAATGGTTCGACCGCCTAACCCCAGCGCACCTCAGCGCACTAGAACAGCAGCGCAACGAATCTTTTAGACGCCAAGGCATCACCTTTACCGTCTACGGAAACTCAGAGGGCACAGAGCGCACTTGGCCTATGGACTTATACCCGCAAATAATAGATGCCACCGAGTGGGCCACCATAGAGCGGGGCCTTTGCCAAAGGGTAACAGCCCTAAACCATTTCTTAGACGACATCTACTCTGGTACACAGGCCATAATCGCCGATGGCATCATTCCTCAAAGGCTCATCACCTCCTGCACAGGCTTTGAGCGCGAGGCAATGAATGTATCAGTACCACTAGGGGCACGCTGCGTGGTTGCTGGCATAGACCTTGTAAGGGGTGCCGATGGTGGCTACCAAGTGCTAGAGGACAACCTGCGTAACCCCAGCGGCATCTCCTATGTGATCGAAAACCGCGCTGCCATGACCAAGCTCATGCCCGCTGCTTTTGCCAACCTCGCGGTGCGCTCGGTGAACCACTACGGACGCTCATTGCTACGAGCTCTACGCAGCATCGCCCCACCCGCTTGTGGCGACGATCCCACCATCGTGGTGCTCACCCCGGGTGTGTTCAACTCCGCCTACTTTGAGCACGCCTTTTTGGCTCGCAGCATGGGCGTAGAGCTAGTTGAGGGGCGCGATCTAGTTGTGGACAACCACGTGGTAGCCATGCGTACCACCCGAGGCTTGGAAAGGGTAGATGTGATCTACCGCCGCATTGACGATGCATTTTTAGATCCAGTGGTGTTCAACCCCCACTCCACTTTGGGTGTACCGGGGTTGATGGCCGCAGCCCGCGCAGGTACGGTTACCTTGGCCAACTCGGTAGGCAACGGGGTGGGTGACGACAAGGCTGTCTATGCCTACGTGCCGAACATGATCCGCTACTACCTCAACGAACAGCCCATCATCCCCAATGCCACCACCTACCTTTTATGGGAACATGATCAACGCACCGAGGTGCTAAACCGCCTAGATGAGCTGGTTATCAAACCAGTGGCCGAATCGGGAGGCTACGGGATCGTGATAGGCCCCAAAGCCAGCGATGCCGAACTGCACACCGCTCGCCAAAACATCCTAAAAGATCCCCGAAATTGGATAGCCCAAGAAGTGGTCAACCTTTCGCGGTTGCCAGCTTGGGATGGAGATGAGTTTGCGCCACGCCACATTGATCTGAGGCCCTTTGTGTTGTGCGGAGAACAAACCGAGGTGATCCCGGGAGGGCTCACCCGCGTAGCCATGCGCCCAGGATCGCTCATCGTAAACAGCTCCCAGGGTGGTGGCTCCAAAGACACCTGGGTTCTAGGCACCAACCAGCCCAACCAGCCCGCAACTGCACCAGAGGCCAGCCCCGCAACTACACCCGCAGCTAGCCCCGCCACCGCACCCGAAGCCAGCCCCGCCACCCCTGCCAACAGCCCCTCTGGCCCCGCTAACAGGCTCAGCTGATGCTAGCTCGCCACGCCGAAGACATGTTCTGGGCTGGCCGCTACCTAGAGCGCGCCGAAGATACAGCCCGCATGGTACGAGCCACCTTGTTGAGCACCGTTGCCAACACTCCCACCCACGCAGTAGAGCGAATGGAGCACCTCATCGGCACGCTGCGCCTAGAGATGCCCACATCTGTTAGCACAGTGCAATCTATGGCCCAATCCATTGCTCAAGCACCACCAACCTTGCACAGCCAAGCTGGCCTCGGCATAGACGTACAAGCCGCAGCTACTGCGTTGGTTGCATCGCCCACCTTGGCGGGGTCAGTGGTGTTCTGCATCGACAGAGCCCGTGAGAACTTTCGCTCGCTTAGAGATCAAGTGCCCTCTGAGTTGTGGGAACAAATCAACCAACTGCATCTACGCTTGCGCCAAAGCGATTTCACCGCCACCATGGAACAAGACCCGTTTCAAACTCTAGACTTCATCAGGGTGAGCTGTCAGTCGCTCACCGGAGTAATCAGCACCTCTATGGCTCAGGGTGAGGGCTATCGATTTTTGGTGTTGGGTACAACCTTAGAAAGAGCGCTGATGACATGTCGCCTGATCAGCGTGCGTTACCCCGAACTAGATGGCTCGTCTTACGATGAGATGGCGCTCACCCTCAGATCGGTATCAGCACTTGAGGCGTACCAAAAGGCAAGCCGCTCATCTCCACTTGCAGCAGATGTGGCCCGCTTTTTGCTGTTAAACGACTCCTTCCCGCGCTCTGTTCTGTACTGCCTGAGAGATTGCGAACAACACCTAAGCGCTCTAGCCCCCGAAGGTAAAGCCCCTCCGCTGCGCCATCTTGGGCAGCTGCGTTCAGAACTAGAATACGGCGACCTCCACACCTTGCTGGCCGGTTTACCTGCATTGCTCACCAAAATTGAGGCTGGCGTAAGGGGCGTTGCCGATGATCTGAGCCATTATTTCTTCCGCAACGCCGAAACCTTAGATTTACACAGCCAAGCCATCTGCCCTGGAGTGTCAGCCGAAACGAACATACCCGCTGCACCTAGCAAAAAAACCAAAAATACCGACAACCCAACCACGCAACATCCACAACCATGAAGCTAGACATCTGCTATCGCACCATTTTCAGGTTTGATTCCCCAGTACGGGAATCTCAAAACGAGATGCGAGCCTGCCCCGTTACAAACCAACGCCAGCAACTCTTGAGCTACCGCATTAGCTTGGAACCCTCAGCCAGAACCCTGTCTTTTACCGATTATTGGGGCACCCGAGTAGATCAGTTTGGAGTAACCGATTCCCACCAAAGCTTGCAGGTTACAGCAGAGGCATCTGTGGAAACCCAAGACCCTATACCTCTAACGGCCAACCCACCTCTAGAAGCCTTACTAGAACCGCAGTTTCGGGATTCCCATGAGGAGTACCTGCACCCCACACCTCACACCAACTACGACAGTGCCTTAGCTCAAGAAGCCCAAACGCTTGCCAGCGATGCCAAAGATGTGCGTTCTACAGTAGAGGCGGTTTGGGAGTTTGCAGGCAGCCGACTTTCGTATCAACCAAATAGCACCAAAATTGGAGACTGCATTACCGAGATAGCAGCCAAAAAGGCTGGCGTATGTCAAGATTTCGCCCACCTAGGCGTAGCGTTGTGTCGCAGCTTGGGAATACCGGCACGTTATGTATCTGGCTATTTGTTTTCTAGCAACGATCGCACCGGCAGCGTGAGCGGAGACTTTGTACGGGTGCAAACCCATGCATGGTTTGAGGCTGCAATCCCGGGTGCTGGATGGTTGCCCCTAGATCCCACCAACCAGCTCACTGTCGGACATCAGCATGTAAAGATCGGACACGGACGAGATTACGACGATGTGCCACCTCTGCGCGGGGTGTATTCAGGGCCAGCCACGCCCGAGGTGGAAGCATCTGTGGAGATCAGACGCATGGACCCAGCCAAGTTCCCAACCACAGCGTTGCAGCCATCTTTGCTAAGAGAGGTGATGAAGCCTCGCAACCGACACAACCATACACAGTCACACAATCAACAACAGCAACAGCAACAACAGCAATAACAAAGAACAATAACAGCGAGCTAACAAAAAGCTAGGAGTGAACCTCTAGGCCGAGCTTTTCAAAAATCTCCTCGCGACCTCGCTCAAAGGTTTCGTCATCTATCCCACCAGCTTGATATTTCTCGTTCAGCAGACGGAAATCCTCATACAGTTCAGCATCGGAGCGCTCAGATTCAACAGATGCCTCTTCAAGCCCCAACGGATCGTCTAACTTGCCGTGACGCCTAGCCTGTTTGGCTGCGGCCCGCTCCCGCTTGTTCTTCTCGCGCTGTCGCTTCTGAAAACTCTCAGATCCACGTCCCATAGCAATTCCTAGTCATAAGTTGCTTACATCAACCCACTATTCTACGCCTTTATGGTATGTGTTTGGCGCACTTAGCAGCACTTAAATACTCTGAACACAGGTAAAACCCCTACAACCCCAAAAAGAGAATACTTTGGATACAGATTTCGCCGCCGCCACGCTAAACAGTTTGCATCTGCGGGCCCAAACCCGCCTGTTGGCGGTGTGTGCAAGCAGCGCCGATTGGGATTTGCTCACATCACTGGGCTTTAGCAATGTGACGGTATCCAACCTAGATATGGCCTTTGAGGATATGGTGCCCCAAGGCCACTGGTCTTACCAAGATGTGCAGGCCCTCAGCTTTGACGATGCCTCTTTTGACTGGGTGTTCGTATCGGAGGGGCTGCACCATTGTCGCTCTCCGCATCGTGGTCTGTTAGAGATGTACCGGGTGTGCCGGCTAGGAATCGTGGCCATTGAGTCCCGCGACAGCACGCTGATGCGCTTAGCCGTAGCGATGGGCTTAGCGCAACGCTACGAGTTGGCTGCAGTAATCAGCCAGGGCTTTGGCTCTGGCGGGCTAGACAACACCAGCGTGCCTAATCACGTATACCGCTGGACCGAAGCCGAGGTACTCAAAACGCTGCGGTCTTACGACCCCACCGGCGAACCCCAAGTGGAGTTTCGCTACGGCCTGCGGATGCCTGCTGCGCTAACTAGCTCAACAACCACTAACTCAACATTGCGGGGTGTGGCCCAGGGCATTACCCAGGGTGTTGCCCGAGGTGTTGCCCGAGGCATAACTACAGTGTGCAAACGTCAAGCTAACCAGCTAGCCATCATTGCGCGTCGTCCAACTGCGCTATATCCATGGCTTGCCCACCACCAAAACCAAGTAAGGTTTAACCCCAACTACCAAAACCCCAAACCCCATAACTAACCAGCCCACGTAGCTCAGCACGGACAGAGCAGGGACCTCCTAAGTCCAAGGTCGCAGGTTCAAATCCTGCCGTGGGCGCAACCCCCCTCCCCCCCCCTCCTAGCCCCTCCCAGCCCCTAAACCCGACCCTATATCGTCGCGTAAAGAGCCAACACCGAGGCTGCAGCGGCTATGGCCAAAGATGGAGCAAAGGGAAACACGGTTGGGCGAGGGTTGGCCGGATCAGCCATGGGGTCGGGCAACACCTCAAACCCCCACGCCCGCAAACCCCACACAAACAAGCCCATCAACAAACCCAGAACAGATGCCAAACTAAACGACAGCACCACCGCCAACAGCGATTGCCCGTATCCGGATGCCACCCACCCCAGCACCAAACCCACCGGCATAACCAACTTTACATCGCCCATTCCCAAATTGCCCCGAGAGCCCACATACAAAACCCCCATTATCGCCAGATACAGCCCCGCCGCAGCGCCAGCTTGTCCAATCACCCCAGGCTCGCCTTGCAGTAACGAGATTGGGGTCATCACCGCCAACAGTGCCCCAAGCGCCGGAAACACGATTGCATTAGGCACGATGTAGTGATACAAATCCACCGTGGTAACCCCCACTAAGGCCACAAACAGCACCCACACCGGCACCACATCCCAGGTTGTGCCCATGATTCCACCCGCTGCTCCTAAAGAACCCGCCGTAGCAAACAACACGTTAAAGCGCAAAGAACTGCTCTCACCCACACCAAAACTGCAAATCAACGGCAACAGATAGCGCCCGCAGACCGTGCCAAGCACCACCCCTGCCATAACCATAGCGAACACGCTCATAAAATGTCTGACTGTTCTGTTTGAGCATCTAGCTGAACTGCCTGCTGAAGCCCCTCACGTCGGCTCAACTCCGCTCTAGCAGCTTCTGCCATAGCCCCAATGGGGGGCTCTTGAGCAGTCCAAATCCTCACAGCATGGGCAGCTTGGTACACCAACATTCCCACGCCCACAGAATACGACACCTTACGGCACACGCATTCAGCCAACAACGGAGTCATAACCGGGTTGTACACAAGATCTACCACCCGCTGTTTACTATGTAGCAGCTCCGGGTTGAGCGGCAAGCTGTGGGCATCTGGTGTTCCAGCCATCCCCACCGGCGTGGCATTCACAATCAGATCGTACTGCGCTAGGCCATCACCACTACCCACAACGCCCAACTTGCCCGCCAACGCAGCACCAGATTCGGCTTTGGCAATGCTGCGGGCAATCACCGCTACCTCCGCCACCTCACGGCGCGCCAGTTCGGCTATTACCGCCCTGCCAGCGCCCCCAGCGCCCAAAACAGCACAACGCAAACCCGCCAAATCCACCCCTTCGGCCTCCAGAGCATCACAAAACCCGGCACCATCGGTGTTGTGCCCAACAAGCCTGTCTCCACGGCGAGCCACACAGTTCACCGCACCTAAAGCTTGAGCTGCATCGCTAAGCTCATCTACCAGCTCAACCACCGCAGCTTTGTGGGGCATGGTCACAGAAAGGCCCAACATCTGCCGGGCGCGCATATCGGCCAGAGCCTCAGCCGCCTTGCCTAAAGGAACCTCAAACGCTGCGTACCTGTAACCCAAACCCAGCTTGTCAAAGGCTGCCTGACAGGTTATCGGTGAAAGTGAATGGGCAATCGGAAAGCCAATCACACCCGCAGCAACCCGAGCATCGCTCAACCGAACATCACCAGCCATGCCGATGGGCACTAGCACCCCAAATCCCTCGCCCGACATACCGCCACAGCTGCCTCATGCTCTTCAGCGGTAATGCTAAATGTGTGCGCTCCCACTTCCGGGTTGTCTGTGCGAGCATAAAACAGCCACAAGCCGTCTGCGGGATTCAACGCTGCCTCCAAAGATTTCCGACCTGGTGCCGCAATAGGCCCAGGCGGAAGCCCCATACGGGTGTAAACGTTGTAGGGGTGATCTGTTTGCAGATCGGCCACAGTGAGCGGCGCGCTGGGCTTGTTCACCGCATACCGCACTGCAGCATCAATCTGCAATGGCCAACCCGCCACCAGCCTGTTGTAAATCACCCGAGCAATCTTCGGCCTGTCAGCATCAATCAGCGCCTCGCGCTCAATCATGGAGGCCACAATCACCGCTTCATAGGGGCTTACGCCTAAGTTCTGTGAAACCGAGTTGAGCCCAACATCGTTAGCCACATCATCAAAACGGTTGAGCATACGCACAACCAGCGCATCCTCATCGGCTGCGGTGGCCTCATCTAGCAGATAGGTATCGGGAAACAGCATCCCTTCCAAGCTGGTGTTGGGTGGCTGATGCTCAGAACGAACAGCAGGAAATGCTAACGCCTGTGCTAGCTCAGTCGGACTAAAGCTAGGCACCTGCTCCAAGAGACGGTCGCGAATTTGCCCCAAAGTTAAGCCCTCTGGCACAAGCACCCGAACAGTGTCATCTGTAGGCCCCGAAGCAGGCCCGGCCAACAGCGCATCTTTGGCGCGCCAAACCGCCATGTTCTTATTCAAAAGATAGGTGCCAGCCTGAAAATCGCCCGCATCCTTGTAACGCAGGTAGTAACGAAACACAGTGGAGTTGGCTACCACCCCCTCATCATCAAAGATGCGAGCAATGTCGTTTACCGATGCCCCCACAGGGATGGTTACCGCCACCTGCACGCCTTCGGAACCGGGCGGATCCAACCGATCATCAATCCAGCCCTTCGCCAACAGCGCAGGCACCAAAAGCACTGCTGCGCCCAGCGCGGCCAAAATCAATACTCTGGTAAACGTGGAGGTACGCCTCGGTAGCCACTCCCAATCCTGAGGATTGTCTTCTATGCTCACGACTGTTCCGCCCGCGATTGCACCGAGTCAGATTCCACAGAGTCCAGCCAGCTCTGCAAGATCACCGATGCAGCCACCATATCCACCTTCTTGCGACGGGCCTTGCCGCTAAGCCCCGCAGATGCCAACAAGCGTTCGGCCATCACCGTGGTTAACCGCTCATCGTGGGTTACCACCGATACCTCCAAGTTAGCTTCTTGCAGTACAGCTTCTAGCTGTGCTGCTTCGGCTGTAGCTGCAACCGCAGCAGGGCCAACGCTGCCATCTAGAGATATGGGCAAACCCACCACCACAAGGCCAGCTTCATACTCACATACCAGCTTGGCAATCTCTTGGTGGTCGCGCCGAGTGCTGCCACTTCTGTGGATCACCTGAAGCGGCATAGCTAGCGTGGTTGACGCACCGGCCAACGCTACACCAATGCGGCGTTCGCCCAAGTCGATGCCAAGCGTGCTGGCGTTCACCCGTCTGCGATACCTGCTACAGCCCGCACCTGCACTAGAGCCTCGGGAATTCGCGAAGGATCTCGGCCACCGGCAATAGCTAACTTGGCATCACGCCCCCCGCCGCCACCAATAGTGGCCGCAGCTTGTGCTATCAGCTCACCTGCGTTCAGGTTGCAATCGCCAGCCACAGCCGCCACCAACGCCGCTCCTCCGCCTTGGGGTGCCGCTGCAAGCACCACCGCATCCACATTGGGTTGGTCACGCACAGCAAGGGCTAGATCTCGCAGTTGTTGACGATCCACATCGTCAACAGCTGCTACAACAACGCCGCTAACGGCTTGTTGCGCCAACTCGGCGGATTGATCCACAGATAACGAACGACGCAGCTGCGCTAGCTCAGCGCGCAAAGATTTGATCTCAGCCATACGCTTTTTGGCTCCAACCGCCAAATCATCTACCGGCACCCCTAGTTGTGCGGCCACTTCAGCTAGCTGTTGTTCTCTAGCTGTTAGCAACTCCAACGGACGAGTGCCCGAAACGGCTTCAATTCGGCGAATGTTGGCACCCACAGACCCCTCAAAGGTTATCTTTATCGGCCCGATGTCGCCCAAAGCCTGCACGTGAGTACCACCGCATAACTCGATGGAGTGCTCACCGGCTTGTAACACCCTCACCCGTTCACCGTACTTGTCGCCAAAAAAGGCGATGGCACCAGCTGCGGTGGCCTCGGCCATAGAGGTTTCGTAGTTGTGAGTTTGCGAGTTTTTGAGCACCTCGGCGTTAGCCAAGCGCTCCACTTCGCCAATCTGAGTTGGGGTGACCCCTTCAAAATGGCTGAAGTCAAAACGCAGCCTGTCTGCGGCTACCAGCGACCCCTGCTGTTTAACATGCTTGCCCAGAGTTTCCCGCAAAGCCCAATGCAGCAGATGAGTAGCAGTGTGATTACGGGCAATGGCACCCCTACGCTCGCTATTTATAGCAGCCTGCACCGTTTGGCCCACCGTTATCTGGCCCTGCACCTCGCCTAGATGATGCAGATGCAACTCGGGTACCACATAGGTAGTGTTGGTTACCTGTGCAGTGCCGGTTGCAGATGTGATGGTGCCGGTGTCACCCACCTGACCACCAGCCTCAGCATAAAAAGGAGTGCAATCCAACACAATCCCAGCACCACTTACGGCCAAAACGGTGGCTTGCGTGCTGTGGTGCTTGCGCCCCACAAACTCTGTAGGCCCGTATTTACCAACTATGTCTGCATAGCCAGACACATCCGCAGCCACTGCGTGGCGGGCATCAAAATCTTCCCTAGCACGAGAGCGTTGCTTGGCCATGAGCTCATCAAAGCCCCTGCGATCCACTGCTACTTGGCGCTCTTTAGCAGTCTCTTCGGTTACCTCAAAGGGAAACCCGTAAGTATCGTGCAACAAGAATGCCAAATCACCCGGCAACTCAGCACCCTTACCCAAACCATTTAGGGCATCGTCTAGCACTTGTGACCCCTGGGCCAAGGTGGCCCTAAAGCCCTCTTCTTCGCGGGCAACCACATCTCGCACAAAGCTGTGTGCAGCCGTGATTTCGGGGTAGTGGCTACCCATAATATCTACCACCTTGTCTACCAAAGCTGGGGTTACCACCTCTGTAACCCCCAAAAGGTAGGCCCTGCGAATGGCTCGACGCATAATGCGACGCAACACATAACCCCGATCCTCGTTAGAAGGAAACACGCCATCTGAAATCAAAAACGTCATGGTGCGAGCGTGTTCGGCCAAGATACGCAAGGTGATGTCGCTTTGTTCGCCAGCGCCTAACCTCACCCCACATACCGCAGATGCCTCGCCCACTAACGATGCCATTTCATCCACCTCAAACACAGATTCCACGCCTTGGATGAGGGTGAGGATGCGCTCTAGGCCAGCACCGGTATCAATGCTGGGCTTGGGCAAATCCACCAACCCCTCCTCACGCTGCTCAAACTGCATGAACACCAAGTTCCAGAACTCTAAAAAGCGTTCATCTGCGCCGTGAGCCGGGCCACCATCTGCGCCGAACTCTGGGCCTTTATCAAAAAATATCTCCGAACAAGGCCCACAAGGGCCGGTTTCGGCCATGCGCCAGTAGTTGTCTGAGCCCATGCGCTGAATACGATCGGCTGCCACGCCAGCCACATCCCGCCATATTTCTGCCGCCTCATCATCTGTGTGGTGTACCGTCACCCAAAGCCGCTCAGGGTCAAACCCTAGATGTTCAGTTACAAACTCCCAGGCCCAACTAATAGCCTCAACCTTGAAGTAATCCCCAAAGCTGAAGTTGCCCAGCATCTCAAAGAAGGTGAGGTGACGTTTGGTGCGACCCACCTCGTCTAGGTCGTTATGTTTGCCCCCAGCCCGCACGCACTTCTGCACGGTTACCGCCCGAGGTTGCGGCGCTGCCTCCTCGCCCAAGAAGTAGGGCTTGAACGGCACCATTCCAGCCACAGTAAACAGCACCGTTGGCTCATGTGGAATGAGGCTGGCCGACGGTAAAACCGCGTGATCCCGCTCAGCAAAAAAAGAGGTGAAGGCGTTGCGAACCTCGTGAGCTGTAGTGGGCATCACAGCGGTCATCACCTCTTGTTAGATTCGTCTAACAAACGGCGTGCAGCATCGGCACGATAGCGACGCACCGCAGCTGTACCTTCGGCTAACGCTGCTCTAGCTTCAGACGCACTCGCCCGCAGCCGCGCGTTGGCCCGATAACCAGCAGCCACAGGCCCAGTAGCCGCCGACGCGGAGCGGCGCGCAGCATGGCGAATTTTGCGTCTCACATAGGCTGATGTAGCCATACCCGCGCTAGCCCCAGCGGTGAACCACACTATTCTCTTAGGCATTAGCTCCTCCTAACACGCGCAAGCCAAGTTCATCTAGGTGATGGTTTGTTATGGCCGTAGGCGAGTTAGAAAGGGGATCAGCCCCAGATTGGGTTTTGGGAAAGGCAATCACCTCGCGGATGTTCTCCTCGCCCGCCAAGATGGCCACAAGGCGGTCTATGCCAAAGGCAAACCCTGCGTGAGGAGGCGCGCCATAACGAAAAGCATCCAGCAAAAACCCAAACCTCTTCTCGGCTTCTGTATCGCTAATGCCCAGCGTGCGAAACACTGCCTGTTGTATATCCCGGCGATGAATCCGCACGCTACCAGAGCCCAACTCCCAGCCGTTGAGCACCAAATCGTAAGCCTGAGAGCGCACCCCCAGCAATTTGCTTGCCTCAACAGCACCCGCTCCGGTGCCAGCACCCGCTCCGGTTCCAGCACCCGCAGCCACACCCGCCCCCGCAGCCTCCATCAACACAGCCACATCATCAAGATGAGGCATGGTAAAGGGATGATGCGCTGACACAGGGCACCCTCGCGCATCGATGGCTTCAAACAGCGGAAAATCGGTTACCCAAACAAAGTTAAGGCCACCAGCAGAGATAGGCGGTCGGCCCAACTCCAGCCTCAACAAACCCAAAACATCTCGCACCTTGTGACGTTGATCGGCAATCAACAACAACAAATCGCCGGGTTCTGCACCCATCGCATCGCCTAGAGCAACCTGTTCAGCTTCAGACATAAACTTGGTAAGCGCGCCTTCTAGGGTTCCTTGGGTGCCTACCCGAAACCAAGCTAGCCCCTTAGCCCCCCACTGCTGACACTTACCGGTGAGCTCATCAATGGCATTGCGACCCAAACTGGCACCACCTTTGTGGTTGATCCCCTTGATGCACTCCACCTGAAACACCTTGGCTTCGGTGCCGCTAAACACCTCTGTTAGCTCAATCAACTCTAGGCCAAAGCGCACATCGGGCTTGTCGGAACCGTAACGCTCCATTGCATCTAACCAGCTCATGTAGATGGGCTCATTGGGTGTGCTGCCGGTTACGGCTTCGGTTGCCGCGCTCACGGCCTCGCTGATAAAAGCCATTACCTCTTCTTGACCCACAAAGCTGGCCTCAGCATCTAGCTGCATAAACTCAAACTGACGGTCGGCCCGCAGATCTTCGTCGCGCAAACAGCGAGCTATCTGGTAGTAGCGGTCTATACCGCCCACCATGCAGAGCTGCTTGAATATCTGCGGCGACTGCGGCAGCGCATAAAAACTCCCAGGGTGCAGCCGCGAGGGCACCACAAAATCGCGTGCTCCCTCAGGGGTGGATGCCACCAACATCGGGGTTTCTATTTCTGTGAAACGCTGCGATTCCATAGCGCTACGGATTGCGCTGTTAACCTTGGCGCGCAGCTTAAGGTTGCGCTGAAGACGTTCACCCCTTAAATCCACATAGCGGTAACGCAAACGCACGTTCTCGTCCACCTCGCTACGAGCATGCATGGGAAACGGTGGTGGTTCGGCCTCAGACAGCACCTCTACGATGCATTCACCTAGCTCAATCTCGCCTGTATCTAAGTTAGCGTTCACCGTTCCTTGCGGCCGCGGCCTCACGGTACCGCTAATTCGCACCACATATTCCGAGCGCAGGTCGTGTCGTTCATCTACCACGCACTGCACCACCCCACTGCGATCCCGCAGATCTATAAAGGCCAGGTTTTCGCCGTGCTCGCGCCGACGATCCACCCAGCCGCAAACCGACACCTCTCTGCCAACATCGCTGCTGCGAAGCTCACCGCAATAGTCAGTTCTCATTAGCTGTTCTCATTAGCTCTCATATCGTTGATTCCCAACATGGTGATCCCTTCACGGTTGTCCCTGCATAGTTATCCCTGCACGGTTATCCCAACAACCACAACTCTCTATGGTAACGCACCTAGTGACACATCCCCGATTAACAGCCCAGCTCAGATTCACGGTATGAGCGTGATCTGCGAACTCAACCAGCCCAACAACACAGCAATGCAACGAGGATCAGCATGCAGCCGATGCCCAGCGCCACTAATGATACGCAAGCCTGATCCGCCATGTGCCTCAGCGATAGCCCGAGCATCTAGCGCAGATACTTCCTTGTCGTCATCACCGTGTACCACCAGCATCGGTCGGGGCGCAATCTCGTCCGCACAACGATCCACCCGCAACTGTTGCGCTGCTGTGGCCCGCTGCTCTAGTTCCTCTTTAGTAGCCGGGTAGTCATCGGGCGACAAAATGCCCAGCTTACGGGCGTAATCCACCACTTCTTCTGCAGCAAAATCCCACTTAGACAAATCAACCGGCGTGCCCATGCAAGCCACCCCCCGCACCCGTGTATCTTTACTGCCCACCTGTGCGGCCAACGCCCCGCCAATACCAAACCCAGCCAACCAAACTCCCTCAACCTCGTTGCACTGTGCCAGATAATCCACCGCGCTCGCTACATCGCTCACCCACCCCTGCACAGAAAAATCCCCTTGGCTTTCCCCGCAACCTCGATAGTTGAGCACCAACGCGGCCCACTCCATGTTTTGGGCAATGCGATCAGCCAACGGGTAGATAAGCTGCGCTACGGCTCTTCCACCATTGGCTTGCGATGGAAAAGCCGGACACAACACCACCCCTGGCACCGCTCGCACCGGTTGGCTTTCGGGCAGCGCTAGATGTCCACGCAGTTCTAGCCCCTCGGCATTACACCAGCGGGTCACACTGCTTTAAACCGATAGCCCCTGTTGCGAGCCTCATCTAAGGTGTCAGGCCCAAACACCAGATACTGCTCTGATGCCACCAACTCGTCTATCACACGCTCGTCTGCCACTTCATCTAAGTCATACACCCGCTGTGTGCGCTTGTCGCCCACAAAGCGAAACCCTTCCAAAGAACGCGGCCTATCCATAGCTCAATCGTACCTCAATCCACGCCGCTTGCAGGAGGCCCCAACGCACCGATCATCTCCAAGTAAGCCCGCTCTAAATCCAGCACCACCACCACATCTAGTTCGTTAATGTCACGCCCCGACCCATCGGCTTTAGCCAACACATAATCTACGCTGTCATCCTCGCTGGTAATCACCTCGATACCCGCATCGCTATCTAACTCGGTACCCGCCTCCGCAGCCCCCGCGATACCCGCCTCGGTAGCGGTATCTTCTGCCGCAGCAGCTGCTAAATCGCCCCGACCGTAAGTGGCCGCCCCCTTCAAGCGCAGATGATCCAACCGCCATAACAACACAGCCTCCACATCGTCGTAGCTCAACTTAGCGGTAAGGGCTTCGGGCAACCTTTCAGATACAAAGTCCACCGCTTCGGCTAAATCGTAAACTGCCCGAGCCCGACTGTGGGCTAGTCGTGAAGACACACGCAACACCGCATAGATGGCGATGGCCACCACCACCACAATAGCGAGCGGAATAAAAGGGTTCAGATGCCGATGCGCTGAGCTAAAAGCTCGCGATGATATGCGGGATCGCCAAACAGCAACTCCGAAGACTTAGCCCGCCTAAAGTAAAGGTGAGCGGGATGCTCCCACGTAAAGCCAATGCCGCCGTGAACCTGCACGTTGTCTGCGGTGATCTTAAAGTAAGCCTCCGAACAGTAAGCCTTGGCCAAGCTAGCCACCACCGGCAACTCTTCACTGTTGTCTGCAGCACACCACGCAGCGTAGTAAGCAGCAGACCGAGCCGACTCCAACTCTAAAAACATGTTGGCACAGATGTGCTTCACGGCTTGAAACGATCCAATAGGCCGCCCAAACTGCACCCGATCTTTGGCATACTGCACCGCCGTGTCCAAGCACATCTGCGCGCCGCCCACCTGCTCTGCAGCTAGCGCTACAGCAGCTAGGTCTAACACCCGCTCCAGCACATCCCAACCTGCCCCCAACTCTCCAACAAGGTTTACCGGCGTGTTAGCAAAATCCAAACGAGCCTGCTTGCGGGTTTGATCCATCGTGGATAACGCCGTGCGGGTTAAACCTTCGGCATCGCCAGGGCACCAAAATAGGCTCACCCCCTGCGGCGTGCGTGCGGCCACCAAAACCACATCAGCTGTATGTCCATCAATCACAAACGTCTTGGTGCCGCTAATGCGCCAACTACCCGCAACTGCCGTACCAGCCGCACCAGTCGCTGCGGATGCCGAAGCATCCTGCGTGGCTGCACCTACATCTGCGCCTGCAACATCGGCTGTGGCTTCAACTGTGATGCCCGCCTCATCCCAACGGCCACTACGCTCGGTAAAGGCCAAACAAGCCGTAGTCTCCCCACTAGCAATCTGCGGCAACAGCTGCCCACACGCGGCCTCATCACCGGCTGCCACAAGCGTGTTGGCTGCCAAAACCACAGTAGAAAAAAACGGAGCGCACAACAGCGCTCGGCCCATCTCCTCTAAAACCACAATCAACTCCACATAGCCAAAACCACTGCCGCCGTATTCCTCTGGGATGATCAAACCCGCAAGCCCCAGTTGAGTAACCATCTGCTGCCACACAGCTTCGTCATAGCCAACCTCGGTATCCATCTGAACCCGCACTGCGGATTCTGGTGATTTTTCTTCCAAGAACTGCCGCACAAAACGCCGCAGTTCTTCTTGTTCTGGGCTAAACGCAAACTTCACCTTGTTAGTTCTACTAGATCAGCTACCCACATAACCACTCCCCAACCTGCCAATGAGCGCCCATATAGGGCACAATTACAGTTGATGACGTTGCACTGGCAAGATACGCAGGCCGAAATCCACAAAGTTGTGGTAGGGCCGATGGATAACAACGTGTACGTGGTGCGCTGTAGACAAACAGGTGAGGCCGTGCTAATAGATGCCGCCAACGAGCACGAAAGGCTGCTAGAACTCTGCGGAGCACTAGGCGTGCGTACCGTGCTAGAAACACACGGCCACTGGGATCACATACAGGCCATTCCTGCGGTACGCGATGCGGGCTATGAGGTGGGCGTGACCGCCGAAGACGCAGCTATGTTGGATTCCTACGACTACCTGCTCACAGATGAAGAGGCAATCCAAGTGGGTCGATTGCGGTTGCACTGCCTCCACACCCCGGGCCACACGCCCGGTTCTATGTCTTTTCGCTTAGAGGGCTCCCCCATCTTGTTTTCGGGCGACACCTTGTTTCCGGGCGGGCCGGGTGCTACCAAGTTTGAGGGCGGCAACTTTGCCACCATCATCAACTCCATTCAACAACGCATGTTCTCAGCCCTAGATGCCAACACCATCGTATTGCCGGGCCACGGCTTACAAACCACCATCGGCAAAGAGACCCCCCATCTACAAGAGTGGATTGACCGGGGCTGGTAGTAGGCTTAACCAATGAGCCCCCCTGAGTCGTCAAACTCCGAGGAAACCACCCCCGCAACGCCCGCGCCTGTGTTTGCAATAGAGAACCTGCACGTAGCCACAGCCGATGGCCAAATCCCCATCTTGTCGGGCATCAACCTAACCATTCATGAAGGCGAGGTTCACGCTCTCATGGGGCCCAACGGTTCGGGCAAGTCCACCCTAGCTAGCACACTTTTAGCTAGCCCCGAATATGAGGTAACCAGCGGTCACATCCGTTTCAAAGGCGAAGACATCACCGCGTGGCCCGCCGATGTGCGCGGCAAAGCAGGGGTGTTTTTGGCATTCCAGTATCCCCAAGAGTTCCCGGGCGTGTCGGTGATGAACTTCTTGCGCCAAGCCCTGTCTGCCCGCAAGGGCATCGACTTGTCTATCCTAGAGTTGCGCTTGGCCGTCATGGAATGGATGGAACGCTTCGACATGGATCCAGCCTTTGCAGACCGCTACCTCAACGATGGGTTCTCAGGCGGCGAAAAAAAGCGCAACGAGGTGCTCCAGCTGGCTATCCTAGAGCCAGAGATGGCCATCTTGGACGAAACAGACTCCGGACTAGACATTGATGCCCTAAAGATAGTTGCTAACGGTGTAGGAGAGGTACGCAAATCCCGACCACAAATGGGAGTTCTCGCCATCACCCACTTCCGCCGGCTGCTAGATCATCTGCAGCCCGACCACGTGCATATCCTGATGCATGGCAAGATTGTGGCTAGCGGGGGTTTTGAGCTAGCCGCCCAACTAGATGCCGAAGGTTACGAGCAGTGGCGCTAAACACCGCTTCCATCAGAGCAGATTTTCCCATCTTGTGCCGACGCGTACACGGCAAGCCGATGGTTTACCTAGATTCCGCAGCCACCTCACACAAGCCCCGCCCTGTTATCGATGCCGTTACACATTACTATGAGCAGATTAACTCCAACGTACATAGGGGGTCTTATCAGCTTGCAGTGGAGTCCACCGATGCCCTAGAAGAGGCCCGCAAAAAGGTGGCTAACTTCATCGGAGCGGGCAGCGATGCCGAAGTTGTGTTCGCCAAGAATGCCACAGAAGCCATCAACTTAGTTGCCCGAACCTGGGGTTGTGCCAATCTCAGCCCAGGCGATCCTGTGGTGATCACCGAGCTAGAACATCACGCCAACATCGTGCCATGGCACATGCTAGCCCAAGAAAATGGCATTAATTTGCGCTGGATTCCTATCGACACCAACGGGCACCTAGATCTAACAAACCTAGATCGCCTCCTAGATGGGGCCAAGCTGCTCAGCGTGGCTGCGGTGTCTAATGTGCTAGGCACCATAAACCCAGTGGCGCAGCTAACCGAAGCTGCCCACGATGCTGGTGCGCTTATGCTGGTGGATGCCAGCCAGCACACCCCGCATCTTCCCACCGATGTACAAGAGATGGGTGCAGATTTCGTGGCCTTCACCGGTCACAAAATGTGTGGCCCCACCGGAATTGGGGTGCTCTGGGCCAAGATGGAGCTCCTAGAGGCCATCCCGCCGTTTTTAGGCGGTGGAGAGATGATCTTGAACGTTACTAAGGAGGGTTTTAGCACCGCCGATGTGCCCTGGAAGTTTGAAGCTGGCACGCCCCCTATCGCCGAAGCGGTGGGGTTGGGCGCTGCGGTGGATTATCTCACCGGCTTGGGCATGAAACAGGTGCGCTCACACGAGCTATCGCTGGTTAGCTATGCGCTCAACACGCTCAAGGAGCGTTACGGAAATCACATTACAATTCACGGCCCACAAGAGCCTGCCGAGCGGGGCGGGGTGTTGTCGTTTGATTACAAGGGGATACACCCCCATGATGTAGCCCAAGTGCTAGATCGTGCCGGTGTGTGCGTGCGTGCTGGGCATCACTGCGCTAAACCCCTCATGCGCGTGCTGGGCTGTGGTGCTACGAGCCGGGCATCGCTTTACCTATACAACAATGAGTCGGATATAGATGCGTTGGCCGATGCGCTGGCCGATGCCGATGCATTCTTTGTTTAGGAGACGAACCTACCAATGCCCGATCTAGAAGACCTATACCGCGAGATCATCTTGGATCATTACCGCAACCCCCGCAACCGCGGGGAACTAGAGTGCCCGCCTGCTGTGCGCGCTGAGGGTTTCAACCCACTATGCGGCGACGAGATCATCATCTATGTGGATTTAGATGGTGATGTGATTAACGAAATCAAGTTCGGCGGGCAAGGCTGCTCCATCAGCCAGGCTTCGGCATCTATGATGTCGTCTACAGTGAAGGGTCGCACCACAGCCGAACTAGCCAATCTAGATCGTGCATTCAAAACTCTAATGTCCATTGAACCCGAGCCCGCCGAATCCGAGCCCAATGCGCCAAGCCACAACGAGGCCCAAGCCAAGCTAGAAACCCCAGCCAAGCTAGGCGACATTGAAGCCCTCAAGGGAGTGGTGAAGTTTCCAGTGCGGATAAAGTGCGCCACCTTATGCTGGCACACCCTCACCCAAGCCATCCAACAAGCCCAAACCTAACTATGAATCCCCTCTCAGGGTGCTTGATGTGGCGCTAGCGGGTGCCGCAACGGGGCGCGGCAAGCCGAGGGCAGTCTCAATACGGGCGAGCCGGTCTGTGTGATCAAGCAACACAGCATTAATCTCAGCAAACCCTGCCTGCATCTCAGAGCGCAAGCTACCAATCTCAGCTTGCATCTCGGCGCGCAAGCTGGTTTCAACCCTGGCTATCTCGGCGCGTAGTTCGGTTCCGAGGTTGTCGATGCGAGCACTGTTGGCCTCGATTCGAGCACCGTTGGCGTCGATGCGGTCGCCGAGTTCGCTGAACTGCCACATCATGAGACCAACGATTCCACCGAACAGGGCTGTCACGATTCCTCCGAACAAGATGGCGACGGTGTTCAGGGATATCTCCCTGCGCGCAGACCCTTGATGTATAGCGGCCTGAGCCGTAACATCAGCGTCGGCATACGAAATAATGCCAGCGGTGCTTGGGTCGGGTTGGTCGGCTGGTGTGGTCATAGCGGCTGTTGGTGTAACTGGATAAGTCATCGGCCCTCGCTACAGGTTGCGGCGCAATAAAGCGCACAATCGGTTCCAGATAGGTCGCCGCTAAGCCGGGCAACGAAGGCCAAACCCAATATAACCCACCACCACTCGGAACACAACACATTTCCCAAAAACCAGGCAAACCAAACCATGTTCGTTTATCCGGGGGTGTTGGACAGCGGCTGCTCAACCGGCAACACATTCTCATCCTGGGGCTCATCCTGTTACTTGATAAGACGGCGGTGGGCTGCTTGGATTGTTTTAAGGCATTCTTCTGAACGTTGTTGCAGTCGTTTTAGCATCATTTCTAACGGGGGTGTCTGGTAGGTAGTTGGTAACGCTGACATAGCTGTTTCTGCACAGTCCACTATCTCTGCCGATAGTTCTTCTGCCCGCAAGAGTGTGAAATCGTGGTCTACTCGGAGATAAGCCGACAATGTAGCTAGAGAGTCTGCGGCCTGAGAACGATAGACGGTGAAGTCTCTAGCGAACCGCATGGCTATCTCATAGGAACCTATTTTTTTGGCTGCTGTTGGTAAAACTGAGCTTATATCATACATAGGCGCTAAACGAACATGACTTGGTTCAATCAGCAAACTGTAATTCCTAGCGTGAGCATCCCTGTTAACGATAAGCCAGTAATACAAAAGTGCATCTTGCAACGCTTTCACATCTTGATCGGGGTGTGTAGATTCCCTATAAAGTAAATCTCCTAGCTTGGCTATTCCCGGGCCGCCTCTAGCCTCATACTTCTGATACGCGTGAACTCCTAAAGCCTGACAAACGTCTTCTTGGTGGATCCGCAACCAGCCGTCTTCTCCCTTGTTCCGGTCGTAACGCTCCACAACGCAAACACCCAAACCGTCGTATTCCTCTAATGCCGTCTTCGCTGCATTCAAACCAAGTCTTCTAGCAATATCGCTACACAAATGTTCAACAACTGCCAGATGAGGTTGAGTCACTGGGGATGGTTTCAGTATGTGAGTAGTTGGGATGCTGCCAACAGGACGCGCCCACGTGCCATCACTGAGCCTATGAAAAGCGGTTTTAGCTTGATACCCCCCAAGACTGAAATAAGCTTCTTGTTCATCTGGCAGCCAGTAAGACAGATCCGATGCCATTTGGTGTACTTCAGCGCACACCTCTGAATAACTCAACATCTTCAGCGAACCCGAACGGCTAGTTACCTCTACTTCAGAGCCTTCTGGCACAAATTGCACAGCGCCAGCGCAATCCAACCCCACCCTAGTAGACAACAAACCTAGCGGAGTGGCAGCCGACACCCCCTCGTTAGCGTACCATCTAGCCATTACCCGCGGATTGTCTGGCAACAACCCTTCAACCCACCTCAAAGTAGCATCACGACCATGTTGTTGAATACCCAACGGCAACGACATCGACAAAGGCACAGCGCTTGGGTCTAACCGATACTCATCGCAATAACGCAAAACCCCCTCTTCCAAACCGTCTCTAACGATATACGCAGCTAGTTTGCCGTGCATGAACACACAGATACGCTCAGATAGCATCACTTACCGCGCCCAAGGATCCCGCTCTAATACGAGCTTTAAACCCAATGCCCGCAGCACCTTCATCAAATTACCCAACTCACCGCCAACATGTCCTTTTTCTGCTCGCCCTACCCACCGCCTAGACACACCTGCCTTAGCAGCTAACTCGGCCTGAGTTAACCCTGCTTCCTGCCGCAGACGACGCAACTCATCGCTAAGCCCACCCACAGTATTGACAGCCAAAAAAAACTCCGACACTCTAACCCTCCACACTTCTGCCACAGCACTGTAACACAATTACAATGATACAGAAAAGTAACATCAAATATGGGCACTCGGCACAAATTAGCTTAGTGCTAGCGAACGTGGGTTAGGGGTTGGTGAGGGTTGAGTTGGTCGCAACGGGGCGCGGCAAGCCGAGGGCAGTTTCAATGCGGGCGAG
>JAPOTT010000038.1 GCA_026709025.1 bacterium
AGGTTGGCCTGAGAATCTTATTCGGGATGTTCCTGATTTTCCGTCTGCGGGGATTACCTTCAAAGACATCACCCCGTTGTTGAGTGATGGTGAGGCGCTGCGCTGGGTGGCCGATTCTTTGGCTGAGCAATTTGTGGGGGCATCTGTGGAGCGGGTGGTTGGGGTAGAGGCCCGAGGCTTTATATTGGGAGCGGCGGTTGCATATCGGTTGGGCCTCGGGTTTGTGCCATTTCGTAAACCAAACAAACTGCCGTATCACACTACCTCAGTGGCCTATGAGTTGGAGTATGGCTCGGCTGCTTTGGAGGCTCACACAGATGCCTTAGAGGTAGGTCAGCGGGTGCTGGTGGTTGACGATGTGCTAGCCACAGGAGGCACTGCATCGGCGGCAATTCAGCTAGTCGCCTCGGCAGGTGCTGTGATGGTTGGGGCCGGTTTTCTTATCGAGTTAGAGTTCTTGGGTGGTCGGGCCAACCTAGACGGGATTTGTCCGGTAGTATCGCTCTTTAGCTATGAGGCTGCCTAAGCAGGATGGCTATCGCGTTTGTAAGTGGGTGGTGTATGAACCCTAGCGGGCGCGGCGAATGATACGAAAGGAGGCATCGTGAGGCAAGGTCAAAGCGGTCGGTCTGTGTTGGTTGTGTTGGGCATCGCGATTGTGGGGTATGTGCTGGTTGCAGTGTTTGGCAATGTCACCGATGTGCAATCTGCATCAAGCAGCAAAGCCTTTGGCGATGCTGCTGCAGATGCTGGCAATCGTGTTCGGTTGGCGTTGTTGTTTGACATGTTTGTGTTCTTGCCGGGATACCTTTTCACGGTTAGGTGGTGGAGCAAGTGGCGCATTCAGGCTCCGCATATCGGCGGAGCAACCGGCACCCTAACGAACCCACCTAGGCTTGCCACAGTTGCCTCGTGGTGCTATCGCATAGCTCCGCTTGCGATAGTGGGTGCTGCGGTAGCCGATTTTGCAGAGAACTGTTGTGTATACATCGGCCTGGGCATTGTAGACCTGAGCGATGTCGCTACGGCGATGATGGTCGCCCCGGCGGAAACGCTCATCACGCTTCTACAGATTGCGGCTGCGGTCAAGTGGATTGGCGTAGCCTTGGCGCTGCTGGCGCTTGTGGGCGCAGGGATAAGCGAACTCCTCATACGGAATAACCTCAGCTGAAAGCGAACGCGTTGCATGGAGGTCTTGCCTGTTGTGCTCTATGAGTTGAGACGCAGAGTGGCTGCTAACTCGGCTCGTAACTCGGGGATGCCTTGGCCCTTGGCAGCGCTAGTCCACAAAATCGCGCTATCATCTATGCCCAAGCCTTGGGCTAACTCTGTGCGCCGAGCTTGACGGCGAGAGGGTTTTACCTTATCGGCCTTGGTGGCCACCGGGCGTAGCGTCACGTGGTGGTGGGTGAGCCACTGTATGGTCTGAACATCTAGTGGGGTGGGGCCGACAAGCCCGTCCACCAAAAAAAGTACCTCCGTTAGTGCAGGCCGGTCGATCAAGTAGCCGTCCATCATCTGCTGCCAGTGTTGTCGCTCTGCTTTGGGGGCTTTAGCGAAGCCATAGCCGGGGAGGTCAACTAGCCAGCAACCGGGCTCGTCCACCCACTCAAACACGTTTAACAATCGAGTTGCTCCTGGTGCTTTGGAAGTGCGGGCCAGACCTTTGCGGTTAGCCACTGCGTTGAGCAGAGACGACTTGCCCACATTTGAGCGACCCACAAGCGCCACCTCGCAGCGAGATTCTGGCAACTGGCGGGCATCGCTAGCTGATTGTAAAAAACGCAGTTCGAGAGGCCGAGACACCCCCACAGACTACCGCCCGCTGGTGCGAGCTGAATTATATATATCGGCAAGCTCTGTGGCAGTTGCGGGGCCTGCTAGTGATGCAATCACTAATCCGGTGTTGTCTACCAGCACCGTTAGCGGTACAGCGCTTATGTCATAGCGATTGTGCAGTGCTTGGTGACGGCTATATTCCACCTCTGTAACAGCTAGGGAGTCGTTGGCTAGCTGTTGTGCAGCCGTTGCTACAGCTGCACATGTGGAACAAGTTTTGGATGTGAACACCACCAGCAGCCACTTGCTGTTGGGGTGCGAAAAGTCCCAGCGTTGCAGACGTGTGGGCACAGTGTATGTGGGAATCTGCGAAGTTCTATTTGCAGAAGATGGGCGAAGTCGCTGGTACGCCCATGCAGCTGCTAAGGCAGCCATGATGATCCCGACAGCAATCAGGGTGCGGGACACGTAGTTGCGGTGTCTGAATCTTGAGGGTCGCTGTCTTGGGTGGTTGAGGTAGTAGTTGCTGGGGGCGAGGTGGCATCCACAGAGATTGCAGTGTTGTCTACGGATATCTCAGTTGCCCGTGTGGCTAGGGCCGCGCCCACAAGTTCTTGGGGATCTCCTGGGGGCCTTTCAGCGCCAAGTGCTACTAGTCGGCTCACCTCTTCTCCAGAAATGGTTTCGTGCTCTAGCAGAGCTCTAGCCACCAAATCTAAGCCGAAGCGATGCTCTGTGAGGAGGGCACCGCAGCGCTTTTCTTGGGCCCGTAGGATGTCCGACACCTCTTCGTCTATCACCCGTGCAGTCTCATCGCTGTATTCGCGGTTGGTCATCAGGTCGTCTCCCAAAAACACCTGCCCGGCACTGCGCCAGGCCATCGGCCCGATGCGGTTGCTCATACCCCATTCACGTACCATGCGGCGGGCGAATTCGGTTGCACCAGCTAGATCATCGGCGGCACCGCTAGAAGAAACACCAAACACCAACTCCTCGGCCATACGACCACCCATGCGCATCACCAGCATGTCTTCTAGGTAATCTTGGCGCAGCGTATGACGATCTTCTTCAGGCAGGGTCATGGTCACGCCTAAGGCCATTCCTCTGGGAATGATGGTTACCTTGTGCAGAGGGTCTGCTTTGGGAAGAACCGCAGCGCATACTGCGTGCCCAGCTTCGTGATAGGCGGTGATCTGCCGTTCTTCTTCCGACATAGCCATGGATTCACGGCGCTGACCCATAAGCACTCGGTCTCGGGCGTGCTCAAAGTGGTTCATCTTGATCTGCTCGGAGTCGCCTCTTACCGCGTAAAGCGCTGCTTCGTTTACTAAGTTGGCTAAATCCGCCCCGCTCATGCCCGGGGTGCCTCGTGCAACTAATGGCAGGTCTACGTCGTCGTCAATTTTTTTGGATTGTACATGCACTTTGAGGATTTGCAGCCTGTCGTCTGCCTCAGGCAAAGGTACTACTACTTGGCGGTCAAACCTGCCCGGGCGCAACAGGGCTGGATCTAAGATGTCGGGGCGGTTTGTTGCCGCCATCATCACTATGCCCTCAGTGGCCTCAAAGCCATCCATTTCGGCAAGCATTTGGTTGAGGGTTTGTTCGCGTTCGTCATGTCCACCACCTAATCCAGCACCTCGCTTGCGGCCGATGGAGTCGATCTCGTCAATGAAGATAATGGCTCTGCCCATCTTGCGGGCAGATTGGAACAAATCTCGTACTCGGCTAGCACCCACTCCCACAAACATCTCCATGAAGTCTGAACCGGTTACCGACAAAAACGGTACGCCAGCCTCGCCTGCTACGGCTCGCGCTATGAGGGTTTTGCCTGTGCCGGGAGGCCCTACTAGCAGCACACCTTTGGGGATGCGAGCCCCGATTTGGGCGAATTTGTCGGGTACCTTGAGGAAGTCCACCACCTCCACAATCTCTTTTTTGACACCCTCATAACCAGCCACATCTTCAAAGGTGGTGCCCGGCCGCTCGGTGGAGTAGGTTTTGGCCTTGGAGCGTCCGATGGACATGATTCCGCTCATCTGCCCTTGCGCCCGCCGCTGGAACCACCAGAAGATCAAAAAGATGAGCGCCACCGGAATCAACAAGGGCAAGATGCTTGCCCAAATGCTGCTGCGGGGAGTGTAAAACTCAAAGATTTCAATGGTGCCCCGCAAGTCTTGTTCAATTTGTTCGCCTAGCGGGTTGGGCCCGGTGGTGTAGAACTTGGAACCGTCTTCAACATAGGTTCCTTTGATATCGCCTGTTGCGTTGTTGTACTCAGCTTCGGCAATTTCGTCGCTTTGTGCTGCCTCCACGAAATCTCTAAAAGATATTTCATCGCCGCTGTCGTCGCTGTCGAAGAAGTTGGAAAACAGTACCGCCCCCAACACCCCTAACACGATGAGCCATAACCAACGAACTCTGCGATTAGAGGCTGGTTGGCTCTGCCCACGTTGTGGATCGCGCTTGTCGGGAGGCGACGGGGGCGGAGGCGGATTAGACATAAGGACAATTCTAAGAGCGGTTAGCGTCAATTTCACCTTTGCTCTGGCCTACGCTGCTAGATAGTGGATGTTATGAAACCCCAAACGGCAACTGATTTTGGTGTCTTGACCCCTCAAGATGACCCCAAGTCACCCCAGGGATCGGGTAAAGGCACTCGTTGGGGTTTGCCTGATGTGTTTGTGGGAATTGTATTTTCGTGGATAGCTGCGGTGGTGGTGCTGCTAGCAGTTCTGGTGGTGTTTGACGTAGACACCGGTGGGGTAACTGGCACCGGTTCATATTTGGGCCGGTATGGGCTGAGCGATGCTACAGGTGGCGAGCGTAGCGATCCAGCGTTGCCACTTTGGGCGCTGCCGGTGGGTCAAATTGGTCTTTGGGGGGGTTTTGCTTTCACTGTGTTGGCTGCAGGGAGGCTGCGAGGCAGCGGGGTGAGGCGGGATTTTGGCCTCGCCATGAAGATGTCTGACATTCCGCTTGGCTTGCTGATAGGTGTGTTTGCACAAATTGTTGTGGTGTGGCTTATCTACGCACCATTTCAGTTTTTCTTTGAGTTTGACGTGAGCGAGGCCGCCCGCGATCTAACCAACAGAGCGGCCACCAACGCAGACATCACCCTTTTGTTTTTGAGTGTGGTGGTTGGTGCCCCCATATTTGAAGAGTTGTTCTTTAGGGGTCTGGTGCTGCGGGCCTTTGAGCGCAAGTGGGGCACGCTGATGGGGGTTCTGGCCTCTTCGCTGCTTTTTGGTGCTGTGCATCTGCAACCACTTCAGTTTCCTGCTCTAGTGGTGTTCGGCATCATCGCAGCATGGCTCACCAAACGTTACATGCGCCTCGGGCCAGCAATATGGGCACATGTGGGTTTCAACTTGGTGGCCGTAGTGAGCTTAATTTGGTTGGCTTGAGCTAGCTATGGGTAGTTGATGGGACAAGCGAGGCTTCTAAGCGGGGCGATTCAGCCTTATTCATGGGGCTCCACTACGGCGCTTGCTCAGATGATGGGCTGTCGGGTGCCCACAAAGCAGCCACAGGCTGAGTTGTGGTTTGGCACCCATCCGCGCGGGCCTGCCCAACTGTTAGATGCTTCGTTGTCGGGTGCTGAAGTGTGCGGGCAGGGTGATAGCGGGGGACCTCGGGCTGCGGGTGGTCTAGCGAGCGTTGGTTTAGATGAGGTGATAGCGGCTGATCCTGTCGGCCAGCTTGGTGTTGAGGTGGCTCGCAAGTTTGCAGATCAGTTGCCGTTTATGTTGAAGGTGCTGGCCGTGGCTGAGCCGTTATCGCTTCAAGCTCATCCTAGTCGTAGCCAAGCCCAAGCAGGGTTTGAGGCTGAAGAACAAAAAAGCATTGCATCAGATGCCCCCAATCGTTCTTTTGTGGATCGTAACCACAAGCCAGAATTGCTCTGTGCCCTAGGGCCTTTTGTGGCACTGTGTGGGTTCCGCAACCTAGATGCCACTGCTGAGCTATTAGGCAGTTTGGGCGTAGTTGGTTTGGCTCCGGCTGTTGAACTGTTGCAAGCACCAGAGTTGGATGAGTCAGATCGAGTTCACCGAGTGCTGGCGTGGCTGTGGACACTAGATAAACAGTTGGGAACCGAACTGGCTGTAAAGGTGGCCCGAGCATGTTCTGTTCCAGGGGCGTTTGGCACCGAGCGGCGCTGGGCCGTGCGGATAGCTAAATGCCATCCGGGCGATGTTGGTGTGGTGGTGGCGCTTATGTTGAATGTGGTTTCCCTCAAAGCAGGACAGGCCATCTTTTTGGAGGCGGGCAACTTGCATTGTTACCTAGATGGGGTGGGGGTTGAGGTGATGTCCAACAGCGACAACGTGTTGCGCGGTGGTCTTACACAAAAACACATCAACACGGCTGCTTTGCTGGAGGTGGTAAATTGTGATCCCTGTACGGTCTCGCCGCTAACCGCCACAGAACCTAGCTACACGTTTCGGCCACCTGTAGCGGAGTTTTGCCTCACACGTATGGAGGTGGCAAAACCGGTACAATGTGTCAGCCACGGGCCTGAGATTGCGTTGTGCGTTGCTGGTGAGGTGAGCGTGGCAGGTCAACGAGTTGCCTCAGGCCAAGCAGCTTGGATTCCAGCCACAAACAGGGAATTTGAGATAGCGGGAACAGGGCTTGTGTTTCGAGCCGCTGCTGGCAGTTGGTGAGCTTACTTGGGGGGTGAGGAGTTTCATTTGTGAGTCATCTCAAATATGGCCCTCTAGAGATAGGGCAGAGCGGCTTTTATCGGCAAGACTTACGGCATGGCCTTAGACCCTCGTTTGCTGGAGATTTTGGCTTGTCCACAAGACAAGGGGCCGTTGTTGTATTTTGCCGACGAACAGGCGCTGTACAACCCCAGGTTGCAACGTCGCTATCTCATCCAACAGGACATTCCCAACATGTTGATCGACGAATCGGAGTTGGTGGAACCACCCGAACACCAAAGGCTTTTAGCTAAAGCTGAAGCAGAAGCCCTTGCTTCCCCTGTTGCGATGCCTGCTGATACACCGAGCGCGGAGGCTTCTCAGTCGTCCCCAAATACAGCAGATACGCCATGACCGAGCGCCTCGACACCTTGGGCATGTGGGCTGCTACAAAGCAGATGCCCGAACAAATCTTGGCTGCTGTGGAGTTAACAGAGGGCTTAGGCGGTCTGCCTGAGCGGTCGGAAATCACCAACGTATTGGTGTTGGGCATGGGCCCAGGAGGCTTTGCAGGCGACCTGCTAGCGGTAACCGCTGGTCCCTTCATGCCCGTACCCATAGTGGTGGTAAAGAGCTATCAGCCGCCTTCTTATGTTAATGAACAAACGCTGGTGTTCGCCTTGTCGGCCAGCGGCAACACGCCTGAAACGATTCAAGCAGCCAATCAAGCTGCAGCTGCAGGGGGTCGGTTGATTGCGGTAACCGGTGGCGGCCAGCTTGCGCAGATGGCTGCTAGTTGGGGAGCACCTGTGGTGCAGGTAGCGCCAGAGCTATTTCCCACTCGTTCTACTGTGAGCGTGTTGGGTGTGGCCCCGATGGTGATCTTAGGGCAGATGGGCCTGTTTTTGGGGGCATCGCAGTGGGTACGCCAAGGTGTGGAACAGCTACGTCAGCGCCGCGACAAACTGCAACCATCCACAACAGAGTTGGCGCGGGTGTTAGCTCCATCGGTGCCCTTGATATACGGCGGCGGAGGTTTGGGTGCTACGGCAGCTAGGCATTGGAAGAACATGATCAACATCAGTGCTAAGGCTCCAGCATTTAGCGCGGCGGTGCCCGAGATATTGCACAATGAGGTTGCTGGCTGGGGTCAACACGGCGACATAACCCGACAGGTGTTCCGCTTGGTGCTGTTGCGTCACGATCACGAACACCCCGATGTGATGGCCGGTTTTGACATATTGGCAGACATGATGGACGAGGTAGTGGGCTCGGTGCATGAGGTGAGAGCAGGTGGAGAGGGGCCTGTGGCGCAGGTGTTAGACCTTATGTATCAGGGTTCTATTAACGCTTTGGAGATGGCTGCTTCGGTAGGTTTAGACCCAGGGCCAGCACCAGCTATTGAGCTGGTCAGGGAAGGACTTCAATGAGCACAAACCAGAGCCCGCATAACCATGGCCAAGGTGGTCAAAACACAGCAGCAGAAATCTCTTTAGGTAATGACTTCAAGGTGGCCGACCTAAGCTTAGCTACTGCTGGACGCAAAGAGATTCGCTTAGCCGAACACGAGATGCCCGGTCTTATGGCGCTGCGGGCACAGCATTATGATGCACAGCCTTTGGCTGGGGCTCGCATAGCTGGTTCGTTGCACATGACGGTGCAAACCGCTGTGCTGATCGAAACCCTCACGACGCTTGGGGCGCAGGTGCGCTGGGCATCTTGCAACATCTTTTCCACTCAAGATGCTGCGGCTGCTGCTGCGGTGGTTGGCCCTAGTGGCACTCCAACACATCCCCAAGGCGTACCGGTGTACGCTTGGAAGGGCGAAACGCTAGCGCAGTACTGGTGGTGTACTGAACAAATCTTGCGCTGGCCCGATGGCGCAGGCCCAAACCTCATCTTAGATGACGGCGGGGATGCCACCTTGTTGGTGCATCTGGGAGCAGACGCGGAAGATGCGGGCCATGTAGATGCACCTGATGAGGCTGATTCAGAGGATTTAGCTGAGATTCGCCGCCTGTTGGGTCGCACTTTGGCCGATAATCCCGGGCTGTGGACTGCCATTGCTAAAGGTGTGAGGGGGGTGTCGGAGGAGACTACAACTGGTGTGCATCGGCTTTATCAGATGAAGGCTGAAGGCTCGTTGAGGTTTCCTGCCATTGATGTGAACAACTCGGTTACCAAATCTAAGTTCGACAACCTGTATGGCTGTCGGCATTCGTTGATTGACGGAATCAACCGTGGAACCGACATGATGATCGGTGGAAAAACTGCGGTGGTGTGCGGTTATGGTGATGTGGGTAAGGGTTGTGCTCAATCGTTGCGGGGTCAAGGTGCCAAGGTGGTGATCACCGAGGTAGATCCAATTTGTGCTCTGCAAGCAGCCATGGAGGGTTTTGAGGTAAAGCGGTTAGAAGATGTGCTGAAAACCGCCGATCTGTTCATAACCGCAACTGGGTGCAAAGATGTGATCAGCGCTGAGCACCTCGGTCAGATGAAGCATCAGGCAGTGGTGGGCAACATTGGCCACTTTGATAATGAGATAGATTTGGCTGGCCTCAATGCGCTTTCGGATGTTCAGCGCATCAACATCAAGCCACAGGTTGATGAGTACGTATTTCCCGACGGCCACTCGGTGATCATTTTGTCTGAGGGGAGGCTGTTGAACCTCGGCAACGCTACTGGTCATCCCAGTTTTGTGATGTCTTGCAGCTTCACCAATCAGGTGTTGGCGCAGATGGAGTTGCATTCCAATGCTGAGGCTTATGGCATAGATGTTGCAACTCTGCCTAAAGAGCTAGACGAGATGGTGGCTCGCTTACATCTAGATGCTCTAGGGGTTCGACTAACTCGGCTTACACCCGGCCAATCTGAATACATGGGCATATCCCCCCAAGGGCCCTTTAAGCCCCCCTACTACCGTTACTAGCGCTGGCAGTTGCTAGCGCTGGCAGCTCATAACTTTGGCTGCCTGTGGGGTTAGTCGTTGGAGCTAGGCCAAAGCCTGCCCAAGCTGTCACAGGCGCGGTTTAGGGTGTGGCCATGTTTTTGGCGCGGGTTTGTGCAGGCTGTGGAGGGGTAGGCCCTTCGCCTTGTGATAAGTGCATTGCTGCGCTGCGCCGGGTGGGGGAGATGCCTGCTCCTGAGCCTTTGGCGGCATTGTTCTCGGCCTTTGTGTATGTTGGGCCGGGCCGGGAGATGTTGGCTCGGTTGAAGTACCGCAATCAGCGCTGCAGTGTTCGCTGGCTGGCCGCAGCCATGGCAGTTTGTGTCGAGCAAAATTGCTTGTTCGACATGGTTACCTGGGCCCCAACTTCAGCCCGGCGCCGCCGCCAAAGGGGGTTTGATCAGGCCGAGTTGCTGGCCCGAGCAGTGGGTGGATTGCTAGGGCTGCCTACAGCATCATTGCTCAAGCGCATAGATGGGGCAGGCCAAACAGGTCTCAGTCGCCAAGAGCGCTTTGGGGCTATTGAGTTTAAGGTGCGCCGCCAACCGCAAGGGCGCATCTTGTTGGTGGACGATGTGGTTACCACAGGTGCCACCTTGCAAGCAGCATCGCGGGCACTGCTACAAGCGGGCGCTGAGAGCGTGGAAGGCTTAGTGGCAGCCGCCACACCACTACCCTACACACACCCTGCTACCAGCAGGCCAGTAAGCAGTGTTCTTACGAAAAAGGCAAAATATGGCGGTAGAGTGAGCGCCGCATGAATGTGTTCAAGAAGTTTCTGAACACCGGCGAAGGGAAAAAGCTCAAGGCACTTGAAGCCTTGGTGCCCGACATAAACGCCCTCGAACCGGAGACCAAGGCATTGTCTGACGATGCCCTGCGTGCGCGCACAGCCGAGTTTCGTCAGCGTTTAGAGCGTGGGGAAGATCTAAACGACCTGCTCATGGAGGCTTTTGCTGTGGTGCGGGAGGCAGCTTGGCGGGTGATCGGCCAGCGACATTACGACGTGCAGCTCATGGGCGGTGCTGCGTTGCACTTCGGTCGGGTGGCGGAAATGCGAACTGGCGAGGGTAAAACGTTGGTATCTACTCTGCCGGTGTACCTTAACGGGCTCGGTGGAAAGGGTGTTCATGTTGTTACGGTGAACGATTATTTGGCTGCCCGCGATGCTGAGTGGATGGGTGCCATTCACCGTTGGTTGGGTCTCAGCGTGGGTTTGGTGGTTCCCGGCGACCGAGACCATGAGTTCAAGGCCGAACAGTACAACTGCGACATCACCTATGGCACCAACAATGAGATGGGTTTTGATTACCTGCGTGACAACATGGCCATGGCCTCCGAGCGTCAGGTGCAGCGAGGCCACAACTTCTGCATCGTGGACGAGATCGACTCTATCTTGATAGACGAGGCCCGCACCCCGCTCATCATCAGCGGACGGCTAGCTGATGCTGCCAAGACCTACTATCAGTTTGCCAGCATCGTGCGAGGCTTGCGTCGCGATGTTCACTACGATGTGGATGAAGAAAAGCGCATCGTAGCCCCCACTGAAGATGGCGTAGCGGCTGTGGAGCGGGCCTTAGGCGTGGAGAACCTGTTTGATGCGGTTAGCTCTAACTTGGTGCATCAACTACAAGCTGCGCTGCGGGCCAAGGAACTGTATCACCGCGATAAGGATTACATCATCCAGCGTGGTGAGGTGAAGATTGTCGATGAGTTCACCGGCAGGGTGCTAGAGGGTCGGCGTTGGTCGGAAGGGCTACATCAGGCAGTTGAAGCCAAAGAAGGTGTCAAGATCAAAGAAGAAAACCAGACTTTGGCCACCATCACCTTACAGAACTATTTCCGCTTATACGACAAGCTTGCTGGCATGACCGGCACCGCGGTTAGCGAGGCCAATGAGTTGTTCAGCACTTACGGTTTGCATGTTATGCCAATCCCCACCAATTTGCCGGTGGTGCGAACCGATGCGGCTGATCTGATCTACAAAACCGAGAGCGCTAAGTTCAACGCCCTCGTAGAAGATTTAGTGGAGCGTTACGAACGGGGTCAACCGGTGCTAGTGGGTACCGTTTCGGTGGAAAACTCCGAAAAGCTAGCCAACGTGCTCAACAAACGGGGCATACCCCATGAGGTGCTCAACGCCAAGCAGCACTTTCGCGAGGCTGAGATTGTGGCCCAAGCTGGCAGGCTGCATTCCATTACGGTGGCTACCAACATGGCGGGGCGTGGTGTAGACATCGTGTTAGGTGGCAATCCTGAGGCCCTAGCTCGCAGAGACACTGCCGCAGAGGGGCTAGACCCAACTAGTGAGCAAGGCGAGGAGCGAACAGCCAAGCTGTTGGAGAAATATGAGCCAGCATGTCGCGCTGAGGGCGATAAGGTGCGGGAGTTGGGCGGCCTGTATGTGTTAGGTACCGAACGTCACGACAGCCGCCGCATAGACGATCAGCTTCGGGGTAGGTCTGGTCGTCAAGGCGACCCTGGCGAGAGCCGCTTTTATCTATCCTTAGAAGATGATCTGATGCGTATTTTTGCCACAGGTGCAATGAACTGGGTGATGGACAGAGCATTGCCCGAGGATGTGCCTATCGAGGCCAAGATGGTGTCTAGGGCCATTGAACGGGCTCAGGGTACCGTGGAGCAAAAGAACGCTGAAGCCCGCAAGAACGTTCTCAAGTACGACGAAGTGCTAAATCAACAGCGCAAGGTTATCTATCAGAGGCGAGCTCAAATCCTTGCGGGGAGTGATTTGCGGGCCGAGGCTCTTGAGCATCTGAGCGAGGCGGTGGATGCCTTAATCACAACGCACTGCACTATCGAAGAGCCAAGCGAATGGGATTTAGAGCAGGTTGAAACCGAGGTGAAGGTGCTATGGCCCACCGCGCTTAGCGCGGAGCAGATGGCCGAGACAGCCTCCACAGATGAGCTTTACGACCTCTTGGCAGGCGATGCGGTGGCACATTACGAACAGCGTGAAGCCGATGTTGGTGCTGAGGCAATGCGTGAGGTGGAACGTCAGATCATGATGCGCATCATGGATCAGCGTTGGCGAGAACACCTATATGAGATGGATTATCTCAAAGAGGGCATCAACCTACGGGCGCTAGGCCAAAAGGATCCTCTTACCGAGTGGCAGCGAGAGGGTTTTGAGATGTTCGGGCAGATGATGTCAGGCGTGGCGCGAGATTTTGTTACCTACATCATGCATGTGGAGGTGAGCTTGGATGCCCCGGCTACCGATCAAGGAGCCAACACCAGCAACCTTACTGAATCGGGCCCGGCTGATCCCTCTACAACCTCTGCGTTATTGCAGGCCGCAGGTATCGGGTCTGCGGCGGTAACAGAGTCCACAGCTCGGTCTAGGGTGCCGGTTGTAAAGTCTGAATTGGAAAAAACCCCTCGCAACGCACCCTGTCCGTGCGGGTCTGGTCGCAAGTTCAAGCAGTGCTGTGGGCGCTGACGGCTGTGAATGAGGGAACGTTGTGCTTGATTTCACCGAAGATCTGGCAACTTTGTCGGCCAAGCTGGATGAAGCCCACAGCTATCTGCGAATAGACGAGCTGGTTGACCGCCGCCCCAAGCTGGAGATAACCGCTGCTGCCCCAGATTTGTGGGACGATCCAGACAGAGCACGCAAGGTGAACCGTGAGTTAGCCGAACTAACCGAAGATCTTGAGCTGTTTGCCAGCCTCCAACGCCAACTAGAAGATGCTGACACCTTGATGCAGCTTGCCAGAGAGGAAGCTGATGAGTCTTTAGGCCCTGAGATTGCCGATATGGTGGAAGCGCTTTCGGCCAAGGTGGGTGCGTTGGAACTACGTTCGTTGTTAGGCGGGGAGCACGACAGCTCCGATGCGGTGTGTGAGCTGCACAGCGGCGCAGGCGGCACCGATGCTCAGGATTGGGCGGAGATGCTGTTGGTTATGTATCAGGGTTGGGCCGAGCGCAGGGGCTTTGATTTTCAGGTGGACTCAGTTTCTGAAGGACAAGGCGCGGGTATCTCCTCTGTAGACTTCACCATATCGGGGCGCAATGCCTACGGCTTGTTGCAATCTGAGCGAGGCGTGCATCGGCTGGTGCGTATCTCCCCTTTTGACTCTGATGCCCGCCGCCATACTGCTTTTGCCCAGCTTAAGGTGGTGCCCTTTTTTGATGAGGTGTCCGATGAGGTGGACATCGAAGACAAAGACCTGCGCACAGATACCTTCCGCTCATCTGGGGCGGGGGGCCAGCATGTTAACGTCACAGATTCGGCGGTGCGGCTCACTCATATTCCCACTGGTGTTGTGGTGTCTTGTCAGAACGAGCGCAGTCAGCATCAGAACAAGGATCGGGCCATGCAGATTTTGGCCGCTCGTTTAGCTGCTCTGAAGCGGGCCGAGCGGGAGGCAGAGATAGCTGGTTTAGCGGGCGAGCATCAATCTGCCGAATGGGGAAGTCAGATCCGCTCCTATGTGCTGCACCCCTATCAGCAGGTGAAAGACGACCGTACAGGTGTGACCATCGGCAATGTGGAGGCTGTGCTAGCCGGTGATTTAGACAAGCTGATGGAAGCCTATTTGCGTTGGAGGCGCTTGGCTTAGTGCTACCTCTATGGCCTTCTCAGTGATAGCGTTGCTAACACTATGATCAAGCTAGAAAACGTTACCAAGATATACAAGGGTGAGGTGTTGGCCTTGCAAAATGCCTCATGTGAGGTGCAGCGCGGCGAGTTTGTGTTTTTGGTGGGTCCTTCTGGGTCGGGCAAGTCCACCTTCATGCGCCTGCTAAACAAAGAAGAGGATGCAGATCGGGGTCGCGTGTACGTGGCTGGCAAGGACATTGGCGTGCTACCCGGCTACAAGGTGCCATTTTTGCGGCGCAACATCGGTTGCGTCTTTCAAGATTTTAAGCTCTTGCCAAACAAAACGGTGGTGCAAAATGTGGCCTTTGCATTAGAGGTGATTGGGCATCCTCGCAGCGTTATCAAATCTAAGGTGCCTGCAATATTGGAGTTGGTGGGATTATCTCGCAAGATGCATAACTATCCCGATGAATTGTCTGGCGGTGAGCAGCAGCGGGTTTCCATCGCTAGGGCGTTTGTAAACCGCCCTTTGATTTTGTTGGCCGATGAGCCTACCGGCAACCTAGATCCCAACACCTCGTTGGGCATCATGACGTTGTTGGATCGCATCAATCGCACCGGCACCACCGTGGTGATGGCCACCCATGACCGAGGGATTGTAGACAAGATGCGTCGTCGGGTGGTGGAGTTAGACAAAGGCCAAATTGTGCGGGATCAGTCGCGTGGTGTGTACGAATAGCTTATGAACTTGCGCTTGGATTACGTAGTTCGGGAGACAACTAGCAACTTCCGCCGCAACGTTACGTTAACTCTGGCTACGGTCATTACCGTCACCATCTCCCTTACTTTGTTGGGTGCAGCATTGTTATTTCGAGATGCTGTAGATAACGCAACCGTTCGCTGGAAAGACGGTGTGGAGTTCATCGTGTTCATGGAGCCCGACATCACCGCCGAACTAGAAGCAGACATTCGCGGGCAACTCCAAGACTCCCGAGAGGTGTTGGAGTTCACCTATATCGACAAAGATGAAGCTTATGCTGAAGTGCAGGAACTGTTGGGCGATTCGCCAGAGTTGGTGGATGTCATCACGGCTGAACGGTTGCCTGCGTCGTTTCGGGTTAAACCTACCGATACCTTGCCGGAGAGGGTGGATCGGTTAGCAGAGGTGTTTCGCGCTCAGCCGGGTGTGTCTAGGGTGGTTACCGCCAGTGAAACCATTCGTGCTATTGAGGACTTGTCCAGCGGTTTGAGCCAGCGGGTGATCATCATTGCCATAGTGTTGTTAGTGGCTGCTGCTGTGTTGATTTGGAACACCATTCGTATGGCATTGTTCTCGCGTCGCCAAGACATTGAGGTGATGAAGTTGGTGGGAGCTACCAACTGGTTCATCCGGGTGCCGTTTATGGTGGAAGGTCTTATTCAAGGCTTGGTTGGAGGCCTGGTAGCTATGCCGCTTATCTGGCTCACCAACAATTATTTGAGCATCATCAACGACGATGTTTCTCTAGAACTACTGCGAGGCTTCGCAGTAGACCCATCTCGGGTGTGGTCTTTAGGCTTTCAAATGGTTGGGCTTGGTGCTCTAGTAGGCACGTTAGGTTCAGGCATAGCCGTAACCCGCTTCCTAGACCGCTAACCGCATAGCTAGCTCGGGTTTGTAAACAGGTAAGGTGAGCGGGTGCTTAGGTTAAGTGGGGAGGTGTACCACCGTGTTGTGGTGCATGCGCTGTCGGGGTTGCCCCATGAGGCTTGCGGGATGTTGGCTAGCGCGCAGGGCGAAGATTTGGTGAGTCGATTTTTTCCGATGCGTAATGCGGCTGAATCTGTCAAGCTCTATCGCTTGGACGATGCCGAGTACATCCAAGTTGAAAAAACTGCTGATGCTGAGGGTTTGGCGTTGGTGGCGGTGATGCACTCGCATACCCAAACAACCGCCTATCCGTCACCCACCGATGTGCGTGATGCCACTGCGTTTGATCCCTTTGGGGCGCTGCTATATGTGATCGTCTCATTGAAGGATCCAGAACCCGCTTTGCGCTGCTACCGGATAGTTGACTCTGAGATTGAAGAGGTGCCGGTAGAGGTGCCGGATTTTGGCGGTACAGCCAGCAAGTGAAAGTGCAGCCTGCAGGTAGAAGTACAGTCTCTGCAAGTACAGGGCTGCGCTGAGCGGTAGCCTAGAGCAGGTGGCTGTTCGCGATTCGGTAATCGACCTCATCGGTAATACGCCGATGGTAGATGTAAGTGAACTATCGCCCAACCCTGCTGTGGCCATTCACATGAAGCTAGAGGGGGTCAACCCAGCTGGGTCGGTAAAAGACAGGGTAGCTCGTCAGATGGTGCTTGAAGCTGAAGCTGACGGCACCTTGTTTGAAGGGCGAACAATCATCGAACCCTCCTCGGGCAACACCGGCATTGCCTTGGCTATGATCGCACAAATTCGGGGTTACCCCATCAAGATCGTCATGCCACAAAACGTGTCCGCCGAGCGCCGTCAACTTTTGGAAGTTTTCGGAGCAGAGATTATCTGGTCGCCCGGCTCAGAAGGTTCCAATGGGGCGGTTCGCATGGCCCAAGAGTTGGCCGACAACAACCCCGAGTGGGCCTTTTTGTATCAGTACGGCAACGAGGCCAACCCTCGAGCCCACTATGGCGGCACCGGGCCAGAGATACTGGCCGACAGCCCGGAGATAACCCACTTCGTGTCTGGTTTGGGCACTAGCGGCACGCTTATGGGTGTGGGCGCTTATCTCAAAGAACAAAAGCCATCGGTAAAGGTGCTGGCCGTAGAGCCTCCTGCGGGGGAGACGGTGGATGGTTTGCGTAGTTTGGAAGACGGGTTTATCCCGCCGGTGTACGAGAAGTGGGGGGGTGATGAGCTCTTAGATGGGAAGCGCATAGTGCGACCCGCAGAATCTATTGAGTGGACTAGGCGTTTAGCAGCATCTGTAGGCATCTTTGCTGGTATCTCAACTGGGGCTGCTTTGGCTGGAGCGGCTCGGGTAGCAGAGCGGGTAGACCAAGCAACGGTGGTTGTTGTGTCGGCTGACGGCGGCTGGAAGTACTTGTCTACCGGGGCTTGGACCGACCCCATTGAACAGGTTGTGGAACGAGCCGAGTCCATTATCTATTTTTGATTATCTATTTTGGACGATAAGGATATGACTAGGTTATGACTACGCGAAGCGATGGTCGGGCTGCTGCTGAGATGCGGCCCATCAGTTTTTTGCGAGATTTCACCGATAGCGCTGACGGCTCGGTGTTGGTTTCTTTTGGTCGCACGCGGGTGTTGTGTACTGCTTCGGTAGATCCTGATGTGCCGCGCTGGATGAAGGGCAAAGGCGAGGGCTGGGTGACCGCCGAATATTCTATGTTGCCAGGATCGTCACCCGAGCGGGTTAACCGCGAGGCAGCTAGGGGCCGCCAAACCGGACGCACTCAGGAGATTCAACGGCTGATTGGGCGCTCGTTGCGCTCGGTTACTGATATGGCATTGTTGGGGGAGCGCCAAGTGATCTGCGATTGTGATGTGCTCCAAGCAGATGGTGGCACCCGCACAGCCGCTATAAGCGGCGCTTATGTGGCATTGCACGATGCTCTCAGCAGGCTTGTGACAACCGAAAATCTAAAAGCCCATCCCCTGTTTGATGCTTGTGCTGCTGTGTCGGTAGGGCTTATTGACGGGTTGGCGTGTTTGGATTTGCCATACTCAGAAGATGTGGCAGCTCAGGTGGACATGAACGTGGTGCGAACCGGCTCGGGGCGCTTTGTAGAAGTACAAGGCACTGCTGAGGGTCAGCCCTTTAGTCGAGATCAGCTAGATGAGCTGTTGGACTTAGCCACTTTGGGCATCGATCAGATACTGCACCGCCAAGCTGAGGTGTTGGCCGAACTGCCCCCGCAGCGGTGAGTGTGAGGTGAGCGCAAGGGCCGAAAGCAGCGCTGCTGGCCGGTTGCGGCTTGTGGTGGCAACCGCCAATCCGCACAAGCTGAGCGAGATTGCTGCTATTTTGGGTTCGGCGGTGGAGCTTGTGGCGCGCCCCACAGATATGGGCGATGTGGCTGAGAACGGTGCCACGCTAGAGGCCAACGCCAGGTTGAAGGCAACTGCGGTATGTAGTCATACCGGAGAGCCTGCTGTGGCAGACGATACTGGTTTGGAGGTAGCAGCTTTGGCGGGAGCCCCGGGTGTTCGGTCGGCTCGCTACGGGGGAGAGGATGCTACCGATGCTGCAAATAGGGAACTCTTGTTGGCCAACTTGCAAGGCATCACAGACCGTTCGGCTCAGTTCTGTACGGTGGCGATGGTGGTGTATCCCGACGGCTCTGAGGTGGTAGCTGTGGGCATTACTACAGGACATATTTGTGATTTTCCTCGAGGTGATAATGGTTTTGGTTATGACAGCGTGTTCGTGCCTACCCAAGCAGCCTGTGATGGCAAACAAGCTAAAACGTTTGCCGAGATGACGGCAGCTGACAAGAATGCTTTGTCGCATCGCGGGAAGGCTTTTCGTGCCTTAGCCACCAAGCTAGGTGTGTAGCGTTTTTGGCGCGTTCCTGTGCTGCTGGTGTTGGGTGCGGGTGCTGTACTAGTAGCCTAAGGGAGTTCAAGTGCGCGCCAGTGGCGGAATTTGGCAGACGCGCAGGGTTTAGGTCCCTGTGGGCGCAAGCCCGTGTGGGTTCAAATCCCACCTGGCGCACTCTTTTCTGAGCCCCAGGCCGGTAGCGTTAAGGCCATGACGAATCCCGCAATGCCCGCCATGTTTGAAACCGCTAACCCTGAACGGGGGGCTTTTGAGATATACAACCGCCTACTCAAGAACCGCATTGTGTTCTTGGGCACCGATGTGAACGACGATATCGCCAACTACATCACAGCTCAGCTTTTGTACTTGGAGGGGGAAGACTCTGAGAAGGATATCTGGCTTTACATCAACTCGCCGGGTGGGTCGGTTACATCGGGCATGGCCATCTACGACACCATGCAGTTCATCACCCCAGATGTGGGAACCATTTGCATGGGGTTAGGTGCCTCGATGGGACAGTTTTTGTTGTGCGCTGGGGCACCTGGCAAGCGTTATGCCTTGCCGCACGCCCGGATTATGATGCATCAGCCCTCTGGTGGTGTTCGGGGCCAAGCAGCCGATATTGCTATTCAGGCAGAACAGCATGCTTATGTGAAATCGCTGTTGGCAGAGCGCATTGCCCACCACACCGGTCAACCTGCTGAGCAGGTGGAGCTAGATTCAGACAGAGACCGTTGGTTTACTGCCGAACAAGCCATGGAGTACGGCATCATAGATCATGTGATTGTCAAACGCGGCGAGATGATCTAGCTACTGAAATCAGCTAGATAGTTCTCCCTTACTGGGGTTAGTTGGAAAAATAATAGTTGTGCCATCTTCGGTGGAGAATGTAAGAATTTCTTCAAGCAACCTAGCAGGTTCGGGGTCGCTAGGAGATGGTAGAGTATCTCTATCTATTGGATCTGATCTTCGCAATTCTTGTAGAAGCGGGTCGTCTAACGGGTTCCAATCGTAGTTCACTTATTCCCCCTGTAGAGTGATCTTGATAAGCTTTTTGGCTAGTAGTTTGCGGGCTCGATAGGAGCGTATCCGCAACGCGTTAGGTGTTTCATAGAGTATTTCGCTAATTTCATTATAGGAGAGTTCTTCCCAGCAGAGTAGCATAAGAATTTCTTTGTCAGTTGCTGGTAGTTGGTTTAGGGCAATTTGTAATTGTTCTGAATATCCATAATCTTTACTTTCTGGAAAGCTATTTTGATCTTGATCAGATTTTGCCTGAGAGCGTAGTCGTTGTAATAGAGCATCTTTTCGCCTAGAAGTGCGTTTATCGTTTAAAGCTAGGTTTCGGGCTACTCCAAATAACCACACACGTTCGTTATCTTCAGGAATCTCAAATCTCTTTTGCCATGCTAGCATAAATGTATTAGCTGCTATGTCATCAGCAGAGCATTGATTCGTTCTACGTCGTGCATAGGCAACAATGTCTCGATAATGGGTGCGGTATAGATCTCGGAACCATGTTTCATCACGGCAGGGTAAATCACTATGTATCATAAATAGTCTAGTGGTTGTTTGCCTTGTTAGTAATGTTTTCTTTATTTCCAAATAATTTTATCTTCCACTTGTCAATGTATCCACGTTTGTAGAGTGCAAACAGGATTATTGCTGGTATAACTGGAGTATACAATATATTCTCAGTTGCAGGCCATTTTAGTTGAATTAAGTATGTTGTAAGAATTAACATGCATGGCACCCACAACCATGGTGATATTAGTCTCCGAAAAATTTCAGACTGAAACCGATAATCCGGCCATATCCAAAACGGTAAGAGCACCGCAACAAATCCGCCAATTGCCCAGATAGTCCAACTAGGCTGGCTAGAAGCGTCTATCCCAAAATAAATTGTAAGCAGCAGACTGAGGATAATGACACACCAACTAGCTAACCGAGCCTTCTTTTGATTATTGAATTTTAGCATAGTACTATTGACAGTACTTACCGGAATAGATGCCTACGGTTGTTAGTGATGCGGTCAAGGCAATCACAACAAACGTGGCTAGGTATCGGTTTAGGTGCATGATATGACTCTCGTTTGGTGGTCTATCTAGTACATGTCCGGGAGAGGGCGAATTGTTTCAGATTTTTGGAAATTTTTCAAGGAGGCGGGGAAGGGACGTTAGCCGGGCACCTCTAGGTTTACCTCGCCGGGGATTCTGTCGGGGTCAACAAACACGGTTGGGTTGCTCCACTCTAGGCTGAATCCGCAGTTGGACATGGAGTACTCGGCTAGTTGTGTGGCGGCTGTCCCGCTTTTTTCAAGCTGATTGGGGTCTATGGCTGTGCCAGCGGGTTCGGTGAAAGCGTCAACAATCAGGTCAGTGGTTTCAATAATGGTAGCCATGGCGGTTTCAATCTCTAGTGGGGCTACCTTGCGGATGCTGCCTAGTTCGTCAACCACGGTTCTGGCTAACTCGGGATCGGCCGAGTAGTCGGCAGCTAATGCGCCTTGTGGCCCGAAGGCGTTTTCAAGCTGCTCGCAGAAAGCATCCAAGCTAGGTTGGCTGCCGCCCCCACAAGCTGTTGGACCTAACACGGCCAGCAGCAAGCCCAACAGCGCAGCCAGCTTCAACATCATCTGTGAGGGGCGGGTGTTCCAGTTAGCTCACAGCAGTTGCGGCTGTGGTGCGGAGTTGGTTGATGGCACTTTGGAAGCCGCCTGCGTGGTTGAACACGGCGCTGCCAGCCACGAACACCTCCGCTCCTGCTTGGGCGGCAGCGCCGATGGTGGAGTTGTCGATGCCACCATCTACTTCTAGTTCAATATTGTGACTGCTAGCAGCAATCATGGCTTTCATATCGGCCATTTTGTTTTCCATTGATGCAATGTAGCGTTGGCCACCCCACCCAGGGTTCACCGTCATCACCAATACCAAATTGCATAAATCCAGCACATGGGCTACTGCGGAAGCGGGTGTGGCCGGGTTTAGGGCCACTCCAGCATCGATGCCCAAATCTCTGATAGCACCTAGCGTGCGATGCAGGTGCGGGCATGCCTCGGCGTGAACGATAAGCAACTCACAGCCTGCCTCAACATAGCGAGGTGCAAGCTCGTGGGGTTCTTCAGTCATCAGGTGAGCCTCAAATGGCAGCGACACCAACGGGCGAATCGCAGCAATGATGTCGGGGCCGAAGGTTAGGTTGGGCACGAAGCGACCATCCATAACATCCCAGTGGATGCGGTTTGCACCAGCTTGTTCCAGCCCGATGCATTCTTCCCCTAAACGGGCAAAATCGGCTGGCAGCACCGAAGGTGCTATCTGCATGTTGGGGGTTGGCGAGTTTGAGACCTGCATGTTTGGGGCCAAGTGCTGAGCCATATCCCGACCTTACCCGCTAGCAGGCATCAAACAGCGAACCTTCGCCGCCCAGTATGATTTAGCGTTGCACTGTTGCTAGAGGGAGGGTGGGAGGTTTTTGGTGGTTGAGATGGTTTTGTAATTTTCACAGAGAAAACTGTAAAATCCCTTTTATGCATTTTAGTTCAAAACGTGATTTTTCTGCCTGCGCTTTTGCACCTGTCTTTCTGTATCGGGGGGGGGGGGGGGGGGCCCCATTGTTTGGGGGGCCTCCTTGGGGGGTACTTGCTGGTATTCAAAGGTTGGGCTTTTTTGGGGGGGTTTTGT
>JAPOTT010000027.1 GCA_026709025.1 bacterium
TCACGCAGCTTTCGCTTCGTCATCATTCGCTTCGCCATCAGACGGCTCTGGCAAAGCCCGCATCACATACCCCCGTAAGAACGCCAGCCCCTCTCCACCCTCCTTAATCAAAGCACGATTCTCTTTAATCTCCTTCTCCAACCGCTTATCCCCCTCCTGCCTCGCAGTATCCACCGCTTCAATCCTTTTCTCCAACCGCTCCTCCACCTCTTTCATAGCCTTCGTCAGACGCTCCTCCGACTCCTTAATAGCTGTCGCCAATGCCTCCAAAGCCTTCGCTGTCCGACTCTCAGAAGCCTCCAAAGCCTTGCCTGTCCGACCCTCAGAAGCCTCCAAAACCTTCGCTGTTCGACCCTCAGAAGCCTCCAAAACCTTCGCAAACCGCTTCTCCGCCCTCACGTTGTCGTTGTGGAGATAACGCGCCACAATCGCAAAACATGCCATCATCACGCTGAGCATTCCGCTCCACATGGCAATCAAATACGAGAGCGGCAAACCGTCCATAAGCAACACCATACCCCCTCACACAACGAAACGCAAGAACAATTTCTTTAAATATTTTCCAAACCTATCAACCCATTTCCCTCCCCCACAAGGGAAGGCCGAGCGATCAAAGATGGCGAGTGACAAAATCGCCGAACATTGGGACGGTAAAATCGATCTGGCCATGTCTAGGAGAATAACAAAGACCTCTTTTGATGAGGCTGTCGCGAAACTGGTTGACCTGAGCAGTGGTCTTGCCCAGTGCTGTAGCCACATCACCCGAGTTGTGTGGCCCTTCCCCTAGCGATGCCATTGCGGTGAGATATCTGCGTTCGGCAGACGTAACCTTATCTACACGCACCCGAAAAAATCCCGAGTCCAAAGCTTCCACGGCCACGGGTAAAGCCACCTCAACATCTTCAGAGGTGATCTTGATGGGACCAGAGGCCAGTTCCCAAGTATGTTTGCCAATCTCTTGCAAAAAATATGGATAGCCCTTAGCTGCTTCTATTGCGATCTCCAATGCCCGAGATGTCCACTGAACTCCCTCATGTTGTGCTGGCAAGACCAAGGCATCGACTGCCTCATGTTGGGTGAGATTATTGATAGTTGCAAAAGAAAAAAGCCTCTCTGCGTAGCTTCGGGCATCTCCTACAGCAGCCAACAAAGAGGGCAATCCTGCGCCAGCAACCATTAGGGGTAGTTGTAGTTGATTGACTCGATGCAAGGCCGTTATTAGCGCCCCTAAATGCTCCCTAGACAAATACTGCATCTCGTCAATGGTAAACAACACGCCCCGTTGCTGTTCGGAAGCTAGCTGACCTACTTCGGAAAACAGATCGCCTAAATCCGTCTCTAACCTGCCCGAATCGGCCCAACTAACTCGCGGGCTAACATCAGCCGTCACTCCGATACCCTCAGGCAGTTCCCAGCGCACTTGAAAGGCCCGCAGCACCCCTAGCGCACGACGAGCACTAGCAGCTAAACGCTTACCGGGAGAAAGGCGCATGATGGCGTTACGAACAAACAGCGCCATAGTATCTATGAGGTTGAAGCCCTCCGAAGCTTCCACATGCTGATATACCCATTGGTGCTGCTGCGCCACAACACCGAATTCCGCCAGCAACACAGTTTTGCCCACCCCACGGAGCCCGGACAGCAGCACGCTCCGGTCGTTACGACCGATGCTAAGACGCTGCACTGCCACCTGAAATCCCTCAAGTTCGCTATCGCGACCCACTAAGGTTGGAGGCCGAGCGCCAGCGCCAGGGTTGTAAGGGTTGCGAACTGGATCCATCTGTCTGGCATAATACCATTTCGCGGGTTTTATATGGCTATATATGAGATATTGATATATGTACCGCGAAGTTCATATAAACGGGCAAGTAATCCACGCACAGGTAATCCACGCAGCCGGCCATCTCACTCGGCGACTGGCTCGCCTATCTCTTTGAGGGCATCGCCTAGTGCAACCCGTAGACGCTTGGCTAGTTGCGGTGAGAGGTGGGCTACGAGCCCATAGCCAGCTTGGCCCACCTCTTCTACGGTTAGCACCACCCGAGGCATGGCATCTTCGTAATCATCGGCAATGGCCACTGCCCAAGAAACCTGAGAAAACTCATCCTCATCACCTGGGGGTAAGTCGGCGGGATTGAAGGGATAATCATCAATGGAACGTCGCACAAGATGAAATGGTAGGGCTCGGGCTGCACTAGCTGGCTAGTTGGTAGGTACGGTTTTAGGCGTGGCTATGGCATCTGCATCATCTGCATCATCTGTATCTTCTGTATCTTCTGTATCCTGGTCGGGGAACTCTATGGGGAACTCGCTAGAGACCTCTCGGGGGTACTCCTATGTTGGCTAAAAGTATGTTGACTAAAAGTATGTTGGCTAAAAGCGCCTTCTTGCGAGCGTGTCGCTGCCTGCCCACAGAGCAAGTTCCCGTTTGGTTTATGCGCCAAGCTGGCAGGTCGCTCCCAGAGTATCGGGAATTGCGGGGCGAAGGCTCCATGTTGGAAACCATTGCCTGCCCCGAGGTTGCCACAGAGATAACCCTGCAACCTGTGCGCCGCTACGGGGTGGACGCGGCCATCTTGTATTCCGACATTATGGTACCGGTGCATGCCATCGGGTTTGGGGTGGACATCGTGCCTGGGGTTGGGCCAGTGGTGGCACAACCATTTCGTACCGCTAAGGATCTGCAAAGGCTGCGACCCCTAGAGCCCACCGAGGACACCAGCTACGTGCTGCAAACAGTGACAAACCTTGTGGCTGAACTGGCCAAACTGCACGTGCCCCTTATCGCTTTTGCCGGTGCGCCCTTTACTGTGGCTTCTTACTTGGTAGAGGGTGGCCCATCTCGCACCCACGCCCGAACCAAGAGCCTCATGTGTAGCAACCCTCAACTGTTCTGCGCCTTGTTGGATCGGCTTGGCGACCTCGCCATTGCTTCCATCAGCTCACAGCTAACGGCTGGAGCATCAGCCTTTCAGCTGTTCGACTCTTGGGTTGGCACGCTAACTGTAGATCAATACCGCCGCTTCGTGCTGCCAACTAGCAAACGGGTGTTTGCCGAACTAAAGCAACAACACCTAGATGCTCCGGGCATCCACTTTGGCGTGGGCACAGGAGAACTGCTGAGCCTGTTGGCCGCAGCTGGGGCTGATGTGGTGGGGGTTGACTGGCGAGTTCAACTAAACGATGCCCGCCAACGCCTCGGCAACAATGTAGCGGTGCAAGGCAACCTAGATCCGGCTCTGTTGCTGGCCGAATGGCCGGTTGTGGCAAAACAAGCCACAGATGTGCTAGCACGTAACAAAGGCCAACCTGGACACATCTTCAACTTGGGTCATGGCGTGCTGCCTGAAACCGACCCCGCCATCTTGGAACAGCTAGTTGGCTTAGTACACGGCTACAGGTACGCACCGTGAAGATTGCCATAATTGGTGGGGGAATTACCGGGCTGACTGCGGGGTACGAAGCAGCCAAATCGGGTGCGGATGTAACGGTGTATGAAGCCAGCCACCGAGCGGGCGGATGTATCTCAACCTCTGATTTTACAGGACAACCAGTAGATGAAGGCCCTGATGCTTTTTTGGCGCGGGTGAGTTGGGCAACCGACTTATGCACAGAGCTAGGACTCAAAGACCAGCTGGTAGCACCCGCCAAGCGGCAAGCCTATGTTTACTCCCACGGGGCGCTGCGGCTGCTTCCGGCGCCCAACGTGTTGGGGGTGCCGCTAGATATGGATGCTTTGGCGGCCTCGGGGATTGTGTCGCCACAAGGTATCCAACGCGCCCGCCAAGAGCCGCCTTATGCTGGCCTAGCTCCCGATGAAGATATAACGGTGGGCCAGTTTGTACGCCAGCAATTAGGGAACGAGGTTGCTGCGCGCTTGGTGGATCCGCTGATTGGGGGGATCAACGCTGCCAGCATTGACGAACTGAGCCTGCGAGCAGCCGCACCTCAGCTAGCCGAAGCTGCCAGCGCTGGTGGCAGTTTGGTAGAAGCGTTACGCCAAATCACCCAGACGACACTAGCCAGCGCCCCAGCTGCAGCTAATGCAGCTAGTACAGCTAGTGAGGCACCCGTGTTTTTAACCCTTCGGGAGGGTTTAGCCAGTTTGGTGGACGCACTTGTGGCTCGCTTGGGTGAGCGGCTCAAGTTGTGTACACCGGTTACGAACCTAACAGACATAGATGCCGATCGAATTATCATTACCGTGCCAGCATCAGCCGCTAGCAGCTTGCTGGCAGATGTTTCTCCCCAAACAGCCGCTCGCTTGGAAAGCATCCGCTATGCCTCGGTGGTTTTGTTGACACTGGCCTTTGAGGCAAAAGACGTGGAGCATCCCATGGATGGGTCGGGCTATTTAGTGCCAGCGGTGGAAGGTCGCCTGCTGACTGCTTGTTCGTGGGCATCTACAAAATGGGCCCACATCGGGCTGCCTAACCAGGTGGTGTTGCGAGCATCGGTTGGACGCTACGGCCAACAACAGGCCACACAGATGGACGATGCTCACCTGCTTAGCGCGGTGCGGGCTGATCTGGCAGCCACTATGGGGCTAACCGCTGAGCCCTCAGATGTGCGGATTAGCCGTTGGACGAACTCATTTCCGCAGTTTCGGCTAGGACACACAAAAACAGTTGCCCAGATTCGCCAAGCCTTAGCCCAAGATGCGCCTCACATACTCGCCACAGGTGCCTGGGCACAAGGACTTGGGCTGCCAGCTTGCATCCAACAAGGGCGAACAGCAGCCCAAGCAAGTTTAGGCAAAAGCGCAGGTACACAGTGAGATCTGGGGCAGGTACACGGCTAAGCGGATGGGTTCGCGCCAGCGGGTGGAGGGTTGCCGCTTCGCTCGGCTCTGGCGGACTCGTTTGGTTATCTGTGCCACCTTGGGGATGGTGGCCACTAGCGCTGCTGGGCCTTTTGGCGCTAGAGCGACTCTTAGCCAACCAGACAGCTAAAACCCGCTTTTGGCAGGGGCTGGGGTTCGGAGTTGGCTGGCTTTTTCCAGCCACATTTTGGATGGTGGACTTCAGCCCGCTGGGCTACTTTGCCGCGGGCATCGTGTTCTCTGGGCTGTATGGGCTTGTGGGGGCCGCTTGCCCACCGGACAATTCCAGATACATGGCCCTGCCTGCGCTGTTTGTGCTGGCTGCGGCAATTCGCTGGCGCTGGCCTTTTGGTGGGGTGCCGCTAGCTACCTTGCCCATGAGTCAGGTGGATACCCCCTGGGTTAGCACCGTGAGGCTACTAGGGCCATTGTTGTTGGTGGGTGTTTGTGTGGCTATAGCCATGATGGGTGCCGCTGCCCTAGAGCGACGCTGGCAGGCAGTGCTGGTGCTAGGGGTTGTTGTGGGTGCGTTTATGGGGTGGGCAGCGCTGGCACCAAGAGGTTCTGTAACAGACAAGGTAGATGTGGCCATCGTGCAAGGTGGCGGGCCGCAACGCACCCGAGCCGTAGACTCCAACCCAGCTTTGGTGCTGCAGCGACACATGGAGGCATCTCGGTTGGTGCAAACTCCAGTGGATTTGGTGCTCTGGCCAGAAGACGTGGTGGACATTGAGGGTCGGTTTTACAACAGCACACAGCAACAACAGCTAGCGGCGCTGGCCAAAGAACTAGATGCCACGTTGATCGCAGGGGTTGTGGAAGATGTATCTGACACACAAGGAGCCAACTTTGCCGGTGTGTTCCTACCGGATGGCACCTACAGCGCCCGCTACGACAAGGTGCGCTTGGTGCCGTTTGGGGAGTATGTGCCCTTGCGCTGGCTAATAGAGCCTCTGGCCCCCGACTACTTGCCAAAACGGGATATGCGTAAAGGTCAAACTCCAGCGGTGGTGGACACCCCCGTTGGCCAGCTAGGAGTTGCCATAAGCTGGGAGATCTTCTTTGAAGACCGTGCCAGAGATGCCATTGGCAACGGCGGCAGCCTGCTTTTGAACCCCACCAACGGCTCTAGCTATTGGTTGACAATCGTACAAACCCAACAGATTGCCAGTTCCAGGCTGCGAGCTATAGAAACCGGACGCTGGGTGGCTCAGGCAGCCCCAACCGGATTTAGCGCCTTTGTTAACCCCGATGGAGAGGTGCTGATGCGTACCGCAGTATCGGAACAAAAGGTAATCCAAACCACCGTAGAGTTGCGCGAGGGCCAAACCCTAGCCACAAGAGTGGGGCCGTGGCCGATGATCGCCCTAGCCTTAGCTGCTTTGCTAGCCGCATGGCTGATCGCATGGCTAAGAGCGTGGCCTAAGAGCGTGAAGAAAAGCGTGGAGTAAGGGCATGGCTGGTGGTGTGTTGGGGGGTTAATCGCGGCCACTAGGCTTGTTGGGTGCGAATAGCTCTTCTAACCTACCGAGGCAAACCCCATTGTGGAGGCCAAGGGGTGTATGTGCATCACCTCTCTAAGGCACTGTGCGACAGGGGACACCATGTTGAGGTGCTAAGCGGACAGCCCTACCCGGTGCTAGATGAGAGGGTTCTTTTACACAAACTGCCTAGCCTAGACATCTTCAACGATGCTTTCCCGGGGCGCACACCCGGGTTTTGGGAAGTACAGACTTGGGCAGACACCGCCGAGGTTTGTTCGTTTATGACAGGCACATTCTCCGAACCCATGGCTTTTTCGCTGCGGGCATGGCAATACCTTCGCACGCAGGCAGGCAACTTCGATCTCGTTCACGATAACCAATCGCTGGGTTACGGGCTTTTGGGTATCCAGCGCGAGGGGTTGCCGGTGCTGAGCACCATCCACCATCCCATCACCATTGATGCCAAACTGGAGTTGGAACAAACCGAGGGCTTGGTGGAGCGCTTCGGCAAGCGCCGCTGGTACTCCTTTACCAAAATGCAAAAACGGGTGGCGCGGCGCCTTCAGCGGATTATCACCGTGTCGGAATCGTCGCGCAACGACATCGCCACCGAACTAAATGTGCCAACACATCTGATGCATGTGGTTCCGGTTGGGGTAGACCCAGAACTGTTTCGTCCCTTGCCCCACATAAAGCGTAACCCAAACCAGATCATCACCACTGCTAGCGCTGATGTGCCCCTTAAGGGTCAACGCTACTTGTTGGAAGCCCTAGCCAAACTACGAACCGAAAGGGATTTGCGCTTGTTGGTGATTGGAAAACCGCGCACCGGTGGAGATGCCAGCAAGGTGATTGGGCATTTGGGCCTGCAAGGGGCAGTGGAGTTTGTAACAGGTGTGTCTGATGAGCGCATTGTGGAGTTGTACAGCAGCAGTGCTGTGGCTGTGGTGCCTTCGCTGTATGAGGGGTTTTCGCTGCCAGCTATTGAAGCTATGTGTACTGCCACGCCGCTGGTTGCAACCACCGGCGGGGCGCTGGCTGAGGTAACCGGGGCTAACGGCGAAACCTGCATGTCGGTGCCGCCGGGCGATTCTGAGGCTTTGGCGGCGGGTTTGGCAGTGGTGTTGGACAACAAAGAGTTGGCAGCACGCATCGGCGAGGCTGGTCGAGCGCGGGTAATACAGCGTTGGAGTTGGCAGCACACAGCCGCTCAGACCGAAGAGCAGTACCACGCACTGCTAGCAGATCAACCGCTAGGTAGCAACCGTGCTAACCGTTGATTATCACCGCTTGGGACTGCATCCGCAGCAGCGCCTGTTGGATTTGGGGTGCGGGTTTGGCAGACACGCTTATGAAGCAGCCCGCCGAGGAGCACAAGTTGTGGCCTGTGATCTAGCTGGCGATGAGCTAGCCCAAGTGCGTGCTGTGTTTGTGGCCATCCACCAAGAAGCCCAGCAAACAGGTGAGCCGTATCTTGGTAGGTGTGATTTGGCGCAATGCGATGCCAGCAGCTTGCCGTTTGCCAACCACAGCTTTGACAAGATCATCGCTTCAGAAGTGCTAGAGCATGTAACAGACGACAGCGCTGCTGTGGCAGAGTTGCAGCGCGTGCTGCGCCCCGGGGGCGTGTTGGCGGTGACCGTGCCAACATGGTTGCCCGAAAAAATATGCTGGGCGCTGTCGGAGGATTATTACGCCCCCAAAGCGGTAGGGGGACATGTACGAATCTATCGCCACACACAACTGCGGTTGCTGCTGCAACAGGCCGGGCTGATGCCTTACGCGGCTCATCATGCACATGGCTTGCACAGCCCATATTGGTGGCTGCGCTGTGCGGTGGGGCCCACCCGCAACGACCATCGCGCGGTAACGGCTTATCGCAAGTTCTTGGAATGGGATATTGTTCGCCAAGCTAAAGCAATCCGTTTTGTTGAACGAGTGCTGAATCCGGTGCTAGGCAAAAGCCTGGTGATATACAGCCGCAAGCCGGCACTCAACACCTAAAAAACAACTAGAGGGACAAACTGCCTGCCGATGCGTACACCCCACACCCAAACCCAAAGCAACCCCCAAACCGGCCTAATGGATTCAGGCGTGTTATCACCTGCTCAGCTTGGTGACACCGCCGACAGCATTTCAGCATGGCAACTTCCCAATGGGATGATCCCCTGGTTTACCGATGGACATGCCGATCCGTGGAACCATGTGGAAGCGGCAATGGCTCTTTGTGTGATGGGCCGCTACCGCGAAGCTGAGCGGGCATATCAGTGGTTGGCAGACCGTCAACGCCCCGATGGTGCGTGGCATCAGTACTACTTGGCCAACAAGGTGGAACAAGACAAGTTGGATGCCAACTGCGTGGCCTATGTTGCTACTGGAGTGTGGCATCACTACTTGTGTACCCAAAACAGGGCCTTTTTGGAAACCATGTGGCCGGTTGTACAAAAAGCGGTGGGCTTTGTGTTGGAACTGCAACTGCCACGTGGGGAGATTCGCTGGGCCCGTCACGCAGATGGCACCCCGTGGTCTTTTGCGCTGTTGAGCGGCTCCTCTAGCATCTGCCAAAGCCTGAGGTGTGCGGTGGCGATTGCCGAAAAGCTAGGGCATAAGCGGCCCGATTGGGAGCTGAGCTGTCACCGGCTGGCTCAGGTTATCCGCACCCAGCCGGATGCGTTTGCACCCAAAGATCGCTGGGCTATGGATTGGTACTACCCCGTGCTAACAGGCGTAATAGGCGGCCAACAAGGCCGCAGCCGGTTGGCAAGCCGCACTGAGCAGTTTGTGATGGATGGGCTCGGGGTGCGCTGCGTTGCAGACCGCCCCTGGGTGACGGCTGCAGAGACCTGTGAAAGCGTGATCGCCCACCTCAACGTGGGCGCACACCACATCGCATTACAGATGTTTGAGTGGATCCAAGACCTCCGCTGTGGCGATGGCTCATACTTTACCGGCATGGTGCATCCAGAACGTGTTTGTTTCCCCGCTCAAGAACGCACCACATACACCGCAGCAGCCGTAATCTTGGCCGCCGATGCCCTCACGGGAATGTCTAGAGCATCCACGCTTTTCTCCGATCCCCACAACCTCGGTGCTAGCAAACAAACATGAGCTGTCAAACAAACATGAGCTGGCAAACATGAGCTGGCAACCAAACATGAGCCGAACCACGCTTTATGTTCCTGGGGATCGCCCCGATCGCTTTGACAAAGCCCTGGCAAGCGGAGCCGATGCCATCATCTGCGATTTAGAAGATGCAGTGGCCGAAGATTCCAAAGCGCTAGCCCGCCAGGCTGTAGCTGAGTGGCTGCGGGCCAACTCTGGAGCCGCTTGTTGGGTACGGGTGAACAATCGCCCCGATCTGTTAAGCACAGATGCTGCGCTGGTGCGCTCGCTAGTTGCCGATGGGGTTAGCTTCTGCGGCGTGGTGCTTCCCAAAGCCACCCCTGCGGCCTGCGAAACTGATTTTGGGGGGTGTGGCGTGATGGCGCTGATTGAATCGGCAGCCGGGGTTATCCACATCAACCAAATAGCTTCTCAAGCAGCCGTGGTGCAGGTGGCTTTGGGTGAAGAAGACCTAGCCGCAGACCTCGGCATGCAACCCTCTGTGGATGCACCAGAAATGTGGGCAATTCGCACAGCTGCTGTTGTGGCATCGGCCGCTGCTGGCCTTCAAGCTCCTGTGGGGCCGGTGTTTACCAACTTGGAAGACGAAGCAGGGCTGGCTGCTACCAGCCACACGCTACGCCGTCAAGGGTTTGGCGGACGGGCGGTGATTCACCCGAAGCAGGTAAACGCCGTGCATTTGGCCTTTACTCCTACAAGTGCGGAGATTGCCAAAGCCCAAGCCACACTAGAAGCCTTTGCTGCTGCAGCCGAGGCCAACAGTGGTGTGGCCGTTGTAGATGGCAGGTTTATAGATGCTGCGGTGGTGCGCTGGGCCAAAGCCGTGCTTGCGCGGGTGCCGGTGGAACGCTAGATGGGGGTGGTTGTTTTGGTGGTAGTAGTGCTAGGCGAGGTGGTGGCCAGAAAATCGTTTAGGAGCGCTACTAGTTGCAAAGGTTGATCGCTTTGCACTGCGTGACCCGCGCCAGCCACCATCTCATAGCGCAACGAGGGCAGACGACGCTGAAACTCTGCACCATCTTCATCTAACACATAGCGCGACTCCCCACCGCGCACCAACATGGTGGGCACAACTATGCTGCTTACGTCTTCCCACAGGGAGGTGAAATCGGCCCAACTGCGCTGTTGGGTTGCTGGTGCGGTTGCTTGACTGGATGTTTGTTGGGTTGCTTTGCTAGATGGCGTTTGGTCGGCTCGCCCGCCAAACAAATCGTAGCGCCAAGTCCATTTTCCATCGGCGGTTCGGTAGGCATTGTGCCGAACGCCTCGGCGCACCCCCGAAGCCGCGCGATAGGGGCTGAGCGCGATGGCAGCATCGGCCATCTCTTCAAAGCTGTCGTACACCGGCTGAGCCCCGATCAGCCCCACAGTGCCTCTCTCTATGGTTGTCATCTGCCTATCTGCATTGTTCACAGCTGGGGTTACATCGATTATTACGGCCCTCGGGCACAGATCAGGCCGTTTGGCGGCAAGGTGAATGGTGGTGGCACCCCCCAAAGACATGCCCACCACCGCCGTGGCTGCTGGCGCGATGCTGGACAAGGCTTTTTCTAGCGCCACCACGTTTTCCCAGGGGCTGTAGTTGCGATCGGGGCGCCTATAGGAGCGTCCGTGTCCAGGCAAATCCACAGCTAGCGCGGGCCTACCCAAAAACAGGCACACGTAATCCCAGGTATGGGCGTTCTGTCCGCCGCCGTGAAGGAACACGATCTCTGGGGGAGCCTCGCCCCAGCGGATATAGGAGAGCCGCCGCTCAGGCTCAATCTCACAGTAGTGTCTGCTCACCACAGGACGCTGGTGATAGGGCTGATCCCACTCGGCTGCGTTCTCATGTAGCAGCCCGAACTCGTCGTAATCGTCTACTTCTAGGGTGTCATCAACGCTGACCACGAAACCCGCTCCCTTGATCTAGGCAGACCAGTTAGCTAGAGAAACCCGTTAGCTAGAGAAGCTCTGTGGCTGGCTAGGCGGGGCAGGCACATGGGGAAACAGCTCCTGAAATGCGCCAATCCTGATGCGATGGCTGGCCTGTTCAGGCACATCGTCAAACAGCTCGTGCAACGTTTTTTGGGTGTGCCCATAAGTGCCCTCATAGTGCGGGTAATCCGATCCCCACATTACGTTGTTCCAGCCCATTGCAGTATGAGCCTGCACTGCTGTGAGATCGTGCTGAAAGGATGCATACACCTGCTCGCGCAGGAACTCGCTAGGCCGCTTAGACAAACGGGGTCGCACTGCAGCGCCGTGCTGGCGATAGCCCTCATCCATGCGGTCGCCGATAAACGGCCCCCAAGTGGCACCACCCTCAGACACCAAACAGCGCAGATGTGGATGCCTGTCTAGGGTTCCGCTTGCAATCATCTGGGTGATGGCGCGCTGACCCCCATAGGTGGTCTCCACGTAGTTGAGCACCGCTCCCCCGCGCCCTCGGTAGTACAACCCCTGATGGCCGGTAGGGTCTACCGGTTCGGTGCCGATGTGGAACCCCACCACCATGTTGCATCTTTCCATAGCCGCCCATACCGGATCCCACTCCTCGTGGTGCCAATCTGGTTTCACCGTAGGCGGCTTTACGGGGAAAAAACCCAGCTTGAAGCCCATTGCGCTAGCTCGTTCAATCTCGGCTACGGCATCGCTTGTATCCAACAGTGGGATGGATGCCGCTACCACATAGCGGGGCGAGGTTTTCTGGAAGTCCAAGAAAAAGTTGTTGGAAATGCGACAACCCTCGCGCACAACCTCGGGTGTGCGGATGTTGAAAGTCCAAGTGCCAAGCGATGGGTAGATGGCCTCGGCCCAGATGCCTTCGGAATCCAGATCTAACAAGCGTTTGTGAGGATCATGGGCGCCGGGCGCTCTGTTGAGGCTGTAGCCTCCCCCCGTTTCCAGATCTACCTCGTCTAGGTCTTCTGCTGCAGGCATGGCGGCGATGCGCTCTAGCTTGTCGGGGGTGAGCGGTTTGGGGATTGGACGCTCAAAGCTCTGCCCATCCACCGTGATCACCTCTACCCCGCGAGCTTCGTCGCGCTGGGTTTTGGGAAGTAGCTCCCGCAAGTGTTCTGGCATTTCCTCAAACAAGTTGGGCGGCTCCATGTAGTGCGAGTCGCCCGAATTGGCCCATAACAACTGTTCGTTCATAGTGCTTCCATTGCTGTTTGCGGTTTGTTCTGTGACGATGTTTGTCATCTGCTCAACCTCCAATGATGCCTTGATCTTTTAGGCTAGCCATCTGCTTGGCCGAATAGCCCAACTCGGCTAACACAGCATTGGTGTGCTGGCCAAGCAGGCAGCCGGGCTTGGCCACCGTTTCGCTACGAGAGAACCTAACCATTGGGGCTAGCCGGAAGTAATCATCAAAGGTTGGATGGTTTACCTCGGCAAGCACCCCGTTTTGGTGACCCAACGGCCCAAGAAATGCATACTCGGGAGCTTGTTCGGTTACCTGCACCACCCCTGCTTCTAGCAGATCTGCTTCCCACGCAGCAGCATCTTGGGTTACAAAGATGGCTCCTAGTGCTTCAGCGCGCACTGCGGCGGCATCTTCAGGCAAGGTCTCGGCTGTGTTGCCTGAGGCTGCTAAGGCTTGTCGCAGCCGTTGATATGCCCTTTGGGTAGGTGCGGCCACGAAAACCCAGCCCTGCTTGGCCGGATAGAGGCGATACAGGGGGCCCAAACCAAACTTTTCGGTATCGCGGCTTGCGGTCAACTCTGCGGCTGTGCTGGGGGGTTGCGAGGTGCCATCGTAGTCCAGCATCTGTTCACATAGCGCAGTGCCGCAGGTGGTTAGCATGGATGTTAGAGCAGATGTGCCACCGTAACCTCTGTCGCGTGCCACTAAGCCCAGCAACAAAGCGGTTGCCACGCCCAACGCCGACACCCCATCAGCTTGACCAAAGGCTGCGGTGTTGTTCTCTGTCAGCCGGAGAGAGTTGGCCCGGATTTCTTCCATGGTGAGGTTGGCCCGCTCTTGCACGGTGCCAGCCGCATTACGCCTAGCCATGCCCGAACCAGCACCAATGGTGGGGGCATAGGCAGGTCGGTCGCCACACGGCCCATCTATACCGTAGCCGGGTGCGTTTACGTAGGCCAGGTTAGGGTTGATGCTAAGCAGCGTGTCGGCATCAATGCCCAAGCGCTCAGCAGCGCCAGCCCGAAAGGTTTGTAACACCAAATCTGTGCGCGCAGCCAATGCATGAACTACCTCACGGCCCTGTTCAGTGGTGATGTCTACCGCTACAGATTCCTTGCCCTGTAGCACCCGAGCCGCGCCGATCTCGGGAAACGGCAGGATGCTCCGCATTGGGTCACCGTCTAGTTGCTCCACCTTGATCACGCGAGCCCCCAAATCGGTAAGAACAGTAGCCCCAAACGGCCCGGCATAAAAGGTGCCCAACTCCAACACGGTGATGCCTGCTAGGGGCAGTTGGCTCACGCTTGCTAGTGCGTTCCCCCGAACCCCCGGCTGCGCTTTGCTGTAGAGTTCTCGCAACTCAGCCTCGTGTGCGTTTAGGGTGGGTGCGGCACGCTCTGGTTTTGCATCTGGACCCCGCAAGTACTTCACCATCGGCCCAATTTGGCGAACTAAGCCCACTTGAGGGTCTTCAATTTCAATGATGCGCCCGTCGTACACGAGTTGCGGGTGATCCAAGAGCTCAGCGCCCGAACGGAATATCTCAGCCCACACATCGTGATCTTGCTCAAACATCTCCTGCCATTCAGCCAGCGTGTGAGAGCGCACCTTTTCCAACACGATCTCCCAAAACTCTAAGCGCAACTCGGCGGTGTCTAGAACGGGGAGGGTTTTCCACTTGGGGTCGTCGTACATCCAATCTAGTTGCAGCATCTTGATGAGCGCCCGAAACAGGTGCGGCTGAACCTGTGAAAACTGAAGCCACTTTCCATCTTTAGTCAACCCCACTAGCAACATGAAGGTCATTGGCGTGTTTGGCACCCTGTTTTCGTCTACAAGCCCAGCGGCTGAGAAGGCTTCGGGGTACTTGGCAATTAGGGTTGGGAGCATCCAGTTCCACGGATCTATGGATGCCATTGCCGCCATGAGGGTGGTTTCAACGTGTTGGCCCGCACCAGATGATTCGCGCTCATGCAATGCCGCCAAGATGCCGTGCAGAGCAGTTTGAGATGCGGCAAATGCGGCATAAGGGGTGCTGAAAAAGGCCGGGCCATCCCGATCTACGGTGGGTGCCATAGCATGCCACCCACCCACCTTGGCCATCACCAAGCCCTCATAGCCGGGTGCGTTTGCCAGAGGCCCGGTGCTAGGGAAACCGTGTATGGATGCATACACCAAGCGCGGGTTTTTGTTTGTCATGGCTTGGGGGCCGATACCCAGCCGATTGGCTACGTTGGGGCGAAAGGAGGCCACCGCAACATCGGCGGTGCTAAGCAGGTTTTGGGCTACTGCTCTGTCGCTTGCGTTGCTTTCGCTAGCTATGCTGCTTAGGGTATCGGTGGCGTTGCCTTTGCTAGCTAGATCTAACTCGATGCTCTTTTTGCCACGAGCAAGCACCGGCCAAACAGCCTGTTTACGCAGCAGGCTCCCACCCGGAGGCTCAACTTGGATTACCTCAGCGCCGTAGTCGGCCATGAGCTGACCAACCAACGCAGAAGATAGGGTGTCGCCCAGTTCAATCACCCTGAGTCCGCTGAGAATGCCCTGATGTTCTTGAGTCATCGGTTTTCCTGCCCTTCAAACGCTGCAAGAGCAATTTATTTTCAAATTAGTATGCAGTGAGAGAAAAATGCTAGGTAACACTGATGAAACGCTGCTAGCGCTTTAGTACGAGGTGTACTAAGAGGTGGGCTGCGCGGTGTACTAAAAGGAACCAATCGAGTTTGAGAAGCCAACTATGACGATTAAGAATCAGGCTGCTGTTGTGGGTATTGGGCGAACTCAGTACTACAGGCGCGGCGAATCGTATCCTCAATCTGAGATGTCTATGGCGTGTGCTGCAATTCGCAATGCACTACACGATGCCGGGCTCAACATCACGGATTTAGACGGTTTCGCCATCTACTCCAACTCCTGTGACCCAGCAGCAGTAGCATCTGTGTTGGGTGTGCCCGAGGTGCGCTTTGCGGCCTCGCTCACCTCTGGCGGGGGCGGTGCTGCGGGATCTGTGGGGCTAGCTGCAGCAGCCATCCACGCGGGAATGGCCACATGTTGCGTTAGCTTGATGACGCTGCAACAGCTCAACCGGCGTTTGGGAGGCTCCGCAGTAGGCGGTGGGCTGGCCTATAGCAGCACATCGGCCAGCCCGTATGGTGCTAGCGCCGACCCCACAGCAGCGTTCACGGCCAACAACGGAATGTTATCTCCCGGGCATAGCTTTGCCATGCTTGCTGCGCGCCACATGCACCTTTATGGCACCCGTCGCGAAGCCTTTGCTGAGATAGCGGTAACGCAGCGGGCCTATGCATCCAAACGCCCGATGTCGCTGCGCCGCGCGCCCATGACAAAACAGGACTACTTCAACGCACGGATGATCTCAGACCCACTCTGCTTGTTTGACTACACCATGGAGTCTGATGGGGCTGTAGCGGTAATAACGGTGGCCGCAGATAGAGCCAAAGATCTCAAGCAACCGCCAGCTTACATTCTGGCGTCTGCTCATGGCGGCGATGGACGCTGGGGGCCAGCGGTGTTCAGCTACTTCCAAGCTCCCGATGAGTACTTTGCCTCCTCAGGGCATCGACCGGTAGCCAAGCGTTTGTTTGAGATGGCCGGAGTAAGCCCAGATGATGTGGACGTGGCTTTGTTATACGACCACTTCACACCTCTAGTTGTGATGCAGCTAGAAGATTACGGTTTTTGCGATATCGGCGAGGGTGGGCCTTTTGTGGAGGCTGGCAACATTCGCTTAGACGGGAAGATTCCGGTGAACACCCACGGCGGCAACCTTTCGGATGCCTACATCATCGGCATGACCCATATTGTTGAGGCCGTGGAGCAAATTCGTGGCACGGCCATCAATCAGGTGGCAGGTGCGGAGATAGCGCTAGCTACCGGCGGGCCAGCTAGCTTGCCGGTAAGCGGGACGCTGTTTCAGCTATGACAGCTTCAGCCATAACAGATTCAGCTATGACAGATTCAGCTAGGACAGCTTCAGACATGACAGCCCAAAGGAGTTCCAAGTGAGCAACGCCGCTGCTGCTACTAGTACACCGAGGCGGGGCGTTTTCCCGGCTCTGCAAACCCACCCCGGCGCAGATCACCTCACCCAACCGTTTTGGGATGCAGCCAAACAAGGCCAGCTTGTGGGCTACCAATGCCAAAGCTGTGGCACCGTTTTGCTCCCGCCCAAGCCAATTTGCTTTAAGTGTGGAAGTGAAACTTTTGAATGGGTGGAACTCCCGGGCACTGGAGTTGTGTACTCCCGAATCATCGTGCGTCATCCCCTACGCGAAGACCTAGCTGAGGTATGCCCTTATGTAACAGGGGTGATCGAGCTAGATGGAACACAGGGGGCCGGTGCTCGCATGATCGCCAACATCGTGGATTGTGAAGCAGACGCAGTAGCAATCGGCGACAGGGTGGAGGTGGTGTTTGACCACATCAACGAAGAGATGGCGGTGCCACGGTTCCGACCCATCGCCGACAGTTACAAATAACCTGTTACAAATAACCTGTTACAACCTGTTACAAATAGCCTGTGCGCCTAGCTAGGTGCTGGTGCTATGCGAACTAGCACCCTAAGCGAACCGTTGGAAGCTACGTCGGCAAACTCTTTTGAAGCTTTGGCCCGACAGTAGATCTCATAGGGTGGACGACCTCCATGAGCGGGGTTACAGAACACGTCGTGAATGGCTAGTCGTCCACCCAAAGCCACGTGAGGTGCCCAGTAATCGTAGTCATTGTGGGCAGATGTTTCTCCGTGCCCGCCGTCTATAAACAAAAATGCCAGTGGCGTACCCCAAGCCTGAGCAACGGCCACCGAATCTCCCACCACAGCCACTACAGTTTGCTCCAAACCCGCCATAAACAAGTTGCGCCGAAAATGCGGCAGCGTGTCTAGCAGCCCCACCTCGGGGTCTACCAAATCGGGCTCGTGCCATTCCCAGCCGGGTTGGTTTTCCTCAGAGCCACGATGATGATCTACGGCAAACAACAGCCTTCCTTGTGTTTGGGCCGCATCTGCTAGATACAGCGCAGACTTGCCACAGTAACTGCCCACCTCCAACAGTGGCCCCGCTACCGGCAAATCACAAGCAGCAGTATGCAACGCCAAACCCTCATCTGCGGGCATAAAGCCGCGGGCCGACTCCGCTAGGTTGCGCCTAAGAGGATCCATCGGCGTGGATTGCTGCAAGGCGCGAAGCGTCGTCTGACAACTCGCTGGTTAGGTCGGCCAACTTGGGAACTGCGTCGGTAGCCGCCTCGCTGGTTGCTTCGGAAGCCGCCTCGGGGCCAAAGAGATAACGGTCGCACACCGCGTACTTCACCAGCCACACGGTGCCAAAGGCACCCACCGAAGACACGGTGATGAACCAGCCGTTGTCGGTAGCTTGATCCACCAGCCCCACTGCCAGCGAGGAAAGGGCCAAGCCCGCCGAAGACACCAACCAAAACGGCAGTACCTCGGTAGCCCAGTGGCTTGGGCCAACCCTGTCCCACACCCAAGAACGGTTCAAGTAGTAAACGGGGATGTTGGCAATAACAAAGGCCACCAGGTTGGCTACCAAAGCCGACCATCCCAGCAGATCGTAACCCAGCCGCAAGATGGTTTGGCCCAGCACCACACCCACAGCCGATGTGCCGCCGTAGCGCAACAGCCGCGGCCAGTTATCTACAACATGGCCTACAACACGATCTACAGCACGACCTGCAGCACGACCTGCAATGTGGGTGCGAACCAACACCAAATCAGGCTACCGCAGCACACCACTTTTGCCCCCAAGCCAAACGGACATAGGCAGGCGATAGGCTCAGGCATGATTATGCCAAACGACGTTCACGGTCTCATCCAACTCCTAGACCTTGAGCCCATCGAGAAGGACATCTTCAGGGGTATCAGCCCCAAAGAAGATCGCCAGCAGGTTTTTGGTGGGCAGGTGGCCAGCCAAGCGCTAGTGGCCGCTTCGCGCACGGTGGAGGATCGCTCGGTGCATAGCCTTCAGGCTTACTTTATTCGCCCGGGCGACTTGGAAGCCCCGCTGCTTTATATGGTGGAACGGGTGCGCGATGGGCGTTCTTTTACCACCCGTAGGGTTACTACCATTCAACACGGGCGACCCATCTTTGCCATGTCGGCCTCCTTTCAACGCTATGAGGAGGGGTATGAGTACCAAACTCCGTTTCCCGAAGGCATCCCCGACCCAGAGGATCTGGCACCTTTCGTTTTGGATGGGGTGCCATTGAACGAAGACGGGCGGATGACGCGGCCTATAGAGGTGCGCTTTGTGGGCGGCTCGCCCGATGAGCGGAGCCCGAGCTACAAACCCAAAGTTCAGGCTTGGCTGCGAGCCACCGGCACACTTCCCGACGATCCAGTGCTACATACCTGCATGTTCACTTATGCCAGCGATCTAATGGTGCTACCCACCGCCACCCGAGCCCTGCCCGTGATTGGCTACGGCATCGACTTTCAGGCTGCCAGCTTGGATCACGCCATGTGGTTTCATCGCCAAGTAAAGATGGACGACTGGATCTTTATAGACCAAATATCGCACTCAGCATCCAACGCTCGGGGCATAGCCTGGGGCACTGCCTGGGCTCGTTCTGGCGAGTTGGTTACATCGGTGGTACAAGAAGGGCTTATCCGGCCCCTTCAGCCGGTGCTAACACCCCAACAAGACGACCAACAAGATGATTCGGTTGCACCTTGAGCTGTTGCACCTTGAGTTTTGGTATGCGCATACTTGGGTTGGTACTAGGGATTTGCTTGTTGTTAAGCGCATGTGGGGCCGACAGCAATCAAACAAACAACCCCTCTAACGGCGCGGCTACTGCTGATGGCTCTGCTGCGGGCAACACTTCTGATGGCTCTGCTGCGGGTGGAAACGCACCAAGCTCGCAAACCTCAGATTCTAACAACGCCACGAACAACCCTGATAACCCTGATAACCCTGATAACCCAGCCAACCAATCTGTTGGTGAAGGTGCGAATGGCACCGATAAACTGGCCAACAACGCTTCTGGTGAAACTTCTGGGGAGATAACACCTTTGGTGCTCACACCGGTGGCATCTCTGGCTGACCCTATGGTGCTAATCGCCCGTCCTAACACCGGCTCGGCGCAAGGTGATCTCTATGTGGGCACCCGCCAAGGCCAAGTGTGGTTGCTGGGCGCAGATGGCAATACCCAACCAGAATTGGTGCTAGACATCAGCGACCTAACCGAAACCGGCTGCGAAAACGGCCTGTTGGGGATGGCCTTTAACTCAGACGGCAGCTTGTTGTACCTCCACTACACTAACCTCCAACAAGATAACCAGATTGTGGAATACCCTATGAGCGGCCAGCGTGCAGTGAGAGAACAAGCTCGCACCGTGTTAAGCGTGAGCCAACCAGCATGCAACCACAACGGAGGGTCTATCGCCTTTGGGCCTCGTGACTACCTGTGGGTGGGCATCGGCGATGGTGGCGGCCGAGACGATCAGTTTGGGCATGGGCAGAACTTAGATTCTTTGCTAGGTACTGTGCTGCGCATCGATCCCAGTGGTGCTAGCGGAACTGGTGCTAGCGGAACTGATGCTAGCGGAGATGCCGGATACTCCATCCCGGCTGATAACCCCTTCTCTCGGGGTGGCGGGCTGCCCGAAATATGGGCCTACGGGGCACGAAACCCATGGCGCTTCTCCTTTGATACCCAAAGCGGCGACCTGTGGATTGGCGATGTGGGGCAAAACAACTGGGAAGAAGTTCACGTATTGGCTGCCACAGATGGCTGGTTGCCAGGCATTAACTTGGGCTGGCCTCTGTTTGAAGGCCACGAACGCTTCTCTGGAACCGTAACACCTCAAGACCTGCAGTTCCCCGCCTTTGTGTACAGCCACGATGAGGGCTGTTCTGTTACGGGAGGATATGTGTATCGCGGGTCGGCCATTTCATGGCTACAAGGTGCTTATGTGTTTGGTGACTACTGCACCAGTTCGCTCTGGGGCCTACGCACAGATGCTTCAGGAAACAGCGAGCGGTTTGAGCTTGGGGTTGGTGTGCCGCAGGTTACTCTGGTTTCGTTCGGCCAAGATGCCGCAGGTGAGCTGTACGTGTTGAGCTTTGACGACACCGTATACCGCTTAGAACCAGCCTGAGCTACCCCAACCCACATTCACACAACAACTCTTTTAGTTCAACAACACTACTTGTTGATTTACTGGTGATTTACTGTTCATAGTTGGGCCAGTTGGGCTGATTGGGCTGGTGCCACCGAATAGGTCTGGCCGTGTCGTGGGTGCTGCGTGTTTACTTCCCTGTGTTGGCGTGTTGGCGTGGGGTTCGGGGTTTGGGTGGGGGCCTGAGATCGTATTTACGATCTTGGTTTTGGACTACTTGCCAGCCGTTGTCGTGGATGTTGTGGTGGCATGATGTGCAAACTAATACAAGGTTGTCTAGGTTGGTTTGTCCGCCGTGAGCCCAGTGTTGGATGTGGTGTGCTTCACACCATGTTGGAGTACGCCCGCATCCTACGCAGTGTTTGTCGCGTACTATTAGCGCTGCGCGTTGCGCTTCGGTTGCGGAGCGGTGTTTTCTTCCTAACCAGAGTTTCTGTGTTTTGGTGTTGAACACCGCAGGCAAAATATCTGCTTCACAAGCCAGTTTGATGGCTTCTGTGACTGGTATAGGGGTGTCGTCTAACAAGCGGGTGTTGACCATTTGTTTTTTCAACACGTCCCAATCAGCAGTCAAAATCAACGTAGGCCGACGCTGTTTACGCTCACCACCCTCACTGTTGCCGTTACCCTCGCTGTTGCTGTTGTTTTTGCTGTCTGTGTGCAGCAGGTTCACTAAAGCGTCGGCTAACAGTTGATCGAAACCCGTTAGATCACCTGAATTGTTTGTTTCAGCGTTTTGGTTGCGTAGTCTGCGTGTTTCATCGGCTAGGGCTGTTTCGATGATGCTGCCTGCTACGGGATCGAAACGACCGTTCAAGATGAACATGCCGTCATCAGGCGAAACGAAAAAACCAAGCGAACGCTGTGCGCGTTGACGGTCGAAGTTGGATTGCCCGTCGTCACCAGATTGTTCGTGTTGGTGATCGCGCACTGTTTTTGTGAAAGCACCATAATCTTGTGTGCGCGCTGCTTCTACTAGCACTGTTTCATCTACTGGGCCCTGTGAAGCTGCTTTAGCGATCTTAGTGGCATGAGCACAAGGAATCTCACCAGCACTCAACGCGTTTAGCGTTTCAGGAACCTGAACAAACTGTGAAGCTGTTTGCACCTCGCGGCGAGCTTGTTGACGTGAAGCCTGCAACGCTTCTGTCACCATGCGACGAGCTGAACCCTCACCAACACGGCTTTTGTACTCAACCAAAGTAGACGTTTTCATAGCCGCCAACTGAGCCTCAGAAACTTTGATCAACTCCAACCGCTCCCGCAACCCCAACAAAGACAAACCCGAAACATCCACCACCCCAGGCCACACCAAACCACCACCACCATCAACCACACCACCCGCAGGCGAGCCACCAGCAGGCTCACCGGCCTGTGAATCCTGCCCAACAACCTCATCTAGAAGCTCAAACTCCAT
>JAPOTT010000018.1 GCA_026709025.1 bacterium
CCGCTGCTTGGTGGGTGGTAACTGTGTTGTAGATGCCCGCGGCGAGGCCGGCGAACACGATTTCTCTGAAATCGGGGTCGTTAAGGCAGCGCTGGACGATTTGGGCGTTGTCTGTCATGCGATCTACCAGCAGCTTGGGCAACTCTGGACGAATGGCAAGCTCAAACTTGTCGAAGGGGTTGGCTGCTGCGGTCTGGCCGATGTTCTCGTTACGAGCACCGTCATGTTGTAACTGCTCAAAGAACAACCTGTCTGACTCATCAAAAGCGGTGCCGAAGCGGTCGTTAAGGTTGGTGATGATCTCCGAGAGCGGTGCCTCGTCTTCTTCGGTGCGGCCTGTGCCAACCTCGGTCGGGCTTCGCACCGTTGCGCCATCGGGATCGAGGCCGATATCGCTGGTAGACACATGTTGGAGCCGGTAGTACTCCAACTCAACATCGTCTTCAAGCCGCAACGGCGCGGCTGTGTCGTGGCGCAGGCTGGGCAACAGGCTGCGAGCGAAGGCGGCTAGCTGCTCCAGTTCGCTGTCGGCATAGGGGATGATCTGGCTGATGAACGCATACAGCTTCACGAATGCCCCTAGCCGGTCGCAGAAGCGGGCCTGCTCGGTTTCATCATGATTGCGGAATCGGTCAACGGCGGGCTGAAGCTCCAACGCCAACATCGCATGCCCGCTCTTTTGGTGCTTGTCAAACGCCTGGAAGTACACCCGCGCAAACCGCTCCACCTCTTCGTGGTGGTACACCTGCATCTCGTCGAGTTCGTGCTTGAGCGCATCTAGCAGGCTCGGATCTGATCGGGATTCAAGCTGTGTCTGGTCGTAGTAAGGGGCAAAGGCCGCGCCTATGTCGGCAGGATCGTTGACGAAATCCAACACAAACGGGGCGCTCTTGCCGGGAGCCACCCGGTTGAGGCGCGACAGCGTCTGCACGGCTTGAACCCCGTCGAGGCGCTTGTCCACATACATCGCCTGTAACAAGGGCTGATCGAAGCCGGTCTGGTACTTCTCAGCCACCAACAGTATCTGGTAATCGGGGGAATCAAAGCGCGCTGGCAGCGCCGACTCGCTGATGGGCTTGCCGCTTATGATGTCGGTGTTCATGGCAGGCTCGGTGAAATCATTGCCGGTGTCGGGGTCGGTCACAGTGCCGCTGAACGCCACCAACGGACAGATGTCGGTGTACCCCTTCTGGGCGATGTAGCTCTGGAAAGCCTGCATGTAGCGCACGGCGTGGAGCCGCGACGAGGTAACCACCATCGCCTTGGCCTTGCCGCCCATGCGGTGCCTCACATTGGCCCGGAAATGCTCGATGATAACCTCGGTTTTCTGGGCCAGGTTGTGGGGGTGGATCGAAGCAAACTTGCTCAGAGCCTTAGCGGCGCGGTGCTCTGGATACTCGGGGTCATCGGCGATGGTGCTGGCGATACGGTAGTAGGTGTCGTAGTCGGTGTAGTTCGTCAGCACGTCACAGATGAACCCCTCCTCGATGGCCTGGCGCATGCTGTAGATGTGAAACGCCTCAGGCACTCCGCCGGGGCCCGTGCATCCGAAGAGCTCGATGGTCTTACCTTTGGGCGTGGCAGTGAAGGCGAAGAACGACAGGTTCGGCTGCGGGCCACGCGACTCCACCACCGCGTTCAGCCCGTCCTCCCAACTCTCAAGGGTCTCCGATGCAGCTCGTGAGCGCTCACCGAGTACCTCTTTCATAACGCGGGCGCTCTCTCCGGTCTGGCTGGAATGGGCCTCGTCCACGATCACGGCGTACTTGCGCCCCGCGATCTTCTGCCCCCACTCGGTTGCCTGAGCCTGGTCGTGTTGGGAGGGCTCGTCGGGAGTGCCAGCGCCGGCGATAGACAAAAGCCCCCGCATCACAAACGGGAACTTCTGCAACGTAGTTATCACGATCTTGGTTCCATCCACAAGGGCCTGGGCCAACTGCTTGGAGTCTTCTTCGATGGCCTGCACCACACCCTGGGCGTGTTCGATTTGGTAGATGGCGTCTTGAAGCTGCCGGTCGAGCACCCGCCGGTCGGTAATCACCAGCACGCAGTCGAACACCTTTTCGTCGGCCTCGGTGTGCAAGCTAGCCAAGCGGTGCGATAGCCATGAGATGCTGTTGGTCTTCCCGCTGCCTGCCGAGTGCTGGATCAGGTAGTTGCTGCCCGCGCCCTCTGTGCGGGCTGTCTCCACAAGGCTGTTCACCGCATCTAACTGATGGTAGCGGGGAAACACCAAGCTCTCTCGCTTCACGGTGCGGGCACCGCTTTCGCCGTAAACCTTTTCCTCGCGGCGTTCGATGAATGTGTAGTGGCCCAGGATGTCCAGGAAACGGGCACGCTCCAGCACTTCCTGCCAAAAGTAGCCGGTGCGATAGCCAGAGGAGTGCTCTGGGTTGCCCGCGCCGCACCTGATACCGCCGGGTGCGCTGCCCCGGTTGAAGGGCAAGAATCTAGTCTTGTGCTTGGCCAGCCGGGTGGCCATGTGTATCTCATCGGTGTCGGCGGCGAAATGCACCAGGGCACGCTGGGAGAACTTGAACACCGGAGCGTTGGGATCGCGGTCTTGTTTGTATTGACGAACGGCGTTGCGCCACGTCTGCCCTGTCATCGGGTTCTTCAGCTCGCAGGTGGCCACCGGCACCCCGTTGAGGGCGAACAGCATGTCGATGGTGTCGCCCTTGCCGGGATGGCAGCGGACTTGACGGGTCACGGTGAGCTCGTTCAGCCCGAACTGCGCCACCGCTTCGGGGTTCAAGCCGTGAGCCGGTTTGAAGAAGGCCAAGCGCAGCACCTTGCCCTGAAACTTAAACCCATGGCGCAACACCCCGAGCGTGCCCTTGATGTTGAGCTGTTTCACCAACTGCTCCACAACCATAGATTCCAGGTTGCCACCATGCTGAGCGGCTAGCCGACCCCACACTTCCGGCTGAGCTGCCTTCAAGAACGCAACCACACGAGCCGGGAACAGCGCCAGCTCCACATCCCACTCGGCAGCTTTGCCCCTGAACCAGCCCCCATCAAGCAGCATCGCCTCCACTGTGGACTCAAAGGCCCGCTCAGTAGTCTGACTGTTCACCCTGCCTCACCCTCCCATTGGTACCAATATCTGTCACGCAACGATCCACCACGCTGAACAGGAGTTATACGCCCCATACACTAGCCTCACATGGCTAGGCTGCACACCTTGTACCCGAGTTTGGGCGCTAGAGCTACTCAAAGAAATAGTCCAATATTGACCCAGGTAGGAAAGCAGTGTTATATTCTTACTGCTAGAAATTAGTAGGCATCAACTGCCTAGTAAGGATCACTCATGGAAGCCACTGCCACAGTTACCAGCAAAGGGCAAATAACAATCCCGTTAAACCCGGGCATCTAAATTCCCATCTACAACGCAAAAAGTCACATTACCTCGCCAACAAGCAACCACCATTTGAACGGAAAAAATCATCACTATGAGCGCACCAACAACCCAACCACCTCAAAACCGTCCAGCGCCTACTGGACCTCTACCAACAACGTGTGTTTATATTCACCCAAACCGTGACGCTGTAACAGCCGCCATGTGGACGTTCGGAGCTTGGTGGCTAATGATAATACCCGTATTAGGTTTAGTGTGCGGGCTGCGAGGCAGACGTTACGCAAAGAAAGGTGAAGCATTTGCCTATTCGCATGGCACGTGGGGGTTGTTCATGTCGCGAGCATCCAACCTATTCTGCATACTAAGCATTATTGGCAACATTCTAGCGACACTCGCTTTTGTGGGATTTCTGCTATCAGTGATCCTGGTAGCAGCATCCTAACCACACTCAACCAACTCACCTGTCGCGCTTACCGGTGGAGCTTACGGGGGTTACTTAGCCACAGTTCCTATATCAGCCGTCTCAACCCCAACAAAACCCTGCACATCAATCTTCCTAGTCACTGCAGCCGTGATAAGCGCCGTGCGATACTCCTGAAGTCGCTCGATCGCGGTCTCAACCCGAGCCGACAAAGCATCAATACGCTCAGTCTCCCGATCCAAAAACTCCGCAATAACACGCTGCTCTTGAATAGGCGGAACAGGAATTGATAGCTTTCGCAATTCAGATAGTGATAGATTTTTAATTGTAGTTGAATAAATTGTATCATTTACTAACATAAGCTGTATTAGCAAACAGTAGTAGATCAATCTCTGGTTGACAATTCTATAATGCGACCTAATACAGCAAATTCTTTGATTAAGCAAAGCTGGACCATGACTCCACATTGAAACATTAAATTCACCACTTATTCCAACTAAAATATCTCCAGTATCAACTAAAGCTTCTGAAATTAACTGGCCTGACCAATTCATCTCAGTTTCGTCCCTATATAAATCGCCCATTCGAATTAAAGGAAATCCTTCATTGCGATCAAAATAGACAGAATCAAAGGGATAGCCACTGACAAGATCAGCTATGTCCCCAAGTCGCTTCACCTCCCAGTGCTCTGGCACGTCGCCTAGCCACTCCACTCCTGATGGTTTGAATGATGATGCCGGGTTGAATCCCTCTACCGCAGCAACATCGGGTGGCAAACCTTTGGTTACCGTCTGAGTGATGAGCGCAGTCCGATACTCCCGCAACCGCTCAATCAACTGCTGTTTCTTCTCCACCAGCGCATCCACCCTAGCCGTCTCCCGATCCAAAAACTCCGCAATAGCGCGTTGTTCTGCCAGGGGTGGAAGGTATAAGGGTAGTGCCCCAAACTTCTCTTTAGTAAAATGGGCAATAGTTGCCTTGTTGGTATTGACCTCAAACCACCCACTTGAAGCAAGAGCAACTAGCCAATACAGGAGAAATCCATTATGGCCATGCAACTTAGCACGAACCCTGTGCAAAGCGTTCTGAATGATTAACCCTTCAAACGTCTCCTCAAACAAGGCAGCTCTTCCAGCTTCGCCGCCTTCACAAACGAGCAGATCCCCCCTTCTAACCCCAAATTGTTTAACATCATGTTCGCTTGCCCACATGATCGATGGCTCTGCGATTACAACCTTGCCCCACTGTACATTCAGAGCTTTCAGATAGGAGATTTCAGAATCTTTAGGGCTAGCGGGCTCTGGCTGAAGCATTTTCCCTAGTTGAATTTCATAGCAGTGTTTTACAGATGTATCGTCCCAGTGTTCTGGCACGTCGCCTAGCCACTCAACTCCTGACGGTTTGTAGCTAGGGTACGGGAGTCTCATTTAAACAGTACAGTTCAGGCAACTCTAAGCGAGTGGTTTAGCTGGGGCATGTACTCCTCCAAAGACAGACCGGTCAAGCGCATGTAGAGCGCATCTGAGGATATATCGATGCTGTCGCCCCAGCAAACTGCGCCGCTGCCATTTATCCCTAATTCGGCAAAGAAACAAGGGTCAGACCATGCTTTGAACACACCCTTACCTGTAAGACAAGACCTGATTTCGCTAATAAATCGAAGGCTAGAGTTGCTTAAGCGGTTGAAGTCCAATTTGTGGCAGACTCAGCGAAAGTAGTAGCAGAATAAACCGCTCAACCTAATCCAAATCCAAATTTTCGCCGCGACGCTCCCACGAATCCCACAGACCACCGCCAGGTTTCTTCACTAGCCCAGGCCGCTTACCCTTCCGTTTCAAATCAATCCAATTCATCGGCTCGCTCGGACGGCTACTCTCAGGCAACAAACCCAACCGGAACATCGAATTGCAATCAAAACGCTCAGGCACCTGAGTGAACAAACCAGAAGCGAACCCAAAATTCGAATTATAATCAGACTCACGCCACTTCTTAATCAGCTCCAACCGTTCCTCAACCGTCTTCCCATTATGATCCTTAGGCACATAATCGTCAGGGCGCCGATAGTAGCCCACCTCGTAAGCAATCTCACTGTCGTGCTTAGAAGCCCAATAACACCACGCCTGCCACTGATGGCGAGCAATATTATCCTCACCCGTGATCACAGCCATCGGCTCGCTAGATAAAGGCATAATCCTGTTCCTTTCGTAAACTAACCTGAGAACAACATAGCCGACAAACAGAGAACCACGTTCTCTGGAGTTTCTCAAACTCAAACCTGCCGAGCTCCGCCTGGCGAAGCAACTCCTCTATGGTGACTCCAGCATCCTGTCAAGCCACCCCACCCCCCGATTGCTGGAAGATTGGCTATGTGTCTTTAAGGGTGTCTCTAAGGGTCGTTGTGAGGTGGTGGGTGTTTATGGGTTTGGCGGTGGCAGGTGGGGCATAGCAGGGTGAGGTTACCGATGTCGGTTGTGCCACCTTGTTCCCAGGGTACGATGTGATGGACTTCGCAGCTGCTGGCGCGTATGCCACATGAGGTGCAGCGTTTATCGCGTTTGTAGAGAGCGAGTTTTTGGGCTTTGGTGTGTTTGCGGCGGGTGCGACCCACATATAAGGGTTGGGCATCGCTGTTGAAGATCATCGGTAAAATATCGGCTTCGCAGGCTAAGCGGCGGATTTCGTCTATCCCGATTGGTGTGCCATCTATAAGCCCTGCCGCTGTTAGTTGGCCAGTGATGGCATCATAATCAGCTGTGAGGATGATGGTGGTAGCCTGCGGGATTGGTTCTGATTCCGGTTCGCAGCCGGTGTCTACACATCCAGTGTTGGTGTCAGCATCTGTGCAGCCGGTTCTGTTTGCCTTGTCAACCTCGACGGGTAACTTGGCCCGCCTCGCAGATGTGTCGCGCCTACCAGTTCTGGTTGTCCTGCCAATCCCTGAACCATCTTCTAAGAGTCCAGCCCTCGCGGGTCGGGTGTGGCTACAGATGAGTTCCACTAAAGCATCAGCGTTGCGTTGTTCAAAGGAACGTTCAACACCGGTTTGAAAATCGCGTTTGAGCATCCGCGTGGTTAACGCGTCCATAGCGGTTTTCACCCGCTCACCAGCAACATGATCTAACTCAGCATGCAACACAACCATGTCGTTATCACCGTTAAAGATCTTGGCAGTGCGCCGCGCTCGTTGTTGCTCAGTAGGGTTCAACCCCGTTGCGGCCAAGCGTTTAGTTTCCCACTCTGCCAAAGTAGCTTTGAACATATCAGGGCCTTGTTGCACACCAATAGCCAACAAATCCAACTGCTCATCTGAGGTCATAGGAGCCCTGCTGTGCGACGCAGCCATCAACTCCGCGTGATCCATGGTGATCCAACCATCCTTAGCAGCCCGCATCACATCAGGCAGTGCTCTAAGCCCTTTAGCAGTGCGAGCTTGGCGGCGAGCTTTATAGGTGGGCAAATCAAACTGCTTACACACGCTCATCACAGCATCTTCACCCTCCAAGGTACCCAACCGCACCAACACAGTGCTCAAATAGCTCTCAACCTGCTGGCGAAAAGCATTAGCCCTCACAGTCAACATAACAAGATCACCAGCATCACAACCCGCAAAATCCACAAAATCAAAACCCGCAGTATTGCCTACAGATTCAACAGATGTTTGAGATTGATCATCCAAGTTGTTAGTTTGTAAACTATCCCGAAACTCCATACATGTAAGTATACAACCACCCTATAATAAAACAACCAAAATAAGCAATTATTTTCTATATTTTTTGAAAAAATACATGAAATAATGAAATAATACCCGCATATCTGGTGACTACTTCTTGTTGCTACAGACTGCAGCTTGAGCATCGCGCTCACAAATCGGCTTTTTATTGAGGCGCACTTACCATCCACCCATCGGCACGCAGCGCGGCAGCCGCGTCTTGCGGATTCCGGCGCACTGCTGCTTTAAGCTGAAGAGCCTCCCACCGGTCTCTATGCTCCTGTACCACTTCCTCCCAACCGGGCTTAGGAACCACCATCTCTTCTGTAACCATAAACTCCACAATGTCTTCCAGCGTTGGACGGAAGCGCTTACCTCCTACGGGTAAATGGAGATCACGGAGCTGGCGAGCCTTGCGCGTGCTGCCCAAGTAAATCGTATCCAAGTCATCTCGCCGCCCAAATACATGGAGATGTGCCCCAGGAAACTGATTACCGGGGTTTCGGGTGTAATCAATACCAACAATCAGCTGATCGTCTTTCATCTCTTGCGATGTGTAGAGGCTCATAGTGCTCTTGGTCATAGTTAGGTAGACACCTTCGGGGTCCAACTCGTATGAGTGGAGCAAATACAGGTATACAACGGCCTTCCCTCCTGAAGGCGCGATTGGTATCGGCAAAGACACAGAACGCTTCTGAGATATTCCTGCCCCAATGATTCCGCGACCCTTAGCATCCCTGAGCGCTGAAACTCGAATTCCATGGGTGACCGTCTTGTTCAGCAGATCTGAGATGTTGTCTGCAAAACCACGCGCCTGTGCTTCAAGACTCTCACCCATTCCCAGAAATGCATCTCTTAGCCGCGGCCGAGACCAGAAACAGAGAACCACGTCCTCCGGAGCTTCTCAGACTCAAACCTGCCGAGCTCCGCTTGTCGACGCAACTCTTCTATGGTGACTCCAGCATCCTGAAGAGTCTTCTCAATCAGCACATCAAGTTCCTCTTCGGTGATGTGATACACCTCTGATTCAGGAACTTCAGTGTCAGTAGCTGTAGTCATGGTCTGCTCCTTTTGGTCAAGCGCGAAGCGCTCTAAAAAGTGTATCAAGCAAGGTGACAATTCATTGTTCTCATTTGGTGACCTCTGCGAGCATCGCTGTGATCTCGTGTTCGAGGGTTTGCAGATCGGCCTGAATTACCTCAAGCGGACGAGGCGGTTCGTAGACGTAAAAGTGGCGGTTGAGGGGGATTTCGTAACCGATCTTGGTCTTGGCGTGGTTCACCCAAGCATCGGGAACGTGGGGGAGCACTTCTCGGGCCATGTAATCGTCAATGGCTTCACCCAAAGGTACGGTCTCGGTGTCACGTAGTTCCGGGTCGGCTTCAGGCTGCCCGCTCTTGTTGGTGCAGATTGCAGCTTCGGCATCACGCTCACCTAACGCAGACAGAATCGCTTTACGCTCGGGTGCTGCCAGCTTCACACCAGCAGCTCTAGCGGTTTGCTCAAGCACTGCACCAAACGATTCACGGTCGGCAATAACCTTGCCACCCGTCTCCTCTGCCATGGTATCCAAAAGAGCACGGATCAACTCTTGACGGCGCTTGCCCGCGGTCACCTCTGCATCGTGCTGGGGGCCTGCACGCTTCTTGCTAATAGACAAGTTGGCGAACGCCTTTTCGTCTTCTAGCCGGCCAATGCGCTCGGGGTTGGCGGCGAAATTCAGGCGCAGCGGCCGCTCCACGGTGATCTTCTGGTAGCCAAAGTCGCTATTAGCGAACACCTTGCTCACCACGCGAGGCCGGGCACGGGGCTGGTGCGTTACCGGATCCTCGTCAGTAAAGTCGCGGGTCTCGCCAGAGGTGAAGTTGCCATGTATCTGGGTTATGTCGTCAATTTGAGCTTGCGCTAGTTGATTGCGCTTGTTGCCCAGGCTCCGGCGCATCTTCTCAAACACCTGCCGAGCGTCAATAAGCTGCACCTTGCCGGTGCGATGCGGCTCCTTACGGTTGGTGAGCACCCAGATATAGGTGGCGATACCGGTGTTGTAGAACATCTGATCGGGCAGCGCCACAATGGCTTCCAACCAGTCGTTTTCTATAATCCAGCGGCGGATGTTGCTCTCGCCGCTCCCCGCGTCGCCGGTAAACAGGGGCGAACCGTTGAACACGATGGCGATGCGGCTCCCCCCCCCCCCCGCGACAGGCTGCATCTTGGACAACATGTGCTGCAAGAACAGCAACGACCCGTCGTTTATTCTCGGTGTGCCAGCCCCGAAGCGGCCATCAAAACCGAGGGTTTCGTGCTCGTTCTTGACGTGCCGTTCCTGCTGCTTCCATTCCACGCCGAAAGGTGGGTTTGCCAGCATGTAGTCGAAAGTCCACGGTTGCCCATTTGGTTTCCTAGCAAAACCGTCTTGAGTGAAGGTGTCGCCACGAATGATGTTCTCAGCATTTTGACCCTTGAGCAGCATGTCGGATTTGCACACTGCCCAGGCTTCATCGTTGTAATCCTGCCCGTACACAAGCGGGCGCGACTCGGCGTTGTGCGCCAGTAACTGCTCTTCGGCCACAGATAACATGCCGCCGGTACCACAAGCCGGGTCGTAGATAGTCTTCACCAAGTGACTCTTGTGCAGATCAGGTTCAGGCGACAGCAAGAGGCCCACCATCAACTGGATTACCTCGCGAGGTGTAAAGTGCTCCCCGGCCTCCTCGTTAGACTGCTCTGCACCGATGCGGATAAGTTCCTCAAACACATAGCCCATCTGCATGTTGTCCACGCTCTTTACAGACAGGTCTAAACCCGCAAACTCCTTGACCACTTTGTACAGCAGATCTTTCTCATCCATGCGGTCGATGTGGTCGGCAAAGCCAAAGCGGTCGATAACCTCCCGGACGTTTTCTGAAAAAGCACCAATATAAGCGTTAAGGTTCTGAGCCAACAGGTTCGGATCATCACCAAGCCGCCCGAAATCCAGCTTGGAGGTGTTGTAAAACGACAAGCCCGAGGCTGCCTGCAATAAAGGCTCACGAACCGCATCGGACTGCTCAACATTCTGCTCATGAGCTGCAAGAACCGCTTGTTTGGTATCAGCCAAAACGCAATCAAACCGCCGCAACACCGTAAGCGGCAGTATCACCTTGCGATACTCGTTACGCTTGTACGGCCCCCGCAATAGGTTGCAAATCTTCCAAATAAAGTTAGCTAACTGCTGGTGCGTAGTTGCATTCACAATATTCTCCGCTGTGATCCAAACTTGATCACACTAGCAATAGCACGGCAGCAAACCATCTCATGCACTTCCACAATCATGGGCGACCAGGAGTTCTACCTCCAACTGTCGCAGTTCCGTCAAATCTGATTGCAGTGCCGTAACTCTATCTAGAGCATCACCAAACACGCCCACCAACTGTTCAGCCTCCGCTAACTGTTCGACCATGGGAATGGGAACACGAAGCTCCCGTAATGCCCGCATACTGAGGATTGGCATAGTTACGCCAGTGGTAGATCTGGTAACTTGATCTTGGAACTGTGTGGACTGCATCCAGAGATATATCCACGAAACTGTGACCTGAGAGCTTGTAGGACGGATCAACGCACATCCATGGTCAAGTACCGCTCCAGCGTGCTCACTAGTGGCAAGAATCGACCGCCCCGTGCTACCCCGAAGAGCTATAACCACATCGTTCTCTTGAATTTCTACCACCTGACGCAAAGCTGATTCCTTTGCAACATACCTAGGGGGGCATGCGCCGTCCCCGGAAACTTCTCTAATACCAATTAGTAAGGTTCCTTGGTCCATAAGTTCTCGCTCTGCTCCTCTTGCACCAAGATATATCTCCGTAACTTCTTCCAAAGCGCAAGTGATTTTTGGAGGCCCATCTCCTGCACTGTCACGAGATACCAAAACTTGCCCAACTGCTTCTGCTATTCCCTCCGAAGCAACTGACATGTGACTGCGAATTTCCTCTGAGCGGCAACGAACTTCGTTTGTGTCTACCCCAGAGATGGGCCTGTATACCTTAGGTTCAAGGACAGCATCTCTTTGAAGTATGTCAGCTATGCTCACAATCTGAGCGATCTCAGTATCTTCAACCTTTCCCAATTCAAAAGTCTGGAGTGTACAAGCGATTCGAGATATATCTTCTAAGTTGAAACTGTGCTGAGAACGACTAGTTGTACCCATATTAGAAGCATCAACTAACAGCACGCTGTCTGCATCGGGGCGAGGGGGCTGTAGTACCCACAAAAAGATTGGAATTGATGTTTCGGCACGCATGCGACCGGGTAATTGGATAACAGCCTTGATGACTCCCTGCTCAAGCATTGCCTTACGGATTGCTTGCTCACGTCCACTTGAACTGGAGACAGAGCTTGGAGAGGTAGATACCACAGCTCGGCCAGAATCTGAAAGACACTGAATAGCAAGCTGCATCCATGCAAGATCTGCCTTATTCCTGGGAGGCACTCCAAATCTCCACCGCTCATCTAAGTAGATTGCCGCATCTCCCCAGTTATTCATGCCAAGGGGCGTATCGCAAAGTACAATATCGGCTTGCGGTAGCTTCTCGTGCGGCACCCGTAAGCTATCGGTCAAGTGGAAACTAGCAACGGCACTTTGCAAAAAAAACCGTGACCTTGCAATCCGAAGAGCACTCTCAGCTATGTCGTAACCAAACAGTTTGACTGACGGCGCGCCGTGAGACTGCAAACTGAGCGCTGCTGAGGAGAGTAATCCACCCTCCCCGCAAGCCAAATCGCAAACTGTCTCACCGTTGTTGCCTGCCAAATTAATCATCAGTTCCGCTATATGAGGAGGGGTTGACCACATACCCCGAAAACGGTCAAGCTTGCGAGCCCAGCTGATAGCAATATTGAATAGAGCAAGTCGCGGATTGGCTTCATCGGTTGATGCCTCAAGATTCTCAACCAACTCCACAAAAAGCTTGCCAGGCAAAGCGGCAGCTTCAACAAGCCCGTCCACAAGCAATCCGTCTAACTTAGGATTGGCCTCTTCAATGTGCTTAGCTGCTCGGAATAGTTCTTGATATAGCTTCTTTAATGGAACCCGCTTCAAGTGCCCCCACTGATCTTGCTCTCTAACAGTTACATCACTAACACGCTGGTGGCTAGAGTCAAGAGATTGCTCACAAGCCTCCAAAAACACAAGTAACGATACAAGCAGCCTAATGGTGGCATCTGCCCGCAATCCGAGGCGCGGCAAACTGTCTACCAACGACCAAAAAGCCACCTCAGAAGGAATACGAGAATCAATTTTGCCGTTCTCAATCAACCACTTCTCAACTTCGATCAGATCAAACCTGCCACTTGGATCCTGGACAGGAAAGTCCACGTGACGCTTGCGCCAATTACCAACTGCAGATCGTCCAACCTTTGCAATCTCGGCGATTTGCCCAATGTCAATAGTGGTTCGCGAGAATGCGCCTCTCACAAGGGTGTTCCAATCATATCCAGGTTGGTCGGCGGATACGGAAACAATGAAACCTGCTTGGCAACCATTTGCAGTGAACGAGACAGGCTTTCGGGTCGCGACACCACGGTAACATTCACTCCTTGTTTTCCGAGTCCTGCCACAGCCTTCGTGAAGATACCGTCGCCTGATGCAAGAGCCACACACCCAAACCGCTCGGATATCCGTTCCTGGGTAATCACCTTTAAGAGAGCCAAATCTGCGCCGTTCTCCCCAGATCGCCACCGATGGCATCCCTGCGACCACTCCCAAAAAACGTTAGGTGCCGCATGGTGGCTACAGGCGACAATAACTTGATCTGTAGGAGCAACATGCAACGCTTGGTATGCAAGGTGATACCAACGCACACAGTCGGGAGTGGGGTTAGGTGAGCCAATCAGGTTTTCTACGTCTATGAGATGGAGCGTTCGCTCTTTGTTGTTATTCATGCAGGCATTATATCACCCACAAACTGTGATGTCAAGTCACAGCACTAATTTGAAGGGCTCGACCTTATAACCTTCGTATGCAGTGGACGTAAAGCTGGTCATGCGAGATCGGTGTCGCGCAATTCTCGTGCTTCAGCGATCAGGGAGACAGCATCTATTTCCATCGCTGTAGTTGGCCGCGTAGCAATATGCTTGCTCCACTCCCATCGTGCTAAGTCTCTTTCGATAGCTTCAAGCACAGCTGCACTCATTGTACAATTTCGCTCACGAGCATGTCTGCGTAAACGTTCGTGAAAACCCTCAGGTATATTTCTTGCTTGCAGATTGCTCACAGAATGACTATAGCATGAAAAATGTATGAAATATAGTTTGGTGACAGCTCTTTTAACCGCAGTTCTTGTAATGCTCTCAGTTTTCGCGCCTCTCGCAGTTACCCCGGCATCAGCCATCGCTCAACCACAGAGCCAAGCACCCCAAGCTACATCGCCCACACGTGCAGACATTGAGGCTCAAGATCGCCTTATTGCAGCTCAAGAAGCACTGCTGAACGTGTACAGATGCATGTTCTGGGTGGACATACGGGTGGTTACAGGCGGATGCGACAGTGCTCAGCCAAACCAAACAGCCACACAGCCAAGCCCGTTTGCTGGCATACCCACACAGCAAGAAGCAATCACCCGACAACAGCTGATCAACGCTCAAGAAACGCTGCTGAACACGATGCGCTGTCGCTTTGGGATTGACACTCAAATAGTGCCTAAGGGATGCAGCAACAGTGCCCAAACCCAAGTTGGCCTAACAACTATCGGTCTCCCTGCGACAGCTCCTAACGGGCGGTGCGCCAATCTGCTGGCAGACGGGGTGTATGGATGGGAACGCTGTGCTTGGCGCGGCTGTGAGTTCAACGAAACTTGCAACCCGCAGATATCCGAAAAAACAGCACAGCACCTCATCAACCTGATATGGAACGAGGTAGCCACACAGGGCAAGCCCAAACAGCCGCCAACCAACCAACTTGACCCCACGGACACGTTCTGCACCCTAGATGACGAACCTGTAAGTTGCTATGTACCTAGCAAGCACCACATTCGCCGCATTGAGGGAGATTTACAGACGGTGCTGCATGAAACGGCCCATGCGCTAGTTACGAAATCAAAGCTTTCGCGCTCATGCATTACCACCGATAATGAGACCGAAGACACAATCTGTGGCCACCACGATCTTTTCCGCTGCGTGGCCGACCATCTGTATCAAAGATACGCAGGATTAGCACCTGCGGAAGTGTGCGGAACAACCTTACAATCCCAACAGCCCAACACAATCAAAAAGCAGGGCTGGCGCGTTTGGAGAGAAGCTGCCTCTGGACGGGTGCTAACTAGCCTCACAGCAGATTTCCACACCCGGCCCGCACCCTACAAAAACTCCGAGGCGTGGCTCACGGTGCAATGTGCAGATGGTGATGTGGATATTTATCTAGGCATAGACGAAGGAGCCTTGATTGGGCAGCCCAACCTTCAAGGCCGTGTGCGGGTTGCTCATGCTTTTTTGCCGCCTGCTGACTTCATTGCCAACGACTGGCTAGCCAACTTTTCTGAACGGGCCACATTTTACAACTGGAAACTGTCCACCGACCGCACAGGGGCCTTCATACCCGACGGTCACGAAGAGGATTTCATCAACACCCTAGTCCGTTCAGAATTTGCACGGGTGGCTGTGGTGGTGTGGAACAGCAAAGACGAAACCTTCGGAGCATTCCATTTCAGCAGTTCAGATGCCCAACGCCAGATCCGCCCCGTTACCGAGCAGTGCGGCTGGACTTGGCAACAAGCACGTGCAACAAGCAACGACACAACTTGGACGACAAACCACGGCAACTATGGCACTTACACTTCAACTCGCGTGGACCATCAATACAGGCCAGAGCCCTACCAAAGCGCTCAGGCTTGGCTGAATGTGCAATGCAACGAAGGCAACCTAAATGTATACCTGCTGCTAGAACACGATGTCGGTGGCCATCTATCAGGGCAAGCTCAACACAGCGGACGCATCCCCGTGAGCCATGTAGTGCTAACCAAAGCAGAACACCACGACACCCAACGCCGTCAAGCGGCTATTGATGCTAAAAGCGTTTGGGGCCTCTGGGGAGAGTCCAATGAAAATCAGGGAGCATTTATGCCCGCAGAACTGCACGAAGATTTCATCAACGCACTAGTAGCGCCCGAAGCCCGCTACGCATACCTGTGGGTTACCAACGCGGACGGCAACCAGTTTGGTACTTTTGTTTTCCGGTCCGTAAACGCCCGCCCCCACATTGTACCCGTTACCGAGCAGTGCGGTTGGACTTGGAGTTAGGGGGTTTGGCGCTAGGTAGCTAGGCGCTAGCAGGGGGAGGTTCGGGGTTAGGCCACGGTTATTTCAGGGTCTAGGTAGACATCTTGAATGGCGTTTAGGAGTTCTATACCCTCAGAAACGGGGCGCTGAAAGGCCTTGCGACCGCTGATAAGGCCTATGCCACCAGCACGCTTGTTGATCACCGCAGTGCGAACCGCTTCGGCTAAGTCGCTTTCGCCAGAAGAAGCACCACCAGAGTTGATCAACCCAATGCGCCCCATATAACAGTTGGCTACCTGCCAGCGAGTGAGATCGATGGGGTGATCGCTGCTGAGGAAGTCATACACCCTCGGGTGAGTCTTACCAAACCCCACAGCGGTGTAGCCGCCGTTATTTTCGGGTAATTTCTGCTTGATAATGTCGGCTGAGATGGTCACACCTATGTGGTTGGCTTGGCCGGTAAGGTCGGCCGCGGTGTGATAGTCGGTACCGTCAACCATGAAACCCGAGTTACGCAGATAGCACCACAACACGGTGAACATCCCATACTCATGGGCTTGCTGAAATGCCTCGGCAACCTCTTGTATCTGACGAGTGGACTCCTCAGAACCGAAATAAATTGTGGCACCCACCCCGGCGGCGCCTAAATCGTAGGCTTTTTTGACAGAACCAAACATCACCTGATCGAACTTGTTGGGATATGTAAGCAGCTCATTGTGGTTGATCTTCACGATGTAGGGGATGCGATGGGCATAGCGCCGAGAAGTGGCTGCTAGCACACCAAAGGTGGAAGCCACAGCGTTGCAGCCACCCTCGATTGCCAACTCAACGATTTCTTTTGGATTAAAATAGCGCGTGCAGGTCGCAAAGGAAGCTGCTGCCGAATGCTCGATCCCCTGATCCACAGGCAGGATAGACACATAGCCGGTGCCACCTAAACGTCCGTGGTTGTAAAGGGATTGCAAACTACGAAGCACCTGTGAGGAACGGTCGGTATCGACCAGCACACGACTGATAAAGTCGGGCCCGGGCAATTCCAATTCATAGCGGGAGATGCCGTAAGACCTGTGCTCCAACAGCGATTCAGCTTCATCGCCCAAAAGTGATTGAATATCCATGATAAGTAACTCCTTTGGTTTATTTTACCTAAGTTTACTATAGCGGCGTAGCGAGAGCTTGCGGACTGATTTCACAAATACGTCTAATTCTTAGTGAGCCATGCTCGCAGAGAAACCACGACACACCAAGTACCACTTACCGAAGAGCGTGGAGGCGTTCGGCTACGTCTACGTAGAGTTCGTCTTGTTGGTATAGCCAACTAAACAGATCTCTAGAGCGAGGGATTTCGCCTGCCTGCTCACACAGATCGGCTAAAGCATACGCTTGGCGCATATGATGCTCTTTGGCTCTGCGAGGCAACTGAAAACCCACAGACAATAACCGCACGGCTGATTGATACTCCCCTTTGTCGCCCAGAGCACCCGCAGCCACAATCTGACCTTCAATCAGCACCGCAGAGGTGGGCTGCGATGCCTGAAGCTCAGCCCAAATCGTATCCACATCAGCCCACCTACGCTGGGCCCGATAACAGTCGGCCAATACCGGGTGCAGGTCAACTCGCCCGGTTAGCTCCCGCAATGCCTCAAGCTCGGCTGCTGCCAGCGCCCATCTACCTAGCCGGTAAAGGGTCAAACCGGTTAGCTCCCTAACCTCCACAACACGGGGAGCATCTTTTACCATCGCCCCTAGTACGCCCCAAGCCTTGTGGTAATCCTCGTTTTCGTAAGCCACCGAAGCCCGCTCCAAACGCTGGCGATAGCGATAGGCATTACGCTCACCCACCGCCTCGGGCAACGTCTGTGCCCGACTAGCCAATGAGCTGCGAGGCCCATCTGCTGTGGGCAACGCACCCCTTCTGCGGCCTAGCTTGCGACTTTGGCTGACGCTAGGCGGCTGATCGGCCAAACTGCCCCGCTGCACAGCTTCTTTGGCCTCGCTGCGAAGTTGTTGAGTGCGAGCTTGACGAGCCTCGCGACGCTCAAGGCGTAAGCGAGCCTCTTCAACCTCTTCTGGAGATAGATCCTCCGGGGCATCATCACCATCATTGCGACCACTACCATAGTGAGAGTCGGCAAGCTCTGTGGGCAGTTCGGCTAGTCGGGCTGCTCCCTTGCGAGCTACTGAACCCATGTGACGCGGCCCCTTCGGTACTACATCTTCAGCTAGCTCTGCTTTGCGGCGTTGCTGAGCCGAAGCAGGTTTTGCCTTCCGGTAGCTCTTAGATACCGAACCCTTAGATGCAGGGCTTTTGGGCGCAGAACTCTTGGATGGCTGATGTTTGGATGACGGGCCCCTAGAGGTATGGCCCTTAGACGTATGTTGCTTGGGGCCATGCTGGCGAGGGGGCCTCCGCCGATTCGGAGGCTTACGGGCAGAACCCCCATCAAAAGACATCATTGCAGTGTAGTGGCCAGCACGTAGGTTGCGGGTTGCTAATAGCGGTTAAACGAAAGTGGGGAGCCAATCGGCTCCCCACTTCTTGCGAAATCCGGCGGCGACCTACTCTCCCAGGGCGTCTCCACCCAAGTACCATCGGCGCTGGTGGGCTTAACTTCCGTGTTCGGAATGGGAACGGGTGTGACCCCACCGCCATCGCCACCGAAACCTTTATGTTCTTGACAAACAATACGTACAGCTAACGCATCAAGTATGCACCAGACGTATGTATCAGCCAATGAGGCAGCACCTCAAGAACTCCACAGCGAGCACGAACACCCAACTCAAAAATAGAGTTGACGATATAGAACCAAGCCCTCGGCCGATTAGTACCGGTCAGCTAAACATGTCGCCATGCGTACACTTCCGGCCTATCAACGTGGTGTTCTGCCACGGGCCTTACCCGGTTAACCCGGTGGGTGATCTCATCTTGGAACAGGCTTCCCACTTAGATGCTTTCAGCGGTTATCCTTTCCGCAGGTCGCTAACCAGCCATGCTCTTGGCAGAACAACTGGCACACGAGAGCTGCGTCCGTCCCGGTCCTCTCGTACTAGGGACAGCTTTCCTCAAGTCTCTTCCGGCTGCAGAGGATAGGGACCGAACTGTCTCACGACGTTCTAAACCCAGCTCGCGTACCGCTTTAATGGGCGAACAGCCCAACCCTTGGGACCTGCTTCAGCCCCAGGATGCGATGAGCCGACATCGAGGTGCCAAACCTTCCCGTCGATATGGACTCTTGGGGAAGATGAGCCTGTTATCCCCGGCGTACCTTTTATCCGTTGAGCGACGGCGCTTCCACACGCAACCGCCGGATCACTATGCCCTACTTTCGTACCTGCTCGACATGTACGTCTCGCAGTCAAGCTCCCTTGTGTCATTGCACTCAACGCCTGATGGCCGACCAGGCTGAGGGAACCTTTGGGCGCCTCCGTTACCTTTTAGGAGGCGACCGCCCCAGTCAAACTACCCATCTGGCACTGTTCCTAATCCGGATCACGGACCTAGGTTAGATTCCCAGCATAGAAAGGGTGGTATTTCAAGGTTGACTCCACGACAGCTAGCGCTGTCGCTTCAAAGTCTCCCACCTATCCTACACAAACTAGACCAGAAACCAATACCAAACTGTAGTAAAGGTGCACGGGGTCTTTCCGTCCTTCTGCAGCTAACGAGCATCTTTACTCGTACTTCAATTTCGCTGGGTCTATGGTTGAGACAGTAGGGAAGTCGTTACGCCATTCGTGCAGGTCGGAACTTACCCGACAAGGAATTTCGCTACCTTAGGACCGTTATAGTTACGGCCGCCGTTTACTGGGGCTTAGGTTCAGAGCTTCGCCTTACGGCTAACCCCTCCCCGTAACCTTCCAGCACCGGGCAGGCGTCACAGCGTATACTGCGTCTTGCGACTTCGCACGCTGCTGTGTTTTTAGTAAACAGTCGCTTTCCCCTGATTTGTGCCACCCTTTCAAGCTCTGGACGCGAAGTCTTTCACTTTACTGGGGTCATCCTTATCCCAAAGTTACGGATGTAATTTGCCGAGTTCCTTAACCATAGTTCTCCCAATCGCCTTGGTATTCTCTACCTGCCCACCTGTGTTGGTTTGGGGTACGGGCGCTGTAAAAGCTCACTAGCGGCTTTTCTTGGCAGTACAGGATCAGTGACTTCACCTCATGCGGTTCGGTATCACGCCTCAGGCTTTATGGGGACCGGACTTACCTGGGCCCCACCCTACACGCTTACCCCAGGACAACCATTGCCTGGGTTCACCTACCTCTCTGCGTCCCCGCGTTGCTGGTCGCTCTAGTGTGGGTCGGTTACTCCTGTCCCTTTGCGGAACAGGCATCCCCTTAGCAACACCAGTTAAACCTTGACGCGTTTACAGCGGTACCGGAATATCAACCGGTTGTGCATCGACTACGCCTGTCGGCCTCGCCTTAGCTCCCGACTCACCCTGGGAGGATTAGCCTTCCCCAGGAACCCTTGGGCTTTCGGCGGAAAGGTTTCTCACCCCTCTCTCGCTACTCATACCAACATTCTCACTCGGACTCGGTCCACATCAGCTTACGCTGCTGCTTCACTCCAAGCCCGACGCTCCGCTACCACTCCTGCCTAATGGCAGAAATCCGCAACTTCGGTTTCTAGCTTTAGCCCCGTTACATTGTCCGCGCAGGATCACTCGACCAGTGAGCTGTTACGCACTCTTTCAAGGATGGCTGCTTCTAAGCCAACCTCTTGGCTGTCTGTGCAATCCCACATCGTTTACCACTTAGCTAGAAATTAGGGACCTTAGTTGGCGGTCTGGGCTGTTTCCCTTTTGACCCCGAAGCTCATCCCCCGGGGTCTCACTGCTGTGCTCTGGAACCATGGCATTCGGAGTTTGGCTGAGGTCAGTAAGCTTGTCGGCCCCCTTACCCATCCAGTGCTCTACCTCCATGGTTGAACGCACAACGCTGCACCTAAATGCATTTCGCGGAGAACCAGCTATCTCCGGGTTTGTTTGGCCTTTCACCCCTATCCACAGGTCATCCGCCCAGTTTTCAACCTAGGTCGGTTCGCGCCTCCACGGAGTCTTACCCCCGCTTCACACTGCCCATGGATAGATCACCCGGCTTCGGGTCTACGGCATGCGACTGTACGCCCAGTTATGACTCGCTTTCGCTCCGACTTCCCTTCACAGGTTAATCTCGCCACATACCGTAACTCGTTGGCTCATTCTTCAAAAGGCACGCCATCGCGATCTCTAGATAGAAGATCCGAAGATCTTCAGGTTGAGACGACGCTCTGACTGCTTGTAAACCAACGGTTTCAGGTACTATTTCACTCCCCTCCCGGGGTACTTTTCACCTTTCCCTCACGGTACTAGTTCACTATCGGTTGCCTACATATACTTAGCCTTACGAGGTGGTCCTCGCAGATTCACGCCGAATTACACGGCAACGGCGCTACTCGGGGATACTCAGCAGAGTGTGCAACAGTTTCGTGTACGGGGCTATTACCCGCTGCGGCTCGCCTTTCCAGAACGATTCCACTACCACGCACGTTTGTAACTCTGTGGAGGATCTGGTGCTCCTCCTCTGAGACCCCACAACACCGAACCGGCAACGCCACCAGGCTATTCCACCGGCACGGTTTAGGCTATTCCCATTTCGCTCGCCGCTACTAAGGGAATCGCGGTTGCTTTCCTTTCCTACGGGTTACTTAGATGTTTCAGTTCACCCGGTTCCCTCTACTAGTGCTATGTGTTCACACTAGAGTGATACCCCTTTACAAGTATCAGGTTTCCCCATTCGGACATCCCCGGATCAAAGCTCAGTCGGCAGCTTCCCGAGGCTTATCGCAGCCTCTCACGTCCTTCATCGGTTATAGGCACCAAGGCATCCACCGTTGGCTCTTCGTAGCTTGGAAGATTCATACATCGAAGAACTCTAATTTAATTTTGATCAGATGCTCGTGCTCGCTATGCAATTCTCAATGAGCGCTGGAGGATAGATAACCGGCGGTGAGCCAGATCAACAGAGCCTCGGGCGTGAAAAACACGCTCCCTCAAAGCGGAAGAGAGGACAAGAACAACCAGTGCAACAACTAAGAGTGTCCGAACTTGATTGCGCCGTTTGGCACCATCAAGCGGATACGGAACTCCTTAGAAAGGAGGTGATCCAGCCGCACCTTCCGGTACGGCTACCTTGTTACG
>JAPOTT010000028.1 GCA_026709025.1 bacterium
TGTGAGCGGCATCTGCCTTTGTGGCCGTTTGGGAGCACGCAATAGGTGCGACTGCGGGGCATCCATAGGCCGCAAACCAAATCGGTTGATACAGGGGGCGGAGCACTACTTAAAGCTGCTAGGCGCATCGATGCAGATTCACCCGTTGCAGTGGAGTAAGCAAATTCTCTGTTGGGAGTTGGCCGCCGAGCAAGATAGCGGAGCAGCACATTATGCGGAATTAGGTCTGTAAGGCTCACCCAGTCTCCATTGTCATGCTCCACCAAACCGTGAGAAGCTAGTTCATTCTTGCATTCGTTGACATCATTCATGGCTACCTTCATCAATCGCTGAACATCCTGCAAGGTAGATGTCGCACCACTTTGCAATACCGCTTGCACGAAGTTCCTGCCCGGAACCGACACCAGCTTCCAAATTGTGGCGTAAATATGCTTATCCAGCTCACTGTCAACACGATTCTTAGCGACCTCCAAGTGCTCTTCGGTAATTTTGTGCTCCACACCAGCAGATATGTGCCATAAATGATGTCCAAGCATCTGCAACTTATAGGGGTAACCAGACACATACGCTACCGACTCTTCCAAGGCCCGATCAGTTAATTCCCCACCATAGCGAGCAATCGGAATGCTCAATCCCTCAGCAACATCGCAATTAGCTAGCGCCCCCAAAACAAGCCTGTCGCATCTATGGAAAAAGGAAATTGCATCATCGTCTATGATGATTTCTGCCAGCTGCGGAAGTCCCGCCCCGATGTACGCAACTGGATAGTCAAGGCTGTTGGTTACATGCTGAAGCGTTGCAGCCAATACCCGCATGTCCTGAGATGCCAAACTGTGCATCTCGTCCATCAAAAGCAAGACTCCCTGGCTCTTTTCTTTGGCAGCTGCCCCCAATGTGACAAGCAGATCAGAAAAAGAGGTTACCCCACCTTCAGATAGGTCGATATCTACGTAGGCTCCTGTTCCCAAAACGGATATACCACCACCTTTGACTCGGGCAGCTATTCTCCCCATCAACGAGCCATAATGGTGTGTCAAAATTGATCGTGCTCGCGCCTCTATCTCAGCCAAAGCTGTTCCGGTGGAGCAGTTCACTTCGATTACAGGCCAGTCGTGTTCAATGGCTTCCGCTCGCATCTTGCCCAAAATAACTGTCTTGCCGTATCCTCGCTGCCCTACCAGCAACGTGCCGAAGTGTTTGGAGCCTGGGCCGCTGCCGAGGCCAGAACGAATTAGGGTTAGCTCGTCATCCCGCCCTACTAACAGAGGCGGCTGAGAGCCAAAGCTGGTAGAAAACGGGTTTTGCACGCTTGGCCATTCCGCCATAGTGAGATTTTAGCCGTGCTGGTACACAAAAAACACAAAAAACACAAAACGCACAAAAAACACTAGCTACACAATATTCACTATTCGCTAGCGAGCCTAGCAAAAAGCCAGTTAGAGGGTGTAGCGGTAGACGTTGGTGTTGCGGAGGGTGAAGCCGAGGCTTAGGTAGAGGCGGTTGGCGGCTTCACGCGAGGGGCGGGAGGTGAGGTCTACGGTTATGGCCCCCAACTCTCGAGCTATGTCTAGCGCTGCTTCGCTGAGCTGACGACCCACACCGTGGCCTCTGGCCTGCTCGTCTACCACCACATCTTCGATGATGGCCCGCACTCCAGTTGGGATGCGCACTGCAACCAAAGTGAGGCTACCCACGATACCCGCATCGGTTCGCGCCACAAGCAAACGAGTACACTGAGAGTTGACTATGGCTTGCAAAGCCTCCGCATCGGGTGGTGGGTTAGACGAAGATAGCTGCGGGATCAGTCGCCGAAATGCCTCCCACAATTCCTCGCTGCACTCGGTAGCCTCATAGACATCAATATCCATAAGTTGAGAATACCGGCGTGACACGCACCAACAACCAAAATAACGATAGGTTAAACAAGTGTCCCAGATAATTTGGTTAAAAGAACCAGCCCGAAAAAAGCCAACCCTGCTGGTGGCATTCACCGGTTGGAACGACGCTGGCGATGCGGCATCTAAGGCGCTGGAATGGTTCTGTGGCCGTTGCGAAACAGACCTACTAGCAACAATGGACCCAGAGCCGTTTTACGACTTCAGCGAATCACAGCCCAAGATAACCATAACCAAAGATGGTTCTAGAACGCTGAGTTGGCCAAGCAATGACTTAATCGCCGCAACCATGCCAGCCCACCACTGCCTGCCCAGCAGCTCTCGCAAAAAACCAAACACAGAGTTGGCGCTATTGATTGGTACGGAACCACAGCTCAAATGGCGTACCTTCACCCAAGAGATCGTACACATAGCTAAGCGTCTCCGCAGCCCTCTAGTTGTAACGCTAGGTGCTCTGCTAGCCGACATACCCCACACCCGACCAGCCCCCATATTTGGCAGCAGCCCAGACCCAGAGTTAGCTGAACGCTTGAACTTGTCTAGGTCTCGCTATGAAGGGCCCACCGGAATAATCGGCGTGCTCAACAGTGCCTGCATTGAACATGGGGTGCCAACCGCTTCACTGTGGGCCGCAGTGCCGGGGTACGCCTCGGAGTTGTTCTCTCCAAAAGCCTCGCTAAGCCTCATTGAGAACTTAGGCAAAATCTTGGGTATCTCACCCGATACCTTCGATCTTGCAGTGGAAGCTACAGACTATGAGAAGCGCGTGGCAGAACTACTCCCAGCAAGCGAAGAAACCACCGAGTACATCGCCAAGCTAGAACAAACCTACGACGAAGCCAATGCCCAAGAAGGTGAAATAGAACAGATGCGCTCTTCAGACCCCAGCACGCTCGTTACTCAAATCGAAGATTTCCTAAGAGACCAAAGCAACTAAGCCAGATGCTAGGCCAGGTATAAGAGATGCAGGCCAGATAAACACAATCAGATCCCCTCGGCCTCTACTTCTTGGCGGCTCACACCCAACAAGAACAAAACAGCATCTAGGTGGGGCACGTTCACAGACGTTTCTACCACCTCGCGCACCTTAGGCTTAGCGTTAAAAGCAATACCTAAACCAGCAGCTGTGAGCATATCTATATCATTAGCCCCGTCGCCCACTGCTACTACCTGCTCTAGGGAGACACCCTCGCTAACAGCAATCTGCCTCAGCAACTCAGCCTTGCGGGGCCGATCCACTATCGGGCCCTCCAAGTTGCCGGTTAACTTACCGTGAGCCATCTCTAAGACGTTGGCGTGTGCATGGTCTAGGTCAAACTGAGTGGCCAAGCGATTGCAGAACCTAGTAAAACCACCGCTCACGATGGCCACTACAAAACCCAGTCGCTTCAAAGTAGTTAGAAAGGTGCGTGCCCCCGGAGTAAGCCTCACCTTGTCCCAGGCCCGTTCTAGGTCGGCCTCGGTCAAGCCCTCCAGCAAACTTACCCGCTCACGCAAAGCCGTCTCAAAGTCGATCTCCCCACGCACGGCTTGAGATGTAAGCGCTTGACATTGCTCGCTGCAGTTGGCCTCGGCAGCCAACAAATCTATTATCTCGTCTTGAATTAAAGTGGAATCCACATCCAAAACAGCCAAACGCTTGGCACGCCGTGCTAACCCCTCACGCTGAATAGCCACATCAAACTCAGGATGGGCACCTGCCACCTCCAACAGGTTTTTCCGGATGGCATTGCCATTGCCACCCTCCACCAACAGCTCATAGCTGTAAATGGGATGACGAGATAACCGCACAATGCGCCTGATATTGCCCTCGCCTGAGGCAATAGCCGTAGCAGTGGCAGCCAACATGCTAGGGGTCAACTCATTGCCCAGCACGGTTACAGCATGTGCGCCTATGTTGGCCGAGGGTGTGGGATCTACCACATCAAAATCCACCGACACTTCCTGCTCCCAGCCAAAGAGCAGCAAATCCTTGAGGAGGTCTTGGCCTCGGGGCACCTCAAGCACCAAACAAAGAGTGAGCTGGTGACGGATAACCACCTGCTCTACATCTTGAATGCGAGCGTTACCCGTAGCCAACACACCCAACAAACCAGCAAACAGCCCAGGTCTATCGGGGCCCGACACCCTAAGCAGGATTACCTGTGAATCTGCTCCCGTTACTGAACCTGCTTCGGTTACAAAAGAACGGGTTACAGGCAACCGAGAAGCCAAGTGGCAACTACCTCAGCCGTGCTGAAGCTTGATCTCAATATCCACACCCGCAGGCAAATCTAGTCTCTGAAGAGAATCCACGGTTTTAGGACCAGGATCGATGATGTCCAACAGCCGCTTGTGGATACGGATCTCAAAATGCTCACGGCTGTCTTTATCCTTGTGAGGCGAACGTATAACCGTGAAACGGTGCTTTTCGGTTGGCAAAGGAACAGGCCCTCGCAAGTTGGCTTGAGTTCGCTTGACGGTCTCCACAATTTTTTTGGTGGACTGATCAATGATCTCGTGATCGTAAGCCTTAAGCCGAATGCGAATCTTTTGTCCCGAAGCCATTGCAGCTACTTCAGTATCTTGGTGACTGTGCCAGCACCTACTGTGCGTCCACCCTCACGAATAGCAAACCGCAAGCCTTCATCCATCGCGATTGGAGCGATGAGGTTGATGGTCATCTCTGTGTTGTCACCGGGCATGCACATTTCGGTGCCATCAGGCAAAGCAATGGTGCCGGTAACATCGGTGGTGCGGAAGTAGAACTGGGGCCGGTAGTTGCTAAAGAAGGGCTTGTGACGACCACCCTCATCTTTGGTTAGCACGTAAACCTGAGCCTCAAAATGCGTGTGTGGGGTTATAGACCCTGGCGCAGACAGCACCTGCCCACGCTGCACATCTTCTTTATCGGTACCTCGTAACAACGCACCGATGTTATCGCCTGCACGACCCTCATCTAGCAGCTTGCGGAACATCTCCACACCTGTACACACGGTTTCGGCAGTGTCGCGAATGCCCACAATCTCCACCTTGTCGCCGGTGTTGACGATGCCCTGCTCAACGCGACCGGTAACCACAGTGCCTCTACCAGTGATTGAGAAGACATCCTCAATCGGCATCAAAAAGGGACGATCCACATCTCGTTCAGGTTCCTCAATATAGGTGTCTACTGCTTCCATTAGAGCCTTAACTTGCTCTGCAGATGCCGCATCGCCTTCTAGAGCCTTAAAAGCAGACACAGGCACAATCGGAATGTCATCGCCTGGGAAGTCGTACTCGCTGAGCAGCTCGCGCACCTCTAGTTCGACTAGCTCCAAGAGCTCTTCGTCGTCTACCTGATCTACCTTGTTCAAGGCCACCACGATAGAAGGCACACCCACTTGGCGAGCCAACAACACGTGCTCGCGGGTTTGAGGCATTGGGCCATCGGCAGCCGATACCACCAAGATGGCACCATCCACCTGAGCAGCGCCGGTGATCATGTTCTTGATGTAGTCGGCGTGACCGGGCATATCCACATGGGCGTAGTGACGATTGGGGGTCTCGTACTCCACGTGGGCTACGTTGATCGTGATACCGCGCTCACGCTCTTCTGGTGCCTTGTCGATGTTGTCGAATTCGGTGAACTCAGTGCTTGAGGGATCAGCTTCTGACAGCACCCTAGTGATGGCCGCCGTCAAGGTTGTCTTGCCGTGGTCGATGTGACCCATCGTGCCCACGTTCAAGTGCGGCTTGTTCCGCTCAAATGTTTCCTTTGCCATATTTCAACCTTCCCAAGTGGGTTGTCTATACCTGATTATTCGCCCCTAATGCGAGCGACGATTTCTTCTTGCACCTTGGCAGGAGTCTGCCTGTAGGTGTCGAACTGCATTGTGTATGTGGCCCGGCCCTGAGTGCGCGAGCGGAGTTCGGTAGCGTATCCGAACATTTCCGAAAGTGGCACATGAGCCTTAACAATTTGATCGTGGCCGCGTTGTTCCATGCTATGGATCTTGCCTCGCCGACTGTTTAGATCGCCGATAACATCGCCCATGTACTCCTCTGGCGTAACAACATCTACAGCCATAATGGGCTCCAACAAGATGGGCTTGGCTCGCCGAGAAGCCTCCCGAAAGGCTGAGGTAGCCGCCACTTTGAAGGCCATATCTGAGGAATCCACATCGTGATGCTTGCCGTCGGTAAGGGTTACCTTTACATCCACCACCGGAAAACCAGCTAACGGGCCCGTGGTCATGGCATCTCTCATGCCATTTTCCACCGCTGGAATATATTCTTTAGGGATACGCCCTCCGGTTACACTGCTAGAAAACTCGTAGCCCTTGCCAGGCTCATTAGGCTCTAGATTAAACACGATCTCAGCAAACTGCCCTGAGCCACCGGTCTGCTTTTTGTGGGTATAGGTGTACTTGTTGAGCCCTGCCGACAGGGTTTCACGATACGCCACTTGGGGCTTACCCACAGAAGCATCCACGTTGAACTCCCGCAGCATCCTATCCACCAACACCTCAAGATGCAGCTCTCCCATACCAGCAATAAGGGTTTGAGCGGTTTCAGTATCGGTGCGTACCTGAAAGGTTGGATCTTCCTCGGCCAGAGCAGACATAGCCTTACCCAGCTTGTCTTGATCTGCCTTAGTGCGAGGTTCTACGGCAACCTGAATTACCGGATCGGGAACATCCATCTCTTCCAAGATGATGGGATTGCCCGCATCACTCAAGGTGTCGCCGGTGCGTACATCCTTGAAGCCGATTCCCGCCACAATTTCTCCAGAACGCACGATGTCCAAATCTTCACGATCGTTGGCATGCATCTCCAAGATGCGCCCGATGCGCTCTTTGCGCCCGGTGCGGGGGTTTAGCACCTGACCGCCCTTTTCTAACTGCCCGCTGTACACCCGCAGATAGGTGAGCTTGCCCACATGCGGATCGCTCATAATCTTGAATGCCAAAGCGCTAAAGGGAGCGTTGTCATCGGCAGCCCGCTCACACTCCTCACCCCTATAGGTGCCTTTGATGGTAGGGATATCCATGGGTGAAGGCAGGTACTCCACCACAGCATCCAAAAGCGGCTGCACGCCCTTATTCTTGAAGGCCGACCCGCACAACACCGGCACCACATCTAGCGAGAGCGTGCAGGTTCTAAGCGAAGCCCGCAAATCTGCAGGGGTGATGGAGTCTTCATCTTCGACGTACTTCTCCAACAGGTTTTCGTCAAACCGCGTAAGCAAATCAATCAGCTCTAAGCGGGCTGCTGCGGCACGCTCAGCGAGATCCTCAGGTATCTCGGTGACATCCCAAGTGGAACCCAAATCATCGCCCCGCCACACAAGGCCCTGCATCTCTACTAGATCAACTACCCCCAACAAGTCAGCTTCGATGCCGATAGGCAACTGAACCACTGCAGTATTAGCCCGCAACCGCTCGTTGATGGTGAGCACAGACTGCTCAAAGTTGGCACCGGTGCGATCCAGCTTGTTGATGAAACATATCCGGGGCACCTTGTACTTGTTGGCTTGACGCCACACCGTCTCAGATTGAGGCTCCACACCAGCCACACCATCAAACAGCGCTACAGCACCATCTAACACCCGCAAAGAGCGCTCCACCTCCATCGTGAAATCTACGTGCCCGGGAGTGTCGATGATGTTAATACGATGCCCTGCCCACTCTGCGGTGGTGGCCGCAGAGGTGATGGTGATACCACGCTCTTGTTCTTGGGCCATCCAGTCCATCGTGGCGGCACCATCGTGAACCTCACCAAGCTTGTAGGCTTTGCCGGTGTAGTACAAAATACGCTCTGTGCAGGTTGTTTTACCCGCGTCAATATGGGCCATGATGCCAATGTTGCGGGTCTTTTCCAGCGGATGACGAGACATGTAACTCAAGGGGCTGATCCGCTCACCAGCGGTAATGGGCAAAAGCTCGGTTGGACTCTGCCATCTTGTGCAGATCTTCGCGCCGTTTCACAGATGCGCCAAGCCCGTTTGAAGCATCCAATATCTCATTAGCCAAGCGATCCATCATGGTACGCTCGCGGCGCTGTCTAGCGTTGGTCACAATCCAGCGTATGGCCAAGGTGTTGGCACGACGCGGACGCACATCTACGGGCACTTGATAAGTAGCCCCACCTACCCTGCGGCTACGCACCTCTAGTTGGGGACGCACGTTCTCAACAGCCCGCTTCAAGGTACCCAAAGGCTCAGCGCTAGTGCGTTGTTCTACCATGTCTAGGGCACCGTAAACGATGCGCTCTGCTGTAGAGCGTTTGCCTCTTTGCAAGATCTTGTTCACAAACTGAGTTACGAGCAGCGAGTCGTAGACAGGATCGTTGGGTAGGTTCCGACGACCTGCATAACCTTTGCGCGGCACGATCAGCCTTCTTTCTTTGCGCCGTAACGACTACGGGCTTGCTTACGTTCTGATACACCTGATGTGTCAAGGGTGCCGCGCACCACCTTGTAACGTACTCCCGGCAGGTCGCGCACCCGCCCACCACGCACCAACACAATGGAGTGCTCTTGTAGGTTATGGCCCTCGCCTGGAATATAAGCGGTAATCTCCATGCCGCTGGTAAGACGCACACGAGCCACACGGCGCAGAGCAGAATTGGGTTTTTTAGGAGTGGTGGTATACACCCGAGTGCAAACCCCACGCCGTTGGGGCGCGCCCTTTAGGGCCGGTGTCTTTTCCTTGCGGAACTTTGACTGGCGCCCTTTACGCACCAACTGCTGAATCGTAGGCACAGCACTCCCTACGGCTAAATGGACAAGTGAGGTTGAAACAAGTTTTTCAGATACGGCACAAGGCGCGCACCTGAGGCATAAGTCTACGTTGCCAACGAGCCAATCGGCAACACATCGGCACCATCATTATCAGAAGCTGCTGCCATATCGGCGAAATACTGCGGCAGGTCTACATCATCATCGGTATCAGCCGAAGAGTAAAACTCCATCGGCGTGTACCCAGGAGCGTGAGTAGCAACATCGCGGTATATCTCCATCCCAGTGCCAGCAGGAATGAGCTTGCCAATAATGATGTTCTCTTTGAGGCCAATCAGCCCATCGTGGCGAGACTCAATAGCGGCCTCGGTAAGCACCCTAGTTGTCTCTTGGAAAGATGCCGCCGACAGCCAAGAATCGGTAGCCAGCGAAGCCTTAGTAATGCCCATCAGCTCGGGCCGTCCCTCAGCAGGGCGCTTGCCCTCCTTAGCGAGGGCCCGATTGACGTTGGTGAATGTCTGCGAATCCACCCGCTCACCGGGCAAAAAGTTGGCATCGCCTGGCTCTTGGATAGCCACACGGCGGGTCATCTGCCGCACTATCAGCTCGATGTGCTTATCATGGATAGACACGCCCTGATCGCGATACACCCGCTGCACCTCGTCCACAAGGTACTGCTGGGTTTCCCGCACACCGCGAATCTCCAACAGCTCTTTGGGATCTAGTGGCCCGTCGGCTTGCGCTACCGGGTCTCCCGCCGATACCTCTTGGCCATCTGTTACAGCCAATCGCCAAGCTGGATCTACCAGCACCGACCACTCAGAGCCATCATCGGACACCACCAATAGGCGGCTGACTTTGCCGTCTTCTTCTTCAATACGCACCACACCCGAAATACGGGTGAGTTCAGCCTTGCCTTTTGGCGTGCGGGCCTCAAACAGTTCCACAACCCGAGGCAAACCTCCAGCAATATCTTTACCTGCCACACCACCGGTGTGGAAGGTACGCATGGTGAGCTGCGTGCCGGGCTCGCCGATGGACTGAGCAGCAATCACCCCCACTGCCTCGCCCACCTCAATGGCCTGGCCGGTTGCCAACGACATGCCATAGGATGCCCGACTAATACCCACCTCTGAATCGTCGGTTAGCGGCGAGAGCACCCGTACACGATTTACCTGCGGATCGTCGCGCAATAAGATCATCTCATCATCGCCCACCACGGTTCCTTGTTCTAAAACTGTGCCATCGCTCAAGGTCACATCTGTAGCCAAAGTGCGGCTAAACAACCTTGTCTCTAGGTAGGTGCGCTTGCCCGCCTCATCAGGGGCGATATCTTCAATCCAGATGCCCCGCACCGGGCCGCCGCTTTCAAACGGGTCTCGGTCGTTAATAATCACCTCTTGGGCCACATCCACTAACCGTCTAGTTAGATAGCCAGAGTCCGCAGTCCGCAAAGCGGTGTCCACCAAACCCTTGCGGGCTCCAGGAGTTGCAATGAAGTACTCCAACATGGCTAAGCCCTCGCGAAAGTTGCTCTTGATGGGGCGAGGAATCATGTCGCCTCGGGGGTTTGCCACTAGGCCGCGCATACCGGCGATCTGACGAACCTGCATCATGTTGCCCCTAGCACCAGAGCCCACCATCATGTCAATGGGGTTGAACTGCTCAGATTTGAGAACAGCCTCCATGCGCTGGCGCACCATCTCGGTTGCCTCAGTCCATATCTCCACTTCTTTTTGGCGACGTTCCCCATCGGTGATGATGCCCCGACGGAACTGGTTTTCTACCTTTTCAGCTTCCTTCTCGTAACGATCCAAGATGGCCTGCTTATCTTGTGGCACCTTCACATCGTCCACAGATACGGTCAGACCAGAGCGGCTGGCGTACCTGAAGGTAAGGTTTTTCAGATCGTCTAGGCTGCGGGCCACCACCTCTTTGCTGTAGGTTTGGGCCAGTCGATCCACAATGGTTGTGATGTCCCGCTTGGTGGCCACCTTGTTCATATATGGGAAGTCATCTGGGAGCGTGCTGTTCAACAGCACCCTGCCCGCAGTGGTTGGGTGGTACTCTGCTGCTTGTCCGTTGGCGGGAGCAGCTAGCAACTCTTCGGTTCGATATTGGATAAGGGCATGCAGATCTATCTCACCTGCCTCATAGGCCCGCTCTATCTGATCTTGACGACGGAAAACCCGTCCCTCGCCCATAGCGCCTTTCACCTCTTCTGTGAGGTAGTACCCGCCAATGATCATGTCTTGGCTGGGGGTAACTAGAGGGCGACCGTGGGCCGGGCTCAACACGTTGTTGGCAGACAACATGAGCACCCGAGCCTCAGCTTGAGCATGGGCCGACAACGGCAAATGCACCGCCATCTGATCTCCGTCAAAGTCGGCGTTGAAAGCAGTACACACCAACGGGTGTATCTGAATGGCCTTGCCTTCCACCAACACCGGCTCAAAAGCCTGAATACCCAAACGGTGCAGCGTTGGTGCCCTGTTGAGCATCACCGGGTGTTCCTGGATTACCTCATCCAAAACATCCCACACTTGTGGTCGACGCCGCTCCACCATCCGCTTGGCAGACTTGATGTTTTGCGCTAGGTCTTCTTGCACCAGCTTTTTCATTACAAATGGCTTGAACAACTCCAGCGCCATCAGCTTGGGCAGCCCGCACTGATGCAGCTTGAGGGTGGGACCTACCACGATTACAGAACGGCCCGAATAATCTACCCGCTTACCCAACAGGTTTTGACGGAAGCGTCCCTGCTTGCCCTTCAACATATCTGAAAGCGACTTCAAGGGCCGGTTGCCTGGCCCCGTTACCGGACGGCCCCGACGGCCGTTGTCAAAAAGAGCATCTACTGCCTCTTGGAGCATCCGCTTTTCGTTGTTGACGATGATCTCGGGTGCGTCTAAATCTAACAAGCGCTTGAGGCGGTTGTTGCGGTTGATCACACGGCGATAGAGGTCGTTCAGGTCGGAAGTAGCAAAACGACCACCATCAAGTTGCACCATCGGACGCAGCTCGGGCGGAATAACCGGCACAGAATCCAAAATCATGGCCCGAGGATCGTTGATCCGTCGTCCGTGCTGATCTCGGCGGTTAAATGCCGAAACTATCTTGAGACGCTTAATGGCCTTTTGCTCACGTTGTTGCGAAAGCCTCTTTTGACCTTCAGGCGGATCTAGTAGCTCACGGAGCTTCTGCTCCTCTTCATCTAGATCTACGCTGTCTATCAAAGCGGCGATCACCGCTGCGCCCATACCACCGGTGAACATCTGGCCGTAGCGATCCTGCATTTCCCGCCACAGCTCTTCATCCTCGACGATCATGCGCCGGTGCAGTTTGGAGAACTCCTCAAAGGCGCGCTCTACCATCTCAATTTCTTCTTCGGCCTCCTCTTCAAGAAGCGCTATATCTTTCTCGGCAGCTTTTTGGCGACGATCAATATCGCGCGAACCCGCAGCCTCAGCCTCATCTAACTCGGCTTCTAACTCAGCTAAACGCTCGTGCTTGTGCAACTCCAGCTCATCGCGGATGGCCTGAACCTCTTCGTGCATCTCCCGCTCTAGGGCGGGCAGCTGCTTGTGACGCTCCTCTTCGTCCACTTCGGTTACTAAATAGGCGGCAAAGTAGATCACCTTTTCAAGTTGCTTGGCCTTTAGCTCTTCTTTGGGTTTGGTACCCATCAGCAAATAGGCCAACCATGATCTGGTGCCACGCAAGTACCAGATGTGAACTGCAGGTGCAGCTAGCTCAATGTGGCCCATGCGGTCGCGCCGCACCTTGGAGCGGGTTACCTCCACACCGCAACGCTCACAAATTATGCCCTTAAAGCGAATGCGCTTGTACTTGCCGCAGTAGCACTCCCAGTCCTTTGTGGGGCCGAATATCTTTTCACAGAACAGGCCATCTTTTTCAGGGCGCAGCGTGCGATAGTTGATGGTCTCAGGCTTTTTCACCTCGCCGTTAGACCACGTTCTTATGGCATCAGCAGTAGCAAGGCCGATAGAAAGCTGATTGAAGGCATTGACATCTAGCATTTAGAAAGTCCTTCCCACCATGCGGCGGTCTTGGTCGTCTTCGTCAGATCCCCTCTCGGGGCGGGAAATGTCGATGCCCAGCTCCTCAGAGGTACGGAAAGCATCATCGTCTAGTTCGGTAATCTCCACCTGTGCGCCAGCGGTGTCACGAACCTCCACGTTCAAGCACAACGCCTGCATCTCCTTTATGAGCACCTTAAAGCTCTCAGGAATGCCGGGTTCGGGGATATTGTCGCCCTTCACGATGGCCTCATACACCCTCACACGGCCCACAACATCGTCTGATTTGATGGTGAGCAGCTCTTGGAGGCAGTAAGCAGCGCCATAAGCCTCAAGCGCCCAAACCTCCATCTCACCAAAGCGCTGACCCCCAAACTGGGCCTTGCCGCCTAAGGGTTGCTGGGTAATCATGGAGTACGGGCCGGTGGAGCGAGCGTGGATTTTGTCGTCCACCAGATGGGCCAGTTTGAGGATATACATGTAGCCCACCATGATGCGATTGTCGTAGGGCTCACCAGTACGCCCGTTGTGCAGCACAGCCTTGCCGTCGCTACCAATGAGCCGTTCGCCATCTACGCTTTCGGGCTTGATGTGTTCCAAAAGTTGCTGAATGGTGGGATGGCTCCCAGCACGGACAGTTTCATCCCAGTTAGCCCCATCAAATACCGGGGTTGCCACCAGGGTAGAGGCTTGAGTTTTGGGCCGTGTTTTGCGACCTTCTCCCCTGTCTGGGGTGTCGCCTACCGCGCCGTTTACATCCCAGCCCCAACGGGCGGCATAACCCAAGTGGGCTTCTAGTACTTGGCCTACGTTCATACGCGAGGGCACACCTAGTGGGTTCAAGATAATGTCTACCGGCGTGCCATCGGCCAAATAGGGCATGTCCTCCATAGGCAAGATCTTGGAGATCACCCCCTTGTTGCCGTGACGGCCAGCTAGCTTGTCTCCCACAGAAATCTTGCGCTTCTGAGCTACATACACCCGCACTAGCTGATTCACACCCGGCGGCAGCTCATCACCATAATCTCGGTTGAACTTCTTAACGTCAATAACCTTGCCGCTCTCACCATGAGGCACCTTGAGGCTTGTATCGCGCACCTCACGGGCCTTTTCGCCAAAGATGGCCCGCAACAAGCGCTCTTCAGGGGTGAGTTCGGTCTCGCCTTTGGGGGTGACCTTGCCCACCAGCACATCGCCGGGGCCAACCTCGGCACCCGGGCGTATAATTCCGTCACTGTCTAAGTCGGCCAGGATCTCCTCAGACAAATTAGGGATGTCCCTTGTGATCTCCTCAGCACCTAGCTTGGTGTCACGAGCATCAATCTCATGCTCATGAATGTGAATGGAGGTAAGCACATCATCGCGCACCAACCGGTCGCTCAAAATTATGGCATCTTCAAAGTTGTAGCCCTCCCAAGCCATAAATGCCACCAACAGGTTCTTACCCAAAGCTAGCTCACCGTTATCAGTGGACGGCCCATCCACCAACACATCGCCTTGTTGGAAAACCTGGCCTTGCTTAACTAGCGCCTTTTGGTTGATGCTGGTGTCTTGATTGGAACGCTCAAACTTCATGAGCCTGTAGGTTGTTGTGCCCGCATTCTTGTAGTTCACCTTCAATGAGTCGCCCGCCACATCGATAACCGTGCCGCTTTGTTGGGCAATGATCATGTCGGCAGCATCGCGCGCTGCTTTAGCCTCAATGCCAGTGCCCACATAGGGTGCCTCAGGCCGTACCAAAGGCACCGCTTGGCGCTGCATGTTGGCACCCATCAAGGCGCGGTTAGCATCATCGTGTTCCAAGAAGGGAATGAGCGCTGTAGCCACAGACACAATCTGCTTAGGAGATACATCCATCAACTGCACTTCATCTGGTGGAACCGAGGAGATCTCCGTTGTAGCACCAAAAAACACCTCTTGTTCTAGCTGAGCCTGTAGGCCCTGCATGGTGGCGGCTTGCGGCGAACGACGCACTAGCACTCGGTCGTTCACAAACCGGTTATCGGCATCTAAAGGAGCGTTGGCCTGAGCCACCACGTACTCTTCTTCGTCATCGGCAGCCAACCAAATTATCTCGTTGGTTACTTGACCATCTACCACCTTGCGGTAGGGCGACTCAATAAAACCAAACTGGTTCACCCGACCATAAGAAGCTAGGGCTCCAATCAGGCCGATGTTGGGGCCTTCTGGAGTTTCGATAGGACACATGCGCCCGTAATGGGAAAAGTGAACATCGCGCACCTCAAAGCCCGCACGCTCGCGCGACAAACCACCGGGCCCTAGCGCAGACAAGCGACGTCGATGGGTAAGACCCGAGAGAGGATTAACCTGATCCATAAACTGCGACAACTGGCTGGTTCCAAAGAACTCCTTGATGGCCGCAGACACTGGACGGCTGTTAATTAAGGAGGTAGGTGTAATGGCCTCTACATCTTGGGTGGTCATGCGCTCTCGCACCACCCGCTCCATGCGCGACAGACCTACCCGAACCTGATTTTGAATTAGCTCGCCAACAGAACGAATACGCCGATTTGCAAAGTGATCTTGGTCGTCTAAGCGATACCCCGGCTCAAACTTCATCAAGTGCAGCAAGTACGTGCAGGTGGCTAAAACCTCAGAAGGCGATAGCACCGGCTGATCTGGCTCGGGGCGCTCCACCGAGATACCAAACAGCTCCTCAACACGATCTAACTCAGGGCCGAGCTTGCGATCTAGCTTGTAGCGACCCACCCTAGATAGATCGTAACGCCGGTTCTCAAAATATGCATTGGTGAAGTACTTGTCTGCTGCATCCAATGTTTGGGGCTCACCCGGGCGGGCCCGCTTGTATATCTCCAACAGCGCTTCTGAGCGGGTTGTGTGCAGATGCTTATCTGTTTCCCACTGATCAGCAAGAAAATCAAAATGCTGCACGAACCTATCCAAGAACCCCGGAGCGCCTTCTTCGTCGTAACCTAAGGCCCGCAACAAGGTGAACATGCTCATACGGCGCTTACGAGCCACCCGCGCACCTGCGGTGGGATTGCGCCCCGGCTTGTGCTCTACATCAAACTCGATCCACTCGCCCCGGTAAGGGTGGATGGTGCCGGTAACTAGCTGATGCTTGCTCAAGTTACGCAAGCGGAAGCGCTCTCCGGGCTGAAAGATCACACCGGGTGAACGAACTAACTGCGACACCACAACCCGCTCGGTGCCATTAACAATAAAGGTGCCTTTTTTGGTCATCACCGGAAAATCGCCCAAAAACACAATTTGCTCGATAATCTCCCCTGTGGTGCGGTTGGAAAAGCGAGCCCGCACCAAAATCGGGGCCGAGTAGGTCATGTCCTTCTCTTTGCACTCCTCCACCGAGGTACCAAAGCGAGGCCCCGGGTTTAGGTCTTCATCGTCGGGGTCAAACTCCAACTCGAGTTGTAAGTTTTCCGAAAAGTCCTTTATAGGGCTTATGTCACTGAAGGCATCGGCTAACCCCTGACGTATGAACCAGTCAAAAGAATCCTTTTGTACTGCTAACAGGTCGGGTAGGGATAGCACTTCCTCCAAGTTGCCAAAGGAGTAGCGGTCGCGGGTCGCCAAGCGGGGGGCCAAGGTAGACTCCTGAAAAAGTATGTTTGTGGACGAGCAACGCTGCTAAGCTGCCCATTATCTCTAAACGCCGACGGGGTTGGTAGGCCCCGCAAACGCGGCGATGCCAAAGAAAATGACATAACCGAAGACGAAAGCAAGCGCGTATCAGCTAATGATACGCGCTTTTGGCTTGATTTGCCAAGCTGAGCGCAATAAGATTTTTCAGCCCATTTTTCAGCCTCTGACCAGAACTCTGACCAGAACCAATCCGAACGCACTCGGCTCGATGCTGGCCAAACTCGGCTGAAGGCTGCTGGGCTTGTAACTTATCTGAGTTCTGAGCTTATGTGAACTCTAGGGCGCTACTTGAGTTCTACAGCACCACCAGCGGCCTCAATAATTTCCTTGGCTTTCTCAGCGTCCTCCTTAGAAGCCTTCTCTAGCACCGGCTTGGGAGCATTGTCCACCAGTTCTTTGGCATCCTTGAGGCCCAGGTTGGTAAGGGTGCGTACCTCTTTGATCACCTGTATCTTCTTGTCGCCCCCACTAGTGAGGATCACGTCAAACTCAGACTGCTCTTCGCCAGCATCGCTGGCTCCACCAGCATCGCCACCAGGTGCCGCCGCAACCATAGGCATGGCGGCCATTGGAGCAGCTGCTTCTACGTTGAAGCGCTCTTTAAAAGCCTCCTTCAGCTCTGCAAGCTCAAGCACCGTCATAGACCCGATGGAATCGAGTACTTCATCTACCTTGGACATGTTTGTTCCTTCGTTGGTTGTTGTTTATTGACTCTTGTTTTCTAGGGACTCCACAAGCCCCGCCACTTCTACCAAAGGCGCATCTAGCAAACCAGCCATCTCCACAAGCGGCGCTTGCAGCAAAGCAGCTAACTCTGCCATCGGGGCATCTAGCAGGCCACAAATCTCGGACAAGATCTCCTTTTTGGTTCCCAACTTGGCAAGGGCGCTCACCTCGGCGCTGCTCAGCACCTGCCCGTCCAACACCCCTGCCTTGATGGACAAGAAATCAGACTCGTTGGCGAACTCACAAATGACCTTGGCCAAGGAAACCGCATCAGAAGGGCTGCCGTCATCATGGGTACCCACAAAAGCCAGCGCTGTCGGCCCGACTAACACATCATCTAGGTCTAGATTGAGTTCACGGGCCGCAAAGCGGGTGAGGGTGTTCTTGTAAACCTTATAGTCGCTGCCCGCGGTGCGTAGCCGGGCTCGCAACTCAGCCATCGCTGGCACGTCTAAGCCCCGATAGTCGGTTAACACCACGGCCTCAGACGCGGAGATGCGATCGCGCACCTCTTGCACTACGGCTACCTTCTCACTGCGTGGGTTCTTCATCTGCTGTGTATTTCCTTCAACCGAGCTGCGCTATGAGCCCGGAAATGCAAAATGGGACGCCGCAAAAAGCAAACGCCCCAAAGGTCTTTGGAAGAGTTCACCTAATCAGGCTGAGTGGCCCTGCGTTTTGGAAAACCCAGAGCAACAAACAATTAAGCAGTTAGCAACACTGCACCCGATGTCTGCGGCAAGAATTGATTTGTTGGCAAAAGAAACTACCAGCTCAGCGGTTAGCGCCCAAATCAGCCAGATCTAATTTGATCCCAGGGCCCATGGTTGAGGCTATTGTGAGCTTGCGGAAGTAGCGGCCCTTCACTGCGGCGGGCCTTACCCGGCTCAACTCTTCTACTACGGCTTCAATGTTTGCAACCAACTCATCATGGGTAAAGCTGAGCTTGCCTACCTTCACATGAACATTGCCTTGGCGATCTGTGCGGTACTCCACCCTGCCACCTTTGAACTCGGTTACCGCTTTCGCCACATCATCTGTAACGGTACCGGTTTTGGGATTAGGCATCAGGCCCCTCGGCCCAAGCACCCGGCCTAACTTGCCAACCTTGCTCATCATGCTGGGGGTGGCTACGGCCACGTCAAAATCCATTTCGCCAGCCTCAACCTTTGCTAACAGATCATCTGCCCCCACGATATCGGCCCCAGCCTCGGTGGCCTGCTGGGCAGCTTCTCCTTGTGCAAACACCGCTACCCTCACTGTGGTGCCCGTGCCAGAAGGCAAGCTAACAGTGCCTCGTAATGTTTGATCCGATTGTCTGGGGTCTACCCCTAGCCGTGCGGCTAACTCTAAGGTCTCATCAAACTTGGCAGATGCCATGCTCTTGGCTAACTCCACCCCATCGTTGGTGGTGTGTTGCTGCTGTTTGTCGTAACGCTTTACCAAATCGCTGTAGCGTTTTCCCCGTTTTGGCATTGAACTCTCCTTAAATCTAATCCACCGCTATGCCCATGCTGCGGGCAGTTCCAGCCACCTGCAGCTTGGCTTGTTCTAAATCATTGGTGTTCAAATCGGGCAACTTCACCTTAGCTATGTCGGTACACTGCTCAGCGCTGATGCTTCCAACCTGACTTCGCCCAGGCTCGGTAGAACCTTTCTCTAAACCTGCGGCTTCCCTTATCAAAAACGAGGTAGGTGGGGTTTTGGTAACGAAGGAAAAAGTACGATCTTCGTAAATGGATATTTCCACAGGGATAACTTGGCCTCGCTTATCCTCTGTCTTGGCGTTGTAAGCCTTGCAAAAGTCCATGATGGCCACCCCATGGGGACCAAGCGCAGTTCCCACTGGAGGTGCAGGGGTTGCCTGCCCTGCGGGTATCTGGATCTTCACTAAGGCAATCACCTTTTTCTTGGCCATAACCGTTACCTCTAACGTCTTTTCAAGTTTGGCTTCTAAAGTTTTGCGACTTGGGAAAACTCAAGCTCTACCGGCGTTTCCCGCCCGAAGATGTTCACAAGCACCTTCACCTTGAGTTGGTCTTCATTAATCTCGGCCACCTCGCCAGAAAAATCAGCAAATGGGCCTTCTTTCACCCTGATGGTTTCACCCACCTCAAACAACAAACGAGGCTTGGTGCGACGAACTGTCTGTTCTCCATCGGTTTTCACTTGGAGGAAATTTTCTACATCCTTGCGCTTGAGTGGAACGGGCTTGGCCCCACGACGACCTTGACCAACAAATCCGGTTACCCCCGGAGTGTTGCGAATTACGTCCCACGAAGAGTCGTCTAGGTGGGCTCGTACCAACAGATAGCCGGGAAACATCTTTTTCTTCACGGTTACCTTCTTGCCCCCCTTAAACTCCACCACGTCTTCCATTGGGATCACGGTGTCGTGAATGGTGCTTTCAGCACCCATTGTGCGGCGACGAGACTCAATGTTCTGCTGAACCTTGTTCTCATAACCCGACTGAGTGTGAACCACATACCACTTGCCTGGCATATCAAAGGGGCTGATGGTTGGCGTTGCATCCACATCAGATGGCTTTTCGTAAACCAACTCCTCCGCATCAATCACCTCAAAGGCATCATCTTCTATGGCTGCTGCTGTATCCAGGCCACCCGGCCCGGTTGGCAACAAAGCGGCTGCTTCTTCTGCTTCTGTGGCTGTGGCAGTGGTTGTGGCAGTGGCAGTAGCAGCCGCGCTCATCTGCTCTTCGGCATCTGCCCAGACATCGGCGTTTGTTGGCATATCAGAACTCATCGATCGAACAACTTCAATATGGCCTCACTGAAGCCCCAATCCAGCAAGCCAATGGCCGAGGTCAATAGCACAAGCACCACCAACACCACGATTGAGTAGTTCACCACCTCGTCGCGCCGCGGCCAAGACACCTTACGCAACTCGCCCCTCACCTCTCGCATAAACTGTACCGGGCCAACACGAGGTTCGCCCGGGCGGGGCTGCTCGCGATTTTGGCGACGCTCCCTAACCGGCTCGCCGTCATCATCCACAAAACCCTGTTTCTGGGCCATGCGCTTTTGTTGTCTGTTTAAGTCAGTCATATTGGCTTGGTTATATTGGCTTGGTGCGTTCAGCACTTGTTAGAGGAACTTCTTACGCAGGGCAGGAGGGACTCGAACCCCCAACCGCCGGTTTTGGAGACCGGTG
>JAPOTT010000035.1 GCA_026709025.1 bacterium
TGTAAGCCTACAAGCACCCTGCGACATATCCAACCAAATAATCAAAAAAACTAGAAAAAAATTGAGAGAACACGAACAACACTACGAAGATTACTAAGAACAACGACAGTAATTAAGAAAATATCAAATTATATATGCAAGTTTAGATAATGAGAGTGAGCTTTAGCCGAGGAGGTGGGTTAGTGGCAACCTGTTAACGTACTCCTTTGCGGCGGTTGGCTTGCTTGGAGATCATCTGGCAGTTTTCTTCTACGGTTTTGCCGCCTCGTGACCACGGGGTGATGTGGTCGGCTTCCATATCGTCAAACTTCATTAGCTCGCCTGTGATAGCGCATTTGCCACCTTGCTTCTCATAGACCGTCCGTTTGATGTGATCCTCAAATGCGCGCAGGTTGAGGTGTCGTTCGTCTCTGGTAAGAACGTACTCGTAGATTCCGCACTTCATTTTTATCTCTTCGTCGCTCATCAAGGCAGCTACCTCGGTTTCGATCTGGGTGGGATCGAGGTTTTTATTTTTGTGGGTGGCGTACAGAGAGCCCCACGAGAGCCCTTTCATCTCTTTGCGATAAGTTGAGAAAGTCGATTCAACCCAGCCGATAACCGTTTGGAAATGCTCCCAAAGTGGTTCAGCATTCCCGTCATCCTGATGGCGGCCCATGTATTCTTCAATCTTGCCGTCGCTTGCCCATGAGATTGCTGTCTCCAAGTACTCCTGGCGGTTAGTTGCTCCGTTGAGATAGTTCCCGCCGACTTGGTGAGCAGGTCCGCCGTTTCTGCTGAAATAGCGTTTAGCGTCCGACACCCAGGGGCCCGAGTAGACGGCGTTGCGGAGTTCTTGGGCTGTGAGTTTCTCGCCAGCGATGTTGATGGTCTCAAACCAGTCTAGTTTCTCGCTGTCCGTTCCCGAACAGACATACACCATTAGCTTGTAAGCCAACATAAGTTCTTGCTTGTCATGTGGCAGGTTGCTAAAGAATAGATTACCTACAGAGAAATCGTTATTTGTATACTGACATATTGAGATGGTGCGCTGCTGCCCGTCAATGATCTCGTATCTATCGCCTCCGATGTCGGCCCAGTACATAACGTTTAACGGGAAACTTTTGTTGATCGTGTCTATCACAGCGTTACGCTGTTTCTCCTTGTATACAAACTCGCGTTGGAACTGTGGTCGGATATCTAAGTTGCCGCCAAAGCCAACAACTCCGCCGTCACCATCATCGCTGTAACTTTCAATAAGTTCGGCGACTGTTACTTCTTTGAGCTTGACATCCATACGATCACCTATCTCTATTCACTTGACATAGACTTCCTTATCCAAATACGGTCATATAATCTCTGTTCGTTGACATACCCTCTATCATATTTCTTGTGTCCTGGTATTTGATATAAACTCTGATCGATAATCTCGAACTGGTCAGGGTTGTGCTTATCTAGGAATGTGATAAGCACTCCCATAACTCCGTCCCAGTCTTGGGGGATATTTTTTACCTTGTCTACGTTAATGGCATCATAGTTATCGTAATGTGGATATTCTTCGGGATGGCGTTCAACTGGCCTAGTATTAGAAACTGTTTGTCGTGTTCAAGTAGTTGAGCAAGATATTCGCGGAACAGCGAGAAGGGCGGGTTTGTAACTACGATGTCGGCTTCTTGCAAGAGCCTTACGCATTCTGAACTTCGGAAGTCGCCCCCGCCTTCTAGGTGCCCGACTGTGTTGGAGTGGTGGCGTAATAGGTGTTCGACGTCTTTTATGTCGACGGCACCGTCGCAGTTGAGGTCACTTACGCTGCGTATATCCGCCCAGTAAGCAGCTCTCTCTCTCTCTCTCTCGGCTAGCCCGCCGATGTCAGCGAAAGGAAGTTCGGTTGCCACGATAGACGAGCCTGCGTAACTGGTGGCTATCAACCGCTTCAAGCCGAGGTGGTCGAACTGGGAGGCAAAGTACTTGAAAAAGTTGCTCTCATACGGATCGTCGCAGTTGCAGTACACCGTTTTCCCTGCGAAATGATGCTTATAGTGTTTCATTTCGTTTTCAATGTCAACACGCTGCGTGTAGAACTCGTCACGTTTCTGACGCTTAGCCGATGTCAGGGTAGAGTTGCCAGCCATTTCAGAAAGGTACCACAGGAAGGCCCACTTGTACTCACTTGGGTGGAGTTTTTGAACTCATTACGCTCCCATCCGTAGGATCGCGTTTTCCTTGTGTCACCGCACCAACTCAGTCAGCTCATCAGATCTCAAGTTGCTGGCTTGCTCGGTTTGGCCTCAGCTCACACAGTTTAAACATCATGAACCAGTAGATTTTTTAAAAAAGATCTTTAAAATATCATTGATTTAGGTTGATGTGTCACTGGGTGGTTGTATACTTACAGGCATGGAACTTAGAAGCAGCTTACCAACTGAAAATAAACTAAATACTACAGCTAGCTTGGATGCTCAAGCGCTTGCTTCTGGTGGCTCTGAAAGTGCTGTTGTGGGTTTTGATTTTGTTGATTTTGCTGGTTGTGATGCTGGTGATCTTGTGAGGTTGGCTGTGCGGGCTAATGCTTTTCGCCAGCAGGTTGAGAGCTACCTAAGCGCAGTGTTGGTGCGGTTGGGTAATTTGGAGGGTGAAGAAGCGGTGATGAGTGTGTGTAAGCAGTTTGATTTGCCTGCGTATAAGGCTCGCCGCCAGGCGCGTACTGCTAAAGGGCTTAGGGCTATGCCTGATGTGATGCGGGCTGCTAAGGATGGTTGGATCACCATGGATCACGCGGAGTTGATGGCTGCGTCGCACAGCAGGGCTCCTATGACCTCAGATGAGCAGTTGGATTTGTTGGCTATTGGTGTGCAACAAGGCCCTGATGTGTTCAAAGCCACTTTGGCAGAGTGGGAAACCAAACGCTTAGCCGCAACGGGGTTGAACCCTATAGAACAACAACGCGCCCGGCGTACCGCCAAAATCTTCAACGGTGATAACGACATGGTTATCTTGCATGCTGAGTTAGACCATGTTGCTGGTGAGCGGGTGAAAACCGCTATGGATGCGTTAACCACGCGGATGCTCAAAAAAGATTTCCAAACCGGTGTAGAACGTTCCTTTGAACAACGCAACGCCGATGCGCTAGTGGAACTCATAACCACCCACACCAAACCAACGAGAGCTATGCCCGCAGACAACGGTACTGAGGTTGAGAGATCTAACAGAACCGGTAGGCGCGACACAGGTGATACCGACAACACAAGAACCTGCAATGCTCACGGAGCGCAACAAGCCGCAAAACACCAAAGCGGTTCTGGCTGCTGCACTGGCTTCGAACCAGAACCAGAACCAACCCCGCAGGCCACCACCATCATCCTCACGGCTGATTATGATGCCATCACCGGCCAACTCAAAGCCGCTGGGCTTATAGATGGCACACCCATCGGCATAGATGAAATCCGCCGCCTAGCTTGTGAAGCGGAGATCATACCGATGATCTTCAACAGCGATGCCCAACCCCTCTATGTGGGTCGCACTCGCAGAAAGCACACTAAAGCCCAAAAACTCGCCCTCTACAAACGAGACAAACGCTGCACATCATGCGGAATTCGAGCCAGCAACTGCGACGTACACCACATCATCCCATGGGAACACGGCGGCACAACCGACATCGATAACCTCACCCTCCTCTGCCCAACCTGCCACCGCCAAACCCACAAATCCGCATACAAACCCAGCGACCCATCGTTCTATAGATAGATCTCTACAGCACCCTGTTCACGCTTGAGTAGGTCTTCAGTAGAGGGTGTGGGGGTTGTTCGGGTGGCTGTGATTAGTTGGGTTATGCCGCCTGAGAGTTGCTGGTGGGTTACTTTTGAAAACCCTTGAGCTTTGAGCATGCTCAGCAGCTCCGCAGTGGGTGGCAGGTAGGCCATTGACTTGGGCAGATACTGGTAGGCAGCGCTATCTGAAAGCCAGCCGCCTATTTTGGGCACTGCTTTGGCAAAATAAAGCTGATGACCGGCCCTTAGCAACCGATTGGAGGGCTCGGCAACTTCTAGCAGCGAGGCTCGTCCGCCCGGGCGCAGCACCCTTGCTAGCTCGGCAAAGAGCGCATCTAGGGCTACTACATTGCGTAGCGCAAATCCACAGGTGATGCCATCGGCGCTTCGGCTGTGCAGCGGCAAGCACAGAGCATCGGCCAACACCAATGGTGCTTTCAGCTTGCCCGCTTGGTGGCGTTGCTGTGCGCTCGCCAACATCCCGGCTGAGAGGTCTATCCCTACCGCTTGCAGCCCGGCAGCTTCTAGGTCTTGGCAGAAGTCTCCAGTGCCGCACGCAATATCTACAACCTGAGCGCCTTTGGGTAGGTGCAATGTCCGCACCGCTTTGCGGCGCCAGCGTCGATCCATTCCAAAGGTGAGCATTCGATTTAGCAGGTCATAGCGAGGTGCGATGGCATCAAACATGGCCCGCACTGCCACACGCTTGGCTGGGCCTTGGGGCAGGTCTGAGTGTTTGGGCAGGTTTGGGCCTTGGGGTAAGGGGCTGTTAGTGGGGTTGTTTTGGTTCATTGGCTATGGGCTGGTGGTGGGGTTTCTGGTGGCTGGGTTTTCTGGTGGTTGGGTTCCTAGTGTGTTGGGCTTGCGGTGGCTCAGATGCTGTTGGGCCTAGCGCTTATTTGGCGATGCCGCTGGGGTTTAACATCTGGTAGGCCCGATTGGTTGAATGATGTACAAAGCCCAGCTTGCGGTAGGTAGCGACGGCTGCATCGTTGTCGGATTCCACGTACAAAAAGCCCAGCGTAAGCCCTTGGTGGTGGAGGAAGTTGAGCCCTGCTAGGGTCATCGGCTTGCCCAGACCTTGGCCGTGGTAGTGGGGATCTACTGCGATGGCATATATCTCCCCGGCGGGAGGGGTTTGATCTGGGTGTACTTTTGTCCAGCAAAAGGCCACCAAGCGTCCATCTTGTTCGTGCAGGCGAAAGCCAGCAGGATCGAACCATTTCTCCTCCATGCGCTTGGCGAGAGCATCCATTGTCATGTTGCCCTGTTCGGGGTGCCAAAAGAAGGCCCGGTTGTTCACCTGCAAAAAAGCATCTTCATCGGTACCGGGCACAAAAGCTCTTGTAGCCAAAGATGATTGCTCAGCAGGCAGGGCGCGCTGCATGCGCCACAGATCACGGTAAGGGGTGAACCCCAAATTGCCAGCGAACAGATCGTCTGAGCGGGTTGCTTGTTCAATCCAAAGCTGAGCTTTTTCTTGTGGTTTGAGCGCAGCAACGGCCTCAGCAATTTGATGAGCAGTGTCAAGGTTGCGTGGTTGGGCAACATCAAGGGACACAGACAAGGCGAACTCATCGCGCTCGGGTGTTGTAATGGTTAGACCCACACTCACAATTTAGCACCCACATTTAGTGTCTCCTGATGGCTTGTCGATCGAGGCTTGTGGATGGGTGGCTGTTTAGTGCCCACTAGTGCCTACTAGCATTTCTGCAATGGCTAAACCACGCAGCCCAAAGGGCCGTGCAAAAAGGGCTCATGAGTTATTGGGCCAAGAGTATCCCGAAGCGGTGTGCGAACTAGACCACCAAAACGCCTTTGAGCTGCTTACGGCCACAATTTTGTCGGCGCAGTGTACAGATAAGCGGGTAAACATGGTTACGCCAGATTTGTTTGCCGCATATCCCACTCCTGAGGCTTTGGCTAGCGCGCCCCTAGCGCATGTGGAGGAATTGGTACATACCACAGGTTTTTATGCCAACAAGGCTCGCAACATGGTAGGTATGGCACAAGAACTGGTGGCCAGATTTGGGGGAGAGGTGCCAGCCAAAATGGCCGATTTGGTGAGCCTGCCAGGGGTTGGACGCAAGACAGCCAACGTAGTGCGTAGTGTGGCGCTGGGTTTGCCCGGGTTGCCGGTAGACACCCACGTAAGCAGGCTCAGCAACCTTTTGGGCATTACCGAACACAAAGATCCAGTAAAGATAGAGATGGAGTTGAACCCTATGGTGCCTGCGGCTGAACGAGGTGACTTCTCGTTGCGACTCATTTTTCACGGTCGACGGGTATGTATCGCCCGCCGGCCTCGCTGCGGGGACTGTGTTTTAGCCGACTTCTGCCCGTCTTGTGCGCTCTAGTGCTGCATGAAACGACTTAAGGGCATTACCAAGAAGAACAGCGTTACTGAAGCTAGGGCCATGGTGGCGCTAGCGGCTGTGTTGTGGTGATAGCTAACAAGCAGGCCAATTACCACAGCTACAGCACCGAGGCCCACAGCTGTGACCATGATGGTGGAGATTCGCCCTACTAACAATGTTGCAGCTGCTGGAGGGGCTATCAGAAAGGCGAACACCAGCAGGTTCCCAACGGCTTGAAAAGATGCCACAATCGCCACAGCCAAGAGGCTCAGCAGGGCAACATGGGCTAGACGTGGCCGAAACCCCAAAAGGCGGGCATGGACTTCGCTAAAGGTTGCTAAAAGAAATGCTCGGTGTAGAACGACTACGGCGCACAGAGTGGCACCAGCGATTATTAGCTGACGCAGCAGATCTCTGTCGGTTACTCCGGTAATGGAGCCAAACAAGAACCTGGTGAGATCGCCAGAGTAGGCCCCCGAACTGCTGGACATGATCACCACCGCCAATGCCAAGAACCCCACAAACAACAAACCAATGGAACTGTCGTCGGAGAGCGGTGAGAAAGTACGTACCAAGTTGATGCCAGCAATCATTGCTAGAGCAGCAATAAGCGCTCCTATTGCGGTATCGCCCCCTAAGATGAAGGCCACCGCCATGCCTGGTAGCACACCGTGAGCCAGGGCATCGCCAAAAAAGCTCATGCCCCGCAGCACCAACCACGTGCCCACTGTGCAAGTAGTGAGCACAACCAAAAGGCCCGACCACAAGGCTTGGCGCATGAAGACGTTATTAACGAAAGGCTCCACCCACCAGTCCATAGGACTGGTTAAGAAATCCATGTGGTGATGCTACGCCAAGATGTGGTTGGGCTGGTTGGTTGGCTTGGCTATCTCAGGCCCGGCGTTGTAAACCGCTTAGCCCAGTCCGTTTGCTATGGTTTGGGCGTTGGTGCGTAGAAAGCCGATATAGGTGTCGGCACCGCTATCGGATGGTCCGAGCGAACCTGTGTATAGGGTTGCAACCTCAGCACCGGCTTCGCGCCCTAGAGCTTCTGCGTCTTGAGAGCTGTGCGTGGTTTCGGTGAAGATGGTTTTCACGCCAGTGTCCTGTACCAACTCAACTAGTTCTTGTAGGGCTGCTGGATTGGTAGCTGCGAGGGTGCTGCCGCTGGGGATAACGGTGCCGATTACCTCAAAGTCGTACTGATCCGCGAAGTAGCCCAGAGCATCGTGGTTGGTAACCAGCAAACGTTTTTCTGCTGGTAGCTGACCTAGAATCTCGGTTACTTCGATGTCTACGTTGCGGAGTTCTTCGATGTAACTGTTTGTGCAGTCATCTAGAGCAGTTTGGCTTATACCAGCGTATTGAGCTAGGGCTTGGCTTAACTCGGGCAGGGCCAGTGATAACCGATGTGGGTCAAACCAAATGTGCGGGTCTTCCGACCCGTGATCGTGGCCATGGTGGTCGTCGTGGCCCTCGTGCTCGTCATGTTCTTCGTGTTCGTCGTGGTCGTGGCCCTCATGCTCGTCGTGTTCTTCGTGTTCGTCGTGGTCTTCGTGATCATCGTGTTCGTCGTGGTCGTGGCCCTCATGCTCGTCATGTTCTTCATGTTCGTCATGTTCTTCGTGATCTTCGTGGTCGTGGCCCTCGTGCTCGTCATGTTCTTCGTGTTCTTCGTGTTCTTCGTGGTCGTCATGTTCATCGTGGCCATGGCTCATGCCGGCTCCGAATTCGATGGTCTCCACATGATCAGCCATATAGAACACGGGTGTTCCTTCTGTGTTTACGGCTTCAAGGGTGTCGCGCAAGCCTTCTTCTAGGTTGAGTCCGTTGGCCACAACTATCGCTGCTGATTCCATGCGGCTGCGATCTTGCAGGGAGGGTTCAAAAGCATGCGGATCGCCGCCTATGGGGATCACGGGTTGTACATCCGCTAAGCCATCGCAGGCTATGTTGGAAACCACATCCGCCCAAATGGAGGTGGTGGCAATCACCAGAGGCGCATCTGCGTTGTTTGCCGCATCGTCATCGTTGCTACATCCTGCGGCTACTAGAGCTAAGATACCCAAGCTAGCAACTACTTTAATCCACAACGCAGGATTTCGCCTCGCATGCCTACGACCCTTAAAATCTCTACGAACCTTAAAATCACTGCCTTTACAAGCACCGCCATAAGCATTAGCGGTAAGGTTGCTGAGGGTAAAATTCTTGATAATCATTCTCATTCGGTGTACCCTACGGGGAAGGTAGTATCATTTGCAACTGTTGTGTTTCAGAACAAGGTGGATAAAAAGTTGGCAGATGTAGGAGAACGACTTAAGCGTTTACGGGAGGATCTGTCCATAGCCGAAGAGCAATGCCTGCATTTTGACGAGTTGGCTAACGATGCTCGCATACGCGCGCTAGTGTCTGAAACTCCTTCTGCGGAGCGTCAACATCGTGATGCGGCGCGTCATGCAGATACCATGCTGCAGCACAAGGTTCGTTTGCGAACCCAGATACAGCACCTAGAACAACAACAAGACCGTTTGCTAGATCAGTACTACTCCGATGTCTGATTCTGCTATGCCTGATTCTGATCCTGTTATGTCTGATCAGGGCCCGATCACAATCGTGCTAGCCGAAGACGAAGCCATCATTCGTCTAGACCTTAGAGAAACCCTTGAGGAAGAGGGCTACCAGGTAATAGGGGAAACTAGCCGCGGAGATCAGGCGCTGGAGTTAGTCAGACAAATGCGTCCTGATGTGGCAATTTTGGATGTGAAGATGCCCGGCACCGACGGTATCACCGTTGCTGGTCAAATTCGCGATGAGATGCTTTGCGCTGTTCTCTTGCTAACGGCTTTTAGCCAGCGGGAGTTGATAGCTAGGGCTGCAGATGCGGGGGCTTTGGCCTATTTGGTGAAGCCATTTGAGCGAGCCGGGTTGGTGTCTGCCGTAGAGATGTCTTTAGCCCGTTTTCAGGATATGACAGCCTATGGCGAGGAGCTTTTGAGGGTAGAAAGTCGCCTAGAGGCTCGCAAAGCCATAGACCGCGCTAAAGGGCGCCTCATGGATAATCGTGCTATGTCTGAGGATGCTGCTTATGGCTTTATCCAAAAACAATCCATGACTCAGAGACGGTCGATGGAATCTGTAGCCGAAGAGATCATTCACCTTACCCCCCAGCAGCTAACAGCCTTAGTGAGCGCTAGCCAAGCAGAATCTGCTAGCCAAGCAGCATCACAGGCAGGCAAAGAAGGTGAATGAAGCGCCTTTGTTGATTCTTGTGGACGGCAACTCTTTGGTGTACCGAGCCTTCTTTGCGGTGCCCGACACAATGACAACCTCTAGTGGGCAGCCCACCAACGCCGTATATGGGTTTACAAGAATGTTGTTGAACCTAGTGCGCGATCACAAACCCAGCAAGATGGCGGTGGCTTTTGACCGTGCTGAGCCCACATTTCGCCATCAGCGCTTGGATAGTTACAAGGCAACTCGCGATGCCATGCCCGAAGCCCTCAGCCAGCAGATGAATCTGGTACGCCAGATGATTCAGACGTTAGGTATCACCGCCATCGATCACTTTGAGGTTGAAGCTGACGACATCATCGCCACCCTGGCATCACAAGCCAGAGATCAGGGCCACGACGTAATTGTGGTTACCGGCGATAGGGATTCCTATCAGCTTGTACAAGACCCTCACATTCGGGTTCTCTACAACAAGCGCGGTGTGTCGGATTACGTGCTGTACGACGAGGCAGGCATCTTGGAGCGCACTGGCGTTCGGCCATCAGATTATGTGGCCTATGCAGCGCTGCGGGGTGACACCTCAGACAACTTGGCGGGAGTAGATGGAGTGGGGGAGAAAACTGCGGCCAAGCTCATCAACTCCTACGGCGACATTGTGGGCTTATATGAGCACCTAGATGAACAAACCCCCAAGCTTCGCCAGAACCTCGGCGATGCCCGCCAGCGGGTGGATTTGAACCTAGAGATGATGGAGTTAGTACGAGATGTGCCCCTAGAAGTGGGGTTAGATGATTTGGGTTTTGCCCGTCCTGACGTGGCTGCGGTGGCAGAGATTTTTGCTGTTTTGGAGTCTCAAAACCTGCGAGATTTTGCTGCCGAGGTGTTGAACTTAGATCTGCTAGGAGTTGACCAAACCATCCAAACGCTAGAGGCGACGATTTGTCCGCTGGCCACGCCAGATGAGGTCGCCGAGTTGCTTCGCCAAGAGCGAACAGAACCGGTTGCGGTAGCGGCTTGTTGGGGAGAGCCAGTTGATGCACGCCAACCGCAGCGTTGTGTGCTGCTAGGTATTTCGGTGCTGTGTGATCTGCAAAGCGGTGAGGTGGCATGGTTGCCTGCAAGTGTGTTAGCACAGATGCTAGCGGTTGATGGAGCAGCCAACGCCGAAGCAGTAAACGGTGGTTTAGCCGATGAGGTTACCGGCCAGGCCCACAATGACAACAACAGCCAGTGGCGGTCAGCCATTTGTGGGTTCTTTGAGACTGCTCAACTTGTTATTCATGATGCCAAGCCGTTTTTGTATTGGCTGCAATCACACGGCGTAGATGCATCGGGATTGTGCCTAGATACGCAAATTGCTGCGTACTTGTTAGACCCGGTTAGCGGGCGGTATGAGCTAGGTGAGCTGCTGAGAGCTCATACTGCGCTGCAAATGCCTGAGAGCGCGCAACCCCAAGAGGGCCAATTAGATTTGCATTCAGGCGAAGATAAGTTAGATGTATCGCAGAGGTGTGCGCTGCAAGCGGTAGCTGTGGGGCACTTAGCAGCACCTTTGGCGAAAGCTTTAGAAGCTCAAGGGCTCCGTCAGCTCAACGAAGACATAGAGGTTCCGCTAGTGCGGGTTTTGGCCCGTATGGAACACGCTGGAATAGCGGTAAACGAGGCGGCTTTGGTGGCTATACGCGATCGTTTGGTAGCCGATGCTGAACGCCTGCGTGCCTTGGTGCTCGACGCAGCCGGTGGTGGCGGCTTCAACGTGAACTCCTCCAAGCAGGTTGGGGAGTTGTTGTTTGACAAATTGGGCCTACCCCCGCAAAAGAAGACCCGCACGGGCGCATACAGCACAGATGCCAGAACTCTGGAAAAGCTGCGTGGCGAGCATCCTGTTGTGGATGCCTTGTTGGACTATCGGGAGGTGGAGAAGCTGCGTTCCACGTATGGGGAGGGGTTGGTGGCAGCGGTTGAAGCAGAGCCCGATAACCGTATACGGGCAACTTTTAAGCAGACGGTGGCTCGCACCGGCAGGCTCAGCTCTGATGCACCTAACCTGCACAACATTCCGGTACGAACTGATGCTGGCAGAGTGTTTCGCGAGGTTTTTGTAGCTGCTAAAGGGTGTGAGCTTTTGGTGGCCGACTACAACCAGATTGAACTGCGCTGTATTGCTCATCTAGCCGAAGACCCAGGGCTGATTGCGGCCTTTGAATCGGGTATAGATGTGCATACCTCAGTAGCGGCACAGGTGTTTGCTATCCCGGCCGACAAGGTGAGCGCCCAAGAGCGGTCTGTGGCCAAGATGGTGTCTTATGGGCTGATCTACGGAATGGAAGCCTATGGATTGGGGCAGCGTCTGAACATCGGCACCCGAGAAGCGGCTGTGTTCTTGGAAGCCTTCTTTACGGCCTTCCCTGCATTGCGCGCCTACATGGACAAAGCGGTGGCTGATGCCGCTGCTGTGGGCTACACCGAGACCTTGTTTGGCAGACGGCGACGCATTCCTGAGATGAACTCTCCCAACCCTCATCTGCGCCAAGCAGCTGAACGTCAAGCCATGAACTCGGGCATACAGGGTTTAGCTGCTGACATATTTAAGGTGGCATTGGTGCGCTTGGATAGCGCACTACAACAACAAGGTTTAGCTAGCCAGATAATTTTGCAGGTGCATGATGAGGTGATCTTAGAGGTGCCTCACCAAGAACATCATCAAGCGGCTAGGCTAACCCAAGAGATAATGGCCGGGGCATGCGATCTGAAGGTGCCCCTAGAGGTGCATCTTTCGTCGGGGCAAACTTGGGCTGAAGCAAAGTAGCCCTGTAGTCAATGGCCTCAAAGTAAATTGCCCTACAGCAAATAGCCCTTTGCGTTGTAATCTGCTAGCATTGCTTAGCTGCTATCTATAGCGGTGGCAGTGGAACTTGCAGACTCACTGCATTGTGTGTTTGCACTGCGCCTTGCAGCCACTACTTTGTTTATTCCCTACCTCAAGTGAGGCTCAACCCAACGTGTCCGAAACTATAACCGAATCGCCCGCTTCGCCCACCGGTATCTCAGCGATGACGGCTTCAGCAGAGCCTCAGTTAGGTGCTACAACAATTGTGGCATCAGATCCCTTCAACAATCCAGATTCCACTAGCAACACAGCATCTGTTCAGATGGGTACGTTTGATGCTGAGGGAAACTATGTCCCTCGTCAAATTACCGACCTAGATGTGGCGATAGAACATCTAGAAGATGCTTATGCCGAGACGATGGTGCATGTGGAGGACGGTCAGATCGTAACCGGAAAGGTTGTGAAGGTAGACCGAGACGAGGTGCTTTTAGATATCGGCTACAAGTCGGAGGGGATTATCCCCATTCCCGAGTTGTCCATTCGTAATGTGGCTGATCCCAGCGAGATCATTTCCGTTGGGGAGCACATTGAGGCTTTGGTGCTGCAAAAAGAAGACAAAGATGGTCACCTGATCTTATCTAAAAAGCGGGCTCAGTATGAGCGGGCTTGGGGCAATATAGAGGATGTTAAGGCTAAGGAAGGCACTGTTTCTGGCCCGGTGATTGAGGTTGTGAAGGGCGGGCTGATTATTGATATCGGTTTGCGAGGTTTTTTGCCCGCATCGTTAGTGGAATTGCGTCGGGTGCGAGATTTACAGCCCTATATCGGCGAAACGTTAGAGGCCAAGATAATCGAGTTGGATAAGAACCGTAACAACGTGGTTTTGTCGCGTCGGGCGTGGTTAGAGGAGACTGAAAAAGAACAGCGCGAGGCATTTTTGTTTAACCTGAAACCTGGGGAGCGCCGCAACGGGATGGTTTCCTCTGTGGTTAACTTCGGGGCTTTTGTAGACCTTGGTGGTATGGACGGCCTTATACATGTGTCGGAGCTGTCGTGGAAGCATGTAGATCATCCTGGTGCGGTGGTGAAGGTAGGCGACGAGATCGAGGTGGAGGTGCTAGAGGTAGACCTAGATCGGGAGCGCATTAGCTTGTCGCTTAAGGCCACCCAACAAGACCCGTGGCAGGAGTTTGCCGAAAGCCATCAGGTAGGGGAGCTGGTTTACGGTCGGGTTACCAAGCTGGTGCCCTTTGGAGCGTTTGTGCAAGTTGGCGAGAGCATTGAGGGGTTAGTCCACATCTCAGAGATCGCATCGCATCACATTGAGCTACCTGAGCAGGTGGTTACCCCGGGTGAGGAACTCTGGGTGAAGATCATTGATTTGGATGTGGGCCAGCGGCGTATCAGCTTGTCTATCAAGCAGGCTGCTGAGGGTGGCGTAGTGGCAGCCGAGTTCCAAGAGCACTTTGGTGAGCACGCTTACGACGAAGAAGGTAACTACATCGGCACTATTACTGCTGAGTCTGCTGAGACCGATACAGAATCCACGGAGACTGTTACCGTCGAGTCTGAGCCCGCTGTTGAGGCTGAGATAGCTGCTGTCGCTGAGGTGGCTGTTGAGGCTCAAACAGTTCCTTCTACAGCAGCATCAGAGGTCACAGAGGCCCCAGCAAATTCAGAGGTCACAGCACCAGCAGAGGTCTCACAAGAGGCCATAACAGAATCAGAGGAGCTAGCAGCTACACCATCTGGGTGAGGTCACGCCGTAAATCTTTGATCTCATCACGCAGGCGGGCAGCGTACTCAAACTTTAACTCGCCAGCGGCTTCGTTCATCTCTTCGGTAAGGGTGTGAATGAGGCGCTCAATACCGCCTGAATCTAGGTCTATCACATCGGCCTTGTGCCGCGAGCGGTCTAAGCTCCGCGAGCGGGTGTTGCCCCCGGGCATGGGCACACCATCTTCGGAGGGACGCAAATCAGCCAAGATGTCGCTGATGGCTTTGCGGATGGTCTGCGGGTTGATGTCGTGTTGTTGGTTGTAGGCTTGCTGGAGCCCCCGGCGGCGATGCGTTTCAGAGATTGCTCGGCGCATTGAGTCGGTCATCACATCGGCATACATGATCACCTGCCCATCCACATTGCGCGCAGCCCGCCCGATGGTTTGAATCAAAGAGGTCTCACTGCGCAAGAAGCCCTCTTTGTCGGCATCCAAAATGGCCACTAAAGACACCTCGGGTAGGTCTAGTCCTTCTCGTAGTAGGTTGATGCCGACTAGCACATCAAACTCGCCGAGGCGCAGATCGCGCAGTATCTCAATGCGCTCAATGGTGTCCACCTCACTGTGCAGATAGCGCACTCGCACCCCCATCTCTAGCAGGTATTCGCTTAGGTCTTCGGCCATCTTTTTGGTGAGGGTAGTTACCAGCACACGCTGGGATCGGGCGGTGCGCTCTTCGATGAGCGTCATCAGGTTGTCTATCTGGCCTTTGGTAGGGCGTACCAGCACTTCTGGGTCTATCAAACCGGTTGGGCGAACGATCTGTTCCACAACTTGGTCTGACACTTTTAGTTCGTAGCTGCTGGGTGTGGCTGACAAAAACACCACCTGCCCCACCCGCTCCATCACCTCGCCAAATCGCAGCGGACGGTTATCCATCGCCGAGGGCAGGCGAAAACCGTGCTCCACCAAAACGTTCTTGCGGCTGCGGTCTCCTTCGTATTGCCCATGTAGCTGCGGCACAGCCACGTGCGACTCATCTACGATGGTTATGAAGTCTTCGGGGAAGTAGTCCAGCAGGGTAAAGGGACGCTCGCCGGGTGTACGACCATCAATGTGGCGGGAGTAGTTTTCGATGCCGTTGCAAAAGCCGATTTCTTGCATCATCTCTAGGTCGTAGCTGGTACGCATCCGCAGTCGTTGGGCCTCTAGCAGCTTGCCTTGCTTTTCGAACAGGGCTAGCTGTTGTTGCAGTTCGGCCTCGATACCGCTGATGGCTACACGCATCCGCTCTTGGCTGGCCACATAGTGGGTGGCTGGAAACACCACCACCTCGTTGAGGTTGCGGAGTCTCTCGCCTGTAACAGGGTCTATGGCGGTGATCTGCTCCACCTCATCGCCAAAGAGTTGGATACGCACGATGTACTCTTCATAAGCAGGGTGTACTTCGATCACATCGCCGCGTACCCGAAATCGCCCCCGCACTAGATTGGCATCGTTGCGTTCGTACTGCATCTCTACCAAGCGCCGCAGCAGGTCTCTTTGGTCGTAGTTTTGCCCAACTTTGGAGATACAGAGCAGGTTCTTGTACTCCTCGGGGGCACCCAATCCGTAGATGCAAGACACCGATGCCACCACCACCACATCTCTGCGGGTGAGCAGAGCTTCTGTGGTGGAGTGACGCAGCCGGTCTATCTCGTCGTTCACCGAGGAGTCTTTTTCGATATAGGTATCGGAGGCGGGCATATAGGCTTCGGGCTGGTAGTAGTCGTAGTAGGACACGAAGTACTCCACCCGATTGTTGGGGAAGAACTCCCGCATCTCGTTGGCTAGCTGGGCAGCTAGCGATTTGTTGGGGGCTAGCACCAGAGTGGGGCGCTGCACCTGCTCGATGGTCCAAGCAACGGTGGCGCTCTTGCCTGAGCCGGTAATGCCCAACAGTGTTTGGAAGCGATCGCCTCGATTTAAGCCCTCGGTGAGAGCAGCGATAGCGGCAGGTTGATCTCCAGCAGGCTCAAAGGGGGATATAACCCGAAACGCTTCATCCCCACGGCTGTTTGGTAGGTGGTTGTTCTCTGGGTGATTAGGCATTAGGGCGATGTTAGTTGAGCAAAATGGGGGTTGCCTTGTCTGGTTATTGCCACAAACCGGTAAGTTCGGGATGTGGCCGAGGAGATAGTTATACAGGGGGCGCGCGAGCACAACCTGCAAGATGTGTCTCTCACCATTCCTAGAGACAAGCTCATCGTGTTCACCGGCATCTCTGGGTCGGGCAAGTCTTCTTTGGCGTTCGATACCATCTATGCCGAAGGGCAACGCCGTTATGTGGAATCTTTGTCTGCCTATGCCCGGCAGTTTTTGGGGCAGATGGATAAACCAGATGTGGATTTCATTGATGGTCTGTCGCCTGCTATCTCCATCGACCAAAAGAGCGCCTCGCGTAACCCCCGCTCAACCGTTGGAACCATCACCGAGGTTTACGATTACCTGCGCTTGTTGTTTGCGCGGATTGGAGTTCCCCACGATCCCGAAACCGGCGAGCGTTTGGTGCGTCAAACCCCTCAGCAGATCGTGGACAGGGTGATGCACATGCCCGAAGGCACTCGCTTTCAGGTGTTAGCACCGGTGGTGCGTGGTCGTAAGGGCACCTACGACACCTTGCTGGGGGAGCTAGCGTCTGCGGGTTTTGCCCGTGCCATCGTAGATGGCGATTTGGTGGAGTTAGACGGTGGAGCAGACAACTTAGATTTAGCCCGCTATGAGATGCACAACATCTCGGTGGTGGTGGACAGGTTGGTGATGCGCGAGGGCATAGAACAGCGCTTGACGGAGTCGATAGAAACGGCCCTGGGCTTGGCCGAGGGTGTGGCCGAACTCATGGTGATGGAGGGCTCTTTAGGCAACGCAGCAGGTGGTGTTGCAGGCACTGCGCCAGATGTCACCGAGCCATCCACGATTACCTTTTCTCAGCACCTCTCGCGGCCTTCAGATGGCAAGTCTTTTGAAGAGTTGGCACCTCGCAACTTCTCGTTTAATTCTCCGTATGGGGCGTGTTCGCAGTGCGACGGGTTGGGGTCGGTGTTTGAGGTAGACCCCCGGCTGGTGATTCCCGATCCCGACTTGAGCCTAGAAGATGGAGCAATAGCTCCCTGGGCTAAAGGTCACAACCAGTATTTCAAGCGGTTGCTGGAGTCGGTGGCAGAATCCAAAGGCATTCCTATGGATGAGCCGTGGGGCAGCTTAAAGCGCTCGCAGCAGGATCTGATGCTTTATGGCAAGGGGTTGGGGGTTGAGCGCACAGAGGTGCGTTTCCGTAACCGCTATGGCAGGTTGCGCCGCTATAACGCCCGTTATGAGGGGGTTATCCCCTACTTGCAGCGTCGCCACAGCGAATCGGAGTCGGATTCGGCGCGCACTCAGATTGAGGGGTACATGCGTCAGGTGCCCTGTTCGGGTTGTGGTGGGGCTCGCTTGAACCCGTTGTCGCGGGCCGTCACCGTGGATGGGCGCACCATCGCTGAGGTCTGCGATATGTCTATTCGCGATGCGGCTGAGGCGCTAGCTTCGCTGGCTCTTTCTGAGCGAGATCAGGTGATTGCTGCTCAGGTGCTTAAGGAGATCAATGCGCGTTTGAAGTTCTTGTTGGATGTGGGTTTGGAGTACTTAAGCTTGGGGCGTTCGGCGGGAACTTTGAGCGGGGGAGAGGCGCAGCGTATTCGCCTGGCCTCACAGATTGGCAGCGGTCTGGTAGGGGTGCTGTATGTGCTAGATGAACCCTCTATTGGGTTGCATCAACGTGATAATCGTCGCTTAATTGAAACTCTGGAGCGGATGCGTGATCTGGGTAACACCGTGCTGGTGGTGGAACACGATGAAGAAACCGTGCGGGTGGCCGATCATGTGGTGGACATTGGCCCTGGGGCTGGCGAAAACGGCGGTAGTGTGGTGCATTCGGGCACGGTGCCAGCGTTGTTGAAAAACAAGGCTTCGCTTACCGGGCAGTATTTGTCGGGTGCTAAGACGATTCCAGTGCCCGCACAGCGCCGCAGTCCTAACGACCATTGGTTAACTGTGCGCGGGGCTAGAGAACACAACCTGGCCAACATAGATATAGACATCCCCCTCGGGTGTTTTGTGGCAGTAACCGGGGTGTCGGGATCGGGTAAGTCCACTTTGGTGAACGACATTTTGTACCGCTCGTTGATGCAGCGTATCTACAAATCTAAGGTGCCGCCTGGGTTGCACAAGGGCATTGATGGCACCGAGGCGCTAGACAAGGTAATCAACATAGATCAGCAGCCCATAGGTCGCACACCTCGTTCCAATCCGGCCACCTATACCAGTGTGTTTGACCACATACGCAAGCTGTTCGCTCAGACCACGGAGGCTCGGGTGCGGGGATACATGCCCGGGCGCTTTTCGTTCAACGTCAAGGGCGGGCGCTGTGAGGCTTGCGCGGGAGATGGCAACATCAAGATTGAGATGCACTTTTTGCCCGATGTGTATGTACCTTGTGAGGTGTGCAAGGGGGCGCGCTACAACCGTGACACGCTAGAGGTGCAGTTTAAAGGGCACAACATCTCAGAGGTGCTGAACATGTCTTGTGCAGATGCCATGGAGTTCTTTGCAAACCAGCCAGCCATCGTGCGACACATGGCAACTTTGGTGGATGTGGGATTGGGTTACATCCGCCTGGGTCAGCCTGCGCCCACCCTAAGCGGGGGTGAAGCTCAGCGGGTGAAGCTGGCCTCGGAGCTAGCTAAGCGTTCCACAGGGCACACCATCTACATTCTGGACGAACCCACTACGGGTTTGCATTTTGATGATGTGCGTAAGCTGTTGGTGGTTCTCAGCCGTTTGGTGGATCAAGGCAACACCGTGCTGGTAATTGAGCACAATCTAGATGTGATCAAGACCGCCGATTGGCTTGTAGACCTCGGCCCCGAAGGAGGCGATAACGGTGGAACCCTAGTAGCCGAAGGCCCCCCTGAGTTAGTCGCCCGCTCCGCAAACAGTCACACTGGAAAGTTCTTACGCCCCGTTCTCGGTGTTAGTGATGATTATAAATAAATATAGGTCAAGGAACAATCTAAGAGAATGGCCATGGTATGAATACCTGTTCGTTCTTGTTGGGTTGCCTTTAGGTTTCCTAATCATAGACTGGATGAGCGGCCGAAGCTTTCTGCTTATAGTCACAGTCGCCTTGTCTGTTGGTGGCACGGCAGGTTACATTGCTTATGTTTTTGGCAGGTGGCTGAGTAGGCGGGTTCCTGCCCTCA